>NZ_NPIH01000054.1 GCF_012275575.1 Paraburkholderia sp. SG-MS1 | reverse complement strand
GCGGTGGGCCTGCGCCTGTCGGTCGGCGCCGAGGTGATGATCGAACTGCCGCCCGGCAGTTCGCTGCCGATGGCCGAAGCCGAAGTCGTCGGCTTCTCCGGCGACAAACTGTTTCTGATGCCGACCACCGAAGTGATCGGCCTGCTGCCCGGCGCACGCGTCTATCCGCTCGAAAGCGCGCCGATCGCCGACCCGATGGCGGGCGCGAAGCGTCTGCCGGTCGGCTGGGAATTGCTCGGCCGCGTGCTCGACGCGTCCGGCCGTCCGCTCGACGGGCTCGGCCCGCTCGGTGCGCACGCCGACGCGCCGCTGTCGGCGCCGGTCATCAATCCACTGAACCGCGAGCCGATTCACAAGGTGCTCGACGTCGGCGTGCGCGCGATCAACGCGTTGCTGACCGTCGGCCGTGGCCAGCGCATGGGGCTCTTTGCCGGTTCGGGCGTCGGTAAATCGGTGCTGCTCGGCACCATGGCGCGCTACACCAGCGCCGAGGTGATCGTAATCGGCCTGATAGGCGAGCGCGGCCGCGAAGTGAAGGAATTCATCGAGCAGATTCTCGGCGAGGAAGGTCTCGCGCGCTCGGTGGTGATCGCGGCGCCTGCCGACGTGTCGCCGCTCTTGCGGATGCAGGCCGCGTCGTATTCCACTTCACTCGCCGAATATTTCCGCGACCAGGGCAAGCATGTGCTGCTGCTGATGGATTCGCTGACCCGCTACGCGATGGCGCAGCGCGAAATCGCGCTGGCCGTGGGCGAGCCGCCCGCCACCAAGGGCTATCCGCCTTCGGTGTTCGCCAAGCTGCCGGCGCTCGTCGAGCGGACCGGCAACGGCCCGGCGGGCGGCGGTTCGATCACCGCGTTCTACACCGTGCTGACCGAAGGCGACGACCAGCAGGACCCGATCGCCGACTCCGCGCGGGCGATTCTCGACGGCCACATCGTGCTGTCGCGCTCGCTCGCCGAGGCCGGCCACTATCCGGCAATCGACATCGAAGCGTCGATTAGCCGGGCAATGACCGCGCTGATCGACGATAACCATCTGAACAAGACGCGTATGTTCAAGCAAATGCTGTCCCGGTATCAGCGCAACCGCGATCTGATCAACGTCGGCGCGTATTCGAGCGGGCGCGACGCGGTACTCGATCGCGCAATCGCGCTGTATCCGCGGATGGAAGCATTTTTGCAGCAAGGTTTTCGCGAATGCGCAAACTTTGAACCCAGCGTCGAAATGCTGGACGCACTGTTTGCCCAAGGAGGCTGACGATGGCGAAACACTTTCCGATCAAGACGCTCATCGGCCTCGCGCAGGACGATGTGGACGCCGCCGCCCAACGTCTGGGCCGCGCGCAGCGCGAGCGCAACGACGTCGAGGCGCAGCTCAATGCGCTCGTACAGTACCGCGATGAATACCACTCGCGCTTCACGACGACCGCCCAGAGCGGCATGCCCGCCGGCAACATGCGCAACTTCCAGGCGTTCATCGACACGCTCGACGCCGCTATCGACCAGCAGCGCGGTTTGCTCGCGACGGCCACCGCCCGTGTCGAAGCGGCGAAGCCTGATTGGCAGCGCCAGAAGCAGAAGCTCGGCTCGTACGAAGTGCTGCAGGCGCGCGGCGAAGCAGCCGAAGCAAAAACCGTCGCGCGGCGGGATCAGCGCGATGCCGACGAATTCGCCGCGCGGATTCTGCGCATGCGCGCCGAAGGCATCTGACCCAGGCGAGCATCGCCTCGTCTCACCGACCACCCGTACGACAGATTGACAGGATTCCTTATGTCGCTTCTTTCACAGATCGGCTCACAAATCGGTTCGCTGCTCGGTTCCGCCGGCAACTCGTCGACCAGCACGGCGATGGCCGCCGCGGCGAGCGCTAACCCGTTCTCGCAAACCTTGCAGCAAAGCATCGACCAGCAGAGCAACGCGGCCGCGCAGAGCGCGAGCCAGCAGCAGGCTTCTTCGTCATCGGCTTCTTCGTCGAGCGTGCACGACGCGCCGCCGGCCGATTCCGCCACGCAACAGGCGAACGACGCGCAGAGCAGCGACAGCTCGACGAACGCGGCGTCATCCACGACACCCCCGGATCACGCGCAGCAGGCGTCGAACGACAAAACCCCGGCGACGCCGGCAAAGTCCAGCAACAACACGACACCGGCCGATGCGGGCGCGGCAGCAGCGGCGGCCGCCGCACAAGCACAAGCACAAGCACAAGCGCAGGCCGACGCAAACAGCGCCACGACGACCACCGATCCCGCCACGGCCTTGGCCGACGCGGCAGCCTCGCTGACCGGCACGGCCACCATCACGACACCCGGCCTGGCGGCGGGCAAGAAAACCACCGCCACTGATCCGAAGTCGTTGCAGGACGCATTGCAGGCGGCGCTCGCCGCACTGGCGAGCGGCCAAGGTACGGTGCCGGCTCAGGCGCTGGCGAGCGGCGCGGCAGCGAGCGCCGCGACGGCGGCCAACGGACTGACGAGCGCGAACGGCGGGCTGAACGGCTCGGCGGACGGCAAGTCGCTCGCAAGCGGGCTGTTCGGCGAGGGCAAGGGATCGAACGCATCGAAGGGCGCCGCGACGGCAGCTGCGCCGACGACACTGGCCGACCCGGCTGCGGCGGCCAAGTCAGCGGTCGACACGCTGACAGCCACGGCTGCTGGCGCTCAGACCGACAACCTGTCGTCCTTCAGGAGCGCGGCCGACGCGGCGACTGCGGCACTGGCGGCTACGCAAGCCGCGGCGAGCGCCGCGACCACGACCGCCGCCCAAAGCACCGGCACCGCGAGCGCGGCGGAAGCGGCGAACGCACTGGCGCCGCAGGTCGGCACGACCGACTGGGAGGAGGCGCTGAGCCAGAAGGTGGTGTTCCTGTCGAACGCGCATTCGCAGAGTGCCGAACTGACCTTGAATCCGAAAGATCTCGGCCCGCTGCAAGTCGTCTTGCAGGTCGCCGACAATCACGCGCATGCGCTGTTTGTTTCACAGCATCAATCGGTACGTGAGGCGGTCGAGGCGGCGTTACCGAAGCTGCGCGAGGCGATGGAATCGAACGGAATCGGGCTGGGCAGCGCGAGCGTCAGCGACGGCTTCGCGCGCCAGAACAGCGGCCAGCAACAGAGCGCCGATTCGGGCCGCACGGGCGGCAAATCCGGCGGCGGCGGATCGTTTGGCGGCGGCACATCGGACGCGATAGACACGCTGGCCAATGTCCCTGTGAAGCGCAAGGTTGGGCTGGTCGATACTTTCGCCTGACGCTTGACGCTTGGCCGCATAGCGGCCATCGCATGTGACCTGCGGCGGTTCGCGCGGAGGTCCACGCTTTGCTGGAACTGAAAGCACCCCTAAGACTTCTCGATTCGAGCGCCTCTGAGCACGCCGACGGTTCGATGAACTACCGCGACGGCGCGCGCAACGCCGCCGGCAGAATGACTGCCTTCTCACTGACGCGCAGTGTGCGGCAACCCGGATTCCAGACGCGCCACTGCCTCCCCCAAGCAGGGACACCCGCGCAAGAAATGAGCGGTTTAAAGCCGCTTTCTTTGCCTGCTTTCTTTGCGGCTGCGCCCCGAAGGAAATCCGCTTGGCGACAACGAAAGTAGGTGCCGCCCCGCACAGGGGCGACGCCAATAGTCGCCGCGAAATCGAGGAAAGGCCAGCGCCGAGCGCAAACGGCCCAACACCCCGGGCTAAAAACATCCCAAAAACCAGAGATAGCCCGCAATCCCCCTTCTTTTCGACCCATCGATCCAAGCCCAAATCAACAACAATCATCCTCACCAGCACTAAAGGCACGCAAAGCAAACCACATGGCATCCACGACCGCAAACCAGCAAGCCGCGCCCGCCTCCCCGGGACCCTTGAAGCGCATCATCCTGATCGCCCTCATTGCGATCGTCGCCGCAGGCGCAGCCGGCGCGGGTGTGTGGTTCTTCATGTCCAAACGCGCGCCGGCCGCGACTTCCGCGGAAGCCGCACCGGCACCGCCCGCGGCGCCGCTGTTCTTCCCGCTCGAATCGATGACGGTCAACCTGCAATCGGACGACGGCCAGCAGCACTTCCTGCGCATCGGCCTCACGCTCCGGCTCGGCGACGCCGCCTCCCAGCAGCAGCTCACCGAGCACATGCCGGAAGTGCGCAGCCACATCCTGCTCGCGCTCTCGAACAAGCACCCCGACGATCTCGCGCCGCTGGAAGGCAAGCGCGCGCTCGCCGAAGAGCTCAAGACGCTGATCGCGCAGCCAACCGAAAAGGGCACCGCGCCGATACACGTGCAGGACGTGCTGTTCACCGAATTCGTCGTGCAGTGACGCTCAGTGACGTTATCTAGCGCTGCCACCATCAACCGCCACGGGACGCACGAGGAATAAGCAATGGGCCACGAAGAGTTCATGTCCCAGGAGGAGGTCGATGCCCTCCTCAAGGGCGTCACCGGCGAGTCCGACTCGGAAGCCGAGCAAAGCGACCGCTCGGGCGTACGCCCGTACAACATCGCGACGCAGGAGCGCATCGTTCGCGGCCGGATGCCCGGCCTCGAAATCATCAACGACCGTTTCGCGCGTCTGTTGCGCGTCGGCATTTTCAACTTCATGCGTCGTTCGGCGGAAATCTCCGTCGGTCCGGTGAAGGTGCAGAAGTACAGCGAATTCACCCGCAACCTGCCGATCCCGACCAACCTGAACCTGGTCCACGTGAAGCCGTTGCGCGGCACGTCGCTGTTCGTGTTCGACCCGAACCTCGTGTTCTTCGTGGTCGACAACCTGTTCGGCGGCGATGGACGCTTCCATACCCGCGTCGAAGGGCGCGACTTCACGCAGACCGAGCAGCGCATCATCATGAAGCTGCTCAATCTGACGTTCGAGCACTACGCGGCGTCGTGGAAAAGCGTGCGGCCGTTGCAGTTCGAATACGTGCGCTCGGAAATGCACACGCAGTTCGCAAACGTCGCGACGCCGAATGAAATCGTGATCGTCACGCAGTTCTCGATCGAGTTCGGCACGACGGGCGGCACGCTGCACATCTGCATGCCGTACTCGATGATCGAGCCGATCCGCGACATCCTCTCTTCGCCGATTCAGGGCGAAGCGATGGACATCGACCGCCGCTGGGTGCGCGTGCTGTCGCAGCAGGTGCAGGCGGCGGAAGTGGAGCTGACCGCCGACCTCGCGCAGGTGCCGGTCACGTTCGAGCAGATCCTGAACATGCGCAAAGGCGATGTTCTGCCGATCAACATTCCCGAGCGCATCACGGCGAAAGTCGACGGCGTGCCGGTGATGGAATGCGGCTACGGAATTTTCAATGGTCAGTACGCGTTGCGGGTCCAAAAAATGATCAGCGCAGCCGACACGATGAAGGAAGGTGGATATGAGTGACCTGAACGCAAAGCCCGAGGCCGAACTGGCCGCGGGCGCGGCCGCGCCCGAGGACGATGACGCGATGGCCGACTGGGCCAGCGCGCTGGCCGAGCAGAACGACAACGCCGATGTCAGCGCGACGACGGCCGGCGTGTTCCAGCCGCTGTCGAAAGTCGAGCCGACCTCGACGCGCAACGACATCGACATGATCCTGGACATTCCGGTCCAGATGACCGTCGAACTCGGCCGCACCAAGATTGCGATCCGCAACCTGTTGCAACTCGCGCAGGGCTCGGTGGTGGAACTGGACGGCCTCGCTGGCGAACCGATGGACGTGCTGGTCAACGGCTGCCTGATCGCCCAGGGTGAAGTGGTGGTCGTGAACGACAAGTTCGGCATCCGTTTGACCGACATCATCACGCCGTCCGAACGCATCCGGAAGTTGAATCGATGAAACGCTTTACCGCTCGCGCCGTGCTGAACGTTTCGCGCGAAGCCCTGCTTCGCGCCGGCGTGGTTGCCACGGCGGCGCTGGCCGTGCCCCTGTTGGCGCACGCCGCCGACATGAACGCGGTCAACAACGCCGCGAACATCGCTTCGGGTGTCGGCGCCGGTTCGTCCGTTCCGGCGCTGGGCGTCGGCGCGGTATTGCAAACGGTCGTCGGCCTGCTGGTCGTGATCGGCCTGGTGTTCGGCTGCGCGTGGCTCGCGCGCCGCTTCGGCTTGCAGCCGGGCCAGCGCGGCGGCCTCGTGAAGACCATCGGCGGGGCATCGCTCGGCGGCAAGGAGCGCGTTGCGGTCGTCGAGATCGGCGACACATGGCTCGTGCTCGGCGCGGCGCCCGGCAACGTGCGTCTCCTGCATACGATGCCGGCGGGCTCCGCCACGCCCGATAGCGTCGCCATCACGGCCCCGCAAAACGGCGCTACTCGCGCGCCGCTGCCGGGCACCTTCGCTCAACGTTTTCGCGACGCTTTGAAGGGTGAGGTAGGCAAACGTTTCAACGCGCACGGCGGCGGGGATCGGTAATGCAGTTCAGTTCCATGCAAGTCAGCGTTTCGTCGCTGCGTGACGCGCGCCCTGCCCCGGCGCAAGCCGCACTCAAAGTATTGCGCCGCGCCGCGCCACGCGCGCTGCCCCTCGTCGTGCCCGCGCTGATGCTCGCGCTGCCGACACTGTCGTTTGCGCAAACCGCCGGCCTGCCGGCGTTCAACACGAGCCCCGGTCCGAACGGCGGCACCACCTACTCGTTGAGCGTGCAGACGATGCTGCTGCTCACGATGCTGTCGTTCCTCCCGGCGATGGTGTTGATGATGACGAGCTTCACGCGCATCATCATCGTGTTGTCGCTGCTGCGTCAGGCGCTCGGCACGACCACCACGCCGCCGAATCAGGTGCTGGTCGGTCTCGCGCTGTTTCTCACGCTCTTCGTGATGTCGCCGGTGCTCGACAAGGCCTATAACGAAGGTTACAAGCCGTTTTCCGACGGCACGATCTCGATGGATCAGGCGGTCGCGCGCGGCGTCGCGCCGTTCAAGACGTTCATGCTGCGCCAGACCCGCGAAAGCGATCTCGCGCTGTTCGCGCGCATCTCGCACGCGGCGCCGATGCAGGGTCCGGAAGACGTGCCGCTGTCGCTCCTCGTGCCCTCGTTCGTGACCAGCGAACTGAAGACCGGCTTCACGATCGGCTTCACGATCTTCATCCCGTTCCTCATCATCGACATGGTGGTGGCAAGCGTGCTGATGTCGATGGGGATGATGATGGTGTCGCCCGCCACCATCTCGCTGCCGTTCAAGCTGATGCTGTTCGTGCTGGTCGACGGCTGGCAGTTGCTGCTCGGCTCGCTCGCGCAGAGTTTCGTCTAACCCGAATTTTTTGGCGCACTCACCATGACACCTGAAGCAGTCATGACGCTGGCCCACCAGGCGATGTACGTCGGCCTGGTGCTGGCCGCTCCGCTCCTGTTCGTCGCGCTGATCGTCGGTCTGGTGGTGAGCCTGTTCCAGGCGGCCACGCAGATCAACGAATCGACGCTCTCGTTCATTCCGAAGCTGCTCGCGATCGCCGTCACGATGGTGATCGCCGGCCCGTGGATGCTGACGACGATGCTCGACTATCTGCGTCACACGCTCACTAGCATTCCGACGCTCGTCAACTGAGCGGCGCGCCGCCACTTCCTTCGCCATGTTCACGGTCACTTACGCTCAACTGAACGGCTGGCTGACCGCGTTCCTCTGGCCGTTCGCGCGGATCGCCGCGCTGATCGCCACCGCGCCGGTGTTCAGCAACGTGTCGATGCCCGCCCGTGTGAAGATCGGCCTTGCCGCTTTCACCACGATCATCGTCGCGCCGACGATCGGCGCCATGCCCCAAGTCACGGTGTTTTCTGCGGCCGGCGTGTGGGTGCTCGTCAACCAGTTCCTGATCGGCATCGCGCTCGGCGTGACGATGCAGGTCGTCTTCCAGGCCATCGACGCGACCGGCTACTTCATCGGCCTCGGCATGGGCCTCGGCTTCGCCACCTTCTTCGACGCGCAGGCGACCGGCTCGGGCGTGGTGATCTCGCGCTACATGACGACCATCGCGATGCTGGTGTTTCTCTCCGTCGACGGCCACTTGCAGATGCTGGCCGCGCTGGTGACGACGTTCCAGTCGGTGCCGGTGTCGGCGAACCTGCTCGCGCCGCTCGGCTGGCAGACGCTCGCCAACTGGGGCGGCTCGATCTTCGCGGCGGGCTTGCTGCTGTCGCTGCCGGTGGTGGTGGCGCTGCTGATCGCCAACCTCGCGCTCGGCATTCTCAATCGCGCCGCGCCGCAGATCGGCGTGTTCCAGATCGGCTTTCCGCTCACGATGCTGGTCGGTCTACTGCTCGTGCAACTGATGCTGCCGAACATGATCCCGTTCTTCGTGCGGCTTTTCGACGGTGGCATCGACGAGATGGGGCGGGTCGCCGCAGGCTTGCGATAACACCGCGGATCAGCAGACCCTTCGTGCCGGCACTCACGGCATAAAAAAACCGGCTCGCGCCGGTTTTTTTATGCCGCGTTCGAGCATCAGTTGTTGATGTACTGGAACAGCGACATGTTCTGGATCTGCACGAACGCTTGCTGCGAAGCCTGCAACGCGGCCTGTTGCAACGTGTACTGGCTGATCGTCGCCACCATGTCGGTCTGGGTCAGGTCCGCGAGGTTGCTTTGCGTCTGCAGCGAGTTGGTCTGCGTGACGGTTTGCAGCGCCTTCACCTCCTGCTCGCGCCCGCCCACGGACGCCTGCACCGCCGTCACGTTGCTCAGCGTGTTGCCCAGCTGCGTGAGGCCCGTGTTAAGCGCGTTCTGCAGGTTCGCGGTCGCCGCCGTATCGCCCGTCACCGGCTGTTGCAGTGCCGCGATCATCGCGTTGATGTTGGCGAACACGTCCGTGCCCGCCTGCTTGGCCGTCTTGACGGTAAAGGTGTCGCCGTCGGCCGGTGTGCCGGTGATCGCGACAGTCTGCCCGCCCATCGTGATGTTGGCTCCTTCCGTATAGGCTTGCGGCGTGCCTGCGACGCCGGTGGTCGTGTCCGTGATCGTATAGGTCTGCGACGCGCCGCTGCCGCTGAACTGGATCTGATACGCATCCGCGTTCGCGGCATTGGTCGGATCGTTGACTGTCACCGAGCCGATCACGCCGGAGCCCTGGTTGGTCGAGCTGCCGCCGGCGACCGGCTCCGCATTGACCGCGCCGACGCTCATGAACACGGTAAGCCCGTTGTCGCCCGTCGCTACCTGATTACTGTCGGTGACCTGCACGGTGCGCGTGCCGGTGTCGCCCGAATAGACGACGTTGCCGCTCGGGTCGGTCGTAAATGCCTGGGTGCTGTTCTGAAATCCGGAGAACAGCGAATTGCCCGCGCTGTCAGTCGCGTTGGCGTAGGTCAGCAACTGGTCGCGTAGGGTTGTGAGCTCGGCGGCAATGGCGCTGCGGTTCGAATCGTTCAGGCCACCGTTGCTCGCCCTGAGCACTTGCGTGTTCACGCTTTGCAGCGTGCTGAGCACACCGCTGAGCGTCGAGTCCTCGGCCTGCAGCGACGACAGCGCGGCGCTCTGGTTGGTGGTGTATTGCGACAGCGCCGTCGCCGTCGAACTCAACTGCACCGCCTGCGCTGCGCCGAGCGGATTGTCGGCGGCTGTGCTCAGGCTCGTGCCGCTCGAGATTTCCTGGTAGATCTGGGACAACTGAGCCTGCTGGTTGCTCATTGTCTCCACGTTCATGCTGAAGTATTGCGAGCTGGAGATACGCATGGTTCAACGCCTTACGAGAAGATGCCGAGCAACGTCTGGAACAGGGTCTGCGCGGTCTGGATGACCTTGCTGTTGGCCTGATAGAGCTGCTGATACTGAAGCAGGTTGGCTGCTTCCTCATTGATATTGACGCCGGACACGGACTGCTGCGCGGTGGTGATCTGTGTGACGAGCGAGGCCTGCGCGGTGCTCGACGTCTGCACCTGGCTTGCCTGGTTGCCGATGTCGTTCACGTAGGTCGCGTACGCGCTCGTCAGCGTGGACGTGCCGCCCGACATCACCTTCGCGGTGGTCAGGTTCGACAGCAGTTGCGCATTGCGGCCGTCGTTGCTCGCGCCGGTGTTCGGGCCGATCGAGAACGTGTCGCCGTCCGACGGCGTGCCGCTGAGCGTGACCGTCACGCCGTTCATGCTGCCGGCAGCGGTAGAGTTGGTCGGGTTGTCGATCGTCAGCGTCGCGCCCGAGGTGGGCGAGTACGGCACGGCGGTCGTCGCCGAGGTGATCGTGTACGAAGTCGGCGGCGTGCCGGCCACCGTCACCACCGAATTCAGCGGGAAGCCGGTCAGGCCCGTGCCCGCGGTGTAGGTGATGGTCGAGGCGGTGGTCGGCGCGCTGTAGCCCGCCGAGACAGTGCCCTGCGTGATCGCCGCGCTGCCCGTATTCGACGCGGAGGCCGACGCCAGCACCGGCGAGGCGGCCGCGATCGCCGACGGCGACGTGGTCGTCAGGGCGAAGCCGTTCAGCGCGCCGCGCGTCGGTTCGACCGAGAACGAATCGCCCGCCTTCATCGTGCCCGTGGCCGAAAATTGCAAGCCGCCGATCGGGTTGGTGAGGTCCGTCGCCGAACCCACGATGCTGCCGGTCGCGTTGTCGGTCAGCGTGTAGGCGGTGCCGTTGTATGAGAGCGTGTAGTCGCTGGTGGTCGGCTGCGTTGCGTCGGCAAACGACACGGAGAGCGACGCGTTGCCGGTGTTCTCCCCGTTCGCGTACACCGTCGGCGAACCGACCGTGAAGAGCGCGCCGCCCGCAGTGCCGTTCAGCGTGATGCCGAGTTCGTTCTGCGCGTTGACCTGTGCGGCGAAGCTGGTGGCGATCGCGCCGAGTTTCGCTTCGGCCGGGTCGAGCGTCTGCGAACGGAACTGCAGCAGGCCACCGAGCGTGCCGCCGGAAACGTTGGTGTCGGCGAGCGTTTGCGGCGTCGGCGCCGGCTTCGCGCCGGCCTGGCCGAGATACTGGACCGACAGTTCGCTCGTATCGGTGGCGGAGGTCGCGGTGCCGAGATTGAAGCTGTTGCCGGCGGACACGAGCGGCTGCCCATTGGACATGAACACGCTATAGCCGCCGTTGTTCTGCACGACCGACACGCCGATCAGCTGCGACAGGTTCGATACCGCGAGATCGCGCTGGTCGAGCAACTGATTCGGCGGCTGGCCCTGGCTGCTCGCCGCGGTGATCTGTGTGTTCAGCGCGGCGATCTGCTGCGTGTAGGAGTTGATCTGCGTGACCGCGTCGCTCAGTTGCGTGTTGACGCTCGCGCGCAGCTCGTCGTACTGCTCACCGGCCGCATTGATCTGGTTCGCCAGAGTCTGCGCATCGCTCATCGCGGTCTGGCGCGTCGCCACGCTGGACGCGCCGTTGGCCACGTTCTGCAAGCCCGTGAAGTAACCGGTGATGGCGCTCGCGATCCCCGCGGTCGGACTGCCGACCAGGTTGTTCAGCTGCGTGATCATCGTGTTGTAGGCGGACAGCGCACTGCTCGACGATTGTGCGTTGTTCAGCTGGGTCGCGAGGTACTGGCTGTACTGGCGCTGTACGGTGGTCGTGGACACGCCCGACGGTAGATAGCCCGAACCGGTGTAGCTGCCGCCGGTTTCCGCATAGACCGGCGTCTCGATCGAATAGCCGGGCGTCGACGCGTTGCTGATGTTCTCGCCGGTCGTCGTCAAACCCCACTGGGCTGCATTGAGTCCGCTGAGGCCGATAGATAAGAGATTGCTGGACATGCGTCATCCTGAAGGGCGACACCGCAGACATGCCGCCACGTTACTTGAACAGTCTGTTTAACGGCCCACGGCGCAAAAAATTGAGGGCCATGGCGATGCATGCGCGACTTTGTTGCAACGTTTGCGAGGCTCGCCGGGCGCGACCGTGGTGCGGCTTCCCGTGCGCCTCTTTGCGTGCTTTCCTCCGCGCTCCGTCAGGCAGGCGGCGCGATCCTGTTTCTCACGTGGCAAGCGGGCGAGGCGCGGCTCGAGCCCTGCCCCACGCGCCTGGCATCCGCTCAACGCACCAGCGATCGGCGCTTCATTTCAAGCTGCGTGATCAGACGTTGCAGCGTGTTTTCAGTGCTGCCCGGCAGGGTCAGGAAACGGAAACCGAGTTGGTAGCGCTGCGTGCCGTTCGGCAACGCCGTGGCGCGGTGCGACACCAGCTGAAGATCGAGCGACAGGCGGCCAAGCGTGCCGAGCGACAGTTCGCAATCTTCAAGGCGTGTGCCCATCGGCAATTCGGCGACGCGTTCGTCCGCGGTACGCATGCCGACGCCACCAAGCGACAGATCGTGCACTTCGAAGCGGAACGTGTCGCCCGCCGGCAGACGACCGCTGCACATGTACGGATCGAGAATCGGCGCATCGACGCGGAAATACTCGCGGCGTTGCACATAAAACAGCACTTCCGGGAAGTCGGCCTCGAACGCGGGCAGTCCTTCGAAGCGGGTCTCGCGTGGCGTCGCGGTCACAAATTCGACGCGCACGCCGTCCGGCGCCGCGTGGAATTTGCAGCGCGGCGCGGCCAGCAGGCCTGTGTTCTGATTGGACAATGCACCCCAATCGAAGGTGAAGGTGCGTCCGCGCACGTCGACGTCGAGCAGGCGCGTCACGAGCTGGCCGCCCGCATATTCGATGGTGAGGAAATCGCCGCGATTGACGAGATTGCGCAACTGAACGCCGATCTCCAGCGGATTGCGGCGGCCGAAATCCGGCGCGCTATCGTCTTGCGGGGCGTGCGGCTGGCCGTGCGTGTCGGTCTGGCCGTTCGACTGGTTCATATCCATGGGCTTGCCGGTATGCATGTTCTTGCGGGCGCGTGCCAGGGCTCCTGCCGGAGCTTTCGCGCGGCCCCGATCGAAGCCGCGACACACGCATTCCACCGGACGCTATGACGCTTTTCCGGTATCGGGTCGTCACTGATTAGCGGCAGCACCCAGCCAAAATTTAGGGGCTTTAATGAAATATTTGCCGCAAACGTTAAAACGCAAGGACCTCTCTCGGGCGGGACCGGCCGCCTTGTTTTGCACCTGGCCCCGTCGCATGCGTGGCTTTTTATCCGGCACGTCGGTTTGCTGCGTGCCGGCTTCGGCTGGCATGGCGCTGCATGACCGCTTGCCTGCATTGACGGCAGATCAGCCCATCTTCTGCATGATCGACATCAGTTTTTTGGCGTAATGCGGGTCGGTCGCGTAACCCGCGCGCTGCATGCCGTTGGCAAAGCCGTTCACGTCGCGTGACGAATTGATCACCTGCGCGTAACGCGGATTGCCCTTGAGCAGGTTCGCGTAGTCGGTCATCGCTTCCTGATACGAGTCGTACGCGCGGAATTTCTCGACGGTGCGCTGCGGCTTGCCGTTCACATATTCGGTCGTGACGGTCGAGACGGTCTTGCCCGTCCAGTCCTTGCTCGCCTTGATGCCGAACACGTTGTGGCTGGTCGAACCGTCCGTCTTCCGGATCTCGCTCTTGCCCCAGCCCGATTCGAGCGCGGCCTGGCCGATGATGAAGCGCGCCGGAATGCCGGTCGCGGCGCTCGCGGCCTGGGCCGGCGCGGCGAGCTTGTCGACGAACGCGTCGACCTTCGGCGAGCTGCCGTCGCCGCGCAACGGCGGCGTCAATGCGCTATTGGCCGAGTAGCCCTTGCCCATCGCCAGCTGACCGTTTGCCTGCGCGTTGCCGTAGGCCTTCGCGAGGGCGTTGAGCGCGGCGGTCTGCCCTTCGTCGCCGCCGCTGCCGCCACCGCCCAATGCGTTGGCCATGCCGGCGAAGCCGCCCGCAGCACCTGCGCCATCCGCCCCGCCGCCCGTCTGGATGCCCTGGTTGCGCATCAGCTGCTTGAGCATCGCGTCGGCTACGCCAATGCCCTTCTTCGACAACTGCTGCGACATCTGCTGATCCATCATCGACGTGAAGGTCGCGCTGTCGTGCGAATCGAACGGGCCGTCCTGCGGCGTCGCATCGCGCATGCTCTTCAGCATCATCTGCGTGAACACGGCGTCGAATTGCTGCGCGGCCATCTTCATGCCGGCTTGCGGCGAGGCCTTGGCTTGCGCGCTCAGACTCGCGAAGCCCTGCACGTCGAGCGCGAACCGGCTGGTCAGGTCGTTCGCGGTATTGGTCGTATCCGAATTCATCTGGCGTCTTCCTTAGATGATTTCCAAATCGGCGCGCAATGCGCCCGCCGCCTTCATGGCCTGCAGGATCGACATCAGATCCGCGGGCGTCGCACCGAGTGCGTTGAGCGCCTTCACCACGTCGGCGAGATTCGCGCCGGCGCTCACCAGCTTCAGCGCACCGTTGTCCTGCTTCATCTGGATCTGCGACTGCTGCGCGACCACGGTGCGGCCGTTCGAGAACGCGCCCGGCTGGCTCACCACTGGTTGCGTGTTGATCACCACCGAGAGGTTGCCGTGCGCGACCGCGCAGTTCTGCAGCGTGACCATCTGGTTCATCACGATCGAGCCGGTGCGTGCGTTCAGGATCACCTTCGCGGCGGCCTGCGCGGGCCTCACGTCGAGGTTCTGCAATTGCGCCATGAAGGCGACCTGCTGCTCGGGATCGCTCGGCGCGCGCAACTGGATCGTGCGGCCGTCGAGCGCGGTGGCGGTGCCGCCGCCGAACGCGTTGTTGACCGCCGCGACGACGCGCTGCGTGGTGTCGTAGTCCATCTCGTTCAGGTCGAGCTGCATGGTGCCCGCTTGCGACACCGAAGTCGGCACCGCGCGTTCGACGATCGCGCCGCCAGCGATGCGACCTGCTGCCAGCGTGTTGACCTGCACCTTGCTGCCGTTGGCGCTGGCCCCGGCGCCGCCGACCGCGAGATTGCCCTGGCCGAGCGCGTACACCTGGCCGTCGGCGCCCTTGAGCGGGGTGAGCAGCAGCGTGCCGCCGCGCAGGCTCTTCGCATTGCCGAGCGACGACACGGTGACGTCGATCTGTTCGCCCGGCCGCGCGAACGGCGGCAGCACCGCCGTCACCATCACGGCGGCGACGTTCTTCAACTGGATGTTCGACAGCGACGACTGCGAGTTGCTCGACCCCGCCGCCTGGTTGTTGATCGAGATGCCGAGGTTCGCCAGCATGTTGGCGAGCGTCTGCGTGGTGAACGGCGTCTGCGTGGTCTGGTCGCCGGTACCGTCGAGACCGACCACGAGGCCGTAGCCGATCAGCGGGTTGTCGCGCACGCCCTGGATCTGGACGAGGTCTTTCAGGCGTTCGGCATGCGCGGGCGTGGCGGCTGGCAACGCCGCACAGGTGAGCGCGACGAGCGCGAGCGCACGGCCGGCACGCTGGGCGGTGACGCCCACGGCGGCCCGGGCGGCGGCAAGCACGGCGCGGGCTGCGCGGCGAAGGGAGACGGTACGCATGATCACCACGGCGATACGTTGAGGAAGAAGCGCTGCAGCCAGCCCATGTTCTGCGCCTCGTCGATATAGCCCTTCGCGGAGTACTCGATTTTCGCGTCGGCCACCTGGGTGGAGTACACGGCGTTCAGGCTGGAAATCGTGTTCGGATTCACCACGCCGGAAAAGCGCACGAATTCGTTGCCCTGGTTGATCAGCATCTGTTTTTCACCGCTGACGATCAGGTTGCCGTTTGCCTGCACACCCGTCACCGTGACGGTGATCGTGCCGTTGAACGTATTCGACGCATTCGCGCCGCCGGTGCCAGAAAACACGTTGCCGCCGTTCGCGCTCAGGTTGGCCTTGGCGAACAGGCCGCTCAGAAAGCCCGCGGTCGGCACCGCGAGATTCGTGCTGCCGGCGCGGTTCGCATTGGCGCCCGACGACTTGGTCGCGTTGATGTTTTCGGCAATCACAATCGTGATGATGTCGCCGACATTGCGCGGACGCTGGTCTTCGAACAGCGGCCGGCCCGCGTAGCCCGGGTTGTAGATCGAGCCCGACACCGGTGGTGGCGGCGGAGCCGGCGGCAACGCCGTCATCGGCTGTTGCGTGATCGGCTGCTTGGGCACGAGGCCGCAGCCACCCAGGGCCGCGAGCAGCGTGAGCTGCACGAGCGCCTGAGCGGTGCGCGAATGAACCGGAATGCGAGTGAAGTACGACATCTGGATTACCGCCTTTAATTCCCCGTTCCTCAAACCTGCATCTGGCTGATGGTCTGCAGCATCTGGTCGGAGGTGGTCACGGCCTTGCTGTTGATTTCGTAAGCGCGCTGCGTCTGGATCATGTTCACCAGTTCCTGCACCACGTTGACGTTCGATGCTTCCACGTAGCCCTGATTCAGCGTGCCGGCGCCGTTCAGGCCCGGCTGCGCGATGTTCGGCGCACCCGACGAAGCCGTTTCCGAGAACAGGTTCTCGCCTTTCGCGTCGAGGCCGGCCGGGTTGATGAAGGTGGCGACCTGCATCGAGCCGAGCTGCTGGCTATTGGTCGAACCGGCGACGGTGATCGACACCACGCCGTCGCTGCCGATCGTGAGCGACGTCGCGTTGGTCGGGATCGTGATGGCCGGAATCACCTGATAGCCGCTCGACGTCACAAGCTGCCCCTGTGCGTTGGTCTGGAACGAGCCGTCGCGGGTGTAGGCAGTGGTGCCGTCGGGCATCTGCACCTGGAAGAAGCCCGCGCCGTTGATCGCGATGTCCTTCGAGTTGCCGGTCTGCTGCAGATTGCCCTGGGTGTACAGGCGCTCGGTGGCGACTTGTTGCACGCCGGTGCCGAGCTGGATGCCGGACGGCAGTTCGGTTTGCTGCGTCGAGTTCGCACCCGGCTGGCGGATGGTCTGATACAGCAGGTCCTCGAACACCGCGCGCGAGCCCTTGAAGCCGTTGGTGCTGACGTTCGCGAGGTTGTTCGAGATCACGTCCATCTGCGCCTGTTGCGCATTCATGCCGGTAGCGGCGATGTAGAGCGAGCGATTCACTTATGTTCTCCTGTGTCGATGGGCGTTAGTGCTTCAGCACTGCATCCCATCTCATGCAACTTGATTGCGGTCGGGCAAACCCACGCGGTCCGTTAGCTGAAGCTGAGCAGCTGGTTGGCGGACTGATCGTTCTTGTCGGCGTTCTCGAGCAGCTTGGTCTGCATCTGGAATTGCCGCGCGTTGGTGATCATCGAGACCATCGCGCTGACCGGATTCACGTTGCTGCCTTCGAGCGACGCCGGCGCCAGCGTGACGGCCGGATCGGCGTCGGCGGGGTTGCCGTCGGCAGTGCGAAAAAGGCCATCATCGCCGCGTGTCATGGTTTGCGGGTCCGGATTCACCAGCTTCAGCTGGTCGACCGTGACTACCGCGGTCGGCGGATCGCCCGGCGTCAACGCGGACACCGTGCCGTCCTTGCCGATCGTGATCTCCGCGCCCGGCGGCACCGACACCGGCCCGCCGTTGCCGAGCACCACCTGGTTGGTGGCATTCACCAGCTGGCCGTTTTCGTCGACGTGCAGATTGCCGGCGCGCGTATAAGCCTCGTTGCCGTCGGCGGTCTGCACCGACAGCCAGCCCGGCCCCTGGATCGCCACATCGAGCGGATTGCCCGTCTGCTGGATCGGCCCAGGCGTGTAGTCGGCGCCCGGCGTCGACGACAGCACGAAGGTGCGGGTGGTGTTGTCGTTGATCGAACTGCCGTCGCCGAACGACATCGGCACGGCACGGAAAGTCTCCAGCTGCGCACGAAAGCCGGTGGTCGATGCGTTCGCGAGGTTGTTCGCGACGATCGCCTGCTGTTCGAGCGCCTGGGCGCTGCCCGACATCGCGGTGTAGATCAGCCGATCCATGATGGGGTCCCGGTCGCTTACAGGTTGATCAGGGTCTGGTCGACGGTCTGCTGGGTTTTGATCGTCTGCGCGTTCGCCTGATAGTTGCGTTGCGCGGTGATCAGATTCACCAGTTCGCTGGTCAGATCGACGTTCGAGTTTTCCACCGCGCCGCCTTGCAGCACGCCGTGGTTGGTCGAGCCCGGCGTGGAGATCTGCGCGACGCCCGATGCCGAGGTCGCGCCGTACTCGTTATTGCCGAGATCGATCAGGCCGTTCTGATTCGCGAAGTTCGCGAGCACGATCTGCCCGAGCGCGGCGGTCTGGCCGTTCGAATAGTTGCCGGTCAGCGTGCCGTCGGCGGCCACCGTGAAACCGGTCAACTGACCCGCCGCATAACCGTCGGGCTGCAGGCTGTTCACGCCGTCCTTGCCGCCGTACTGCGTGGTGCCCGCGATGTTCAGCGTGATGTTCTGCGGCGTCGCCGAACCGTCGGTGGTCGGGATCGACACGTCGAATGTGTACGGCGCCGAGGTCGCGGTGCCGCTCGCGTCGGTCGTGCCGATCAGCTTGCCCGACGAGTCGAAGTTCGCGTGGCCGACCAGCGTCGCCGTGCCGGTCGACGTGCCTGCGTAGACGTTCCAGGTGCCGGCCGCCGTCTTCGAGAAGTACATGTTGACCTGCTGCGAGCCGCCGAGCGTGTCGTACACAGTCGTGCTCGTCGAGTAGTTGTACGTCGACGAGCTGCTCTGGTTGAACGCGATCGGTGTCGGAGCGACGGTGTAGCTGTCGTTGGTCGCCGGCGTGCCGCTGAACGTGATGCTCTGGCCGTTGCCGAGTGCGATCGCCGTGCCCGCCGTGTAGGTGCCGGATGTCGAGGTGCCGAGCGTGTTGTCCGTGACCGTGTAGTCCGTCGCGCTGGTGAACTGGATCGTGTAGTTGTCGTTGTTCGTGCCCGAGGCGGCGTTCGTGATCGTCGCGCCGTTGCTGGCGAGCGTGCCGGTATTGGTCGTGCCGGCCGTCACCGTCGGCGTGCCCAGCATCAGATCGTCCTGCGCGTTCAGGTTCAGGCCTGCAGCGATCGTGGTGGTCGCCGTCGGCGCGATGTTGGCGGTGGGCACCTGCAGCGGCACGGTCTGCGCAGTGTTGATCACGCCGCCGCTGTTCGCGGCGTAGCCCATCAGTTGCAGGCCTTGCGCGTTGGTGATGTAGCCGTTCTTGTCGAGCTGGAACACGCCGTTACGCGAATAGGTCAGCGTGCCGTTGTTGTTCATCTGGTAAAAGCCGTTGCCGTTGATCGCAACGTTCAGCGCCTGATTGGTCGAGGTGATCGTGCCTTGCGAAAACTGCTGCTGCACTTCCGCGAGCTTCGTGCCGATCCCGACCTGCTGGTTCACCGCGGTCGCGATCGAATTGGCGTACATGTCGGCGAATTCGGCGGTGCCGCTCTTGAAGCCGACCGTGTTGGCGTTAGCGATGTTGTTGCCGATCACGTCGAGATCGCTCGACGATGCCGACAAACCGCTCAAACCTTGCTGGTAACCCATGACGTTCTCCGTATCTGGAAAGTCGTAACTGAATTGTTCTGAATCAGAGGATCGCGGCGACGCTGGTCAGCCCGACCGTCGAACCGTTCGACAGGACGAGGCCCGCCGTGCCCGAGCTCTGCGTGACGACGCTTTCCACCGTCGCGCCTGTCAGCGTGGTGGCGGTCGCCTGCTGTCCGTTGATCGTGCCCATCGCGGTGATCGTGTAGTCGCCGTCGGGCAGCGCATTGCCCGCCGTGTCGGTCGGCGTCCAGCCGACCGGAATCGTGCCGGCGGACTGCTTGCCGAGATCGATCGTGTTGACGATCGTGCCGGCCGAGTTCTTCACGACGACCTGCAGATCGCTCACGTCGTTCGCGAGCGTGACGCCGAACGCGCCGGTTTTGCCGCTCGCCACGGAGATCGAGTTGCCCGGCGCGAGCACGGTCGAGCCGATCAGCAGCGCGGCCTGCGATTGCTGGCCCGCCGAGAGCTGCGTCGACAGCGAACTCAGCGAGGTGTTCAGCTGGCTGATGCCCTGCACCGTGCTGATTTGCGCGAGCTGCGAGGTCATCTGCGAGCTGTCCATCGGATTGGTCGGGTCCTGGTTCTTCAACTGCGCGACGAGCAACTGCAGGAAGGTGTTCTGCAGATCGGTGGCCGACGTGCCGGACGTGCTGCTGCTCGAACTCGTGCTGCTGTTCGTGCCGTTCATCGTGTCGAGCAGCGTTTGCGATACGGTCGTGCCGTTGCTGCCGATCGTGGTGCTAGTGGTCAAGGCGTTCTCCTCAGGTTCCGATCGTGAGCGTTTTCAGCATCAGGGTTTTGGCCGTGTTCAGCGTTTCGACGTTGGCCTGATAGGAGCGCGAAGCCGAGATCATGTTGACCATTTCCTGCACCGGATCGACGTTGGGCAGCGTCACGTAGCCGTCCGCATTGGCCGCCGGATTGCCGGGCTCGTATGCGGTCTTCATCGGCGAGGGGTCATCGACCACGCCGGTGACCTGCACGCCGCCCACCTGCTGGCCGGAGCCCGAGCGCGCGCCGCCGAGCGGGTTCACCGCGAACACGACCTGCTTGGCCTTGTATGGCTGACCGTCCGGGCCGGTGGTACTGTCCGCGTTGGCGAGATTCGACGCCGTCACGTTGAGCCGCTGCGACTGCGCGGACATCGCGGAGCCGGCAACACCAAAAATATTCATCAGGGATGGCATGGTTTCCTGACCTCTCCTGCCGGTTCGAGCCGGCCTCAAGTTAAGTCCCGTAGCGATTTGTTCGTGCTTGCTGCTGTGTCTGTTGGTGCGTGTGCTGCGTGTGCTGTTATGAACCCGACGTGATCGCCGCCAGCATCGTTTTGATCTGACTCGACAACACCGTCATGCCCGACTCGAAATGCAGCGTGTTGTCGGCGAACTGGACCCGCTCGGTGTCGATATCCACCGTGTTGCCGTCGAGCGCGGGCTGTGTCGGAATCCGGTATTGCAGATTGCCGTAGTCGTCGGGCGCGCCGCCGGTCGCGGTGAGCGTCGCTTTGCCGGCCATGTGGCCCGGCTCCGTCGACACCATCGACATACCGCTCGTCACGCCGGCCGGCTGCGTCATCGCGAGCGTCGAGCTGTTCGACGCACCCTGGCCGGCGGTCGTGCCGCCGGTCTTCTTCAGCGCGCCGGCCAGTGACGACGCGAAATCGACGTCGCGCGCCCGGTAGCCCGGCGTATCGGCATTGGCGATATTCGACGACAGCAGCTCCTGCCGATAAGCGCGCACATCCAGCGCCTGGCGGCCGAAGGCGAATTCGGCATCGAGTTTGTCCAGCATAGAAATCTCCCGAGAGGGTTCCCGAGGCTTCCCATCACTGCGCCGCTCGCGGGCTGCATCGACCGGGAAGGCCTTTTTGCATGAGGTGCATCTTATGGGCCGAACGCAAGCGGCAATCGGACGAATAACCGGGAAAGGGGGCTTCTATTCAACGTTTGCGCGGCGGGGGCGCTCACTAGAATGCAAGGCGTACCGATGCATTCGATGGAGAACCACGATGGACCAGCCCACTTCCGATTTGCCGCAGCGTGCGAGCCGCGCGGCGGCTCATCGCCCGGGTGCGTCCTTGCATGCATCCTCAGAGGCGGCCGCCGTCGCTTCGCTGCGCGCCGGCCGGCCTGCGCGCGTCATGCGGCTGGCGCCGCGCCTTGCCATGCGCGCCGCTTCGCGCGTCTTCACGCGGCTGGTGGTGAGCGTGGCGCTGTGGGTCGCGGGCGGCATCGTGCTGCTGCCGGGCACGAGCCAGGCGCAGGAAGCCGGCGGCCCGATCGTGATTCCGGGTCCCGCTGAAAAGAATCCCGGCGCGCTCGCCGATATCGCGCAGCAGATGCGCACGCCGTCGCAGCGCGCGGCTTCGGCCAGCTCGCTCGCCGCCGCCACGGCGCAATCGATCGGACGCGGGCCCGCGCCGCGCGACGCCGATCCGTTCACGCGCGCCGCCGGCACGAACGGCGCGATCGTCATTCCGGGCGCGAACGAACCCGCCGCCGCGCCGGCGATGATCCGCACCAACTTCAAACCGGACGCCAACGGCGTCGTGACGATTCCCGCGCCAGGCAATGGCGGGGCATCGGCAAACGTGGCGCGCGTGAATGTCGCGCCGGCTTCGCGCGCGGTCATGCCGGTCCTCGTGACGCCCGCGCCGACGGCGGCCCCCGCCGCCGTCCAGCCGGTCGACGCCAGCGCGCCGCAAGGCAGCGGTTTCGACAGCCTCGCGTCGCGTGGCGAGCCGCCGCAATTCGGCGCGAACGGCAAGCCGATCGCGCCGGCGGCCACCGCGATGCCAAACCGTCCCGTAATCGCCAGAACACCGGCGGTGCGCCAGCCGGCGCCGGCCGTCGCGCAGAAAAACATGCAGGCAGCCGTGATTACACAGCCGGCGACCCTGCCCGGCCAGCAGGACGCCGAGGCGATTCACGCCGCCGCGCTGGCCTTTTTGCAGCAGCAGTCCGCCGGCTTGCCCGGCAAGATCGACATCACCGTCGCGTCGGCGTTTCCGCGCGGCCTCAGCGCCTGCGCCGCGCTCGAACCGTTCATGCCGACGGGCGCGCGCCTGTGGGGCCGCATGACCGTCGGCGTGCGCTGCGCGGGCGAGCGTCCATGGACCATCTATCTGCAGGCGCGCATCTCGCTGCACGCCACCTACTACCTCGCCGCCCGCGCCATGGCGCCGGGCGAAGTGCTCACCGCCGCCGACCTCGTCGCGCGCGACGGCGATCTGACCGGCCTGCCGCAAGCGATCGTCACCGATCCCTCGCAGGCGGTCGGCTCCGTCTCGCTCGTGCGGATCGCGGGCGGCATGCCGCTGCGCCGCGACATGCTCAAGAGCGCGTCCGCGGTCGCGATCGGCCAGACGGTGCGGGTGGTAGCTGCCGGTGACGGCTTCTCGATCTCGGCCGAAGGCAGCGCGATGAACAACGCGTCGCCGGGCCAGCAGGTGCGGGTGAAGACCGCGAACGGGCAGGTCATCTCGGGCATCGTCAAGGATGGCGCGACCGTGGAGATTCAGCTGTGAACGGGCGGACCGCCCTGCGCCGCATGCCGGAACCGGCCGTGGCGGCGGCGGTATCGAAAGGGACGGATCGCGTGGAAAAGCAAGGTCCAACGTGGAGCGATTGCGCTAAAGTTTTGATCAGCGGTTGCCGTTATCAGGATCAAATCGTTCAGGAAGCCAATCGTGAAAGTCGATTCCACAAACAATTCGAATCTGCCGACGTTGAAAGACGCCCTGTCCCGCTCGCAACAGAGCGATGCCACCCCTGCGGCCGGCACCGCGCAGAGCGCGAGCACGGCGGCGGCCACCACGGCCAGCGGTTCGGGCGACGCGAGCGTCAGCTTGTCGGGCCTGTCGCAGCATTTGCGCAGCCTCGCGGCGTCCGGCTCGGCCGACATCGACACGACGCACGTGGCGTCGATCAAGCAGGCCATCAAGGACGGCACGCTGCAGATCGATTCCGGCAAGATTGCCGACGGCGTGCTGCAGACAGCGCGCGACCTGTTGCAGAACAAGACCTCGTCGACCGGCCATTGAGCGGCACAGCGAAGTGCGGTGAAATGCCGGGCGGCGTTCGACCAACCCGGCTCGCGAATCATGCGCGAGCCGTCGTGCCCAGCGAGTTGCTGAGATGAAAGACGCCCTGCTTGCCACCCTCATCGACGAATATTCGACCGTCGAGGCGTTCGCCTCGATCCTGACCATCGAGTCCAAGGTTCTGGCCTCCGCGTCGGCGCTGGACGAACTGCCCTCGATCGTCGAAAAGAAGACTGAGCTGATTGGCGTGCTCGCGCGCCTGGAAGCAGCGCGCGACGCGCAACTGACCGAGCTGGGCTTGCCGGCCGGCTGGCCCGGTATGGAACTGGCGGCCGATTCGGACGCGCGCATCGCCGCGCAGTGGTCCCTGCTGCAAAAAGCCGTCGAACGCGCCCGGCGCGCCAATACCAACAATGGCGAGTTGATCCGAGTGCGGATGGATTACAACCAGCGCGCGCTGGCTGCGCTGCAGGTGAACGTACCGCGCAAGGCCAACAACTTCTACGGGCCCGACGGGCGGATTCCAGCGCACTCCGGAGTTTGAAAAGCGTCGGCGGCCAGGTGGCCGCCGCACCGACCATGGCCCTGCCCGCCACACCTTTTGCTGAACAAAAAGGCTCGTCATCGACGAGCCTTTTTCGATTGCGGCGCCATCACCTCATTGCCCTCCCTCGCGCTCCGACGTTAGCCATCGGACTCGCTGGCGCGCGACGCCGCGTCGCGTTGAAATGTCACCCCCAAGCGAGTTTTCTCCGCCGCTGCGGCTCTGGCGTTGCGGCGCATGCATCCGCAAGCAAAAACTCCGCTCACTGGCGCGGTTGTGTAATCGTGTGTATAGGTTCGGGGGTGCGATATGAACAGCGCCGATGGCTGGCCACTCGTCTGGATAGCGGGCAACCCCCATCGTTTTCGGCACGCGGTAAAGCCCGGTCTCGTGGCCATTCCGCATCCGAAAAAGGGTCTGCGCCCGGCACCCTGAACAGCATTCAGAAACAGGCGGCGCTGAAATGAAAAAACTGATCTTTCCGATCGCCATCGAGCGTGGTGACGAAAAGCATGCGTTCGGCGTGGTGGCGAGGCGCTGGTCCATGAAAGCGACGCGTACGCGCAGGCGCGCGGCATGTCGCGCTCAGCCTTTTTCGCGCTCGCCGCCGAACATGAAATGGCTAATGCCTGAAGAACGAGGTGTGCGTGTAGCGCGCCACCCGTCCAGCCTCGAACCGTCTCGCCTCAGTTCGCCTCGGCGTTCGCCCAGGCCATTTCCCGCAGCCGCGTGCGCAGGCGCGCCACGGCCTGGCTGTGCAACTGGCACACCCGCGACTCGCTGACCTCCATCACCGCGCCGATTTCGCGCAGGTTCATGCCGCGCTCGTAGTACAGCGACATGAGCAGCTTCTCGCGATCCGGCAGGCGGTCGATGGCCTCCACCAGCGCCGAGCGCAGGCTGTCGTCGAGCAGCGCCGACAGCGGGTCGGAATGATCCACGCAGTAGCGGTCGAGAAACGGCTCGTCGTCGGCCGAGCGATCGAAGTCTTCGTAGTAGATCAACTGACTGCCATGCAGGTCCTGCAGCATCGACTGATATTCGTCGAGCGGCATTTGCAGGTGCTCGGCCACCTCGGTTTCGCTCGCCGAGCGGCCCAGGTTCTGCTCCACTTTATGCACCGCCGTTTCGACCTCGCGCGAGGTGCGCCGCAAGCTGCGCGGCAGCCAGTCGTTGCTGCGCAACTCGTCGAGCATCGCACCGCGAATCCGCTGGCTGGCGTAGGTCTCGAACTGCGCGCCCTGATCTTCCTTGTAGCGGCCGGCGGCATCCAGCAATCCGATCATGCCGGCCTGGATAAGATCGTCGAGATCGACGCTCGCCGGCATCTTGGCGACGAGCTGCAAGCCGAGGCGACGCACGAGCGGTGCGTACTTCGTCAGAACTTCGGCTTGGGAAATCTTTCCCTGGGCGTTATACATCGTGCTCCCCTTGTCCTTGTGCCGCCTCTCAGGCGTGCTGCGCGGACGGTTGGTCGGCGTGTTGCGCCGCTGTAACTGTCGCAGGCGCCATCCAGGGCGTTTGCGACGACATCGCTGGCCGCATCGGCCAGTACTGCAATTCGGCGGCGAGGTGGCGGAAGTCGCGCGCAGCCGGTGTCGATGGGAACGCATCGACGACACAACGCGACAACTCCTCGGCTCGCGCCATCCGCGCATCGGCGGCAATACAACCGGCGTCTTCCAGCGCCACCGCCAGGTAGCGCCCGGCCACGCCGGCCAGGTTGGCAAACGTCGTATGCGCGTCGTTCACGCTTTGGACGTGGTTCGTCAGCACGCGGAACTGCGCGATCGCGTGCGCGTAGTGCAGACGTTTCATGCATGCGTACGTGTCGGTGATCGCCTGCGCCGATACGCGCGTGACGATCATCACGTCGTGCGCCTGCCGCGCGAATGGCGACAGGTAGCCCTGCTCGTCGAGCTGCGCGTCGATCAGCACGATGTCGGCGGAACCACCGAGCAGCACGTTGAACTGCGCGGCCGTGTGGCCTTCGCGGTTGCTGTGCGAGGCGGCCAGCACTGAAAAACCTAGCGCGTGCCGAGCGGCGGCGTCGTCGAGCGTCATCTCGCCACGCATCACCGCCGAAAAATTGCCGGCGCCGCGCAAGCCGCCGAGCATCGCGCTCACCGAGCGCTCACCCACGGATTCATCGACCACCAGCACGTCCTTGCCCTGCTGCGCGAGCGCCGCGGCAAGGTTGACCACCACCGTGGTGCAGCCCACGCCGGCAGGGCCGCCCGTCATCGCAATCACGCGCGCCCCGCTGCGGGCAAGCAGCCGCCGCAGCCCCTCCGCCTGATCGGAAACGAGCTTATCCAAAGCGAACCTCGTGCAGCTCGGCCGTCGAACGTGCTGACAGCGCGGACAGCAGCGCCGGAATATCGTCGTCATGCGGCACGAACGGCGAGTTGTCGCGCGGTATGCAGAAGGTGCTCTTGATCAGGAATTTCTTCGTGGCGACGTACAGGTTCTCCGGCACCTTCTGACCGGTCGACACGTAGTGCACCGGCAGCTTGTAGCGGATCACCGTATCGAGCACGCCGCCCAGGTTGGTGGCTTCGTCGAGCTTGGTCAGAATGCAGCCGGCGAGCGGCTGCTGATCCGGCGCGCGCTGATAGGCCTGGACGACCTCGTTGAGCGTGTCGCCGTGACTCGTCGCGTTGAGCAGCAGCAGGCGCTGCACCGGCTGGCCGGCGCGGCACAGCATCGCGATCTGGTCGGACACGAGGCGGTCGCGCTGGCTCATGCCGATCGTGTCGATCAGCACGATGTGCTTGTTGCGGAGTTCGGAGAGCGCGAGTTGCAGGTCGGCGCCGTCTTTCACCGCATGCACCGACACGCCGAGAATCTTGCCGAAGATGCGCAACTGCTCGTGGCCGCCGATCCGGTAGCTGTCGGTGGTGAGCAATGCGACCTTGCTCGCGCCGAAACGCATCACGCAGCGCGCGGCGAGCTTCGCGGTGGTCGTCGTCTTGCCCACGCCCGTCGGGCCCATCAGCGCAAACACACCACCACGCTCCATCAGCGCGTCTTCGTCTTCCATCACCGGCAGGTTCGCTTCGAGGACCGAGCGCACCCACTCCATGCCGCCGTCCATCGTCTCGACTTCGTCGGGCAGGTTGTCGACCATCATCTGCACGAGCTGCGCGGAAAAGCCCGCGGCGAACAGGTGCTTGGTGAGCGCGGCGCGCGCCGGGTGGCGGCGCTGACGGTCGCCCCACAGCAGGCCGGCGAAGTGTTCTTCCATCATGCCGCGCATCGACGACAGTTCGCTCATCACGGTGTCGTTGACGACCTGCTCCATGCGCGCCTTGATCGCTTCGGCGACGGCTGCCGGCGTGCGCGCTTCGTCGTTGCCCGATTGCGCCGGCGCGAGCTTTGGCGCGCTGCGGCGCGCGGCCGCTTGCGCGGCTTCGCGGGCCCAGTCGGGTGTGTCGGTCTCCGGCGTGGCGGCGTCCGCCTGGGTTGCGGCCATGTCGATTTCGACAGCCGCGCCGAGTCCCTTAGCCGTGGCGGCGGACGGCGTCATGGCCGAGGGGCGCGCGCTGTATTCGCCCTGTGGCTGCTGTTCTGCGGCGATGCGACGCGCATGGTCGATCAGCCACGGATTCGATTCGGCCATCGTGCGCGGCGCGGCGGCCTCCGCCTTCGGCACGGCGGGCATGGCAGGCACGCCGGCGGCCTTGAGCAGGTCGGCACGCATGTCTTCCGTGAGACGCGCGGCGGCTGCGCGGGCGCTCGGTCCGGCGGGGATCGGCTGCGCAACAGATTGGCCGATCGCCGGCGCCGGGTTCGTTGCAGCGCCCGGCAAGGCCGTGGTGGGAGCCGTGGCTGCGGCTGTCGTCTGAAGTTGGGGCTTCGCTTTCGGAACGGCCGGTGCCACTTCAATCGCGGACGTGCCAAGTGGCGCGCCGGCGGACATCGTTTCAGCGCCCGCTTCGGGACTCGCGCCGAACACCGACGAAAACACATCGGGCATGCCGCTCGCATACGGGTTCGCTTGCATCGCAGGCAGCGCGCGCGGCGCGACGGGCAGTGCCAGTCCAGCACCTGAACTTGTCGGCGCGGCCTGGGCCGCATTGGCGCCTTCGCGAGCCTTCGGCGTGATGGCTGCGAGGTCGCTGTCGGCCAGCGCGACGATCTCGACGCTGCCGTCGTCCATCGTGCGATTGGACAGCACGACCGCATCCGGGCCCAAGGCTTCACGCACGAGACGCAGCGCATCGCGACTGTTGGCACCGACAAATTTACGAATGTTCAAGCTGGACCCCCGATGAGGTAAACGGACTGACGGACCGGCAACACACCGCTTCCCATTGAGATCAATTATTGCGAAAGCTGTCGAGCGACGATCGATGGATAAAGACCGTTAAAGGTGGGCAATTCGCGCGATGGAACCTCGGCCGGCGCGATGCGCACGCGGGTTCAAACGGACCTTCGAGCGGTCCGGCATGGCGCTTTCGCGACGGGCGCGGGTCTGCATCGGAGTGAGCGCGCGGTGCAGCGGGTAAGCCGCCGAAATGAAAACCGGCGCCCGAGGGCGCCGGCGACAAGCTGCGTGCGTGCAGGTCTGGGCCTGCTTGTGCGATGGCGAACGCCGCGCGGCGCTCAAGCATGCGCGCCGATCAGATTCACCACCTTCACGTTACGTGTGTCGGGCACTTCCGCATACGAGAGCACCTTCAACTGCGGCAGGCTGCGGCGCAGGAAGCGCGCAAGCATCGGCCGCAAAGCATGCTGCACCAGCAGCACTGGTGCGAAGCCGAGGTTTTGCTGACGCGTCATCGCCTTCTGCGTTTCGTTGAGCAGCGTGTTCGCGAGCCCCGGCTCGAGACCCGGATTCGTGCCGGTCGAGAGCGCCTGGGACAACACCCGCTCCAGATTCGAATCGAGGCCCATCACCTGCATGTCGCCCGTGCCGGGGAACCACTGCTGGGTGATCGCGCGGCCCAGCGCGAGGCGTACGGCGGCGGTGAGATCGTGCGCGTCGCTGATCTTCGACGCATGTTCGGAGAGCGCTTCGAGAATCGTGCGCAAATCGCGGATCGGCACGCCTTCCTCCAGCAGGTTTTGCAGCACCTTCTGCAGCGTGGTGAGCGGGAGCGTTTTCGGCACCAGATCGTCGACCAGCGACGGCGTGTCCTTCTGCATCCGTTCGAGCAGCGCCTGCACTTCGCGGCGGCCGAGCAGTTCCGACGCGTGCGTCACGACCAGGTGATTCAGGTGCGTGGCCACCACGGTGCTCGAATCGACCACCGTGTAGCCGTACACCTGCGCCTGTTCGCGCAGGTTCGTATCGATCCAGATGGCGGGCAGCCCGAACGCCGGGTCCTGCGTCGGCGTACCGGGCAGCGCAGCTGAGACCTGGCCGGGATTGATCGCCAGCCACTGCCCCGGAAACGCTTCGCCGACGCCCACTTCGACGCCCTTCAGCGCGATGCGGTAGCCGTTCGGCCGCAATTCGAGGTTGTCGCGAATATGAATGACCGGCGGCAAAAAGCCGATTTCCTGCGCGAACTTCTTGCGGATGCTCTTGATCCGCTTGAGCAGCTCGCCGTCCGAGTTCTTGTCGACGAGCGGGATCAGCCGGTAGCCGACTTCGAGGCCGAGCGTGTCGATCATCGTCACGTCGTCCCAGCTGGCTTCGGTGTTTTCGACCGGGGCCAGCGCGGCCGGCGCGACGTCGACGAGCGCCGTGCTGGTCTTGCGCTCCTCGGCGCGCTTTTTCATCGTGCGGCCGAGCTGGATCAGACCGCCGCCGAGCACCAGAAACGCGAAGTGCGGCATGCCCGGAATCAGGCCCATCAGCACGAGAATGCAGCCCGTGATCATCAGCACGCGCGGATTCGTGAACAGCTGGCCGGTGAGCTGCGTGCCGATGTCCTCATTGGTCGCGACGCGCGACACGATCACGCCGGCCGCGGTCGAAATCACCAGCGAAGGAATCTGCGCGACAAGGCCGTCGCCGATCGTCAGCAGCGTGTAGTTCTTGCCCGCCGCCGCAAAGTCCATGTTGTGCTGGACCATCCCGACGATCAGCCCGCCGACGATGTTGATCACCATGATCAGCAGACCGGCGATCGCATCGCCGCGCACGAACTTGCTCGCGCCGTCCATCGAGCCGTAGAACTCGGCTTCCTGCGAGACTTCCGAGCGGCGCTTTCTGGCCTGTTCTTCGTTGATGAGGCCCGCGTTCAGATCGGCGTCGATCGCCATCTGCTTGCCGGGCATCGCGTCGAGCGTGAAGCGCGCGGACACTTCGGCGATCCGCCCCGCGCCCTTGGTGATCACCATGAAGTTGATCACCATCAGGATGATGAAGACGACGATACCGACTGCGAAGTTGCCGCCCACGAGGAAGTGGCCGAACGACTCGATCACCTGGCCGGCCGCGTCCGGGCCGGTGTGGCCTTCGAGCAGCACGACCCGTGTCGAGGCGACGTTCAGCGACAGCCGCAGCAACGTCGAAAACAGCAGCACGCTCGGGAACGCGGCAAAGTCGAGCGGCTTCATCGTGTACATGCTGACGAGCAGCACCATCACGGAGAGGGCGATGTTGAAGGTGAACAGCAGATCCAGCAGGAACGGCGGCAACGGCAGAATCATCATGCCGAGGATCATGCAGATCAGCACCGGCCCGGCGAGGGCGCGCAGGTTGGTGCTGCTCAAGGCTTCCGGCCGTCGGGCGAGGAAACCGGCGCGAGCGTTCATGCGGAGGCTCCTGATGCGTCGTCGTTAGCGGGGGTTAGGACGTCGGCGGCTTCCTGCCCGGCGTCATCATCCGATACGCCGCCCTTGTCGAGTTCCGGCGGCACGTCGAAATCGGTCGGTGCGACCGGCGCGACGCCGCCTTCGGTTTTGAAGCGCCGCAGCTGATACACCCACGCGAGCACTTCGGCCACCGCCCCATACAGCGGGCCGGGAATCTCGCGGTTCAGATCGACGTTGTGATACAGCGCCCGCGCGAGCGGCGGCGCTTCGAGCAGCGGCACGTTGTTCTCGGCGGCGATTTCGCGGATCCGCGCAGCCACCAGGTTCACGCCCTTGGCGACCACCTTCGGCGCACGCATCTCGCCGTCGGCGTATTGCAGCGCAACCGCGAAGTGCGTCGGGTTGGTGACCACGACGTCGGCTTTCGGCACCTGCGCCATCATCCGGCGACGCGCAATGGCGCGCTGCTGCTGGCGAATCTTGCCCTTGATGTGCGGGTCGCCTTCGCTTTCGCGATGCTCGCGCTTCACTTCTTCCTTCGACATGCGCAGCTTCTTGTGGAACTGCCAGAGCTGATACGGCACGTCGAGCGCGGCGACCGCGAACATGCCGGCGACGGTCATGCCGCAGCACACGGCGATCAGATGCACGGAGTTGGCGAGCGCGACATGCAACGGCTGGGTGGCGAGCGCGAGGATCTCGTCGCGGCGATTCCAGATCGCCGTGCCGCCGATGATGCCCACCACCAGCGTCTTCACGAGCGACATGCCGAGCTGGATCGGCCCGTTGATCGAGAACATCCGGCCGAAGCCTTGAATCGGGTTGAGCCGGCTGAACTTCGGTTCGAGTCCTTTCGCCGACAGTTGCCAGCCGCCCAGCGCCAGCGGCGCGAGCAAGGCGGCGAGGCCGGTGAAGGCGAGAATCGGCAGCAGCGCGTAGAAGCCTTCACGGCTCGCGGCACCCGCGCCGATCAGCATGCGGCTGGTTTCGAAACTGCTGGCGTGGTCGAACGTGAGCGACGCGCGCAGCATGTTCTGCAAATGCTCGCCGATGCTGCCGGACATCCCCCACACGCCGTAGAACCCCGCTGCCAGCAAGGCGAACGTCGACAGTTCCCGCGAACGTGCGATCTGCCCTTCCTCGCGCGCCTTCTGCAGGCGCCGGGGAGTGGCTGATTCGGTCTTTTCGAGGTCGCTGTCCTCTGCCACAAAAGCTCTCCAGTCGGCCGAGGCACGACGCCTCTTTCCAGTGAGAGCGATTATTCCCGCTCGACGCAAGCGGCGATCGGCGGATAAGGGCGGAGAAAGGGGGGTATTTCGACGGATGAAGCGTAGCGCCGCGCGTGGCTCGCGCGGCGCTACGCATCAGAAGGCCACGTAGGGCGCCTGGCCGCCGCTCAGGGTGCGGTCGATGCCATAGTACACATGACGGCCGTAGAAGAACGGCAGCCCGAGGTCGAAGCTCGTGCTGCCGCCGATCTGCCCGGCGAGGTTGTTGAACGCGTAATTGTTGCCGTTGCCGAACAGCGTGGCCGCACTGACGATGCCGATGGTGACACTCGCTGTCGTCTTGTTTAGTCCGACCAGCGTGAGCGAGCGGCTCTGCGCGGCGTTCGGACAGTAGAAGCCCGAGAAATTGCTGCCGCACTGCGCGAGCGAGCTATCGCTGAAGAAGTAGCCGTTCGAGCCCGAATCGAGGAACGCCTGCACAGTCGTGCCGTTGAAAGTGCTGTCGTTCATATCGCCATAGGCGTCGGTCGTGAAGACCTGTGTCGCGGCGAGCGCATTGTTCGCTTGCGTGCCAATGCCGAACACCAGCGTGCCGCTGGCCGACGGCGCGCCCGCATCCGGCACGGGCGGCATCTGCACGATCACGCCGTTGTTGTCGAGCGCGAAATTGGCCACCGGATTGGCGATCTGCTGCGTGAGCGGCACCTGCGTGCGGGTGCATGACGTACCGCCTGGGCAAGCGAAGTAGTTGCTGTAGGTCGCAGCGGTCGCCGCGTCGGCGCAGGTCGCGCCGCAATCGAAGGGCGCCGTGCCGACGCCGAGTATGCCGTTGGCCCCGAGATCGCCGACCGTGTTTTCCGCCGAACCGTTGCCGCAGCCGCGCGAGGGCACGGTGCTCGCGTCCTTGTCGCCGATGATCTGCAGCGGGATCGCGGCCGTCGTGGTTTCGCCGCCGATCCCGATGGTCGCGGTGCGCACCGTGCCCCACGTGTAGCCATCGGCGAAGGTCGCGCACTCGGCGAGCTGCGCTCCGTTCACGCTGCTGACCGGCAGCGCGCCGAGCAGCGACGCGTTCAGCACCGAGCCGACCACCCGCAGCCCGAACGAACCCGTGTCGAGCTGGATGTTGTTGATGGTCTGGCAATTGGACGTCGAACCGGGCGCGCAAATCGTTACGCTGACCATCGGAATATTGATGACGCCGCTCACGCCCGGGCCCACCGTGATCGGCGCGGTGTTCGCGGCGGTCGCGGCGATCGGCTGCTGGGTCGGACTAGGCGGCAGCGAACCGCCGTTCAGTATGGTCGACGAATTGCCGCCGCCGGAACTGCCGCTGTCTCCGTCGCCACCGCCGCCGCATGCGGCGAGCGTCGCCAGAAGCGCCATGGCCAGGGCCGCCTGCAGCCAGCCTTTGAGGTTCATACCGGGATGCTGGATTCGCATGGTCGTCCTCGCCGTCACTGGATGTCGGAACCGCTGACGCCGACGGGCAGCGCGGGCGGCAGCCAGGCCTGACCGCTGAACGCGCCCATGTGGCCGCCGGAGCGCACCACAAGCCCGCTCTGGTCGACGCTGACGGGGCCCCGGGCACCGCCGCGCGCCGCGCGCTCGGCCTTCACGCCGGCGACGTACTGCGGGAAATAGCTGCCGAGCAGATCATTGAGGTCCGGCATTTGCGGGCCGCGCCAGGCGATGCCGAAGACGGCGCCGTCGGCGGCGAGATATTCGCGCACCACGGTGCTGTTGCCGAGCGTGGTTTCACGCACGGTGTAGGACGAGGAAGTGGAAGCGGAAGAAGTGGTGCTCGATGCCGAACGCATCACGCTCTGGGCCGCCGAAGCGGCAATGCCGCCGCCGGGCTGGACGACGCGGGAAGACACCGATGCGTCCGTGGGTGGCGTCATCGGCGCCCCGCCCAGTCCCGCATGAGCGGACTGCACGGCTAACAGCGAACAGGGCAAGGCTAACGCCGTAACGAATCCGGCGCGGCGTATACGACTCCACATGACGATTGCTCCTCCCAAGCTGCGGCTCGGTTCGCATTAGGCGCGAACCGGCTCCATATAGGCAGATCATACGGCACGGCCGCAGTGGGAATCATGACGGGGTCTCCCCTCCGAGCCACCGGCCGGCGAGTATATCCGCCGGAGCGCCGTGCCGCTGCTTGAGCTCGTAGTATGCCTGTGGTTCGCGCGCAGAGACAGCAAGCGCGCGGGGAGGCGCGGCTTGCCATGCGTGACGATGGCCGAGCGGAGCGAACGAATGGCTGGCCTGGGCTGCCTGCCGAGGCCGCATGGCCGGCAGGCGTCCGCCAGCGCTGCCAGCGTCAGAAACCCAGGCTGGCGAGCAGGTCGTCGACCTGCGATTGATCCTGCATCACATCCGTCTTGCCTTCCGGATTGATCTGCGGGCCATTCAGCAGATGTTCGGGGCTGCCGGTCGGTGACACCTCGGCGGCGAGCGCCGCCGCGTTGGCCGCGAACTGCTCGCGCCGTTCGAGCGCGATGTTCTCGACCAGCACGCCGAGCAACTGCTGCTCGATCAGGTACACGACATCCGTGATCTTCTTGATGACCTGGCCGGTCAGATCCTGGAAGTCCTGGGCAAGCATGATCTCCATCAACTGCGCGTTGGTCGCGCTGGTCGCCTCGGGCACCCCGCGCAGGAAGGTGCGCGTGTCGTTCATCAGCGCGCGCACTTCTTCGCGCTCGATCGGCGCCGCGTACCACTGCTCCCAGCGCGCGTCGAGTTCGCCCGCGTCCTTCTGCAGTTGCTCCTGAACCGGCTTGGCGACATCGATCGCCGACAGCACGCGCTCGGCAGCCTGCTCGGTCATGTCCGCGATGTACTTGAGACGATCGCGGGCGTCGGGCACGGCTTCCGCCGCACGCTCGACGTGCTTGTCGAGCCCGAGCTCGCGCATCGAATCGCGCAGCGTGCGCGTCAGTTGTCCAATGCGGGCGAGAATGCGGTCGGACGCGTGGTCGCCACTCTCGCCGACCGCTTCGGCGTGAGGCGCATGAGTCGGCAAATTCACGTCAGCTCCCGGTTTTCGCCATCTTCTCGAGAATCTTGTTGAGCTTCTCGTCGAGCGTCGCGGCCGTGAACGGCTTGACGACATAACCGCTCGCGCCGGCCTGCGCCGCCGCGATGATGTTTTCCTTCTTGGACTCGGCCGTCACCATCAGTACCGGCAGATGCGCGAGGGCGGCGTCGGCGCGAATGGCCTTGAGCATCGCGAGGCCGTCCAGGTTCGGCATATTCCAGTCGGAGATCACGAACTCGTAGGTGCCGCCGCGCAAACGCGCGAGACCCGCCTGACCGTCTTCCGCCTCGTCGACGTTCGAGTAGCCCAGTTCCTTCAGGAGGTTGCGGACGATCCGGCGCATCGTCGGAAAGTCGTCAACTACCAGAATCTTCATTCCCTTATCCATTTCATTCCCTTTGCTTGTTCCATGTTGCGGCGCTTAACCCGCCTCGATCCATCCGGTGCGCATCATACCCGCTGAACGCGGTCACCCATCGACGACAAACGCGCCATCACGCGCCGGCTCATTTCCGGCAGCGCCGCGATCTCGTCGGCCGCACCGAGCGCAATCGCTTCGCGCGGCATGCCGAACACGATGCAGCTCGCTTCGTCCTGCGCGAGGGTGTACGCCCCCGCCTTTTTCATCTCCAGCAGCCCGGCGGCGCCGTCACGCCCCATCCCGGTCAGAATCACGCCGACCGCGTTCTTGCCCGCATGCTGCGCGGCCGAACGGAACAGCACGTCGACCGACGGGCGATGCCGGTTGACTGGCGGCTCGTCCGACAGATGCGCGATGTAGTTGGCGCCGCTGCGCGCCAGCAACAAGTGCGCGTGGCCCGGCGCGATATACGCATGTCCGGGCAGCACGCGTTCGCCATGCTCAGCTTCTTTAACGGTAATCCGGCACAAACCATTGAGGCGTTGCGCAAAAGATTTCGTAAATCCCGGCGGCATGTGCTGTGCGATCAGCACGGCGGGCGCATCCGGCGGCAGCGGCACCAGCACCTCGCGGATCGCTTCGGTGCCGCCCGTCGACGCGCCGACGATGATCAGCTTCTCGGTACTGAGCAACGGATTGTTGAAGAGCGGCGCGGCGCCGGCCGGCGCATGCGCGGCCTGTGCGGCATGCGCGGCCGCATGCTGTGCCGGCGCGGCCTGGCGCACGCGCGCACGGGCCGCCGCGCGAATCTTGTCGGCGAGCTTTTCCGAGTAGTCGAGCATACCGTCGCGAATACCGACCTTCGGCTTGGTGACGAAATCGACCGCGCCCAGTTCCAGCGCGCGCAGCGTGATTTCGTTGCCGCGCTCGGTCAGCGACGACACCATCACGACCGGCATCGGCCGCAAACGCATGAGCTTCTCGAGGAAGTCGAGCCCATCCATGCGCGGCATTTCGACGTCGAGCGTCAGCACGTCTGGATTGTGCTGCTTGATGAGATCGCGCGCGACCAGCGGGTCGGGTGCGGTCGCGACGACGGTCATGTCCGGCTGGCTGTTGATGATTTCGGTCATCAGGCTGCGGATCAGCGCCGAATCGTCGACGCACAGTACTTTGATCTTTTGCACAGCGCTCACGCCTCCTCTGTGGTTCTGGCGTTGTTTGAATTAATCGGTCGCGGGCTCGCGCCGAACAGCTCGATGCGCGGGCGCGCGGCGGCGGGCGCCGCGAACAGTTCGACCCGCTTGCGCGCCGCCGCCAGCCGTTCGGCGCGCGCTTCGGGGCTCTGCCGCACGAGCGCGCGTTCGCGTTCGGCGACGCCCGCTTCCTGCTGCACGCGCAGTTTCTTCACCATCACCTGGCCGGTGCGCGGCATGAAGGCAACCTTGCGCGGATGCGAGCCTTGCAAATCCTCGGCGACGATACGGATTTTTTCGGTCGCCAGATAGCGGCGCACGAATTCCGAGTTGCGATCGCCGATGTTCATCGTCGTCATACCCGCGAGGACCGCGCCGCCGCCGAACACCTTCGCTTCGAAGCGCTCGCGCCGCCCACCCGCCTTGATCAGTTCGTTGATCAGCACTTCCATCGCGTATGCGCCATAGCGCATCGAATCCGATGCGGCTTGCGCGACGTCCGCGCCGTCGTCGGGCAGCATGAAGTGATTCATCCCGCCGATGCCCGCCGTGCGATCCTGAATGCAGGCCGCGACGCACGAACCGAGCACGGTGACGAGCACCATGTCTTCGCTGGTGGTATAGAACTCGTTCGGCAACAGCTTCACGCCTGGGCGCTGGAAGTGGTTGTCGTAATACAGATTCGATGCAATCGGCAGGGCGCTGCTCATGCTGCCACCCCGCTCGTCGTGTGGTGCGCGGTGTTGCCCGTTGCGCCGGTCGAGCGTGACGCAGGGCGGGCGCCGCCCACGTCGCGCGCCAATTCGTAGACGGTCTGCCCGCGCAGCTTGAATGCCTGCGTCACGTACGTGAAGTTTTCCGAGTGCCCGGCGAACAGCAGGCCGCCCGCCTTCATCAGCGGCTCGAAGCGCGCGAGCACTTGCGCCTGGGTCGGCTTGTCGAAATAGATCATCACGTTGCGGCAGAAGATCGCGTCGAACTGCGAGCGCAACTGGTAGTCGCGCTCGGTCAGGTTCAGTTGTTCGAAGCGCACCAGCGCGCGTACTTCAGGGCGCACCTTCACCATTCCCGCATGCGCGCCGGTGCCTTTGAGGAAGAAGCGCTTGAGCCGCTCGGGCGACAGGTGCTTCACCTGATCGAATTGGTACACGCCGGCTTCGGCTTTCGCGAGCACCTGGGTATCGATGTCCGTGGCGAGCACCGACGCCTGGCGCGCGCCGCTTTCGCCGAGCGCCTCGATCAGCGTCATCGCGATCGAATACGGCTCTTCACCGGTCGACGCCGCCGAGCACCACACGGACACCGGCTGTGCGCGACGCGGCACGAAGTCGGCGAGAACCGGAAAGTGATGCGCTTCGCGGAAGAACGCCGTCAAATTGGTAGTCAGCGCATTGGTGAACGCTTCCCACTCGGCAGGGTCGTTTTCCGCTTCGAGCAGATCGAGATACTGCTTGAATGTGTCGAGGCCGCGCGCACGCAAGCGGCGCGCGAGGCGGCTGTACGCCATGTCGCGTTTGTGATCCGACAGCGAAATACCCGCGCTGCGATGAATCAGCTCGCGAATGCGGGCGAAATCCACCGACGTGAATTCGAAGTCCCGTGTCTGCTCGCTAGACCTACCCGACTCCGCCCGATCGGGCGTGACCCGTTCGGGACTCGCCCGTCCGGGTCGTTGCTGTGCGCGCGTTGCCATCATGTGAATTCCTGCCTGCGATACGAGCCATGCCGTTTGCCAGCCGGCGAAGACGCCAGCGCAGAAACGGATATGTTCGCGGGGTCGCGCCCGCCCGCGAGGTTTGCCAACACGCAGTCGGCCCGCGACACGCTGAACCAGCGTGCTTCGATGATTCGCCCATCAACGGGCGAGATGCCGAATGACTGCATGTCTTTGTGCCACTTGCTAAAACGTTTCCCAATCCGCGTCTGCGCCTGCCGCAGCGGGGCTTGCCGAAGCCGGACGTGCGACGGCGCCGGTAGCCGCGCGGGCCGTCGCCTTCGGCTTGAGCGCCGGTTCGACGCGTGCGCCTGCGTCGTGGCTCGCTGAAACCGGCGCAGGGTTCGCTGGCGATGCGGTGCTGCCCGCGCTTGCCGCGTTTGCAACGCTTGATGCCGCCGGATGCGCCGGGCCATTCGCCGTTGACGCTTGCACCACGGGTTTACCGGGCTGCGAGCTCACGCCGCCGTTCACCCGCGCTGCCGCCTGCTGACGCCCCGCCGTACCGCTGGCGCGCGACTGGCCGCCAGCCACCTTCCAGCCGTTCACCACCGCCTGCAACTGACGCGTCTGGTCTTCGAGCGACGCGGCAGCTGCCGCCGCCTGCTCGACCAGCGCCGCGTTCTGCTGCGTGACTGCGTCCATCTGCACGACCGCGCGATTCACCTGCTCGATGCCGCCCGACTGTTCTTCGGACGCCGCGCTGATTTCGCCCATGATGTCGGTCACGCGGCGCACCGCCTGCACGATTTCGTCCATCGTCGTGCCCGCGCGGCCGACCAGCGTCGAGCCGCTTTGCACCTTGTTGACCGAGTCGCCGATCAGCTCCTTGATTTCCTTCGCGGCGCTCGCGCTGCGCTGCGCGAGGCTGCGCACTTCGCCGGCCACCACCGCGAAACCGCGCCCCTGTTCGCCGGCGCGCGCGGCTTCGACCGCCGCGTTCAGCGCGAGAATATTGGTTTGAAACGCAATGCCTTCGATCACGCCGATGATGTCGACGACCTTGTTCGAGCTGATCGCAATGTCCTGCATCGTCGTGACGACCTGGCTCACCACGTCGCCGCCACGCGTGGCGATGTCGGACGCGTTGACGGCGAGCTGGCTCGCCTGACGCGCGTTCTCGGCGTTCTGCCGCACGGTGCCGGTTAACTGCTCCATGCTCGACGCGGTTTCCTGCAGCGAAGCTGCCTGCTGTTCGGTGCGCTGCGACAGATCGGTGTTGCCCATCGCGATTTCACGCGCGCCGGTGTCGATCGATTCGGCGCTGCCGTGCACCGCCTTCACCATCGTCGAGAGGCTCTGCTGCATCCGCTTGATGCCGTCGAACAGGCGGCCGATTTCATTGCGGCTGTATACCTCGATCGTCTCGGACAGATCGCCCGAGGCGATCCGCTCGAAGCAGGTCGTCGCATCCTTCAGCGGCTGCACGATCAGCCCGCGCAGCGCGAAGCGGATGCCCACCACCAGCAGCAAGGCGAACACCGTCACCGCGACGATCAGCGTCATCATCAGCGACGCGTTGGCCCGCGCCCTCTCCTGCTGCTGCGTCACGCCTTGCTGCAACGCCTTGATGACCGCTGCCGACGCCGCGTCGTACGCGATGAACATCGGGCTGATCTTCGTATCGGCGATCGCGTGATAGGCGGCCATGTCGTTCGCGTTCAGCGCCGCGAACTCCGGCTCCACGCCCTCGTGCATCACCGCCTTGCGCCTCGCGAGCACGTCGTCGAGCAAGGCCTGGTCGACGCCGGCTTTCGGTGCGTCCAGATAGGTCTGCCAGCTCTGGTTGCCCTTGGCGAGCAGTTCCTGCGCGCGGTCGATCGCTTTCTTTGCTTCGTCCGCATTGCCCGCGGCCGACAGCGTGTTGAAGCGGTCCACCGCGAGACGCGAGCGCAACAGGTAAGAAGCCGCGTCGTCGAGTGCGTGAATCGCCACCAGGTCGCCGCGCGCGATGCGATCGAGCGACTCGCTCGCGCGATTCAACGCGGTTAGCCCGAGGGCGCCCACCGTCACGGTCAGCGCAACCAGAAGGACCCCCACCATCGTCAGCGACGTGCGGATCGACCACCTGTTCAGCATCTTCACGCTCCCTTACCTATCTCTCGTTTCCGCCTGGCCGTTGTGTTCGCGCCGCGTTCCGCCTACACGCCGAGCGTTTCGATCAGCGCCATTTCGCGGCTGGTCATCAGCTTTTCGATGTCCATCAAAATCAGCATGCGGCCGTCGACGGTGCCGAGCCCCGTGAGGTACTCGGTCGTGAGCGTCGCGCCGAATTCGGGCGCCGGCATGATCTGGTCGGTGGCGAGCGTCAGCACATCCGACACGCCGTCGACCACCATCCCGACCACGCGATGCGCGACGTTCAGGATGATCACGACCGTCTGATGGTCGTACTCGACGCGGCCCAGATGGAATTTGATGCGCATGTCGACGATCGGCACGATGATGCCGCGCAGATTGATCACGCCCTTGATGAACTCGGGCGCATTGGCGATCCGCGTGACGTTGTCATAGCCGCGGATTTCCTGCACCTTGAGAATGTCGATGCCGTACTCTTCGGCGCCGAGCGTGAAGACGAGGAATTCCTGACCGCCGGCGTCCGCCTGCTGCGCGTGGCGGCGGCTGCTCGTACCGTTCGCGTTCGCGCCGCTCGAATTGATGGATTGGACTTCTGCCACGTTAGCCCCCAAACGGTTGGGATGAAACAAGTTGAATGAGTGTTGCGAATACTGTGCGCCGTGCGCGTTCCGCGCGCGTCACGGTCGTCATGCGAGGCTCATCGCGCCGTGCGCGTTGCGTGTTTCGCGGTTCAGCGCCGCCACGTCCACGATCAGCGCGACACTGCCGTCGCCGAGAATGGTCGCCGCGGAAATGCCGTGCACCTTGCGGTAGTTCGTTTCGAGATTCTTCACGACCACCTGCTGTTGCCCCACCAGCTCGTCGATCAGCATCGCGAAGCGGCGCCCCTCGGTTTGCATGATGGTGACAATGCCTTGCGTGGGCTCCTGCTTCGCGTCTTCGACGTTGAATACTTCATGCAAGGCAACGAGCGGCAGATATTCGCCGCGCACGCGCACCACGCGCTCGCCGTTGGCCACCGTGTAGATGTCCTCGGCTTGCGGCTGCAGCGACTCCATCACGAAGTTCAGCGGCAGAATGAAAATCTCGCTGCCGACCTTCACCGACATGCCGTCGAGAATCGCCAGCGTGAGCGGCAAGACGATTCGCGTGGTGCTGCCCTTGCCGGCGTGCGAGGTGATTTCCACGTGACCACCCATCGACTGGATGTTGCGCTTCACCACGTCCATGCCGACGCCACGGCCCGACACGTCGGTCACCTGCTCCGCCGTCGAAAAGCCCGGCAGGAAGATCAGGTTCCAGACTTCTTCGTCGGTCATGGTTTCGCTGACCTGCATGCCCTGCTTGGCCGCCTTCGCGAGAATCTTGTCGCGGCGCAGACCCGCGCCGTCGTCGCTTACTTCGATGACGATGTTGCCGCCGTGATGCGCCGCCGACAGCACCAGTTGCCCGGTCGAATCCTTGCCCGCCGCGCGCCGCGCCTCCACGGTTTCAATGCCGTGGTCGAGACTGTTGCGCACGAGGTGGGTCAATGGATCGATGATCCGTTCGATGAGGCTCTTGTCGAGTTCGGTCGCCTGACCGAAGGTGACGAGTTCGACCTCCTTGCCGAGTTTCGCCGCCAGATCGCGCACGAGACGCGGGAAGCGGCTGAACACGTAATCCATCGGCATCATGCGGATCGACATCACCGCTTCCTGCAGATCCCGCGCGTTGCGCTCGAGCTGCGCCATGCCGTTGAAGAGGCGATCGTGCAGCGCCGGGTCGAACGTGCTGGTGGTTTCCGCGAGCATCGCCTGCGTGATCACCAGTTCGCCGACCAGGTTGATCAGCTGATCGACCTTTTCGACGCCGACGCGAATCGAGCTGCCCTCCGCGCCTGCGGCTGCAGCCGCCGGACGCGCTGCCTTGCGGTCATGTTCGGCGGGCGCGGCGGCGCCCGATGTTGCCGCGTTGGGTGCCACAGCAGATTGGGCCGCGGCGGGCGCCGGGGCTGCTGACGTTGCCGATGCCGCTGGCGCGTCGAACTGCCCTTGCGCCGCCGACCCGGCGGACGCAGCGATGCCGGCCGCCGGCGATGCTGCGTGGTCCGCCTGAACCGCATGTGCTGCCGGTGTTGCCTGTGCTGCTTGCACCGGGGTCGAGGCGGCAGCGTCGGGCGTTCCAGGTTCGCCTTGCTGCGTCTCGTCCGCCGGTGCGGTGCCGCGGCCGATCGAGATCTGACTTTCGTCGATCACGAAACAGCACACGGCGATGATGTCGTCGGAGGGTACGTCGGTCGCGAGCCACAGCATCAGATCGCCGCCGCTCTTGACCTGCCCGACGATGTTGCCCAGGTTGCCGAGCTCTTCGGCCAGCAGTTCCTGGTCCTTCTCACCAACGCCCCGTAGCGTAATTTTCAGATGGGGACCGGCAAGGTCGGCGCTGCCGTCGCCCTTGCCTGCCTGCGCGGCTTGCCCGGTCTGTGCCGGTTCGCCGTCAGTCCATTCAACCGCCGCCTGCACCGCCTGTTCAACGACGTGCTCGGGCGGCGTGCCGCGTTGTACTTCTCCCGCTTGTACATCAATTTGTGCCGCTGCCACTGCCACTGCCGCGGCTTGAGGCGCCGCGTGGGAGACGGCGTGCGCCTCGGCGGGCGCGCCGCCGAAGCGGCTCTCCGCATGCAACTGTTCGAGCTTCGCGCAGATCGCGCGGGCCACTGCCGCGTCCGGCTCCGCGCTCGCGCGATAGTCGGCGAGCTGGCCGGACAGCACGTCCTTGGTTTCGAGGAACGTGTCGATCATGTCCTTGCGCAGCACGAGCTCGTTATTGCGCGCGCGATCGAGCAGCGATTCGAGAATGTGGGTCGTCTCCGTCAGCGCGGTGAAGCCGAAGGTCGCTGCGCCGCCCTTGATCGAATGCGCCGCGCGGAAAATCGCCGCGAGGTCTTCGGGGTCCGGATGGGCGATATCGAGATTGAGCAGCAACTGCTCCATCTGCGCGAGCAGTTCGTCCGCTTCGTCGAAGAAGGTCTGATAGAACTGAGTGATGTCGAGTGTCATGCCTGGGTCACCGCGAGAGTTCCTGTCTGGGCTTGGGCTGCCGTGCCGCCGCGCCGAGCGCTTTCTATAACGTGTCTAAGGGGGCGCGCTTACGCCTGATCCGGCTCGGCCAGCGCCGCCACCAGTTCGGTCAGCAGGTCGGGATCGAGCGGCTTTTCGATCCAGCCGGTCGCGCCCGCCGCCCGCGCCGCAGCCTTGAACGGCTCGCCCGATTCCGTCGTGAGGACGAGGATGGGCGTCGCCTGGTAAGCCGGGTTGCCGCGCAGCGCGGTGATCAGATCGAGGCCGGTTTTGCCCGGCATGTGCTGGTCGGTCAGCACGAGATCGAATGACATCGCGAGGGCGTTTTCGAGCCCTTCGTCGCCGTCCGCCGCGAGCGTCACTTCGTAGCCCGCTGTCGTCAGCGTTGCGGCCAGGATTTGCCGCATCGATGCCGAATCGTCGATTGCCAGGATGTGCCTGATCATTGAAACCTCGCTGCACTTAACGCTTGGGATCGCCGCACCGTGCGCGCCAGTGGGGCGCGTGCTTCGGTGTGGCGACCGCTGTCTGTTACTGGGCCGCCGGCGCTGGCGCCGGCAACTTCGGTGCAACCGTCACCGGCTGCGCAAGTTTTTGCAGCAGCGGCTTGGAGCCGGCTGCGTCGTCCGACAGGGTGGTCGTGGTGGAATCGTCATGATTCAACGCATCCTCCGACTTCCTGTTCAACACGATGATGCTGATGCGCCGGTTTTCCGGGTCCATCGGGTCCGCCTTGTTCAGGTTCTGCGTCGACGCGAGGCCGAGCACGCGCATCACCTTCGCTTCGTCCATGCCCCCGCCGATCAGCTCGCGACGCGACGCATTGGCACGGTCCGCGGACAGTTCCCAGTTGCTGTAGCCCTTCTCGCCGCCAGCGTACTGCGCGGCGTCGGTGTGCCCCTGCACGATGATGCGGTTCGGCACGTCGTTCAGCGTGTGGCCGATTTCGCGCAGAATGTCGCGCATGTACGGCTCCACCTGGTCTTTGGCGGTCGCGAACATCGGCCGCTTTTGCGAGTCGACGATCTCGATGCGCAAGCCAGTCAGCGTCGAGTCGATGCGGATCTGCTGCTTGAACTGGCGCAGTACCGGATTCGCTTCGATCGCGGCCATCAGCTTGACCTGCAAATCGTGCAGGCGGACCTGCTCGCGACGCTCCAGCTCGCCCTGCAACTGCTTCATCGAGTTTTCGTTGCTATGCGAGACGGTGCGCTCGGCGCGGCTGCTCGAGCCGTCGGTGGAGCGCGTCACGCCTTGCGCGTCGGTCGAGATGTCGCGGCCGCCGCCTTTCAGGATGCTCGAATCTTCCGCGCTACGGTCGCCGCCCCACAGCGTGATCTTCAACGGCTGGTTGAAGTATTCGGCGATGCCCTTCAACTGCACCGTGGACGCCGAACTCAGCAGCCACATCAGCAGGAAGAACGCCATCATCGCGGTCATGAAGTCCGCGTACGCGAGCTTCCACGCGCCGCCGTGGTGGCCGGCTTTCTTCGGCGCGGAGCGCTTGACGACAATGGCGCGGTCTTTGTCCTTGCTCATCGGTTCGGTTCCCAGCGCCCCTTACTTCGCCTTGACGCGGCGCACGTGCTCTTCGAGCTCGGCGAACGACGGGCGCTCGGTCGAGAAGAGCACCTTGCGGCCAAACTCGACGGCGATCGCCGGCGCGTAGCCGTTCAGGCTCGCCAGGATCGTCACCTTGATGCACTGGAACATCTTGGTCGACTCGGTCACGCGCTGTTCGGCGACGCTCGCGAGCGGTCCGATCAAGCCGTACGAAAGCAGAATGCCGAGGAAGGTGCCGACCAGCGCCTGCGCGATCATCTCGCCGAGCACCGCGGGCGGCTTGTCGGCCGAGGCCATGGTGTGCACCACGCCCATCACCGCGGCGACGATCCCGAACGCCGGCATCGCGTCGCCGACCTTGTTCAGCGCATGCGCGGGCGCCTCGCCTTCCTGGTGGTGCGTTTCGATCTCCTCGTCCATCAGGCTTTCGATCTCGAACGCGTTCATGTTGCCGCCCACCATCAGCCGCAGGTAGTCGGTCAGGAACTCGATGATGTGCTTGTCGGCGAGAATCTTTGGGTACTGCGTGAAGATCGGACTCTTGGTCGGATCATCGATGTCGGCTTCCAGCGTCAACGTGCCTTCCTTGCGCGCCTTCGCCAGCAGAACGTAGAGGAGCGCCATCAGCTCCATGTAGACGTCCTTGTTGTACTTCGCGCCCTTGAAGAGGGTCGGGATGACGCGCACCGTCGCCTTGATGGTCTTCATTCCGTTGCCGAGAATGAATGCGCCGAGACCGGCGCCGACGATCATCAGCACTTCAACGGGCTGCAGCAGCGCGCCGAGATGACCGCCTTCCAGCGCGTAACCGCCGAAAACGGACAAAAGCGTCACGAGTGTTCCCACGAAAATCAGCACTGCCGAGCCCTCACAAAGAAGCGACGGTGACCGTCGTTAATCTGGTTTACGGCAACGGAGCAGAAAACTTTGACGGAAAAGCGGCTGGCCGCTGCGGTGTAAACCAGAGGGCTGCTCAACCGGCGCGGCCAGCGCGCGCGGCGTACGGCGTAATAGCGGAATGAGGCCGCCCGGCAGCCCTGCCGACGGACCGTGAGGCCCGCCGGACGGGGCTGCCGGCGACATGCGAGGCGCCCAACCCAGCCCGCTGGGCTCAAGCCTCGACAGCGGCGAGACTTTCGCGGGCCCGGGCGTCGGCGAATTTCTTGGTCTTACCTGCGCGCGACGGCGGCTGACAGAGCCCGCACACGAAGGCATGCTGCGGATCGTGCGCATGCGCGACAAAATGTCCGCCGCACCGGCAGCAGGTGGTCATCTGCAGCATGCCGGAGTCGAAGAAGCGCACCAGCGTCCACGCACGCGTGAGGCTGAGCACAGGCTCATCGTCGTGCAGCTGGACGTGTTCCAGATAGAGCCGGTAGCTCTTCACGATCGACTGGATCGTCTGGCAGCCGCCGTGCCCTGCCATGAAACGGTAAATGTTGTAGAACAGCGACGAGTGAAAGTTGGGCTGCCAGGTCATGAACCAGTCGGTCGAAAACGGCAGCATGCCCTTGGGCGGCGACACCCCTTTCAGTTCCTTGTACAGCTTGATGAGCCGGTCGCGCGACAGACTGGTTTCAGCCTCCAGCAATTGCAAACGCGCGCCAAGTTCAATCAGTTCGATGGCCAGGGTGATTTCCCTGACTTCGAGTACGACGCTTTTAGTGGTCATCCGCGTGCCATTCCCCTCGCCCAGTCGCTCTATGTGAGAAACGGATCGCCATCAGCCGAGCTGCTCGACCGGCTGGCTTGCCATCAGGATCGCGGAATGCGCCTGGGCCACGGCGCTCGATTTGCCTTTGTCCGCGAGCGCGGACAGCACGGCATGGTCGTCGAAACGGAAACGGCACAACACCTGATTGGACGCCGCAAGCTTGACGGTCTGCGCCAACGACAGATTGGCAAGCACATCGGCTAGCTGGTCCGAAATCCCCATGCGGAACATGCCCATAGGCTTGTCCTCGCGCAGCAGCCGCTGCGCAAGCAGGAGATAAGACAGGTTGACTTCTCTGATCTCATTGAGCATATCGCTTGTCGCGCTCATGATTCCCCCGGGGTATATCTGGCTGGTCAGGCCGTTTACGGAAACGTTTGCTCGAACGCGCGCGCTTGAACCGCACGAATTGGCTCGCTCCTAGTGTTGCGGCCATTGTCTCGAAAGGGGGGGCGAACGAAAATCGGAGAGACACCCTGCCTGCTTGACGGATTAATCCGTCATTGGTGTAGGAGTTTTTCCTACACGGACGGCTGCGCGGGGAATTGGATGAAGCGAGGTGGCGCCCAGCTTGGGCTGCGTGATGCGTCTTGAATCTTTTGCTGAAAGCGGACTGACCTAACCGGTGAGTTCGTGTCGGTTCATATTCCGCACTTGCAGTGGTGGACAACAATTATATGACGTTTTCACTGCTATGCAATGTGACTCGGGTAGCGGCTTGTTGTCATCGTTATCACCGCTCGGGCCCGCGAATTGCTGTCGCCTCTGTCACCTGCCGGCGCTCTCCTATGCGGGCCGGATCACCCGTCCCGATTATCGGGACAACCTTCCAGATGTGCTGTAACGCGCGATGTTTCGCGCTGTAACAACATTAAGCGTTTGAAAAATGACTCGAATTAGCGCGGCCGATCCCGATAATGAACGCTAAGGGATTACCCGATGCAGGTTCGGAGCACCCCCGGGCGGCGGCATACCGCGCCCACCGTCCGTCTGGCATTCGCTCCTCGCGCTACTCGAGCGCCGCTGTGCGAAGCCGTTGTGAATAGGAGAAACCGCATGCGAATCGCACAAATTGCGCCGCTGTATGAAGCTGTCCCGCCGAAACTCTATGGCGGCACCGAACGTGTCGTGTCGTATCTGACCGAAGCCCTGGTCGACCTCGGCCACGACGTCACGCTGTTTGCGAGTGGCGACTCGGTCACGTCCGCGAATCTCGACGCATGCTGGCCGCGTGCGCTGCGCCTCGATCCGACGATCCGCGACGCGCTGGCGCCGCACGTCCTGATGATGGAAAAGGTGCGCAAGGTCGCGCATGAATTCGACGTGCTGCACTTTCACCTCGACTACATGCCGTTTCCGCTCTTCACCACAATGGATACGCCATTCGTGACCACGCTGCACGGCCGTCTCGATCTGCCGGAATTGCAGCCGGTGTTCGACGCGTTTTCCAATGTGCCAGTGGTATCGATTTCCGATTCGCAGCGTTTGCCGCTGCCGCAGGCCAATTGGCTCAACACGATCTATCACGGCCTGCCGGCGCAACTGCTGACGCCACAAGCGCACAAGAAGCCGGAATACCTCGCATTCCTCGGCCGTATCTGCCCGGAAAAGCGCGTCGATACAGCTATCAAGATCGCTGCACAGAGCGGTTTGCCGCTGAAGATCGCCGCCAAGGTGGACAAGGTCGATCAGGAATACTTCAAGCGTGAAATCGAGCCGTTGCTGTCGATGGCGCACGTGGAGTTCGTAGGCGAGATCAACGAAGCGCAGAAGCCGGAGTTTCTCTCGGGCGCCAAGGCGCTGCTGTTCCCGATCGACTGGTCGGAGCCGTTCGGTCTTGTCATGATCGAATCGATGGCATGCGGCACGCCGGTAATCGCGTTCAATCGCGGTTCAGTGCCGGAAGTGATCGATCACGGTGTGACGGGCTACATCGTTGAGGACGTGCAAGGGGCGGTAGCCGCCCTGCAGCGTCTCGATGAATTGTCGCGCACCGAAATTCGCGCGCAGTTCGAACGCCGCTTCAGTTCGAAAACGATGGCGCAGAACTATGTCGATGGCTATTCGGCACTGATCGATGCAACGCGCCGCCCGGTATTGCGTCAGGTTGCCGTAGGCTAACCTGTGGTTGAAACAGCTGATGCGCTTTCGCGTTCCGCTGCTTCGACAGTTGAGTGGGTCACTTACCTGTTTGCGTGCATCGCTTTGCCGCGCTTTCCGATTTGCAGGTCAATAGCAGGCAAGTCTGGCCCGTGAATCGTTTGCGCACACGAGGAATTCGGAGTTATCCCGCTTCCTCCACAGAAAAGCCGCCCCAAGGGCGGCTTTTTTATTGCCGGAAATGGATGCGCTTCCATCCCAAATTAGCTTCGGTCAAATAAACCGGAGCGCCGATCGACCTTCAATTGGCTTTCGGTCTCGCCGCAGCGCGACTCAAACCGCGCCAATCAAAAAGCGCTCGCGATTCTTGCCGACGATCCATTTGGGCGGTTTGCCTCGGCCACTCCACGTGTTGCCCGATTTCGGATCCTGGTATTTCGCCGGCAGCGGCGCCTTCTTGGGCGGGCGTCCGCGCTTGGCGGCAGCGGCAAAGCCGAGGTCCTGTGCGGTTAGACCGTATTCAGCGATCTTTTGGCGGATGTCGGCGACCACATTGTCAATTTCAGTACGCCGCGCTTCTTCTGCTTGTGCCTGCAATTTCGCGATCTGCGCCTTGAGGTCTGCATATTGAGACATTCGGTTCTCCCCTTTTTTAGAACTGATTCGACGGCAGACTAACTGTAATTATAAAAATTCGCAATGGCCAATAATACCGATTTAGCAAGTTTTCCTCTGATAATTATTAACCATTGGCGAATGATAAAAACAGGGATCTTTATCGACCAATAATCGGTAAAGCAGCCGCTCGGCATTGACAATTCTTGACACCCGGTTTGGCGGTCTTTGCCTAGAATTGCGCGGTCAAGGCATGCACCGCAATCAGCCATGTGTGCTCCGGAAGCATCAATCTTTTTAGGATTACCAATCATGGAGTTGTCAAAGCGCGTTGTCGCGGAGCTGTTCGGCACTTTCTGGCTCGTGCTCGGGGGCTGCGGCAGCGCGGTCCTCGCCGCAAACTTCGCCGGCCCGGTTCATGGCCTGGGCATCGGTTTCGTGGGCGTGTCGCTCGCCTTCGGCTTGACCGTGCTGACCATGGCTTTTGCGATCGGTCATATTTCCGGCTGCCACCTGAATCCGGCCGTGAGCGTCGGGCTGACCGTCGCCGGCCGCTTTCCGGCTCGCGACCTGGTACCATACATCGCCGCGCAGGTGATCGGTGCGATTCTGGGTGCGCTGGTGCTGTCGCTGATTGCCTCCGGCAAGCCGGGCTTCGACCTCGCCGCCAGCGGTTTCGCCAGTAACGGCTATGGCGAGCGTTCGCCGGGGCACTATTCGCTCGCTGCAGCGTTCATCTGCGAAGTGGTGATGACCGGCTTCTTCCTGTTCGTGATTCTCGGCGCAACCGACAAGCGCGCGCCGGCCGGCTTCGCGCCGATCGCCATCGGTCTGTGCCTGACGCTGATTCACCTGATTTCGATTCCGGTGACCAACACGTCGGTCAATCCGGCGCGCTCCACCGGCCCGGCGCTGTTCGTCGGCGGCGCAGCGGTCGACCAGTTGTGGATGTTCTGGGTCGCGCCAATCCTCGGCGCTGTGATCGCGGGCGTGATTTATCCGTTGATTGCAGAGAGCGGAAGCGGCAATGCGCAAGAAATGGCGCTCGACTGAACGAAGCTCGTTTATCGACGCAGTCAAAGCGGGCGCTACGGCGCCCGCTTTGTATTGGTGCAAGCGTGAGCGCTGGCTTGTCGTCCAGCACCAGGCGGCCGTGAATGCGCTGCTAGAATCGGCCACTTCCAGGCTCGTAAAGGCGCTACTGATGATTCGCTCCCGCAGGTTCCTGCATCGCGTCGCACTCGTCATCGGCGGTTTGCTCGCCCTACCCGCCGCGCAGGCAGCCGACGCCAACAGCAATATCGAAACGCTCGTGTTCGTGAGACATGGCGAGAAACCCGCGCAAGGCTTCGGTCAACTGAACTGCCAGGGTCTCAACCGTGCGCTGGCACTGCCGGCCGTGATCGCCGCCAAGTTCGGCAAACCGGATGCGATCTATGCGCCCGATCCCGGTCAGCAAAAAAACGACAATGGCCGTTCTTACTACTATGTTCGTCCGCTGGCAACGATCGAGCCGACGGCCATTCAATTCCAGATGCCGGTGCAAACGCCGTACGGCTTTGCGCAGATCGATCAGCTGGGCACCGCGCTCATCAATCCGGCCAATCGGGACAAGCTGATCGTCGTCGCGTGGGAGCACAAACTCATCGTCAAGCTATTGCGCCAGATGGTGAGCGCGCACGGCGGCAATGCCGCGGACGTTCCAAACTGGGAAAGCGGCGACTTCGACAGTATTTATGTCGTTCGCCTCGACTGGCAGGACGGTACGGCGCGCGCCAGTTTCAAGCGTGACCGTCAGGGGCTTGACGGACGCGCGACCGATTGTCCGTGCGCGGCGCTGCCGGGGACGCCATCGGCAGCCGCGTCGGCCCCGGTTTCGACGAATGCGGCAGATTAATGGGGTAATACAGATGTAAGCCGCGATTACGGAGCGCCGGGGGCAAACTCACTCGAGCGCGGCGCAAATCGTCAGCAGGCATGATCCGATAGGCTGAAAATCCTTATTCGACGGGCTGTTGAGCGAATTGCATGCGATGCACGATTTGACCGAATGCCGCCGCTTGCTCCGCTGAAACATTGCGACGATGCTTTCAGTCCGTAACATCTCGTCGCAATGAAGGCCGAGCGGAATGCGTACATTGGTCCTGTGCGACACACCTGCGTCGCTTCACAGGAGAACAAGATGAAACGCATCGTCACTCATTTGCTGGTTGCTGCCGGACTCGCGGCGGGCGCATGCGGTGTCGCGCAAGCGCATACAAATCTGAATATCGGTCTGTCGCTTGGCGCACCGGTTTATTCCCAGCCCGCCCGCGTCTATGCGGCGCCGCAGCCCGTGTACTACGGTGGCTGGAATCATCGCTATGACCGCGGCGAGCGCGGCGACTATTATCGCGGCGACCAGCGGTATGACCGCGGCTGGGGTCACGACAGTCGCCACTGGGGCCACGATAACAGGGGTGACCGTCGAGGCGGCTGGCACGATTGAGATTGACCGCCGCCCAGGGAACGGCCAGACGTCACTAGCCTTGCTTGACCCGCCGCGCCGCTGGCAGACCGGCCTCACGCGGCAACCCGGCCCGCATTCACAAATGTGAATGCGGGCCGGGGTTTTTGCGGATCAGGACATCAGCTCGTCGTCGAGTGAGAAGAGCTTGCGCAAATGGTGCGCGACGCCCGCTTCGAAGTTGTTGCCGATGCGCGGCACGTTCGGCAAACGCGCGATGAGATCGGGATTGGCGTTGTTCATCATGAACGGGTGGCCAGCCGTTTCCAGCAGGTCGATGTCGTTCATGTTGTCACCGAATGCCACACACTGCGACGCGTCCACGCTGAGCTGCTCGAGCACGATTTGCAACGCCCGCCCCTTCGAAACGTTCGACGTCATCACTTCCAGACAATCCGGCAGCGAGTAGGTCACGTACAGGTCGTCGCCGAATTCGCGTGCGAGATTCTGCGCGACCTGGGCGAGATCGGCGGGCTCGCCGATATAGAGGGCCTTCGCAATATCGACGCCGTTGTGTTTCGGCAGATCGGTCACTTCGTAGGTGAAGCCCGAGTCCTGATGAAATTTCAGCAGATGCGGCGCGTCGCGGTCGATCAGCCACGCCTGGTCGGCGAACAGGTTGACGATCACGCGGCCATGAGCACCGACGATTTCTGGCTGCACCAAACGTTGGACGATGGCCGGCGGCAGGTCGTCGGCGTGGATCACGGTGTTGTCCGGCGCATGAATGCGCGCGCCGTTCGACGTGATCAGATACGGACTGATGCCCAGCAAGTCGCGGATACCCGCGACGTCGCAATAATGGCGCCCCGTTGCGATCACGAACCGCAGCCCGTCGCTTTCCAGTTTGCGCACGGTGGCGACGGTGAACGGGTCCACCTGATGGTCGGCGTTGAGCAGCGTGCCGTCGAGATCGGTGGCGATGACTTTGTACATGGTATGAGCGGTCGGGGCAGCGTCGAAGTGCGTATTTTACCGGTGCCGGTCGCGCACGCAGAATCGCGGCTGCCGTCTCCTGCATTCTCAGCCGGCAAGACGCGCCACTTCGCGCTGCGCCAGCAGCAATCCACCATGCGCCGAGTCGGCGAGCGGCTCACGCAGACGCGCCTGGTAGACCTGCGGCACATACTCGCGCAACGGCGCGCCCAAGCCGCCGCACAGGGCGACCGGCAGGGTTCCCGAGGCGTCCAGTGCGGCAACCATCTTGCCCACTTCGACGCCGGCCACGCCGAGCCATCGCGCCACGAACGGATGCGTGCGATGCTCGAACGCAACCGGCGCAAGCTTCGCATAAGCAGTCTGATTGGCCGCGCAGAGCCAGACGACGAGACCGTCGCGGTCCTGCGCGCCGGTGCAGGCGAGTAGCGCCCGCGCGAGGTCGTCGTTAGGCACGCGGCCGTCGAGCACCTGCTGCGCATGCACGATGAGCCGCAGTCCGAGCCACGCGCCGCTCGCTTCGTCGCCCGAGGGGTAGCCGTAACCGCTGGCGACGAGAAATGCGCCGTCCGCGGACAGCGAAGCCGCCACACTCCCGGTGCCAAGCGCCACGATCACGCCAGGCGCACCGCCGTGCGCGCCGAGCAGCGTCGTATAAGCGTCCTGCTCCAGCGCGAGTCCGGCGACCTCCGGCGCTTGCGCGCGAAACTCGCTCAGCCAGTCACGATTGTTGGCGCCCGCCAGGCCGCAACCGAGCACGCAGCGCGACCAGTCCAAGGTCTTGCCCGCGCGCCTGAATGCTTCGCCGCAGCCGGCCTCGATGGCCTGCCATGCGCGCTCGATGCCGAGCCCCAAACCCGACGGCCCGCTTGCCGCCTGCGCGAGTTCGCGCCCCCGCGCGTCGCCGAGCACCACGCGCGTACCCGTGCCGCCGCCGTCAATGCCGATCAGAAAGAAGTCCTGGTTCATCGAGTCGATTGAGTTCCGTGAGTGAATAGCGCATAGCGTGGCAGGTCATTTTCAATCCCGCAATTGGCCGAACGGCCAGCTTGCGATGCGCGTCGCTTCAGCTATGCTGGCGGGCGACATCACAACGGGAGCGCGACAGTGACACAGCGATGCAACTGGGTATCGAGCGAAGCGCTCGCACACTACCACGACACTGAATGGGGCGTGCCTTCGCGTGATGATCGGCATCTGTTCGAGATGCTCGTGCTGGAAGGCGCTCAGGCGGGCTTGTCATGGTCGACCATTCTCAACAAGCGGGCCGGTTATCGCCGGGCGTTCGCCGACTTCGATATCGACGCAGTGGCGCGTTATACGCCGAAACACGTGGATGAGCTGGTGACGGACGAAGGCATCGTGCGCCACCGCGGCAAGATAGAAGCGGCCATCAGCAACGCACGCGCCGTGCAGCAGATTCAGGCCGAGCATGGCTCGCTCGCCAACTTCGTGTGGTCGTTCGTCGACCAAACGCCGATCCAGAACGATTGGGCCTCCTACAAGCAGGCGCCCGCGTCGACCGAAGTGTCAGACGCGCTGAGCAAGGGGCTCAAGCGCTACGGCTGCAAGTTCGTCGGCTCGACGATCTGTTACGCGTTCATGCAGGCCGTCGGCATGGTGAACGACCATGAGACGGATTGCATGTGCCGCTCGCGATGCGTCGCGCTGGGCAAAAAGGGGCGTAATCGCAAGGCCGGTTGAATCCGACCATGGTTGGTCGGCGCCTCTCCCGTTGAGGTCACGAGGATCGGCTGATGCCGCTGCTCTAACAAAGCGAAAGCCGTCCAGGGAAACCCACGAGCACCGCCGCGTCTCGCGCCCCTACCCACGGCCTGAGGGACGGGGACTGCGTGCGGCATGCCCGTCAGGCCCTCCTCGACAACCTATCAGGCAAAGCGCGACGGCGCTTCCAACGCATCTCGCCCGTTATACGGTTATGAGAGGCGAAGAGCGCTGTGGGAGTGGCAGCCGCAATTCCGCGCAGAACATGACGAGTCGAAAGCGGGAAGTGAGGGATTTTCGCCTTGCCAGTCCGAACTTCGCCAACCGCTGCGCGCCGGATACCACCGCTCATGCGCCAGACAACGAATAACCGCTGCTCCACGCGCTGGAGACCAACCACGAAAACGCTTAATTTTTTGACCCATCAGGACATTTTCGATCAGGCCGTGGCCCATTTGTTCGATCAGGAAACGTGCCGCGTTGCCCCCGCGCGGCGGCGCGGCTTATCGCGGTTATTGCGGTATTGCGGCGGCTGCCCGGTCGGCAGTTTTATCAAGCCGCGCGACTATACGACTGCTGCGATGGAAGGTATTCGGGTGCGCTTATCGGCAAAACGCCAATCGAAGTGGGCCACCGTCGATCTGCTCAGCTGCCTGCAAAATGTGCACGACGTATTCGGCACTTGGGAATGGCGCGAACGACTGGGCTCGATTGCCCGTCCGTTCGGCCTGTCCGCCGACCAGCTGAAGAACGCCGCATAACAGATGCGATGGCGTCGGGAAGGCCGCAAGCGCGTTTGCCTTGCCGGGGTTCACCACATCCGGGATGGCCGAGGCACTATCCGGCTTCGCTCGCCCACTCGCCAAGTCGCAGCCTCCCTGCCACCAAAAACAGCGCCCAAAAGCAAAACGGCGATGTGGCTTCTTTCGAAGCTCACACCGCCGTTCGGCGTACGGAAAAACGTGCTTAGTGCAGCTTTTTCGGCAGCATCTGGCTGCGCAGGCGCTTGTGCAGGCGCTTCACAGCAGCAGCCTTCTTACGCTTACGCGCCGTGGTCGGCTTTTCGTACGATTGGCGCTCACGCAGTTCAGCGATCAGGCCATTCTTTTCGATTGCGCGACGAAAGCGGCGAATTGCCACTTCGAACGGCTCGTTTTCCTTCAGAAGAATCGTCGTCATGTAATTCCTAACTCAATCACTTGATACGGGTTAATTTGCGTGGCGGGAGACCGCTCACGCGCCGGCCCTCCGGTCGTTCCGATTCATGGCCAGTAACAGGCAAACGCGGGGAAATCCCGGCCAAACCACGAATGAAACGAGAGGCAAAGCGGCCACGGAGGCCGGAAAAGAGAGGTGTGGAGCTCACCGCGGAACGCGGACAGACGTATTGCAGAAGCCGCGCCTGTTGCCGTTTCGCCAACCTTTCATCAACGAAAAAACACTGACGAAACAGGCAAAGATCTCAATTCACTCCCGATGATATCAGGAAACTCTCCATCCTACCAGGGGTTTAGCGATTGCGCCAAGCCTCGTGAGCGATCAGGCGCTCGCCTCGTCCAGTTCGCGGATGTCGTCGCCAGTCAGCATCAGGTGGACGGCCGCCGCGAGGCTGCTGAGCTGGTCCACCGAAGTCGCGCTGGCAATTGGGGCGGTGACGCTCGGCCGCGCAATCAGCCAGGCCAGCGCGACGGCGGCCGGCGTGCTGCCGTGCCGGTCGGCGACGCGGTCGAGCGCCCCCAGAATCTGCAAGCCTCGCTCGTTCAGATATTTTTCGACCCGGCTGCCACGCGCCTTGCCGGCCAGATCGGCATGTGAGCGATATTTGCCGGACAAAAAACCGCTCGCGAGGCTGTAGTACACGACCACGCCTAGCTGATTGGCGAGCGCCACCGGTTCGGTATCGCGCTCATATTCGGCCCGGTCGTACAGGTTGTATTCCGGCTGCAGCAGTTGATATTCGGGCAAGCCATGCTGGCGGGCCACGGCGAGTGCCTCTTCGACGCGCGCGCCGCTGTAGTTCGAAGCGCCGATCACCCGCACCTTGCCCGCCTCGATCAGCTTCTGATAGGCGCCGAGCGTTTCGGCGAGCGGCGTATCGGTGTCGTCGTCGTGGGAAAAATAGACGTCGATGTAATCGGTTTGCAAGCGACGCAGCGAATCTTCGACCGCCGCCTGAATATTGGCCGCCGACAAACCCTTTCGCTGCGGATGCTTCGACACCTTGGTGGCGAGCACGATCTTGTCGCGCTTGCCGCTCTGCCGGAACCACTTACCGAGGATCGTCTCAGACTCGCCGCCCTGGTTGCCGGGTACCCAAGCCGAATAGACGTCGGCGGTGTCGATGAAATCGAGTCCGGCATCGACGAACGCATCGAGAATCGAAAACGAAGTGGCTTCATCGGCGGTCCAGCCAAATACATTGCCGCCGAACATAAGCGGCGCGACCTGCAATTCGGAACGGCCAATCCTGCGCTTTTGCATGCTTTCTCCACGATCGATCAATAACGGGCGAGCGAACGAGAATACGCCCAATTTCGATCAGCTGCAGCACATCGAATGGATCAGCCAGCAACCGGCTCGGTATTTTTAGCCCCCTTGCGCTTCACCGCTGCCTTCAGAATTGCGCGACGCGTTGATACTGGTTCGCCTGACGCGTCGCCTGCATGGCCATCCGATATTCAGTGTGCAATTCGCCCTGAGCCAACAGCGCCTCTGCGGCGATCCGGGTGTCGATCTCGTGAACCTGCCTGAGCACGTCGAGCGCGCCGCCCGCTTGCTCTGCGGAGAGCGACATGAGGAGCGGCGAGCGCTCGCTCGCGAACTCCGCCGCCTGTTCCCACTCGGCGACAGCCGCTGCTTGTTCGATGGACTTGGTGAGTTCCCAGATGCGATTGATCCGTGTCGCGAATTCCATGTGGCCTCTCCCTACTGCGCTCAGTTCTTGTTGTCGGACAGCGCGCCGGCGCTGTTCGTACCGCCGAAGAGTTGCGTCAGATATTGCGAGTTGTTGTTCATCGTCGCCATCAGCGTGTTGAGCGCGGTGAACTGCGCGTTGTACATGCTGGTGAGCTGCGTCTGATAGTTCGTCAGCGACGTCTGTTGCGTCGTGAGGTTGGTCAGGTCCGCGTTGAGCGCGTCGGTGCGCGTCTTGATGACGCCGCTATCCGACAGATAGCTCGTGATGTTGGTGTTCAACTGTTCTGCGACCCCGTTGGTGGAGTTGAACAGCGAGGCCACCGTCGACTGGTTATTCTTCAGTGCGCTGTCAAGCGTGTCGTCGTCGACCGCGAGTGAGCCGTCCGCATTCAGCGTGATGCCGATCGAAGCAAGGCTCGTCGTCGTGTTGCCGTTTTTAACGCCGGTCGAGACGATCGAGGCCAGCTGGTTCTGCACCATGTTCAGCGTCGAGTCGCCGAGCAGCACGCCCTGCGACGTCGCAGTCGAACTGTACGCGGTCAACGCGCCCATCGTCGTGACAAGCGTGTTGTACAGCGTGACGAACTGGTTGATCGTGTTCGCCTGCGAGGTGGTGTCCTGGGCGACCGTCAGCGTCTGGGGCGCGGAACCGGTCGTGTCGACCGAAGCAGCCGAGAGGTTTAGCGTAATGCCGGACAGTGCGGAGGTGACGGTGTTCGTCGAGCTGGTGACGCCCGTGCCGTCGATCGTGAAATAGGCGTCCTGCGCGGCCGTCGTCTGGGTCCAGTAGGACGTGCTTTTGACGCCCGTTCCCGAGCCGTCGTCGAGCGTCGACTGATTCGCCGCGAGCTGCGCACTGGTGGCGCTCGACGTACCGGTCAACGACGTGCCGTTGTTGCTCGACACAGCGAGATTATTCAGTGCGTCGCTCGCATTCGAATCGCCGATCTGCACGCTGATCGCGCCCGCGGAGCCGGTCGAGGTCGAGTGCAACACGAGGTGAGCGCCGTCCGCGCCGTTGACGACGGTCGCGGAAACACCCGGGTTGTTGCTCGCGCCGTTGATGGCCGCCGCGATGCCGGAGACCGTGCTATTGGAGCTGTCGAGCGAAATCGTCGTGCTCTTGCCGCCCACGGAGAGGGTCATCGTGCTCGATCCGGAGGCGAGCGGCGTCTTCGCGTCATAGCCGGTCGAGGTCAGCACCTGGGCCGTCGCCACCTGGGCGACGTCAATCGAATACGTGCCGGCTACGGCACCGCTGGCCGCCGTGGCCGTGATGCCGGTTGCGGTGCCGCTCATCGTCGCCGTGAAGTCGTTCAGGGCCGTGCCATCCGAGAGCGACGTCAGTCCGGCTTGCAGCGCGGAAAGGGCGGCCGAGAACGTGCCGTAGGCGGAAATCTGGGTATTGTCCGTCGTCTGCTCTGCTGCGAGCGTTGCAGCCTGGCCCGCGATCTTGGAGTTGACGAGCGCCGTCACGAGCGAATTCACGTCCATCGACGAGTTGGTCGAGCCGCTGATGATCGACTGCGCGGCTGCCTGCAGCGCGGCGTTGCTCGCGGCAGTAGTGGCGGCGACGGTGCTGGCGATCGAACTTGCGGACGAGGATACGGTGGACATGGACAGGCTCCGTGTTTCGGCGATTCCGTGTGAATCGATTCAGATCTGAAAGCGGTAATCGGGAGGCAGGCCTCCCGAT
>NZ_NPIH01000053.1 GCF_012275575.1 Paraburkholderia sp. SG-MS1 | reverse complement strand
GCATGCCAAGCGTTTCGCGAAACAGCACCTTGAAATGCGGCACGCTCAGATGGGCGAGCGCGGCCAGTTCGCTCAGCGTGAGACGCTGGTCCAGGTGCGCGTCGATAAACTCGATCACCCGCGCTGCCGTCCCCGGCGCGAGCGTGCGGCGCCTGTCATCGAGCGCCGGCGCGCCGCCGATCAGGCGCACCACCATCGCGGTGCACAGGCTCTCGGCGTAAAGCGGATCGGAGGCATCGTCTGCTTCGAGCTCCGCGCGCAATGCCCACGCGAGATGCTGGAAGCGCGGGTCGCGCATCTGGAACTGCGGACGCAGCTGCGCGCGGCCCGGCTTCAACGCGAGTTGTTCGACGGTTCGCTGCGCAAACTCTTCGCCGATCCACACGCTGAAAATCGTGCAGGCGGCGTCGTCGCTCCATTGGCCGTCGAGCCCTGCCGGAACCACGTCCGCATCGCCGTGTGCCTGGATTCGCACGTGACGGCGCTCGTTGCACAGGCAGCGCGCCCTCACCGGCGCACCGACATGCACGCCCACCCGATGATGTTCGAGCGCCGGTATGCGGTGCAGCCCGGCCGACACGTTGATCAGTTCTGCGCCGAAACCCTGCCAGCCGAGGCTCTTGCTGGAGCGCACGGCGATCCGGGACCCACTGTGCGGTTGTAGTTGCGGTATCGGCGTCACGGCGTTCATGGTGTCCCTCGTGGATGGCGGCACAGCGAACGAGCATTGTCCTGCGTTTTACCTGGGCTCGCCTGGCGCTACGAAATTCGACGCGCGTCGCGCGCCGTGCTCCTGAAAAACGATCATCCGGATCTGCGCGGAATCATCCTTGCCTGCGCGCGGGCGAGGGGCCACGTCCCTAAGATCGCCGCATACCGGTCGATTCTGGGGAGTGCAACGTGTTCGTGATTTTTGGAAGTGCCGGCCACGTGGGCCGGGTGAGTGCAGCGGCCTTGCGTCGCGCGGGCCGCGACGTGCGCGCGGTGGTTCGCAACGAGGCGCAAGGTGCACCGCTCGCGGCGATCGGCTGCGAGATCGCCGTCGCCGATCTGAACGACGCAGCCTCGGTGGCGCGTGCGATCGACGGGGCGCATGCCGTGCAGATGCTGTGTCCGCTGCCGCGCGCGCATGTCGATCCCGCAGCGGCAATGCGGCAGATGATCGATGTCAGTGTGGCCGCCTTGCGGGCCGCTGCGCCGCCGCGCGTGCTCGCGCTATCCGATTACGGCGCCGAACATCGTCACGGCACGGGTATCACGACGCTGTTCCATTACCTCGAAACGCAATTGCGCGGCATCGACGCAGAACTGACGTTTCTACGCGCCGCTGAGCACATGCACAACTGGGCCCGCGTGTTGCCAATGGCGCTTGCCAACGGCGTGCTGCCGAGCTTGCATCATCCGTTGGACAAGCTGTTTCCGACCGTCGCCGCAGAAGATGTGGGGGTGCTGGCCGCCGAACTGCTGCTCGATACTTCCGTTCCCCAAACACTGCCGCGTGTCGTGAGCGTTGAAAGCGATCGGCGCGTCAGCGCGCTGGACGTGGCGCGCACGCTTGCTGAAGTGTCAGGCCGGCCGGTCGCCGCGCGGGAAGTGCCGCGTGGCGAGTGGGCCAACGTACTGCGGCACGCCGGACTCGGCGAACGTCACGCGCGCCTGATCGCCGATCTGTACGACGCGCACAACGCGGGTCGTATCGATGTAGAAGCAGAGGTCAGCGAGCGGCGCCTGGGCGCGACGCCGCTCGCGCAGGTGCTGGCGGCGCTGCTGCCGGGCATGAGCGCGACTGCGGCGCGCTGAGTGGTTACTCCCACTGAAGGAGAGACAGCATGCAAACCTGCCCTGTGCTACGCGCATCACGCCACGACGCATCGCATGAGGCGGCGGCCTGCCCCACTTCATCGACGCGTGCGAGCCGCGCCACACAACGTTGGCTGACGGTAGCGACGACGCTCGCGGGATGGCTTGGCGGGCGCGCCTTGCGAGACCTGCTCGACGCGATTCCCGACAGCAATGATGATTTCGGTCTGTTCTGAAGCGCAGCGGTGCGCATTCCCCATGCATGGCATCCGACCCACGCAGCATCCCGACGATTCCGCTGCTGCAACGCCGGCGGCCGCCCTGCGAAGGCAATCGCCAGACGTCCTTGATTTATTCATTTACCTTTGGCGCTACTGCACAAAGGTTGTGGACATATGGCCCAAAGCGGAGCACTTTATACTCAGACGTGAAGGCCGACACTCGCGTCATTGATTGAACGTTCAAGGTCGATCCCTATATATAGCATTCCTATATGTCGAGGCCATTCTGAAATGTCGGGGTGCCGGCTATTTACAGATGTCGTGGTTTTGACGTTGGATGTGAATCCGTCTTTGAGGGTTGACTCTCACGTAGCGTTGAAGAACAGCGTCTGACCGGGCAGGGCGTGTCAGTGCGTTCAGCGGGTCTTTGCAGACCGACAGCCAGGTTTTTGAAGACATCATCGGCTGCTGTGCGATCTGCACGATCACCTCATTGACGTCGGCCCGCGTGAACTCACACTGCTTCTTCGTGCCCGGCTTTCTCTGGTCACGTTCGACTGCCAGCCCACGATTCGTGCGCGATGGCGAGCCCGACGCGCGCCGGTCAACACGTTGCGCCTGCAGGGCCTGCGCCACCTGCAGCGCGTGCCCGAGCCGCTTGCGCTCGATTACCGCGCCCTGGTCGATCTCAGCGAGCCGGTCATAGGGGACCCAGGTCAGAGCCGCGCCATCCGCCCGGACCCCGATGCGCCCGTCCGGATACTCCCAGACGTCGATATACCGGTGAACGAGCTTGCGGTTTGCCACCGTATCCTCGAGCAGGTACATCGCCCGGTCATACTGCACCGTCAGTGACTTCGTCACGCGGCGCAGTTCGCGCCAGGTCAGCAGGGCGTCCAGATCCTCATCTTCCCGCAGTGGCCGGTGCGCGTCGCACGTGCTCCTGGGAGGCTTCGCGAAGCGCACGTTATAGGCGGTAATAAAGGCGGGCGCATACGCATTGGCGGCCTCAATGGTGCTGATGTCGCGCAGCCGCAGCTCCTTGACCAGCCTGTCCTGCAGCGTCAGGTGCGCCCGCTCACACGGCCCTTCGCGGAACTGCTGTTCGCGCACCACGTGTCGATGTTCAGCTCGTACATCGCGCGCCCGAAATGCGTCACGCCCCGGTCACCGGTCTGCGTGTGCGTCGGCCGGAACACGCTGGCCCTGTCGCTGTACAACGCGACCGGCTTGCCGTACTGCTGCAGATACGCGCGCGTGGCCTCGAAGTAGCTGAAGGTCGACTCGGTCGCCGTGAAGTGCAGTGCCATCAGCCGGCTCGTCGCCTCGCCCACATGGACCAGCAGCGTGCATTGCGGCGCGCGGTCCTCGAACCACGGATGCTCGCTGCCGTCGATCTGCACCGGTTCGCCCAGACACGCGCGGCGCGCCCGCGGCTGGTAGATCTTCGGCGGCCGCTGCCGGCGCGGAATCCACAGTCCGGCGTCGGTCATCAGGTGGCGTACGGTTTCCTTCGATAGTGTGATCCCATGGCATTCGTGCAGCTTCTCGCACGCCAGTGTCGGCCCGAAGTCGGCATAGCGCTCACGGATGATCGCCAGCGCCCGTACGGCCAGCCCTTCGTCCAGCTTCCGGTTGCCGGGACGGCTGCGTCGGCCTGAGCACAGACCGGCTGCGCCCAAGGCACGGTAGCGCACAGTCAGCCGTTCAACCTGGCGCACGCTCAACCCCAGGCGTTCAGCCGCACGTCCGGGCTTCAGTCCCATCTCGACAATCGCCTGGACCATCTTCAACCGGTCGAGTTCGCGCATGTTCAGTGTCACCAGTTCGGCTTGACGCATGCTGGGCTCGCGCAGTCCGACCGGAAACGCCCAGCATGACATCCGCTGCGAAACACGACATCTGTATCTTGC
>NZ_NPIH01000052.1 GCF_012275575.1 Paraburkholderia sp. SG-MS1 | reverse complement strand
CCGCCGACAACGCCGTGCCCGCCGGTGGCAGCTTCAATGCCGCGCGCGCCACCAATCCGTATTCGCAGTCCTCCTTGCCGACGCAGACCGTGCCGAACTATCCGCCGCCCGCGCAGCCCGCGCCTTATGTCGCGCCCTATACGGCGCCCGCCCAGCCTTATGCGCCGAATGCCGCGCCCGCCGCGTTGCCGTACAACGCGCCGCGCCCGGGCGCCGACGTGGGCGGCTATGGACAGGAGACCTACGGGTCGAGCCAGTCCGGCGCACCATTGCAGCCTTATCCGGGGCAAGGGCAAGCGCAATCGCAATTGCCGCCGATGCAGCAGCGATACAACCCGGGTTATTCGCAGCAGGCGCCCTATCAGCCGCAAGCACCGCAGCAGCCGCAATACGGCGCGCCGGATGGCTATGCCGCTACGCCATGGCCAATGTCGCCGGCCTCGCGCCAGGCGCAGGACAATGTCGGGCCGTCGCAACAACGGCCGTATGCCGCTTCGACCGCGACCACGAGGCGCTCGACCAGCAAGAAGCAAAGCACGTCGAAGACCGGGCGCAGCGCACCCGCTTATGCGCAGCAGCAGCCCTATGCGCAGCAGCAGCCGTATTACGGCCAGCAGGCCTATCCGCCGCAACAGCCAGGCTACGCGCAGCAGCCTTATCAACCGTATCCGCCACAGCAACAGGCGTATCCGAATCAGGGCTACTACGCGCAACAGCAGCCGTACATTCCGCAGCCGCCGGCCGGCTACGCACAGCCCTACTACCCGCAGCAAGCGGGCGGCAACAGCGGCAACTACGCGGGCGCGAACGTCGCCAACACCCAAACGCTCGGCGTCGCCGAAGAACTGGCGCAGGTCAATCGCGAGCAGGCAAGCACGGTGTCGGGCGGCATCGTGTTCCGCAACCGCGCCGGCGAGGATGGCCTGTCCACGTTGAACGACATCGAAGCGCCGATCCAGGGGCGCATCAAGGCGGGCAACGGCCATGTCGTCGTGACCGCGACGCCCGTCACGCTCGATGCCGGCACCGCGTCCAGCAACCTGTCGACGCTCGCGCGCTTCGGCGCAGGCCTCTCCGACAGCGCGTCCAGTTCGGCGGCGAAGGCCGGCAACAACGTCTATGGCAACCAGACGGCAAGCGGCGTGGGCCTGTCGGTCGGCTACGAGGGCCGCAGCATCAGCGGCGATATCGGTGTGACGCCGCTCGGTTTCCGCGAGACCAACATCGTGGGCGGTGCGCGGTACAACGGCGGCATCACCGACAAGGTCTCCTATTCGCTCGCCGTCGCGCGGCGCGCCGTCACCGATAGTCTGCTGTCGTATGCCGGCGCGCACGACGCGGGTTCGGGACTCGAATGGGGTGGCGTCACCTCGACCGGCGGCCTCGGCAGTCTCGCCTGGGACGACGGCACGAGCGGCCTGTACGCGAACGCTTCGTATCAGTACTACGGCGGCCACAACGTCGCGAGCAACAACTCGGTCAAGGGCGGAGGCGGGGTCTACACGCGCCTGCTGAAGGACGCCGACCAGACATTGACGGTCGGCGTGAACACCACGCTGATGCGCTACAACAGGAACCTCTCGTACTTCACGTATGGCCAGGGCGGTTATTTCAGCCCGCAACAGTACGTGATCCTGAATTTGCCGGTGGAATGGACCGGACGCAACGGCCAGTTCACCTATGACCTCAAGGGGTCGATCGGCGTGCAGCACTACCGGCAGGACCCGTCGAACTACTTCCCGCTGAACGACGCCTCCCGCCGGCAGGGCGCGGCGGCGGACAATGCGGCGGCGATCGGCAGCGGGGTGGATAGCGGCGCGGTGTATCCCGGCCAGAGCAAGACGGGCGTGTCGTATTCGCTCAGCGCAGTCGGTGAATATCAACTGGCGCCGCAGTTGGCGTTCGGCGCGACCGCGTCGCTCGGCAATGCGTACGAGTACCGTGAGTTCGTCGCCGCCGTCTATGTGCGCTACAGCTTCAGCAAGCAGACGGGCTTGCAGCCGTTCCCGCCGACACCGCTCAGTTCGCCGTATCTTTCGCTGTCGAATTGAGGGGTGGCGCGGGCGGTGACTTGCCGGGTGGCGGTGATCGTTGCAATGCCCAGCTACCCGGGCATCGCAACATTCACCGGCCGCAAGCGGGCCGCCTCGCCACTCGCCGCCGTCAGACCTTGACGACGGAAGCCTGATAAATCTCTTCGACGGCCTTTTCCAGCGCCGCGTCGAATTCACTGTCGCTCATCGGCTTCTTGAGGTCGTTGATCAACGCCCGCGAGAAGCTGGCGATCATGCCGTGATTGGAAGCGAGCCGCGCACACGCATCGGTTCGCGAGTAGCCCCCCGACAGCGCAACCACCCGCGCCACTCGCGGATGCTCGATCAGCGGACGATAAAAGTCGGCGGTCTCGGGCAAGGTCAGCTTGAGCATGACGCGGCTGCTCTGCGGCAACGCGTCGAGCCCCTTGCCCAGTTCCGCGCGCAGCGTGGCCTCGGCGCCCGCTTTGTCGGGACTCTTGATCGACACTTCGGGTTCGAGAATCGGCATCAGGCCGTGCGATTCGATCTGCGCCGCCCGTTCGAATTGCTGCCTCACGATCGCCGCGATACCGATCGGTGAGTTCTCGTTGATGACCGAACGCATCTTCGTGCCGAACACGCCGAGCTTCACCGCGCGCTCGAGCAGTGCGTCCAGTCCCGGTATCGGTTTCATCAGTTGGACGCCGTTGGCTTCGGCTTCCAGTCCTTTGTCTACCTTGAGGAACGGCACGACGCCACGGTCCTCCCACAGGAAGGCCGGCACCGGCTTGCCCTGCGCCTGACCATCCATGGTGGCTTCGAACAGGATCGCGCCGATGATCCTCGCGCCGGTGAAAGCAGGCGCGGTGATGATGCGCACGCGCATCTCGTGGATCAGTTTGAACATGCCGGCGTCGTCGCTGTAGGCGGTGTCCGGAATGCCGTAGAGCCGCAACGCACCGGGCGTCGAGCCGCCGCTTTGATCGAGGGCCGCGAAGAAGCCCTGCTTTTCACACACCTGCGCCATCATTGCGTCTTTAGCCATGAACACCTCTCTCTTTGGATAGCCGGATAACAGCCCGGTGAGTCCGATCCGGGCCCGTTGAAATCTGCTTCATCAGGGTTCCGCCTGAACTGAGGGCATAGCCGTATTCAAGCGCATCCGCTGAAGGCGCCGCAAGCCCTATCTACCCGTGTTCGTTCCTGCGCCGGCGCCGTTGCGTAGGCGCTGCCTGCGCCGTCGGGCGCGGACTATGCTCACGAAGATCAGCACGATGGCCAGCAACGTCAGTTCGATCAGCGCGGGAATCTGGATAGGATCATGGAACATGAGGGAAGCCTCCGCCACAAGGTCCGCTCATATTACGCCCGGCGGGCGTTGCCGTACGGCATCCGGTTCATGATCCGGCGTTGTTCGGCTTTGAAGCGGGCGAGCCGGGGCCTGCAAGGGCCGATGCCGATCCCGATCCCGATCGCAGCGCAGCGCAGCAATACTTTCGGCGACTGCAAGCCTTTCGGGTGGTGTTATGCGCGGCAGCGCACAGAGTCGTTTGCATCGGCGGCCCTACTCTAGCCGATACCGCAGAAGCGCCTCCCTGGCTCCCCAGGACCCGCCTTTCCGCCTCCCCTTAGCCAGTCCCGGCTCCGCCGGCAGTCGGGCCGTTATCGGTCACGGCACCACGTCGACATCGGCACGCCGCCCCGCCCCGTGGAAAGTAGCGCTTTCGCCAACAGGTGCCGCCGATGCGTTTCCGATCCATCGCCCATGCATTGATTCTTGCCTGCGGATGCGCGGCCGCCGCCCATGCGCGCGCGGACGATGCCGCCGGGGTCGTCAAGACCGTCAAGGGCGCGGTGCGCATCGAGCACGCGGGCGCAAGCTCGGGGGCGACGGTCGGCGCCGACGTTTACAGCAGCGACCGCATCTTGACCGGTCCTGAGTCGTCGGTCGGCATCACGCTGCGCGACACGACGTTGCTGTCCGCGGGCGCCAACACCACGCTCGAACTCAACCGGTTCGCGTTCGACAGCACGACCCATGCGGGCGTGCTCGACGCCAGCGTCAAACGCGGTTCGCTGGCCGTGATCTCCGGCAAGCTCGCCAAGGCGAATCCGGATGCGGTCCGCTTCAGCACGCCGACCACCACGCTCGGGGTGCGCGGCACCGAATTCATCATCGAAGTCGGCGAGAACGGGGGGAATGCGCGTTGACCTCCCTTATCGAACCTCACCGGCCAGCATCGCTATCGGCAACGGTGTTCGCAGCGGCATTCGTCACGCTGAGCTTCCTGAGCGGATGCAGCACGCCGCCGGACCGGATCGTTCTGTTGCCCGATCCCGAAGGCAAGGTCGGCGCGGTCATCGTGCACAGCGCCAACGCGGAGCAGACCATCGACACGGCCTACGCGGGCGTCGACGTGACAAAGAACGGCGCCATGGAAAAGACCCTAGACAGTCGCGCCGGCGTGCAAGCCCGCTATGGCGAACTGCTCGCGGCCCGGCCGCCGCGCCCGCTGACCTTTACCCTGTTCTTCCTGTTCGACTCGGCTACCCAGTTGGCCCCGGAGTCGCCCGCCACGGTCGAGAAGCTGAAAGCCGCGCTCGCGAACTGGCCCGCGCCGCAGATCGTGGTGATCGGCCACACGGATCTGGCCGGCTCCCAGAAATTCAACGACAAGCTGTCGCTGCGGCGGGCCAAAAGCGCCGCGGCGTTTCTGATCAAGGAAGGCATTCCCGCCGGGAAAATCGAAACCGCGGGCCGGGGCAAACGTGAGCCGCTGGTCCCCACGGCGGATGGCGTACCCCATCGCATGAACCGGCGGGTCGTGATCACCATTCAATGACGCCCACGGGTCGTCGGCGCTGAGTCGCCCCTCCTTCGATGAAACGCTATGACGACCTCTGGTTCGCCCGCATCAAATCTCTGCTGAAAGCGGCGCAGGGGCGTCCGGTCGCGCTCGCGGTGCTGTTCGCGCTGAGCGTGCTCAACCTGGCCAGCGAATGGCCGAGCAACCTCGCTCGTCCGGCCTTCATCACCACGCTCGACGAGACGCTGCCCGACTCGTTCAAGTCGGCGCGGCAACTGCTGTTCGACCAGTACCAGCGTCACCACCCACGCATGCCGGGCGCACAGCCGGTGACGATCGTCGAAATCGACGAGGAGACGCTGGCCAGCGTCGGTCAATGGCCGTGGCCGCGCAACCGCCTCGCCGGTCTGATCGACGCGATCGCGGCACACAAGCCGCTCGCGATCGGTCTCGACATCTACATGCCCGAGCCCGATCAAACCTCGCCCGACATGGTGGCCGGCAATCTGCCGGAAACCGCCACGGCGCTTGCGGCCGCATTGCGTGCGCTGCCCAGCCACGACACGATTCTCGCTAGCTCGCTGCATGCCGCGCCGACCATTCTGGGCGCGGCCGCGCTCGATCATGCGGCCTTCGCCACCAGCACCGGTCTGCATAGCGCGCCGATTCTCCTGCATGGCGCCGACCCGCTGCCCCACGTACCGCGTTACGACTACGTGCTCGCCAGCCTGCCGCAATTGCAGGCCGCGGCGCACGGCCAGGCGATGCTGAGCGTCGCGCTCGAACAGGGCGTGGTCCGGCATATTCCGCTCATCATGGGTCTGCGCGACACGCTGGTCCCCAGTCTGCCGATGGAGATGCTGCGCGTCGCGACCGGCTCGGCGGCGCTCGATGTATCGACCAACGGTGCGGGCGTGCAGACGGTCGGGGTGGCCGACGTGCAGGTGCCCACGCAACCCGGCGGCGACATCTGGCTGCATTTCGCATCCATCCGCTCGACGCTGGACCGTTATGTGTCCGCACGCGAGGTCCTCGACGGCAAGGTCGACGAGGACCGCATCCGTGACAAACTCGTGCTGGTCGGATTGACTGGCGCCGGCGTGACCGACATGCGCACGACTCCGTTAGGAGAACTGGTGCCGGGTATCGAGATTCAGGCTCAGGTCATCGAGACCATCGTCGAGAGACGCTTCCTGCTGCGTCCCACGTGGCTCAAATGGGCCGAGAGCGGGTTCATCATGGGCGTCGGCCTGCTTCTCATCTGGTATGTGCCGCGCAGGCAATCGCGGCTCGTGGGGGTGATACGGGCCGTGCCGAAGGCGGTCACGGTGCTGGGTCTGTGCCTGCATCTGCTGAATCTTCTATGCTGCTTCTATATTTTCATTCGCTTCGGACTGCTCGTCGATGCGGCCGCGATCTTCATCATCCTGTCCGCGGTGATGGGCTGTTTCCTGTCTCCCGCACTGCTTCATCTCCAGGAACAAACCCGGATGGAAGCCGCCCTTACGCAAGCTCGATCAGGCGATCAGGACGGTGCAGGCAAGGCGCCGGGCACTTGATTAGCACTCTTATGAAAGCTCGTTGTCAGCCTGAGGGGGTCGGTAAAATCCGCCATAGCTGGCCCTAAAGCGCGCTATTTGCGCTACAGTACATCTGCGGTCGATCAGGCTGCGAGCCCGTTTCGATAATTTTCCAAGGTTCTTCCAACGCGTTCGGCGCAACGTGTGAGGTGACGGAAATGGCAGATGCGGAAAGTGTCCCGGTGAGCGCGCGTGCAGGCGCTCATGTCTCCCACCAGACAACCGGCCGCGAGTTACGAAGAAAAATACAGGCCGCGTGTTACGCGATGGAAACCGCACCCTCGGACGACATCGCGCCATGCCCTATCTAGTCGCCTACTGCGGGCCGGCCGCGCTCCCCGCCGATCTGTGGTTGCGCTGGAACACCGACCCGCTGCTGCTCGCAGCGCTTGCCGTTTTCGCCTACCTCGTCGCGAGCGGCCGCAGCGCCGATGCGCGAGCGGGCTGGGCCGCGCTGGTGCTGATGGCCGTCGTGTTCGTCTCGCCGCTGTGCGCGCTGTCGTCGGCCTTGTTTTCGGCGCGCGTGACCCATCACATCATTCTGATTGCGGCCGTCGCGCCCTTGCTCGCACGCGCGTTTGCGCTGCCGCGCCTCGGCTATCCGCCGCTCGTTCCCGTGGTCGCCGCCCATGCGGTCATCGTGTGGCTCTGGCATGCGCCCGGTCCGTACACCTGGGGACTCGCCACGGTGCCCGCTTACTGGCTGATGCAAACCACGCTGCTCGGCAGCGCGTGGCTGATGTGGCGCAGCGTCCTTGCGCCGACGCTGCAAACGGGCGCCGCCTTGATGGCGCTCGTCGCAACGATCGGGCAAATGGGGCTGCTCGGCGCGTTGATCGTGTTCGCTCCCGCGCCGCTCTATGTCGTGCATTTCGCCAGCACCGCCGCGTGGGGACTCACCCCGCTTGCCGACCAGCAGCTTGCCGGACTGTTGATGTGGGTACTGGCGATGATCCCTTATCTCGCGGCGGGACTGTGGCTCGCGTGGTCCAGCCTGCGCGTCAGAGAGCCCGCACTGTGACCACCCTCCTGAAGTTCATCCATCTCGGCGCGATCGCGATATGGTCAGGTGGCCTGATCGTATTGCCCTACCTGTTCTGGCAGCGCCGGGCGTTGCCGCCCGGCTCGGACCTCGACCGTCTGCACCGCATCACGCGACTGGTCTATGTGGAGCTGACTTCGCCCGCCGCCTTCGTCGCGATTGCGAGCGGCACGGTGCTGATTTTCCTCCAGGCCACCTTCGTCGAATGGTTTTCTCTCAAGATGGTGCTGGTCGGCATCATGGCGATGCTGCATGTCGTGGCCGGCCTCGTGATGCTGCATCTGTTCCTGCCCGATGGGCATTTCGGCAAGCTGTCCTCGATCGCGCTGACGAGCGCCTATGTGGTGGTGATCGTCGCGATCATCTGGATCGTGCTCGCCAAGCCGCACCTCGACTCAAACCTGTTCGCGCCGCATCTGTTCGAGCCAGGCGGACTCGCCCGCTGGCTGCATCAGTCCTTCGGCGACACCAGAATGCCGACGCCATGATCGAACACGAGCTTGCCCCCATGCCAGCCGGCGAAGCCCGTCATCACCGAGGCGAGAACCGACAGCGCGAGTCCATGCGGAAGGATCTGCGCGGGATAGTAGAGACGCACGCCCCAGTTGGCGCCGGCGATGGCGACCAGCGTCATCGCGGCTACCGCATGCGACCAGCTCGCTTCCTTCAGGCGGATGCCGCGCACGAGCAGAATCTCGCCGGTGCCGACGAGGCTCGCGCCCACGCCGCTCCAGAACGCGAAGCCGGCGGCCCACAGACCCGCCCTCACCCAGAACGGATCGCCCGACCACCAATAGAGGACGTCGATGCCGAGCGTGGCGACGACGAACGCGATCGGGAAATGCACCATCATCACGTGAATCGGATGCCCGACGAAGGCAACGGCCGAACCCGCGTCGAGCCGCAACAGTTCCAGCAACACCTCGCTCTTGCCGTTGGATCCGGCTTGGTTTTTCTTTGCCATGGTCACAGCCCCTCGCGTCGAATGCGTGATCGTGCGAACCATCATAGCCGCTTGCGTGGACCGGTCCAAGCGGGATCGATGGCGGCCCTCGGCGCGGCGCTGTCGGGCTGCGCCGGCCCGCTGTCGACGCTCGCGCCGTCGGGCCCCGCGGCGGCGTCGATCGCCGGGCTGTGGTGGACGATGCTGGCGGGCTCGGCCGTGCTGTTCGCACTGGTGCTCGTGCTGTTCGCGCTGGTGATGCGGCGCCCGGGCTGGGGCTCGCAGGTGTCGCCCGCGCGCTGGATCGTGCTGGGCGGCCTCGTGCTGCCCGCCGTGATCCTGATCCCGCTGATCTGCTATGCGCTCCTTGCCGGCGAACGGCTGCTGCCGCTGCCGGGCCATGCGCCCGCGCGCGTCGACGCGATCGGCAAGCAATGGACGTGGACCTTCCGCTATCCGGACCAGGGCGGCGTGGAAACCCACGACGTGCTGCATCTGCCCGCGGGGACGCCCGTCGATGTCGTCGTCACGAGCGAGGACGTCGTGCATTCGTTCTGGATTCCGCGCTTCGCCGGCAAGATCGACGCGATACCGGGCCACGCCACGCGTCTGCGCATTCAGGCCGATGAACCCGGCCGCTACGAAGGGCAATGCAACCAGTTCTGCGGGCTCGGTCATGCAGGGATGCACTTCACAGTGATCGTCGATCGTCCGGAAGATTTTGCCGCCACCGTCAAGCAGGCGGCCGCCAACGGGGAGATAAAGAAATGAGTGTGCCCGTCGAGCCGCCGTCACAGGGCATGAACGCGTTGCGGCTGCATCGCCAGCTCGCCGCGATCTGGGCCACCGGACCCGGCGTGCAGCGCCTCGCCGCCGTGAACCATACGGTCCTCGGCATGCGCATGATGATCACGTCGTTCGTGTTCTTCGCGATCGCGGGCGTGCTCGGTATGCTCACGCGGGTACAGCTCGCGACGCCGCACGCGGCCTTCATGGATGCCGAGACCTATAACCAGGTCTTCACGATGCACGGCTCGATGATGCTGTTCCTGTTCGCGATTCCGATGGTGGAGAGCTTCGCGGTCTACCTCACGCCGAAAATTCTCGGCACGCGCGACTTTGCCTTTCCTCGCCTGACGGCGTACGGCTACTGGTGCTATCTGTTCGGCGGCACGATCCTGACGGTCTCGCTGATCATGCGCGCCGCCCCCGACGGCGGCTGGTTCATGTACACGCCGCTCAGCTCGAACGTCTACACGCCGGGCATCAACGCCGACGTCTGGCTGCTCGGCATCACCTTCGTGGAAATCTCCGCGCTCTCGCTTGCGATGGAGATCGTCGTGTCGATCCTGAAGATGCGCGCGCCCGGCATGTCGCTCGACCGCATGCCTATTTTCGCGTGGTACATCCTCGTCACCGCGATGATGATGATCGTCGCCTTTCCGCCGCTGATCCTCGGCTCGATCCTGCTCGAAGTCGAGCGCGCCTTCGGCCTGCCCTTCTTCGATCCACGGCGCGGCGGCGATCCGCTGCTGTGGCAGCACCTGTTCTGGCTGTTCGGCCACCCGGACGTGTACATCATCTTCCTGCCGATGGCAGGCGTGCTGTCGACCATCATCCCCGTGTTCGCGCGGCGGCCGCTGGTCGGCTACCGGGCCATCGTCGTCGCGATCATCGCGCTCGCGTTCCTGAGCTTCGGCATCTGGGTCCATCACATGTTCACGGTGGGCATTCCGCATCTGGCGCTCGCGTTCTTCTCGGCCGGCTCGGCGATCGTCGCGGTGCCGACAGCGATCCAGTTCTTCGCGTGGCTCGCGACGCTCTCGCACGGACGCCCGCGCTGGGACGTGCCGATGCTGTACGTGTTCGGCTTCTTCTTCGTGTTCACGGCGGGCGGGCTGACCGGCGTGATGCTCGCGATGGTGCCGTTCGACTGGCAGGCGCACGACACCTACTTCGTCGTCGCGCACATGCACTACGTGGTGGCCGGCGCGCTCGCGTTTCCAATGCTCGCGGCGTTCTACTACTGGCTGCCGTTGCTGACCGGCCGCAGCGCCGTGCACAAACTGTCGCTGCCGGCGTTCTGGCTCGTGTTCATCGGCTTTAACATGACGTTCTTCATGATGCACCTGACCGGCCTGCTCGGCATGCCACGGCGCATCTTCACCTATCGCGGCGACGAGGGGTGGAACTGGCTCAATCTGCTGTCGTCGGTAGGCAGCTTCGTGATGACGATCGGCTTCGCGCTGGTGGCGATCGACATCATCGTACAGGTGCGCTACGGGCGGCGCGTGCGGCGCAATCCGTGGGATTCGACCACGCTCGAATGGGCGATGCCGATTCCGCCCGCGCCGTACGCGTTCGCGTCGATCGCGCGCGTGGGCACGGAAACGGAGGACGTCGCGCCGGGCAAACTGGCGGCGCTGCTCGCGCGCGGCGATGGCTATCTCGGCTTCACGCGCAACGGCTGGCAGGAAACGCTCGGCGTTCATATGACTTCCGGCGAGCCCGAACAGCTGATCGTCCTGCCGCGCGCGACCTATCTGCCGCTCGTCACTGCCATCGTGACCTGCGCGGCGGTACTGTCGATGCTGTTCGGGTTCTATCTGCTGTCGCTAACCTTTGCGTTCGTGACCTTCGGTCTCTTCATTTACGCGGGCCAAAGCGCGGGTCACGCGCGCGATTACGGACCGCTGCCGGTGGGCCGCGGCGTCAGCGTGCCGCCGCATACCGAAGTGGCCGGCGCGCCGGCGTGGCTCGCGCTGATCTGCACGTTGGTGGCGAACGGCACACTGTTCACGTCGCTCGTGTTCGGCACGTTCTATTTGTGGATCGCCGCGCCGAACTGGCCGGCCGCGGTGACCCCCGAGCCGAGCCGTCTGTTCGCGCTCGTGAGCGTCGTCGCGCTGGCCGTCGCGGCGGTGGCGGCGCGCGGGTCGCTGCGCGCGGCCGCCGCGGACCGGCACGCGCATCGCTGGATCAGCGTTGCCGCGCTGGCACTGGTCATCGCGATCGCCGCCGATGTCGCGCTGATCGCCGGCGTCATGCCGCATCCGCGTGAGCACGCGCTCGGCGCAACGGCGGCAGCGTTGCTGACGTATGTCGGCATTCACGCGGGGATCGGACTTCTGTTTCTGATCAGCAATGTATTGCGCATCGGCGCCGGCTTCGTCTCGCCGCGACGGCTCACGGACCTGCGGCTCACCCGCTTGTGGCTCGACTACACGCTGACGACGGGCATCATTGCGCTGGCCCTCGTGCTCGCGCTGCCCTCGCTGGTCGCGATGCTGGGAGCACGGCCATGAACGGACGCCCGCTTGCGCCACGGCGTCTGTGGTGGCTCGCCGTCGGCTTCACCATCTGGTGCATTGCGTTCGTGATCCTGTATGCGCTGCACGCGATCGGCTGCGCGTTCGGCTGGCCGACCGGCCCGCTGCGTGCGAGCCTTGCCATCGTGTTGCTGCTGCATCTGGTCGCGATCGGCTGGCTGTGGCGCTATCGCGCGGCGGCCATTCGCGATCCGGGTCCCGAGCGCATCAGTACGTTCATGCATACCGTCGTCATCTGGACTTTGATCGCGGCGCTGGTTGCCACGGTGATTACGTTTGGGCCCGCGCTCTTGCTGACTACTTGCCTATGAACGCGACATCCGGCGACGCTTGAGACAGCAGATGACGCAATAGCTCGCGCACTGGCCAGCGCTGTGCCTCGCGCTTCGGTGGGCACGCCCCGCTTCACAGCCACCATGCCGGCATCTCTGAATGCCCGAATAGAGAGGGATTTCATGCAGTATCGCGATCTCATGCGCAAGGCCATCTGGTCCGCCATCTATCTGCTGTTCATTCTTGCTCCGCTGTTCGCGCTGCTCGCGGGCAATTTGCCGCCAGCCCGCAATTTCGCCACCGAGTTTTCCGTCGCGCTCGGCTATTCCGGCCTCGCGATGATGGGGCTGCAATTCGGCCTCACCGCACGCTTTCGCCATGTGACCGAGCCGTGGGGCGAGGACGTCATCTATCACTTTCACCGGCGCATTTCGCTCATGGCGGTGGGCCTCGTCGTCGCGCATCCGTTGATTCTGATCGCGATCCGCTCGCCGCAGCTCGCGCTGCCCGACTCAGTCTGGGACATTCCTTGGGGCGCGCGCTTCGCGGTGCTGTCGATCGGCTCGCTGATTCTTCTCGTGGTCATGGCGCTGTGGCGCAAACAGTTGAAGCTGCGCTACGAGCTCTGGCATCTGTCGCATATCGTGCTCGCGCTGATCGCGATAGCCGCCGGCATGCTGCATATGGTGGGCTGGGGCTTTTATCTGGTCGACCCGCTCAAGCGCACGTTGTGGATCGGCATGACGATCTTCTGGATCGGCCTGCTGCTTTATGTGCGTCTGTTCAAGCCGCTGTTCATGCTGCGACGTCCCTATCGCGTCACCAAGGTGCGCGCGGAACACGGCGACACCACCACGCTCGTGATGCAGCCCGAGGGGCACGCGGGCTTTCGCTTCACGCCGGGCCAGTTCGGCTGGCTGACGTTGTGGGCGAGCCCGTTTCGCATTACCGGGCATCCGTTCTCGTTTTCATCGAGCGCGGAAGCCGCGGACGGCCGCGTCGAAATGACCATCCGCAATCTCGGCGATTTCACGAGCGCCGTGAGAACGGTGACGGCCGGACAGCGCGTCTATCTCGACGGACCTTATGGCGCTTTCACGATCGGCCATCCGACCGACATGCACGTGTTGATCGCGGGCGGCATCGGCATCACGCCGATGATGAGCATGATCCGCACGCTCGCCGATCGCGGCGACCGGCGCCCGCTGGTCCTTTTGTACGGCAGCAAGAACTGGGAGTCCATGACCTTCCGCGAGGAACTCGAGGTGCTGAAAACGCGGCTCGATCTGAAGGTCGTGTATGTACTGTCGGACCCGCCCGACGGCTGGAGCGGCGAAAGCGGACGCATCAACGCCGAAGTGTTCAGGCGTCATCTGCCGCCCGAGTACGCCGATCACGAGTACTTCATCTGCGGGCCCGACGTGATGATGGATGCGATCGAAACCGTGCTGGGCGAGATGAAAGTGCCGCTCGCCCGCTACCATTCCGAGCGGTACAGCTTCGTCTGACTGTGGAGAGTTACGATGCGCCGACTGTTAGCTGATCGACTGGCCGTCGCCACGGGGGTGATCGTGGTGGTGCTGTCGCTGGTGTTTGCGTTGCTGCGGGTGAGTTCAGGGCATTAGTGAGTGAGGTCGGGTTCGCATGTGGTTGGGTGTTGCGCGATACCTTGAGGTTATGGGGTATGCGGCCCCGCTCCGGCATACCCTTTGGATAACGGGCTCAATGCGCACCGGCGGCGCGCATTTCCCGGTACTCCCGCCGCACGATGTCCATGAGCTCCGACACGGAAGTCAGCGCACTCTTTTGCTCGTAGGTCACGCGACCTCGCTGCATCAGCATGATGCGATCGGCGATATCGAGCGTCTGCGCATAGTTGTGCATGATCATGATGATGGACAGGCCGCCCTTGTCCTTCAGGCGCATCAGCAGGTCGATGATAAGCCCCGCCTCGCGTGCGCCCATCGCGGCAAGCGGCTCGTCGAGCAATAAAATCTTCGCATTGGAATGCACCGCGCGCGCCACGGCGATGGCCTGGCGCTGCCCGCCCGACAGGCGCTCCACAGGCAAATCCACCGAAGGCACGTGCACGCCGATATCGTCGAGACATTGCGCTGCTCGCTCGCGCATCTGCTTATGATCGAGCAGCCTGAACGGCCCGCGCCGCACGATCTCGCGGTTCAGAAACATGTTGTGGTAAATGCTCAGGGAATTGGCGAGCGCGAGATCCTGATACACGCATTCGATGCCGAGCGAACGCGCATGATCGACCGAGCGCAGCAGCGTCTCCTCGCCATCGATGTGAAGCGTGCCGCCCGTTGGCTGATGAAAGCCCGTGAGAATCTTGACGAGTGTGGACTTGCCGGCGCCATTGTCGCCGAGTATGCCGAGAATCTCGCCCTTGCCGAGCGTGAGCGAGACGCCGTCGAGCGCGGTCACCGCGCCGAAACGTTTGACGAGGCTCTCGCCGCGCAGCGCGAGCGACGCAGCGGGCGCGGCAATCGCGCCGGAGGTTTGCGACTCGTCCATCAGCGCCCTCCCTTACGGCGAATGCGCCCGACGTGGATATTGAAGATCATCGCCGCCAGGATCGCGGCGCCGAGAATAATGTTGAACGTGAACGCGTTGATGCCGATGAGCGTGAAGCCGTCGTTGAGAATGCCGAGCACCGCCGCGCCGATCAGGCCGCCCACGATGGTGCCCGACCCGCCCGTGAGCGGCGTGCCGCCGATCACGGCGGCGGCCACGGCAAGGAACATGATCTGGTTGCCGCCCGCCTGCGGATCGATCGAGGTAATGCGAAAGGCTTCGAGAATGCCGGTGAAGCCCGCAAGCACCGCAGCGAGGATGAAGTTGCCGAGGCGCAGCCGGTTCACCTGAATGCCAGCCTCGCTCGCGCCGATTGGATTCGCGCCCGCGGCCTGCGTATGCAAACCCCATCGGGTATGGCGCAAAAGCACGTGCATCGCGAAAGCGATCGCCACGGTCCAGATGATCTCGCTGTAGCCCCATCCACCCATGAACGCCGAGAACGCAGGCGACCCCGGTGCGGGCGCGGGCGTGCCGCGCGAAACGGTGAGCGTGATGCCGTTGATGAGAAAGAGCGTGCCGAGCGTGGTCACGAACGAGGGCAAACGC
>NZ_NPIH01000051.1 GCF_012275575.1 Paraburkholderia sp. SG-MS1 | reverse complement strand
CCGACGCTGCCGGTCAGCGTGACTTGCGGGAAGAACGCCGCGCGCGCCGCGCCGATATTCGCGTTGGCGGCCAGCAGATTCTCCTCGGCCTCCATGATGTCCGGACGACGTGTCAGCAGATCGGACGGCAGACCAGCCGGAATGTCCGTCAGGAGATTCTGGTCGTCCAACGTCAATCCCGGCGGCAGGTCCGCGGGGATCGACTCGCCAAGCAGCAGAACCAGCGCGTTTTCAGCCTGCGCCCGCAGACGCATCTGCGCCTGCAGATTCGCCTTCGCCACCTCGACCACCGTTTGCGCCTGACGCAGATCGAGTTCCGAACCCGTACCGGTATCGAACTGAACCTTGTTGATCCGATATGACTCGTCTGCGGTCTTAAGCGTGTTCTGTGTGACCTTCAGCAGGTCATCCAGTTCGAGCACCGTCAGGTACTGGTTCGCCACCTGCGAGACCAGCGCGATTTCCGCCGCCTTGCGCGCCTGAGCCGTGCCCAGGTAGGTCGCCAACGCCTGATCCTTCAGGCTCTGAATCCGCCCGAAGAAGTCGATTTCCCACGACGCATTCAGACCCACCGAATACGACGAGGTGATCAGCTGGTCGCTGACCGACAGGTCGCGCGGCGTACGCGAACGCGTGCCGGAAGCCGCCGCGTCGAGCGTCGGGAACAGACCGGCGCGCACGATGCGGTACTGCGCCTGCGACGCCTGCATGTTCAGCACCGACACACGCAGATCGCGGTTGTTTTTCAGCGCGATTTCGATCAGCCGCTGCATACGCGGATCGACGAAGAAATCGCGCCAGCCGATATCGGCGGCCGCCTGGCCGTTGGCGCTGCGCGCGCCGGCGGAGCCAGACTGGGTCGCGCCCGGTTGGGTCGCGCCGGGTTGCGTGTCGTACACGCCGCCGGCCGGGAAGGTTGCCGTCACGGGCGCATCGGGGCGCTGATACCGCGGCGCCATCGTGCAACCCGCGGCGAACAACGCGACCGCCACTGCAATCAGAGAATGTTTTTGCATCTCAATGTCCGTCCTTGCCCGAGCCTTCATCAGTCGACCCGCCAGCCGAACCGCCACCTTGCGGATCATGCGGATGGTGCTGGTTGTAGTGTGCGAGCGCCTCATCCGGGTCTTCCTTCTCACCACCGAACTTCGCGCGGATCACGACGAAGAACATCGGGATCATGAAGATCGCGAGGAAGGTCGCCGTCAACATCCCGCCGATCACGCCGGTACCGATCGCGTGCTGGCTGGCCGAGCCGGCGCCGTTACTGATCGCGAGCGGCATCACGCCGAGAATGAACGCGAGCGAGGTCATCAGAATCGGACGTAACCGCAGACGCGCTGCTTCGAGTGCGGCCTCGATCGGTCCCATGCCTTCACCCTGCTGCAGCTCGCGGGCGAATTCCACGATCAGAATCGCGTTCTTCGCCGACAACCCGACGGTGGTCAACAGACCCACCTGGAAAAACACGTCGTTCTCGAGCCCGCGCAGCGTAGCGGCCAGCAGTGCGCCGATCACGCCGAGCGGCACCACCATGATCACCGAGAACGGGATCGACCAGCTTTCATACAGCGCCGCGAGACAGAGGAACACGACGAGAATCGAGATGCCGTACAGAATCGGCGCCTGCGAACCGGACTGGCGTTCCTGCAACGACAAGCCCGTCCATTCGTAGCCGACGCCCGCAGGCAACTTCGCCACGAGTGCTTCCATCGCCGTCATCGCCTGACCGGTCGACTTGCCCGGTGCAGCCGCGCCCTGAATTTCCACTGACGAGATACCGTTGTAGCGCTCCAGCTTCGGCGAACCGAACGCCCACTCGGTACTCGCGAACGCGGAGAACGGCACCATCGCGCCCGCGCTGTTGCGCACGAACCATGCACTCACGTCTTCCGGTTTCATCCGGAAAGGCGCCTCGCCTTGCAGATAGACCTTCTTGATCCGGCCGTCGGTATCGAGGAAGTTGTTCACGTAGGCCGATGCCCAGGCAATCGAGAACGTCTGGTCGATGTCGGACACGGACACGCCAAGCGCCTGCGCCTTCTCCCGATCGATGTTCACCCGGAACTGCGGCGTATCGTTCAGGCCGTTCGGACGCACCTGCGCCAGCGTCGGATCTTTCGCCGCCAGACCCAGCAGCATGTTGCGCGCTTCCATCAGTTTCGCGTGGCCGATACCCGCGCGATCCTGCAACTGGAAGTCGAAGCCCGCAGCCGTGCCGAGTTCAGGAATCGACGGCGGATTGACAGGGAACACCACCGCGGTCTTGTAGCCGGCGAAGTGCATGTAGAGACGCCCGACCAGCGCTTGCACCTTCTGGTCCGCGTGCTGGCGCTGCGCGTAGTCCCTCATCCGCACGAACACGAGGCCCGCGTTCTGGCCGCGGCCGGCGAAGCTGAAGCCGTTCACCGTGAAGGTCGATTCGACAATCGACTTCTCGTTGGTGAGCAGATAGTCCGACACGTCCTTCAGCGCGCGCGCGGTGGTTTCCTGTGTCGAGCCCGACGGCGTTTGCACGAGCACGAACATCGTGCCCTGATCTTCATCAGGCAGGAACGACTTCGGCAATCTGACGAAGAGCAACCCGACCGCGAAGATCACCACCATGTAAATGATCAGCCAACGGCCCGAGCGCTTGATCACGTGGTGCACGCCCGAGTGATACTTGTCGCGGCTCTTGTTGAACGTACGGTTGAACCAGCCGAAGAAGCCGGTGGTCTTTTCGTGATGCCCTTGCGGAATCGGCTTGAGGATCGTCGCGCACAGCGCCGGCGTCAGAATCAACGCGACCAGCACGGACAGCACCATCGCCGCCACGATCGTCAGCGAGAACTGCCGGTAGATCGCGCCGACCGAACCGCCCGAGAACGCCACCGGCACGAACACCGCCGACAGCACGAGCGCCACGCCGACCAGCGCGCCGGTAATCTGGTCCATCGCCTTGCGGGTTGCATCTCGAGGCGACAAGCCCTCCTCCTGCATTACCCGCTCGACGTTTTCCACCACCACGATCGCATCGTCCACCAGCAGGCCGATTGCCAGCACGAGCCCGAACATCGACAACGTGTTGATCGAGAAGCCCACGAGGCCCATGACCGCGAACGTGCCCAGCAGCACCACCGGCACGGCGATCGTCGGGATCAGCGTGGCGCGCAGGTTCTGCAAAAACAGGTACATGACCAGGAACACCAGCACGATACCTTCGAGCAGCGTCTTGACCACTTCCTCGATCGACAGACGCACGAACGGCGTGGTGTCGTACGGATACTGGACGACCAGACCGTGCGGGAAGTACTTCGACAGTTCGGCGACCTTCGCGCGCACCGCCTTCGCCGTGGCCAGCGCATTCGCGCCGGTGGCGAGCTGAATACCGAAGCCGGCCGTCGGCTGGCCGTTGTACTTGGTGTCGAAGTTGTAGTTTTCGCCGCCCAGCTCGATACGCGCCACGTCGCGCAGGCGCACCTGCGAACCGTCCGTGTTCACCTTCAGCAGAATGTTGCCGAACTGCTCAGGCGTATTGAGCAGCGTGGCCTGCGTGATGGTGGCCTGCAACACCTGGCCCGGCACCGACGGCGTGCCGCCGAGCGAACCGCCTGCCACCTGAACGTTCTGCGCCTGCAATGCGGTTTCGACATCGACCGGCGTGAGGCCGAAGTTATTCAGCTTGTTCGCATCGAGCCAGACCCGCATCGCATACTGCGAGCCGAACAGCGTCACCGTGCCCACGCCGTCGATACGGCTGACCGGATCCTGAATGTTCGACGCGACGTAGTTCGCCAGGTCGTACTTGCTCATGCTGCCGTCTTCGGACACGAACGCCATCACCAGCAGGAAGCTGCTGCTCGACTTCGTGACCTTGGTGCCCAACTGCTGCACGGCTTGCGGCAAGAGCGGCGTGGCGAGCTGCAGCTTGTTCTGCACCTGCACCTGGGCGATGTCGGGGTTGGTGCCGGCCGCGAACGTCAGCGTGATGGTTGCCGTGCCCGAGTCGTCCGAAGTGGACGCCAGATACAGCAAGTGGTCGAGACCACTCATCTGCTGCTCGATCACCTGCGTGACGGTGTTTTCCACCGTCTTCGCCGATGCACCCGGGTACGTTGCGCTGATCTGCACGGCCGGCGGCGCGATGGTCGGGTATTGCGCGATCGGCAACGTAAAGACCGACGCGATACCCGCGAGCATCAGAATAACGGCGATCACCCATGCAAAAATCGGGCGATCAATAAAGAACTTTGCCATGAGGCGGGCTCCCTGTTATTACGCGCCCGATGCAGCAGAGGCTGGTTGAGCCGTCTGGGCAGCACCGCTGGCGGCCGGCGCGCCTTGGGCGGCTGCGTCGGAAGCGGGGGTGGCGGGAAGTTGCGCGGCAACTGGCTTGACCTGCTGGCCCGGGCGCGCCTTGTCGGTGCCCTGGACGATCACGCGGTCGCCTGGCTTCAGGCCGCTTGCGACCACCCAGTTCGTGCCGAAGGTACCCGTGGTGACGAGCGAACGCAGTTCCACCTTGTTGTCGGCGCCGATGACCAGCGCGGTCGGCTGACCTTTCTGGTCATGCGTGATGCCGATCTGCGGCACGACGAGCGCGTTCTGGTTGACCCCTTCCTCGATCTTCGCGCGCACGAACATGCCCGGCAGCAGCACTTTGTCCGCGTTCTTAAAGATCGCGCGAACCGTGACCGAGCCGGTGCCCTGGTCGACCGTGACGTCGGTGAACTGCAGCTTGCCCTTCTCCGAATAAACGCGGCCGTCTTCGAGAATCAGCGAGACCTGCGCGGCGCCCGGACCACTCGTCTTCAGGCGCCCTTCCTGTACATCGCGGCGCAGCTTCAGACCGTCGAGGCTCGATTGGGTCAGGTCCACGTAGACCGGATCGAGTTGCTGGACCGTGGCGAGCAGCGTCGCGGCGCTCGCCTGCACGAACGCGCCCGGCGTGACTTGCGACACGCCGATCTGGCCAGTGACCGGCGAGGTCACGTCGGTATAGCCGAGGTTGATCTGCGCGGTGTCGACCGCGGCCTTGCCCGCGGCGACGTCGGCCGCAGCCTGGCCTTGCGCGGCGACCGCGTTGTCGTAGTCCTGCTTGCTGACCGCGTTGGCGGCGACCAGCACCTTGTAGCGGTTGGCCTGCGCGGTGGTCGACACGAGGTTGGCCTGCGCCTTGGCGAGCGTCGCCTTCGCGTTATTCAACGTCGCGATGTACGGCGCCGGATCGATCTTGTACAGACGCTGACCGGCCTTCACCTGGCTGCCTTCCGTGAACTCGCGGCGCAGCACGATACCGTCGACCCGTGCGCGCACCTGCGCGACGAGGAAGGCGCTGGTGCGGCCAGGCAGTTCGGTGACAACCGGCACGGTCGTCGGCTCGACGGTGACGACGCCGACTTCGGGCGTCTGTGGCGGCGGGGCAGATTGTTTTGGTCCGCACGCTGCCAGCAATACGGCAGCCGTCGCGGCACTGATTAAGCGGAATGGAACCCGTTCGACGCGCATGGAGCGACCTCTGTCAAAGACTGAGAATGAAAAAGTGCGCGCATCCCTACCCCGGGGACCGCGGCGCACACATGCGTCTTGCGACGCTTGACCGGAAGCCCGTGGCTGCACATCGCACCTGCCGGGGCATCGTGGTGCGAATTGCGCCATACCGTGGAATGCCGCACGGCGCCGCCCTCTCGGGAGACGCGCAGGAGCTTTTTGGAAGGCAACAGTGACGGATATTAACCGGTCGTCACGGCTTGGGCTATCCGATCGTGGGGTGCTATTATATATACGTTCACGAATGCATGTAAAAGTGCATTTATATCTGTTGCGGGCGGGGGACCCGCAAGAATAGTTCCTAAATTCCGAAATAGTAGACAGATTGTCATCGGGCCGACTTAAAAACGCCCGGGGAAACCCCACAATCAGGGCAGGTCATACCAATATGGTCAGAAGAACCAAAGAAGAGGCGTTAGAGACGCGCACCAGTATTCTCGATGCGGCCGAACGCGTGTTCTTCGAGAAAGGCGTATCGCGCACTTCGCTCGCCGATATCGCACAAGCCGCCGGCGTCACGCGCGGCGCAATCTATTGGCACTTCGCCCACAAAAGCGACCTCTTCACCGAAATGTTCGACCGCGTGCTGCTGCCGCTGGATGAACTCAAAGCCGCATCGCAAGACCCCAACGAACCCGATCCGCTCAGGCGCGTGATGGAAATCTGCGTGGTCTGCCTGCGCGATACCGCCAACGACCCCCGCCGCCGGCGCGTGTTCGACATCCTGTTTCTGAAGTGCGAGCTGGTCGAGGAGATGGGCCCGGTGATGGAACGCTACCAGACCAATATGCGCGAGGGGCTCGTCAAAATTGAAGGCGGACTGCGCAACGCGGTCTCCAAGGGACAAATGCCCGCGGATCTCGATACGAAACTCGCGGCGGCAATGGTCCATGCGTTTGTCAGCGGCTCGCTGCGCGACATGCTGTTCCTGCCCGATGCGACGGATTTCGGCACGCATGCGCAACAGATGGTTGAAGGCATGTTCGACGCGCTGCGGCTAAGCCCGGCGCTGCGCAAGAGCACGGCGTAGCGGCCGCGCGGTGCGGTTAGCGCGGCTTGAGGAGCGGCGTGGTCAACGCCAGAAAAGCGGGCCGGATGAGCAACCCGGCCCGCTTTCGTTTGGGCGCAACAATGGGGGTGGGTACGGCAGCTTTGCCTGTGTGGCCACGCGCGACAGCCATGCATGTGCGCCTCGTCATGCAGCCGCGTCAGGCAACCCCCCGCCGCGCCCGTGCCCGCGCCCGCGCCGCCTGATTCGACGTATAGATGTTGTCCCGTGCAAGCGGCGCCCGGCTTTGCACCGACCCGATCCACTCGTCCGTACTCGCCACCGCCGCGAAGCGCGATTGCAGCACCACGCTGAATACCCGGTGGATGTCCTCCGCGCTGGCAAAGCCCGCCCTGTTCTCGTACGGTACCGAGCCCGTCGCGTCGTGCAGGAATTCGACGGCGAGCCCCGCGTGAACCGCGTGATTGATGGTCGACGCGTCACAGTTGTGCGTCATGTAGCCGGCCACCGTCAGCGTGTCGACGTCCTGCGCGGCGAGCCAGTCCGCGAGATCAGTGCCGGTGAACGCGCTCGGCAAAGACTTTTCCACGTAGTGATCGTGCGGGCGCGAGCCGACCACCGGATGTAGTTCCGCTGCGGCGCTGCCGCGCGCGAACAGCGGCGAGGTGGCCGGCGCGACGTTTTGCACGACTACCACTGGCACGCCGGCGGCCCGCGCCGCGTCCATCGCGCGGCCGATGTTGACGAGCGAGGTCTGGACGTCCGGGAATTCGATCGGCAGATCGCCGCTCACGTATTCGTTCTGCACGTCGATGACGATCAGCGCACGGCGCGGCGTGGTCATGGCAAGACTCCTGGTGGGTGAGGAATAATCGGGGAAAGGCTCGCGCCGCGCGGCCCGGTGGCGCGATGGCTGCATTGTTCCCCAGTCGCCGCTTTCGCGACAGCGGCCCGAACGACAAGATTCGCTAGAATCGGGCCATCCGGGGTTAAATGTCACGAGGTGATCGATGGCCCATTGCCCTCCCCCGCCCGCCGCGCTGGACGGCGCACCCCGCCACATCGTGGCCGTGGTCGCGTTCGATCGCATCAGCCCGTTTCATCTGTCGGTGCCGTGCGTGGTTTTCGGCGAGGATCACCGCGGCGGCGGCCTGCCGGACTTCGACTTGCGCATCTGCGCCGCCGAGACAGGCGCGCTGACGACCACCGCCGGCTTCTCGCTCGCCCTCACACACGGCCTCGACGCCCTTGCCGAGGCGCATACGGTCATCGTGCCAAGCTGGCGCGATGCCGACGAGGCGCCGCCCGCCGCTTTGCTCGACGCGTTGCGCGCGGCCGACGCACGCGGCGCGCAACTGGTCGGGCTGTGTCTGGGGGCGTTCGTGCTGGCCGCCGCGGGCATTCTCGACGATCGCCCTGCCTCGACCCATTGGGCATGGGCCGACGATTTCGCGCGCCGCTACCCACGCGTGCGGCTCGATCCTGACGTGCTGTACATGGACGACGGCAACGTGATGACCTCGGCCGGCACCGCCGCCGGCCTCGACTGCTGCCTCCACGTGCTGCGCAAGATGGGCGGCGCGCAGGCGGCGAACTACGTGGCGCGCAGGCTGGTGGTGCCGCCGCACCGACAAGGCGGCCAGGCGCAATTCGTCCAGCAGCCGATGTCGCCGAACCTGCGTGGCGACCGGCTCTCCGGCCTGCTCGATTGGGTGAGCGGCAATCTGCACCTGCCGCATACGCTCGACACGCTCGCCGGGCGCGCGTTGATGAGCCGGCGCACCTTCACGCGACGCTTCCGGCTCGCCACCGGTACGACGGTCGGCTGCTGGCGCAGCGGCTCGCCCGCGCACAGCAGTTACTGGAAAGCACCGACGCGTCGGTGGAAGCGATCGCGGGGAATGCCGGCTTCGGCTCGGCGGCTTCGCTGCGGCAGCATTTCGGGGACGCGTTTCGCACGTCGCCATCCGCGTGGAGGCGGGAGTTTCGCGGCGGTTGAGCGTAGATATTGCGCGCACGCGGCTCGGAGTCGGCGACACCGGGTGAAAGCGCGGAAACAACGAGAGAGATAGGACTGACGCGTTCAAGTAACGCGCTTGGGGATGTCAGTGATCAACAGTGTTCCGTAGTGGTCCACCGTGATTTCGTAGTCGCGCCGACGCGACAGCAGCGCCACTCGTCATCGCCGCGCGATGGCGGCGCGATGATCGTACCGTCGTCAAGCCTCGCTAAGCCGCCGCGCCGCATATAGCAACAGCGCGACCAGAAAAATCATCACGGCCCAAGCCCAATTCGGCAGCACGTGCGAACCGTGCTCGCGCCGCGAGACGCCCGGCGACAGCCCCTGCGAAACGCCATGCGACGCACTCGCCGCCCGCCCTCCCATCGCATTGCCGTGCTCCGTGCGGGTACGCCGGGCGATGCCGGCCAAGGTGATCGGCCTTAAAAACACGTGCTGCCGACGTACCGAAGAACTGCGCGCGCGGTTCGGTCCTTGGCCGTGCCTCGCCCGCACCACTGCGTCGAATTCGGTGAAAAAATCATCGGCGAGTTGATGCAGCGCATTTTCGAGCTGGCGCGTCGGCAGTTCGGCAAGCGGCCCGGATGAGGTTGCCCAGATCGTATAGTCGACGCGCGTGCTGCGCTCCTTGCCTGTGCTAGGCGCGTTGTCGTCCGCGCGCAAGCGCACTTCGATCTGACCGCGCAACGCGCCAATGCCCTCGGCGCGCGCCTTGAAATTGATGGTGCGGCGCTGTGCATCCGCCGGTCCGGAGTCCTGGCCGGCCACGTGGCCGCGCGCTTCGTAACGCGCGCGTAACGGGCCGAGCGGCACGGTCATGATCAACGCGTATTCGCCGTGCGCGAGGCGCGTGAACGACTCGCAGTTGTCGAGGCTGGCGCGCAACATCGCGAGGTCTTGCAATGCGTCCCACACATCGGATGGCGCAAGTGGAATCCGTAACGCGTCGTTCAGTTCCATGGCAGCCTCTTCCGATGAACGCGCGACGGCGGGATCAGGACGTCTGATCGATACGGTCGACGCGCGATGCGTAAAACGCGAGATACCCTTTGATCTGCGCGACCGGCTCGAACGGCGCCTCGTAGCTCCACACGGCGTTTTCGATCACACCGTCTTCGGTGCGCAGGTGGAAGTAAGAAGCATCGCCCTTGTGCGGACAGTGCGAGGTATGCGTCGAGCGTTCGAGCCGGGCCATGTTGACGTGCTCGCGCGGAAAGTAGAACACGTCCGGCAACCCGGTCTCGCTGAGCGTGAGCCCCGCCTGGGTGTCGGCCATGGTCACGCCGCCATGGATCACGCGCACGCGGTGGCCGTTGCTACGGATCGTGATCGTGTGGCCGCCCGCACTCGCTGTGGGGCTACCGTGAGGTGTCAAGGCATCGCTCATGTCTCGGCTCCGTGATGATGTGCGGTCGTACAAACAAGAAAGCCACGGGCGCGCCCGTGGCTTCATTATCGGCCAAACCGCCGCCGATTGCGCGGGCTTCCTCGCGCAGTGGGCAGTTCAGCCGCGCTCCCGCCGGGAAGCCGCAGCCGCTTACTTCGTATTCCAGTAAAACGCGGACTTGGCGCTGCCCTTGGCCTGAACCGTTACCGCCTTTGACTGCTCCTGATCCTTATAACTCGCGTGCACGGTGTAGCGGCCGGGGCGCAGCCTCACCAGCATGTAAGGCCCGCGCGAGCTGGTGTTCAACACCTCGCTGTTATGCGCGTCGACTATTCGCACGTGGACGTCAGCGAGAAATTCGGAGCCGGGACCGGTAAAGCGCAACGACAGCGGCCACTGGCTCTGCGCGTGTTGTAACGCTTTCGACTCGTCGAGGCCGACGCCGCCCGACACGAACGAAACGTCGCCCTGCTGCTGGATTTGCGGTAGCCCGCCCCCATTGGTGTTGCCTGCGCTGCTGTCGTCGGTGGTGGTGCCGCCGGTGACTTCGCTTGCCTGCTGTGCCTGCGCGCCGCCCGCCAGACCGAGCGTGAGCGCCGCGCACAGCGCGGCGGCTACGATCCCTCGCTGCTTGCGTTGGGTTTTCATCGGTTCGCTCCATGGTTGAGGTTTTGTCGTCCGGTATGTCCGGGCCCGCGATGGGTCCGGATCAAAGCACATGCAACCTGCGTGCCAGGCGCCCCGGCGCGTCGTCCGGAAGCCGCTGCCGCGGGGTGTCGCAGGGTGTGCGGCGCTTTCCACGCACTTTCCGACAGGCGAAAAAAAGCCGGTCCGTTGCAGTAAATGCAAAAGACCGGCAAAAGGTACTGCACACCAGACAGATCCGGGGGAAGCGTCGGTCAAACTGGCGCCTCGTCGCTCACCCGGCCCGTCCGTTCAATTTGTTAGCCGAGATCGACCGGCACGAAGATTTGCGCATTGTCGCGCTGGATCAGCAACGCGATGCTGTTGCCGGCGCTGCTGATCATCTGCTTAAGCTGATCCACGCTGCTGATCGGCCGGCCGTTGACCGCCAGAATCACGTCGCCCGGCTGGATGCCGGCGTTCTCCGCCGCGCCGCCCGACTGCTGCACCAGCAGACCATGCGACACCGACGCGCCGCTCTTCTCTTCCGGGGTCAGCGGACGCACCGCGACGCCGAGACGACCTTGCAACTGGGTGGGCTCATCGGCCTTACTCGACGCAACCTTCGTGTCTGACAACGAGCCGATGGTCACCTTCAGGTCCTTGGTGGCCTTGTCGCGCCAGATCTGCACGGTGGCGGAGCTGCCCGGCGCCAGACCCGCGACCTTCGACGGCAGATCCGATGAGTCGGCGACCGGATCGCCGTTCAGCGACAGAATCACGTCGCCCGGCTGCAGACCGGCCTTGGAAGCCGGGCCGCCCGGATCGACCGAGCTGACCAGCGCACCTTGCGGCTTCTGCATGCCGAACGAATCGGCCAGCGTCTGATTCAGACCCTGCACCGCGACGCCGAGACGGCCGCGGCTCACGTGACCGGTCTTGACGAGTTGGTCCTTGACCTTGATCGCTTCATTGATCGGAATCGCGAACGACAGGCCCTGGAAGCCGCCGGTCTGCGAATAGATCATCGAGTTGATGCCGATCACTTCGCCTTGCAAATTGAACAGCGGACCGCCCGAATTGCCCGGGTTCACCGGCACGTCGGTCTGGATGAACGGCGTGTAGTTTTCGTTCGGCAGCGAACGCGACTTCGCGCTGATGATGCCCGAGGTCACGGTGTTGTCGAAGCCGTAAGGCGAGCCGATCGCGACCACCCACTGCCCGACCTTGCTTTGACGCGGATCGCCGATCTTCACGGTAGGAAGATTGCTCGCGTCGATCTTCAGCACGGCGACGTCGGACTGCTTGTCGGCGCCGACCACCTTGGCCTTGAACTCGCGCTTGTCGGTGAGCTTTACGGTGACGACGTTCGCGCCGTCCACCACGTGTGCATTGGTCAGGATGTAGCCGTCATTGCTGAAGATGAACCCCGAGCCCAAACTCGCGCTCGGCTGATCGGGTGCATCGCCGCCGCCATCGCCGCCACCGCCTTGCATGCCCGGCATGCCGCCGAAGAAGCGTTTATAAAACTGATAGAACGGGTCGCTCGGATCGATGGGCAGCTGATTGCCGCTCGCGTTGCCGCCATTACTGCGCAGCGCGGTGCGCTTGACCACGTGCTTAGCGCTGATATTGACGACGGCCGGCCCGTAGGTTTCGACCAGACCCGAAAAATCGGGAATGCCGGTTTTAGCCGCGGCTTCGGCAGGCATCATCGCGGCTTGCGCCGGCGAGATCACCTGCGGTGCAGGTACATTGCGATGCCCCGCCACATAGCCGGCGGAAAGCGCAACGGCGACAGCTACTGCAACAGCGCTGCGAGACAAGGTTTTCGCGTTCATCGTGTACTCCTGACTGGAGAGAGCTTCTGGGATGTCGGGGAGCGTACGTGGGATCGCTTAAAAGAGTCTTAAGCAGCGTCAATGGGAAAAAATCGATTTTCGCGACACGTTTAACCCACGATCAACCCAGATTGAGGAAAGAAAAGCTCATGGTCAAAAGCGCACCGTGACCTGCAAGCCGCCCGCCGGCGATTCGTCTAGTGACACGCTCGCGTGATGTTGTGTCGCGATGCGGCGCACGATCGCAAGGCCCAACCCGGTGCCCGCCACGTCGGCGCGCGCACGATTCGCACCGGCGCCGGCACGGTAGAAGCGATCGAACACGCGATCGCGGTCGGCCGGGTCGATCCCCGGCCCGTTGTCGGCAATCCGCGCGACAGGATGCCCGTCTTCGACGCGCAGGCTGACGTCGACGCGGCCACCCTGCGGCGTGTACTTGGTCGCGTTGTCGACGAGGTTGTTGAACATTACGCGCAGCGCGTCCGCATCGCCGATCACCGTGGCCGCTTCGCTCGCCTCGACACCGAGATCGACGCCGCGATTCAGCGCCAGCGGCGCATAGGCCCCGACGCACTCCTGCAATAGCGCGCGCAGATCGATCGCGTCGGTGACAGCCGCACCATCCGGTTCGGAGCGCGCGAGCGCGAGCAATTGCTCGGCGAGGCGCGTGGCGCGCGTGACGCCCGCCTGCAGATCCGCCAGCGCCTCATTGCGCGCGGTATCGTCTTTCGCGCGCGCCACGAGTTGCGCCTGAATCTGCACGGCGGCGAGCGGTGTGCGCAATTCGTGCGCGGCATCGGCGACGAAGGCTTTTTGAATATCGAGCGCGGTCGAGAGCCGCTGGAGCAATCCGTTCAACGCGCGCACGAGCGGCTGCACCTCGAGCGGCAAACGCTGGTCCGGCAACGGATCGAGCGCCTCGGGGTGACGCGCGTCGAGCGCGGTGGTCACGCGCCGCAACGGTCGCAGCCCGCGTCCGACGATCACCCACACGGCGAGACCCAGCAACGGCAGCAGCACGATCAACGGCCACAAGGTACGCAGCGCCACATTCGCGGCGAGCCGGTTGCGCACGGAGAGCGGCTGCGCCAGTTGCACGACGTTATCGCCGACGATCGCGCCATACACGCGCCATTCGCCGCGCTCCGTGCGTTCAGTCGAAAAGCCGAGTTCGGCGCGCGGCGCAAGCGGCGCGCGCGGCCGCGAGTAGTACATGAGCACGCCGTTGCGATTCCAGATCTGCAGCACGATGCCTTCGTCGCCGGTGTCGCGCGACCCGAGCACCTGCGAGAACGGCTCCGACGGCAGCGCCGCGGCGATCTGCTCCAACTGGTAATCGAACAGTTCGTTGGCTTCGGCGAGCGCCTGCCGGTAAATCAGCCAGCCCGCGATGCCGACGCCCAGCAACACCAGCGCCAGCAGCCAGACCAGCAGTTGTCGGCGAATCGAACGCATCGGCTCAGATGTCCTTTGCGATCATGTAGCCGAGACCGCGCACGTTGCGGATCAGGTCCGCGCCGAGCTTCTTGCGCAGCGCATGAATGTAGACCTCGACGGTATTGCTACCGATCTCCTCACCCCAGCCATACATTTTTTCTTCGAGCTGACTCTTCGACAGCACCGCGCCGGGCCGCGCGATCAGCGCTTCCAGCAAAGCGAACTCACGCGCCGACAACGCGACCGGCGCGCCGTCGAGCGTGACCTGATGCGACGCGGGATCGAGCGTGAGGGTGCCATGGCGAATCGTCGAATCGCTGCGGCCGGACTGGCGCCGGATCAGCGCGCGCATGCGGGCGCCGAGTTCGTCGAGATCGAAAGGTTTGACGAGGTAATCGTCGGCGCCGGCGTCGAGGCCTTTGACGCGCTCGGCCACCGCGTCGCGCGCGGTGACGATCAGCACCGGCAGCGCGTGGCCGCGCGCGCGCAACGTGCGCAGCACATCGAGACCGTCGCGTTTGGGCAGGCCGAGGTCGAGCAGCACCAGATCGTAAGGTTGGCCGCTCGCTGCACTCAGCGCCGCTTCGCCGTCTTCCACCCAGTCGACCGCGAAGCCTTCGCCGCGCAGCGCCTTGCGCACGCCTTCCGCGATCATCCGGTCGTCTTCGACTAGCAAAATGCGCATGGTTATACGTTCCGAAACGTTTGATGATGCCGCATTCTAGCGCCGCCCCCGCCGTGCGCGGCGCGTGGTGCTTTTTTCTCACCGCAGCCTGGCGGCATGTCACTACAATGGGCGCTTTGCGTCGCGTGGCCGCGATTTGCCCCGTGCGCGCCGCAGGCGCATGCCAGACTCGGCATTGCGCTGACGCGTTTGCACGGCTGCTTACACGGCTGTTTGCACGACCGGCCGATGCCCCCCGCGCGGGCCGCAGCCGTGCAGCGCAAGCGCCGCGCATGAATCAATGCTGCGTGGATTGCCGCGACCTCCACGCCCCGAAATTTTGCATCCTCACCCGTTCATGACGCACGCATTCCTGTCTTCCGTCGCACGCCGCGTGGCGTTGCGTTCGCGCTGTTGCTCTGCCCCCACCGCTGCCGCGCGCAAGCCGCGCCGGCTCGCGCCGCTCGCCCCGGCCTGGCTCATCGTGTGCGCCGCGCTCGGCTCGGCCGCCGCGCTGCCGCTCGCCGCGCAGGCGCGCGTCAAGGCCACGCATCCGAGCGTCAGCGTGACGACGGTGCTGCCGCAACCGGTGATGGCCGCGTTGCAGCGCGCGCACGTGCCGCTGTCGTCGATCAGCGTGGTGGTGGAGAAGGTCGGCGACCGCACGCCGATCGTCGCGCTCAATGCCGGCAAGCCGATGATGCCCGCGTCGACGATGAAGCTCGTCACCACCTACTCCGGCCTGTCGATTCTCGGCCCCGACTATCGCTGGCGCACGAGCGCATACGCGGACGGTACCCTCGACGGCAACGGCGTGCTGCACGGCAGTCTGTACATTCAAGGCACCGGCGACCCGAAGCTCGTGCCGGAAGAATTGATCGATCTCGTGCAGAAGATTCACAAGGCGGGGATCACCGGCATCGACGGCGCGCTGGTGCTCGACAAGCGCTACTTCGATCCGTCGACACGCGACCTGCCGCCGTTCGACGACGACGCCACCGCGCCGTACAACGTGGGCCCCGATCCGCTGCTGTACGCGTTCAAATCGCTGTCATTCACGGTGACGCCGTCGCCCGACGGCCGCGTCGTGATCGACGTGCTGCCCGCGCTCGCGCAGTTGCAGATCGACAATCAGATGCGCGCGATCAACGGGCCCTGCCGCGGCGACGCGGCCTCCGTGTCGCCCACCGTCACGCAGCAGCCGAACGGCACCCTCGTGGCCTCGTTCATCGGCGACTATTCGATGCGCTGCGACCCGCGCACGATCAACGTCGCGGTGCTCGATCACTCGGCCTTTTTCGCGGGCGGCTTTCTTGCGCTTTGGCAGCAGACCGGCGGCACCTTCAGCGGCACGACGCGTGAAGGCGCGGTGCCCGTCGGCGCGAAACTGGTCGCCACGCATCAGGGGCCGGTGCTGTCCGACATCGTTCGCGACATCAACAAGTTCAGCAACAACACAATGGCGCGCAATCTGTTCCTGACCATCGGCGCGGCCGAAGAGAAGGCGCCCGCGACGCCCGCCAAAGCGGCGCGCGCCGTGCAGGCGTTTCTGCGCCGCGACAGCCTCAACATGGAATACCTGACGCTCGACAACGGCTCCGGCCTCTCGCGCGACGAGCACATCACCGCGCTCGCACTCGCCGACCTGTTGCAGCGGGCCAATGCGAGCCCGGTCGCGCAGGTGTTCGTCGAGTCACTGCCGATCGCGGGCGTCGACGGCACGATGCGCAACCGCCTCGCCAATCAGGGCGCGGGCGGCAACGCGCACATCAAGACCGGCACCTTGCGCGACGTACGCGCGATCGCAGGCTATGTCGCGTCGGAGGACGGCAACAGTTACGTGGTCGTGAGCCTGATCAACGATCCGCATTCGGAAGCGGCGCGCGCCGCGCACGACGCATTGCTCGAATGGGTCTACGAGGGACCCTCGCAAGGCTTCAGAAAGATCGCCGTCCCCGTTGACGAACCGCGCGACAAGCCCAGGAAAAACCCGCGCAAGCGCGCGAGTCACCGAGGATTTCTTCTAGCGAAGCCGTGCGCGCGAAGGTCCTAAGCGTGTACGCTGTCGGACAGCGATCGACATGCGCACAGCGCCATGCGTGTCGCGCAAAGCGCGCGCCCGGTACGGTTCTCCGAAGGGACTTCTTCCGGAAGCTGCGCGGCTCGCTCGAACAATAACGACACGACCCGCTGCGCAGCGCGCTGCGGTCAGGGACCACGGAGGAAGACACCATGCAATTCGATGCCGAATTGCTGCTGCTCGCCATGGCGCCGGTCTTTCTCGCATGCATCGGCTGGGAGGCGTGGCACCTGCGGCGCACGCGCCCAGGCGAATCGATCTATAGCTGGCGCGACACGTTCTGCAATGCCGCGCTTGCGCTGATGCAGCAAGCCGCCGACAAGCTCGCGTGGCTCGCGAACATGCCCGTCTACGCATTTTTCTACGCGCGCTACCGCATCCACACGTGGCAGGCGGGCTGGGGCTGGGCATCGTTCGTCGTGCTGTTCGTCGCCCAGGATCTGCTCTACTACGTGTTTCATCGCTGCAGCCATCGCGTGCGCTGGTTGTGGGCCGCGCATGTCGTGCATCACTCGTCGGCGCGCATGAATTTCGCGACCGCGTTCCGTCAGAGCCTGATGTACGTGGTCGCCGGCATGTGGCTGTTCTCGATTCCGCTGGCGGTGCTCGGCTTTCCACCGACGCAGATCGTCGCGATCGTGCTGATCAATCTCGGCTTCCAGTTTTTCGTGCATACGCAGGCCATCGGCAAGCTGGGCTGGCTCGAATACGTGTTCAACACGCCGTCGACCCATCGCGTGCATCACGCGCGCGATAACCGCTATATCGATCGCAATTACGCGGGCGTGCTGGTGATCTGGGACCGTCTGTTCGGCAGCTATGTCGACGAGCATCCGCACGACGCGCCGGTGTACGGCACCGTCGAGCCGCTGCACACCAACAACCCGCTGAAGGCGACGTTTCACGAATGGGCGTCGATGGCCGCCGACTTCGCGAGCGTGCGCGGTTGGCGCAACAAGTTGCGCGCATTGTTTGCGCCGCCCGCGTGGGCCACGGACTGTCATGCGCGCCGCGCGGCCCGTCCGGTTGCGCCGGGTGCCACATAGGCGAAGAGACAAACAAGCAGTCGCACCCGAGTGCAAACCATACGGCTGCGTTTCAAACGCAGCGCAGACCGTAGAAGATTCTGTAAGCTGTCGCCACGCCGCCGACGCGGCGGGCGCTGCCTGCAACACATGGCGCAAGGGCCACATAAACGAGGAGATGTAGTCAACATGAATCAGTCAGCATCGAATAAGCATCAATTCATTCGCGTCACGCAGATCGCGCTGGCCAGCGCCGCGTTCGCCCTGCTCGCGGCCTGCGGCGGTGGCGGCGATGACAACAACAACTCGAACAGCAGCACGCCGGCAGGCGGCGTCAAATTGCAGGTGGTGTCGTTCGGCGACAGCCTGTCGGACGTCGGCACGTATTCGCCGGTGATTCAGTCGAGCTTCGGCGGGGGCCGCTTCACGACCAACCCGGGCGAGGTGTGGACGCAGAAGGTTGCGGAGTACTACGGCGACACGTTGACGCCGGCATACCTGGGCGGTTTCGGCAAGCCGCTCGCCGCAGCAGGCGGCTACGGTTATGCGCAGGGCGGCTCGGACGTCGTCAATGCTCAAGGCCAGGGTTGGGCGCCGAACAACATGGCGGCGACGACGGTGCCGGTCGTGACGCAGGTGGACCAATACCTCAGCGCACATACGAGCTTCAACTCGAACCAGCTCGTGCTGGTGAACGGCGGCGCGAACGACATCTTCCAGTTCGCAGGGACCACCGCCAATCTGACGGCGCTCGGCGTCGCGCTGCAGACCGACTTCGTGACGCTCGTGAAGACCGGCAAACTGCCGAACTCGCAGGCAGGCAAGGTCGCGTTCATCGTCAACTATCTGCAGAATCTGCCTAACCCGCAGATTGCGCAAGCCGCCGTCGCGCTCGCCACGAAAGTCCAGACCATCGTCAACTCCGGTGCGACCCACGTGGTGGTGTCGACGGTGCCGGACATCGGCACTGCGCCGCTCGGCGTCGCAGCCGAAGCGCAAACGGCCGGCTCGGGTGCACTGCTGTCGGCGATTACCGCAGCCTATAACTACATGCTCGGTCAGACGCTGAAGGACCTCGGCGTCGCGGGTACAGGCAAGGTGATCGTGGTCGATGCGTTCACGTGGCTGGATCAGCAGGTGCCGAACTACCAGGCGCTGGGCTTTACGGTATCCAACACCGGCACGGCGTGTAACCTGGCGTCGATGGAGAGCAACGCAACCGCTTATGCGAAGGCCAATCCGAGCGCCACGAACGGGCTGACCCCGGAGCAGTACGGCGCCCAGTTCGGCTCGTCGCTGTTCTGCTCGCCGCAGACTTATACGGTGGCTGGTGCTGACCAGACGTACATGTTCGCCGACACGGTCCACCCGAGCACGCACTTGCATGCGTTATTCGCGCAATACGTGCAGCAGCAGATCGCCGCTAGCGGGCTCGGAAAATAAAGTGGAATTGGCCGCCTCGCGACGACAGTAAGGGTTCTGCGAAACAGAACGCCCGGCTTGGTGTGTCAAGCCGGGCGTTTTTGCTTTCAGCAATACGCGAACGGCCGCAACGCGCGCGTGCCCGCGGATAAAAACCTGCCGTTAGCCTTGCGCTTCGAACGCTGCTGCGGCTCTGCCCAAGCGGTCATTCACCGCGATCCATTCGATCGTATCGGGCAGCTTCTCGATCAGAATTCGCGTGACGTTCGCGCGATCGAGCACGCGAAGCAGGCCGTACAACTCACGCGCGTACACGTGCGGATCTTCAGGCGCGGCGATGAAATACACGCCCTCGGCATCGGCCCAACGGCCGGCTCGCGAAGCGCGCGCGACCAACGCCACACGCTCTCCCGCTTCACGCGCGGCAAGCAAGGGCTCCAGCGCGCCGAACGGCAGCAGCGCGAGCGGCGTGCGCGGCGCGTAATGCGCCTTCAACGTGCCGGAAGCGCGCGGCGCGGTCGCATCCGAGCCGTCCGGCAAACGCGGCGCCTCGCCAAGCACGTCGGCGATATCTTGTGGCGTGACGCGGCCCGGTCTCAACAGTGCCGGAAAACCACGCGACAAATCGACGATGGTCGATTCGATCCCGACATCCGACGCGCCGCCGTCCAGCACATGAATCGCGCTGCCGAACTCGTCGCGCACATGTTGCGCGGTGGTCGGGCTCACGTGCCCAAAGCGATTCGCCGACGGCGCGGCCACGCCGCCATGTCCGCCGCGCAATGCACTGAACGCTTGCAGTAAAGCCTGCGCGACAGGATGCGACGGGCAGCGCAGCCCGACCGAATCCTGGCCACCGCTCACCGCCGCCGGAATCCGCGCGGCACGCTTCAGGATCAGCGTGAGCGGACCTGGCCAGAACGCATCGATCAAACGCTGCGCCTGCTCTGGCAACTGCTCGACCCAGTAGTTCGGATCGCCTTGCGGCGCCAGATGCACGATGACCGGATGATTCGCCGGCCGGCCCTTCGCCGCGTAAATGCGCGCGACCGCGTCCGGACTTTCGGCGTCGCCGCCAAGCCCGTATACGGTCTCCGTCGGGAACGCGACCAGGCCACCCGCGTCGAGCAGCGCCGCCGCGTGCTCGATCTGCGCTGCGCTCACCGGCAATGCACTCGCGGCGTTTTCAGCGGGGTTCTGTTGATCCGGCATGGCGCGCGCGTCAGCTCGTGACGATGTGCAGGAGCCGCGCGCAATCGCGTGCAGCCGTGCGGGCTTCTTCGAGCGTTGCCGCCGTGAAGTTCACGTGACCCATCTTGCGGCCGCATCGCGCCTCTTCCTTGCCGTACAGATGCAGACGTGCCGCCGGCATCGCCGCGACTTCGTGCCACGGCGGCGTGACCGCCGCGCGCTTCGGACCGTCCGGGAACCACACGTCGCCGAGGATGTTCAGCATCACCGCCGGCGAATGCTGGCGCGTGTCGCCCAGCGGCATGCCGGTCATCGCGCGCACCTGCTGTTCGAACTGGCTGGTTGCGCAGGCATCGACGGTGTAGTGGCCGGAGTTGTGCGGACGCGGCGCCATTTCGTTGGCGACCAGCGAACCGTCTTCGAGAATGAAGAACTCGACGCACAGCACGCCGACGTAGCCGAGCTTGTCGGCGATCTGCAGCGCGGCCTGTTGCGCTTGCTCGACCAGCGTCGGGCTTGCGTCCGGCGCCGGCACGATGGTGTGCGACAGCACGCCGTCGCGGTGCGTGTTCTGCGCAAGCGGATACACCATCGACGCGCCGCTCGACCCGCGCGCGATCAACGCCGACACTTCAAACTTCAGCGGCAGGCGCTTTTCCAGCACGCAGGGTACGCCGCCGAGCGACGCATGCGCCTCGCGCACTTCCTCCGCGTTGCGCACGCGAATCTGGCCTTTGCCGTCGTAGCCCATGCGGGCGGTCTTGAGAATGCCGGGCAGCACGGTTTCGAGCTGGACATCGTCGAGCGCGCTCAACGCGTCCGACGACTCGATCACCACGTGCGGCGCCACCGTCACGCCCGACGATGCGATAAAGCGCTTCTCGGCGATGCGGTCCTGCGCCACGGCAACGCAACGGCCCGCCGGACTCACGAAGGTGGTCTTCGCGAGAAAGTCGAGGCTCGCGGCCGGCACGTTCTCAAATTCGGTCGACACCGCCGCGCACAGCCGCGCGAGTTCGGTCAGCGACGCTTCGTCGTCGTAGGCCGCGCGCAGATGGCGGTCGGCGACGGCGCCGGCCGGGCTGCTTTCGTCCGGGTCGAGCACGGCAACGCGGTAGCCCATCGCCTGGGCGGCAAAGCAGAACATGCGGCCGAGCTGGCCGCCACCGACCATGCCAAGCCATGCGCCGGGCAGAATCGGTGAAACCGGTGTGTTGTCTGGGTTCATCTTAGTGGTCGGTCGCGGCCGGGTGCGCCGCAGGCGTGCACACGGTCGTGCAATTGCGGGCACCCGGCCGGGGGTCGGACAGGGGGACGTCTTAAAGCAATCAGCGGCGCTGACGTTACAGCGCCGGCAAAACCATTGCGTGAGCCGCTTCGTTCTGGCGCACACGGAACGCGGCCAGCTTGTCCGCATACTCGGTACTCGTGCCGCTCAACAGCGACACCGCGAACAGCGCCGCATTCGCCGCGCCCGCTTCGCCGATCGCAAACGTCGCGACCGGCACGCCCTTGGGCATCTGCACGATCGAATGCAGCGAATCGACGCCCTTCAGATACTTGCTCGCCACCGGCACGCCGAGCACCGGCACCGTGGTCTTGGCGGCCAGCATGCCCGGCAGATGCGCCGCGCCGCCCGCACCGGCGATGATCGCGCGAATGCCGCGCTCGCGCGCACTTTCAGCATAGGCGAACATTTCGTCGGGCATGCGATGCGCGGACACGACCCTGGCTTCGTACGGCACGCCGAACTCCTGCAAAATTGCCACGGCGTTTTTCATGACTTCCCAGTCGGAACTGGAGCCCATGAGCACACCGACGACCGGCGCGCCATGCGTATGGGCGGTTTGAGCTTCACTCATCTTTACGGCTTCCTTGTTTCCCGAATGGCGCTTCTGGCGACCCACGCGGGTCAGGCGAGCTTATGGCCGGTCAGGCGTTCGAGCGCTTCCTGGTATTTCTCGCCCGTCTTCCTGACAACGTCGTCGGGCAGCTTCGGCGCCGGAGGTTCTTTCTTCCACGGCTGGGTTTCGAGCCAGTCGCGCACGAACTGCTTGTCGAACGACGGCGGGTTGGTGCCGACCTGATATTGATCCGCCGGCCAGAAGCGCGACGAATCGGCGGTCAGCGCCTCGTCCATCAGGTACAGCTTGCCGTGATTGTCGAGGCCGAATTCGAACTTCGTGTCCGCGATGATGATGCCGCGCGTCGCGGCATAGTCAGCGGCTTCCTTGTACAGCTTGATCGAGATGTCGCGGATCGTGGCCGACAGTTCGGTGCCGATGCGGCGCTCCATCTCGTCGTACGTGATGTTTTCGTCGTGGTGGCCCATCTCGGCCTTGGCGGCCGGCGTGAAGATCGGCTCGGGCAGCTTCTGTGCGTTCTGCAGACCCGGCGGCAGTTCGACGCCGC
>NZ_NPIH01000050.1 GCF_012275575.1 Paraburkholderia sp. SG-MS1 | reverse complement strand
CTGCGGTCGCCTGCACCTTCGAAACGGCGAGGCGCGCGTTCACCACGATCACCGGCAGCGCCTTCGAAACGGCGGGGGGCGCGTTCACCACGGTCGCCAGCGCCTTCGAAACGGCGGGAGGCGCGTTCACTGCGGTCACCAGTACCTTCGAAACGGCGCGGCGCGCGTTCACCGCGATCGCCGGCACCTTCAAAGCGACGCGGTGCGCGTTCACCTCCCGCGCCTTCCCGGCGCGGCGGCCGATCCGATGTCGTCCGGCGCGGCGCGCCTTCGGCACCCGCGTCCCGCGGACGCGCAAACGACCCC
>NZ_NPIH01000005.1 GCF_012275575.1 Paraburkholderia sp. SG-MS1 | reverse complement strand
GAGGCCAGCGACGAACACGGCCAGCATCGCGAACACGAGCATCCCGTACATGCCGGAGCCCACGCCGCCGAAGATCACTTCGCCGAGCTGCATCAGCAGCATCGGATAGAGGCCGCCGATCGGCGTCAGCGAGTCATGCGTGTTGGCGACCGCGCCGCACGACGCCGCCGTGGTCGCGACCGTGAAGATGCCCGACTGCGCGATGCCGAAGCGCGTTTCCTTGCCTTCCGCATTGCCGCCCGACTGCAACGCATTTGCCGACTGGTCGATATGCAGCGCCGCGAGCGCCGGGTTGCCGCCCTGCTCCGCGCCGATCTCGCCGAACACGCAAACGCCGAAGCCGATCGTCATCGCCGCGAGCACGGCCACGCCCTGCTTGCGGTCGCCGATCACGCGGCCGAACACCAGCGCGAGCGCGGCGGGGATGATCAGGATCGAGAAGATCTGCAGGAAGTTCGAGAACGGCGTCGGGTTTTCGAACGGATGCGCCGAGTTGCCGTTGAAGAAACCGCCACCGTTGGTGCCGAGCATCTTGATCGCTTCCTGCGACGCCACCGGGCCCATCGCGATGGTCTGCGTCTTCACCGGCGTATCGACCGTGACCGGGTTGCCTTTCGCGTCTTTCACCGGATTGCCTTGCGCATCGAGTTTCGGCGCGGCGTAGGTGGTGGTTTGCAGCGTCGGCACGTCCTGATAGGCCTTGAAGTTCTGGATCACGCCCTGGCTCATGAGGAGCGCGGCGACGATCATCGACATCGGCAGCAACACGTACAGTGTCACCCGCGTAATGTCGACCCAGAAGTTGCCGATGGTTTGCGCGGTATGACGCGCGAAGCCGCGGATCAGCGCGATCACGACCACGATGCCGGTCGCTGCAGAGAGAAAGTTCTGCACGGTCAGCCCGAGCATCTGCGTCAGATAGCCGACGGTCTGTTCAGGTGAATAATCCTGCCAGTTCGTGTTGGACACGAAACTCACCGCCGTGTTGAACGCGCTGTCGACCGACATCGCGCCGAACTGCTGCGGGTTGCCCGGCAGCCAGCCTTGCACGCGCAACAGCACGTAAAGGAAAGCCACGCCGAGCACGTTGAACGCGACCGTGGCGATCGCGTAATGTTTCCAGCCCATTTCCGTCGACGGATCGACGCCCGCGATGCGATACAGCAAACGCTCGAGTGGACCGCCCCAGCGGACCACGCGCGAGCTGCCGTCCATCACCGCGCCCAGATGACGGGCCATCGGCACCGCGGCAGCCAGCAGCACGACGATGAACAGGCCCGCCTGCAGGACATTGTTCGAGTTCATTCAATGTCCTCCGCGCGCAACAGCGCATAGACCAGATAAATAAACAGCAGCGCGGTGGCCGCGCCGGACAACCAGAGGATCCAGTTCATGACCGCGCTCCCTGGCCGCGCCGGAACTGCATCAACTTCTCGCAGCCGCCGATCAACGCAAAGGTCAGCGCGGCAAACAGCACCAGCCCCCCGACATACAACACATCCATTTTTGTTCTCCACTCACGGACTTTGGATAGGTGCAACGGTATGCCTTGGCGCGTAAAGGACGGGTCAAAGGTGACGGTGCGCGTATAAAGATCGCGTAAACGGACAAGGCCGCTCCATCCTGCGATGGAGCGGCCTTGCGGGTTGGGCCGTGCTGGACCGTGTCGAGACGGCCGCGTCCTGATAACCGGCGCTTACGGCAGCAGCACCGTCGAGCCCGTGGTGCGGCGTCCTTCGAGGTCCGCGTGCGCCCGAGCGACATCCGCCAGCGCGTAACGCTGATTGATGCTCGTCTTGACCTTGCCCGACGTGAGCACGTCGAACAGTTCCGCCGACATCGCTTCGTAATCGGCGCGCTTTGCGATATAGGTGAAGAGCGTCGGGCGCGTGAAGAACAGCGAGCCGCGTCCGGCAAATTCCGACGAATCGAGCGGCGGAAGGGGCCCCGACGCATTGCCGAAGCTCACGAACATGCCGAGCGGCGCGAGGCAGTCGAGCGAGCCCGTGAACGTGTCCTTGCCGATCGAGTCGTACACCACCGGCACGCCCGCGCCGTTGGTGATCTCGCGCACGCGCTTCGTGAAATTCTCGCGCGTGTAGACGATCGCATGATCGCAGCCATGCGCTTTCGCGATCTCCGCTTTTTCATCGGAGCCGACCGTGCCGATCACCGTCGCGCCGAGCGCCTTGGCCCACTGGCACGCGAGCAGCCCCACGCCGCCCGCGGCGGCCTGAATGAGGATCGTGTCGCCGGCCTTCACGGGATACGTGCGGCGCAACAGATATTGCGCGGTCAGGCCTTGCAGCATCGCCGAGGCGGCCTGCTCGTCGCTCAGCGCGTCGGGCACCTTGACGACCTGCGAGGCCGGCAGCACGCGCTCCTGCGTATAGGCGCCAGGCGGGCGCGCCACGTAGGCGACGCGGTCGCCCGTTTTCAGACCCGTGACGCCCGGCCCTACCGCACTGACCTCGCCGGCGGCCTCCATGCCGAGGCCCCCCGGCAATGGCAGCGGATACAGGCCGGTGCGGAAATACACGTCGATGTAATTCAGCCCGACCGCCGTCTGCCGGATGCGAATCTCGCCGGCGCCGGGCTCGCCCACTTCGACGTCGACCCATTTCATCACTTCCGGGCCGCCGATTTTATCGAATCGGATTGCTTTGACCATCACGTCTCCTTGAGGGCAGGTGTTATTCAAACGTTGTTCGCGTGTCGTTCAGATCACCGCGCGTGCGCGCGCCATCAGACCTGCTGCGTGAGGCGCATGGTCAGCACGTCGAGCACCATGCGCGCGGTCGAGATGTTGGTCGCGCACGGAATGTTATGCACGTCGCACGCGCGCACGAGTGCGTTGATGTCCGGTTCGTGCGGCTGCGGGGTCATCGGATCGCGCAGGAAGATCACCATGTCGACCCGGCCTTCCGCGAGTTGCGCACCGATCTGCAGGTCGCCGCCATGCGGGCCCGACAGCATCCGCTCGACCGTCAGGCCGTGCGCGTCGGCGATGCGCCCGCCGGTCGTGCCGGTCGCGATGATGTCGCAGCGCCGCAGCGTATCGACGTATTCACCGGCCAGTTTGACGATGTCGTCCTTCTTGTGATCGTGCGCGATCAGCGCAATGCGGGTGGTCATGACGTAAGACTCCTGAAACCGTTGTTGTGATTGTCGTTGTTGTGATGATGCGGGGTGGCAACGCCGGCGCCACTGCTTCGGCATTGCCACACGTTCAGAACGTGCCCGGATACGCGCCGCCGTCGATCAGCCAGTTCTGTCCGGTGATGTACCCGGCATGCACGCTGCACAGGAACGCGCACGCGCGGCCGAATTCGTCGCGGTTGCCGAAGCGGCCGGCGGGGATGGTCTTCATGCGCTGCTTACGCGCGTCGTCGACGGAAATGTTTTGCGCCTTGGCCTGTGCCTCGAACGTGACCGCGATGCGGTCGGTGTCGAACAGGCCCGGCAGCAGGTTGTTGATCGTCACGCCGGTGGGCGCCACCTTGCGCGCGAGCCCCGCGACGAAACCGGTGAGCCCCGAACGCGCGCCGTTCGACAAGCCCAGCACGTCGATCGGCGCCTTCACCGCCGAACTCGTGATGTTGACGATGCGGCCGTAGCCACGCGCGCTCATCGAGTCGATGGTCGCGCGGATCAGCTCGATCGGCGTGAGCATGTTGCTCTCCAGCGCACGGATCCAGTCCTCGTGCGTGAAATTGCGGAAGTCGCCCGGCGGCGGGCCGCCCGCGTTGTTGACGAGGATATCGGGCTGCGGACAGGCGGCGAGCGCGGCAGCCCGGCCTGCGGGCGTGGTGATGTCGCACGCGACCGTTTTCACTTCGACGCCGCTCTGCCTGCGAATCTCGGCTGCGGTCGCCTCCAGCGTTTCGGCCGTGCGCGCGACGATCGTCAGATTGACGCCCTCGGCGGCGAGCGCTTGCGCGCAACCGCGCCCCAAACCCTTGCTGGCCGCGCAAACCAGCGCGGTGCGTCCTGCGATTCCCATGTCCATGGATGCGTCCTCGTGACGTTGTGCCGGCGCATCGGCGCGCCGGCGTTGCAAAGTTCCCCCCGATTCTAGAAGAATCAGTGCCGGACTGTGCCGGGCGCTGCGCTCGCCGATCGCAATCTCCGGTATCTTCGGGCGGCACTCTTTCGGTAAACTTGCGCCGTGGCGCGTCCGCCGGCCAGCCGCATCGCGGCGCGGGCGGCGCGCCGAACCGATCTCCGATCGCCCCCGATTGATTTCTCTTGCGCCGCTTGCGCCCCCGCCATGACCCAGGACAGCCGCTTTCCCAATCTTTTCATCCTCGATCACCCGCTGATCCAGCACAAGCTGTCCCATATGCGCGACCGGGACACCTCGACGCGCACGTTCCGCGAGCTGCTGCGCGAAATCACGCTGCTGATGGGCTACGAAATCACCCGCAACCTGCCGATGACCACGCGCCGTATCACCACGCCGCTCGTCGACATCGACGCGCCGGTGATCGCCGGCAAGAAGCTCGCGATCGTGCCGGTGCTGCGCGCGGGCATCGGGATGTCGGACGGCCTGCTGGAGCTGGTGCCGTCGGCGCGGGTGGGCCACATCGGCGTGTACCGCGCAGACGATCACCGCCCGGTCGAATATCTGGTGCGCCTGCCGGACCTGGAGGACCGCGTGTTCATCCTGTGCGATCCGATGGTCGCGACGGGCTACTCCGCCGTGCACGCGGTCGACGTGCTCAAGCGCCGCAACGTGGCCGCCGAAAACATCATGTTTCTCGCGCTGGTGGCCGCGCCCGAAGGCGTGCAGGTGTTCCAGGACGCTCATCCGGACGTCAAGCTGTACGTCGCCTCGCTCGATTCGCACCTGAACGAGCACGCGTACATCGTGCCGGGTCTGGGCGACGCCGGCGACCGGTTGTTCGGCACGAAGAATTGAGGGCGAGTTGAAAAAGCCGCTGGCGGCGCAGCGCCCACGAGGATAACTCGAGCCGCGCCGTGATTTGGACGGCAACGGAACCTGACGCTTGTCTTCACAGTAAAAGTCCATCTCCGTCGCCAATTCAGAAAAAGCATCCGATGACGCGAAGCGGACACGGCACGCCAGAAAACGGCGCCTGCGGCCTACTTTTGCCTGCGCCACCCTCTGCCGCCCCCCTGCGGCGTGATAAAATTCGAATCCGTTCAAAGAACGGTTCAACCTGCGTCCCCGTCTGCATCGCCGCTTCGCGCATCGCGCCTTGAGGCGGCACTCGCCAGGCTAGTGCCGGGTTTGCCGCACGCCAGCCGCCCTGCTTCGTCCGCGCAGCCACCTCTGGTCCGCCAGGCCGGGCGCAAGAGCCGGCTGAATACGGTTCGACACAGGCGGCTAGCTGGGAACGGTCGGCTATAAGCGGCAAGTCCGGACGGGCAGCCGCCGGGCGGTCTCACACCAGACGCTTTGACATCGAGGCGCGCGCAACGCAAGCGCCCGACATCGCAACGACAATTGCACTATGCGTGCGCCCCGCTGGCGCGCGCGACGGAGAAAGGTATGGCGGGTCACTCGAAATGGGCCAACATCAAGCATAAGAAAGCAGCGGCCGATGCCAAGCGCGGCAAGGTCTGGACGCGGCTCATCAAGGAAATCCAGGTCGCGGCGCGCATGGGCGGCGGCGACATCGACTCGAACCCGCGTCTGCGGCTCGCCGTCGAAAAGGCGTACGACGCCAACATGCCGAAGGACAACGTCAACCGCGCGATCCAGCGCGGCGTGGGCGGCGTCGACGGTGCGAGCTACGAGGAAATCCGCTACGAAGGCTACGGCATCGGCGGCGCGGCGGTGATCGTCGACACGATGACCGACAATCGCACCCGCACGGTTGCGGAAGTGCGTCACGCGTTCTCGAAGAATGGCGGCAACATGGGTACGGACGGCTCGGTGTCGTTCATGTTCGATCATGTCGGCCAGTTCCTGTTCGCGCCGGGCACGCCGGAAGACAAGCTGATGGAAGCCGCGCTCGAAGCCGGCGCCGACGACGTCGTCACGAACGAAGACGGCAGTATCGAAGTGCTGTGCCCGCCGAACGATTTCCCGAAGGTGAAGACCGCGCTCGAAGCCGCGGGCTTCAAGGCAGAGTTGGCCGAAGTCACGATGAAGCCTCAGACGGAAGTCGAATTCACCGGCGACGACGCCGTGAAAATGCAGAAGCTGCTCGACGCACTGGAAAATCTGGACGACGTGCAGGAAGTCTATACAAACGCCGCAATCGCCGACGAATGAGCGTGCTCCGGCAGCGCGCGGTGCGCGGGTTCGTCTCGATCGAACCCGAACCCGGCGCCGCGCTGCCGGCTGGCCCTCGCGTTGCCGCTTATTGCTGTTTTTGCCGCTGAACGGGCGTTTTGAACACGGGTGCAGCGTTGCGCGCGCGCCAGGCCATCGTCACTCGGGTTCGTCCCGGGTTCGGTTCACCGGCTTTCTGGCCGGCGCAGGCCGACCCGGCGCGAATCTCGCTGTTTATTGCACGGCTGAGCTTTCCGCTTCAGCCGTTTATGGTTTTTAAGTCTCGGGGATTCACATGAAGTTACTCGTCGTCGGTTCCGGCGGTCGCGAACATGCACTCGCATGGAAGCTCGCGCAATCGCCGCGGGTTCAGCTCGTCTACGTCGCGCCGGGCAACGGCGGCACCGCGCAGGACGAGCGTCTGCGCAACATCGACATCACCGAGCCAACCGCGCTCGCCGATTTCGTCGAACAGGAACAGATCGCCTTTACGCTGGTCGGGCCGGAAGCGCCACTGGCGGCGGGCATCGTCAACCTGTTCCGCTCGCGCGGTCTGAAGATTTTCGGGCCGACCAAAGAGGCCGCCCAGCTCGAAAGCTCGAAGGACTTCGCGAAAGCGTTCATGAAACGCCACGCGATTCCGACCGCCGAATACGAAACCTTCGCCGACGCCGCCGCCGCGCATGCGTATCTGGACGCCAAGGGCGCGCCGATCGTCATCAAGGCCGACGGCCTCGCCGCCGGCAAGGGCGTGGTGGTCGCGCAGACGCTGGAAGAAGCGCACGCCGCAGTGGACATGATGCTGTCCGACAACAAGCTCGGCGATGCTGGCGCGCGCGTCGTGATCGAGGAATTCCTCGCCGGCGAGGAAGCGAGCTTCATCGTGATGGTCGACGGCAAGCACGTGCTGCCGCTCGCGTCGAGCCAGGATCACAAGCGTCTGCTCGACGCCGACCAGGGTCCGAACACTGGCGGCATGGGCGCGTACTCGCCCGCGCCGATCGTCACGCCGCAACTGCATGCCCGCGTGATGCGCGAAATCATCCTGCCGACCGTGCGCGGCATGGAGAAGGAAGGCATCCGCTACACCGGCTTCCTGTACGCCGGTCTGATGATCGACGCGCAAGGCAACCCGAAGACGCTCGAATTCAACTGCCGCATGGGCGACCCCGAAACGCAGCCGATCATGGCGCGTCTGAAGGGCGACTATTCGAAGGTGGTCGAGCAGGCGATCGCCGGCACGCTGGATACGGTCGAACTCGAATGGGACCGCCGCACCGCGCTGGGCGTGGTGATCGCCGCGCACAATTATCCGGACACGCCGAGGAAGGGAGACCGTATCAACGACATCCCCGCGGAAACCTCGGATTCGGTTACCTTCCACGCCGGCACCACGCTCGCCGACGGCAAGCTGACGACCTCGGGCGGCCGGGTACTGTGCGTGGTCGGTCTGGCGGACTCGGTGCGCACCGCGCAATCGGTCGCATACGACACGATCAACCAGATCTCGTTCGACGGCATGCAGTATCGCCGCGACATCGGCTACCGTGCGCTGAACCGCAAGCAGGACGCGCGGACCGAGGGCAAGCATTAAAAGCCTCCACCCCGCTCGCCCGCGAGCGGCGCCAACGGCGCTACACTGCGGGCGCGACCCCAGCGGGTTTTCCGTGCCCACCGCAGCCGGTGGGCCGGGCGAGGCGAAAGCCCACCGCCCGACGCGAAACACCGTACGCCGCGCCTTCGCAGGTTTCTCTCCCTGACGCAGGCCCGGCCGTCGCCTTCCCCGAAGAACCCGCGGTACGACGAGCGTGCCGCCCCCAGCATCCGCATTCATGACTGATTCGAGCTACGACACACAGGCCGTGCGCAACTGGCTGCAAGGCCTGCAAACGCATATCGCTGACACGCTCGGCGCGTTCGATGGCACGCCGTTCGCGACCGACGCATGGCAGCGTGGCCCGGGCGAAAAGCTGCGCGGCGGCGGCTATACGCGGATTCTCGAAGGCGGCAAGTTCTTCGAACGGGCCGGCATCGGTTTCTCGGACGTCGCGGGCGACGCGTTGCCGGGTTCGGCCAGCGCGGCGCGTCCGCAACTGGCCGGGCGCGGCTTCGAAGCGATGGGTGTATCGCTCGTGCTGCACCCGCACAATCCGCACTGCCCGACGGTGCACATGAACGTGCGCCTGCTGATCGCAACCAAGGCCGGCGAAGAGCCGGTCTTCTGGTTCGGCGGCGGCATGGATCTGACGCCGTACTATGGCTACGAGGAAGACGCGCGGCATTTCCATCGCACCTGCCGTGATGCGCTGCAGCCTTATGGCGCGGACCTTTACCCGAGTTTCAAGCGCTGGTGCGACGAGTATTTCTTCCTGAAACATCGCAACGAAGCGCGCGGCATCGGCGGGATTTTCTTCGACGATTTCTCGGCGCCGGGCTTCGATCAATCGTTCGCGATGGTGAGGAGCGTCGGCGATGCGTTCCTCAAAGCCTACCTGCCGATCATCGAAAAGCGCCGCAACATTCCGTACGGCGAAGCCGAGCGCGAATTCCAGGCGTACCGGCGCGGCCGCTACGTCGAGTTCAATCTGGTCTTCGACCGTGGCACACTGTTTGGACTGCAGAGCGGCGGACGCACGGAATCGATCCTGATGTCGATGCCGCCTGTGGTGAACTGGCGCTACAACTGGCATCCCGAACCGGGCACGCCGGAAGCGCGTCTTTACAGCGATTTTCTCGTGCCGCGCGAGTGGGTGTGACGCGCACTGCGCGCACCGCGCCTTCCACGCGGCCACGACAAAGGACCTTCACCTGAAGCCGAACGCTCATCCTGTTGCCCTGCCTCGCCGGATCGGTCTGCTAGGCGGCACTTTCGATCCGATCCACGACGGCCACCTCGCGCTCGCGCGGCGTTTCGCCGAGGTGCTGCGACTGACCGAGCTGGTGCTGCTGCCGGCCGGCCAGCCATGGCAGAAAGCAGACGTGTCACCGGCCGTGCACCGGCTCGCAATGACGCGCGCGGCCGCCGGCACGCTGGCGCTGCCGGGCGTGAGGGTACGCGTCGCGACCGACGAAATCGATCACGACGGCCCGACCTATACGATCGACACGCTGCAACGCTGGCGTGAACGCGAAGGTGAGGACGCATCGATTGCGCTTCTGATCGGCGCGGATCAACTCGTGCATCTCGACACATGGCGCGACTGGCGGCGCCTGTTCGAGTTCGCGCATATTTGCGCGGCCACCCGGCCCGGTTTCGACCTCGCGTCGATTCCACCGGCGGTCGCTCAGGAAATCGACGCGCGCCGTGCCCGCGCCGACGTTCTGCAAGCCACGCCCTGCGGCCACTTGCTGATCGATACGACGCTTGCGTTCAACGTCTCGGCCACCGACATTCGCGCGCATCTGCGCGAACAGGTGAGCCAGCGGCTCGCCCTCGCGGGCGGCGAACAGCAAGGCGAGGCCGCGAGCCATGTCCCCACCGCGGTGTGGGACTATATTCTTCAACATCATCTGTACCACCGGTAACCCCATGGATATTCGCAAACTGCAACGCGTGATCGTCGACGCTCTCGAAGACGTCAAGGCGCAAGACATCAAGGTGTTCAACACCAGCCACCTGACCGCGCTGTTCGATCGCGTGATCGTCGCAAGCGGCACCTCGAACCGGCAAACCAAGGCGCTCGCGTCGAGCGTGCGCGAGAGCGTGAAGGAAGCCGGCGGCGACATCGTCAGCACCGAGGGCGAGGACATCGGCGAATGGGTGCTGGTCGATTGCGGCGACGCGATCGTCCACATCCTGCAACCGGCGCTGCGCCAGTACTACAACCTCGAGGAGATCTGGGGTGACAAGCCGGTGCGCATCAAGCTGTCCACGCCCGATCCGTTCGGCGGCGCGCGTTCGAGCGAACCCGACGACGAGGACGAAGAAGACGAAGACACGGCGGCCGTCAAGAAGCCCGCGCGCAAGAGCGCGGCTCGTCGCAAGTAAGCCGGCTGTGCTGGCTGGCAACTTGTAGACCTCCGTTCGCGATACCTCCGTTCATTGCCTCGCTGATGAAACTGCACATCCTCGCCGTCGGCCACAAGATGCCGGACTGGATCGCCACCGGCTTCGACGAATACGCGAAGCGCATGCCGCCCGAGCTGCGCATCGAACTGCGCGAGATCAAGCCCGAGCAGCGTTCGTCCGGACGGTCCGCGGAAAGCGTGATGGCCGCCGAGCGGCAGAAGATCGAAGCCGCGTTGCCGAAGAACGCGCGCATCATCGCGCTCGACGAACGCGGCAAGGACTGGACTACGATGCAATTGGCCAATGCCCTGCCGGCCTGGCAGCGGGACGGCCGCGACGTGGCCTTTCTGATCGGCGGTGCCGACGGGCTCGATCCCGATCTGAAGGCGCGCGCCGATATGCTGTTGCGCGTGTCGAGCCTGACCTTGCCGCACGCGATGGTGCGCGTGCTGCTCGCCGAACAGCTTTACCGCGCGTGGACCATCACGCAAAATCACCCCTATCACCGCGTGTGAGCGGACTCGGCGGCCGAGCGGGCGCGCGGGTTTGGCGCGTTGCCGTCGAGGGCATGTTGCTGGGCCCGTTGCAGGTCTTCGTTGCCGTCCTGGTTATCCGCGTCGGTTGACGTACATGGCGCATCGTTTGCGTCGACTAGCGTGCCGGGATGCGTGATCGATGCAACCGATCGACGCCCGCCCTGCGCGCCCTTCGCACGATCATCTCCCGTTTCTCACACATTCCCAGCAATCCGCTTCATCGAGACCGTTCATGCCCACGCCCGCCGCTACGCTGCATCCGCTCGTCTACCTCGCATCGCAAAGCCCACGCCGCCAGGAGTTGCTGCAACAGCTCGGCGTGCGTTTTGAACTGCTGCTGCCGCGCCCCGATGAAGATGCCGAAGCGCTCGAAGCCGAGTTGCCCGGCGAATCCGCGCACGACTACGTACAGCGCGTGTGCATTGCCAAGGCACACGCCGCGCGTGCGCGGCTCGTGGCCGGCGGCCATGCGGCGCGGCCGATCCTCGTGGCGGATACCACGGTCACGATCGACGATGCGATTCTCGGCAAACCCGTCGATGCCGACGATGCCGTCGCGATGCTCACGCGTCTCGCGGGCCGCGCGCATGAAGTGCTGACCGCCGTTGCCGTGATCGACGCCGAGGGCGCGTTGCTGCCCGCGGCACTATCGGTGTCGGAGGTACGCTTTGCTGCAGTGCACGCAGACGCGATCCGCCGTTATGCGGCGAGCGGCGAGCCGCTCGGCAAAGCCGGCGCCTATGGCGTGCAGGGACGCGCCGCGGAGTTCATCGAACATATCGACGGGTCCTATTCAGGTATCATGGGTTTGCCGCTTTTTGAAACCGCTGCCCTCCTGCGTGCAGCGCGCATCGACTTCTAAAATAACATCATGAATGAAGAAATCCTGATCAATGTCACGCCGCAGGAAACGCGAGTCGCACTCGTCCAGCAAGGCGCCGTCCAGGAACTTCACGTCGAACGAACGCTGTCGCGCGGACGCGTCGGGAATGTCTATCTCGGCAAGGTCGTCCGCGTGTTGCCGGGCATGCAATCCGCCTTCATCGACATCGGTCTCGAACGTGCCGCGTTTCTGCACGTAGCCGATATCTGGCACCCGCGCATTGCAGGCGAGCCGCAACATCAGGCGCCGCATCAGCCGATCGAAAAGATCGTCTTCGAAGGCCAGACGCTGATGGTGCAGGTCGTGAAGGACCCGATCGGCACCAAGGGCGCGCGGCTCTCCACGCAAGTGAGCATTGCCGGGCGCACGCTCGTGTATCTGCCGCAGGAACCGCATATCGGCATCTCGCAGAAGATCGAGAGCGAGGCCGAGCGCGAAGCGGTGCGCGCGCGTCTGACCGCCGTGCTGCCCGCCGATGAGAAAGGCGGCTACATCGTGCGCACGATTGCCGAAGATGCGACGAGCGAAGAACTGGCCGGCGACGTCGCGTATCTGCGCAAGACCTGGGCGACGATCATTTCGCAAGGTCAGCGCATGCCGCCGACCAGCCTGCTGTACCAGGATCTGAATCTCGCGCAACGCGTGCTGCGCGATTTCGTCAACGATGAAACGTCGCGCATTCAGGTCGACTCGCGCGAGACGCATCAGATGCTCGCCGATTTCGCGGCGGAGTTCACGCCGGCGGTTTCATCGAAACTGCATCACTACACCGGCGAGCGGCCGCTCTTCGATCTCTACAACATCGAAGCCGAGATTCAGCGCGCGTTGTCGCGCCGCGTCGATCTGAAGTCGGGCGGTTATCTCGTGATCGACCAGACCGAAGCGATGACCACCATCGACGTGAACACCGGCGGTTACGTCGGTGCGCGAAACTTCGACGATACGATCTTCAAGACCAACCTCGAGGCCGCGCACACGATCGCACGGCAATTGCGGCTGCGCAATCTGGGCGGCGTGATCATCATCGATTTCATCGATATGGAAAACGTCGAGCATCGCGACCAGGTGCTCGGTGAGTTGAAGAAGGCGTTGTCGCGCGATCGGACGCGAGTGACGGTGAATGGCTTCTCGCAACTCGGACTGGTAGAGATGACGAGAAAGCGTACGCGCGAGTCTTTGGCGCACGTGCTGTGCGAGCCGTGCCCGGTTTGTCAGGGTAAGGGGCAAGTCAAGACGCCGCGAACGGTTTGCTATGACGTGCTGCGCGAGATTCTGCGCGAGTCGCGGCAGTTTAATCCGCGCGAGTTTCGTGTGGTGGCGTCGCAGCAGGTGATTGATCTGTTTCTTGAAGAAGAGTCGCAGCATCTGGCGATGTTGATTGATTTCATTGGCAAGCCAGTGTCGTTGCAGGTGGAGTCGAATTTGAGTCAGGAACAGTACGATATCGTTCTGATGTAGCCTGAAGGACGCTCTTTTAAGTTTGTCCGGAAATGCGTGCAACGTTTTTCGGTGGGTGCTTCCTGGCGCGTCATGATCGTCCCACAGACGAAGCGTGCTTCTGAAGCGTCACTAGAAACGGCTTTACTTCCGTTGCTCTCAATGCGATTGAGAAATCTATCTCAGGAGCAATCTTTAGCACTTCGTTGCGGTCCACGCTTATAGTCGCTTTGGGTCACTGATACTCGGTCAGGGCTGAGTCCGAATAGCAGCACACTGAGCAGCACAAACGGACAGCTGGCGCACACCGGCAAGAGAAAGCCGACCCGCGATGGTCGGCTTTTTGTTTGCTTGAAGCTCCTTTACCCGTGCCCTTGCTGCCGTCGACGCTGAAGTGTTCCCCGGAAAGATGTCGCGCTCACACGCGGCTTCGACTGTCTCATTGAACAGCAACACTATTACGTCATGTTCGGACAGCCGCTCGCCGTTCCAGCTGAATGTCCAGTGGCCCCGCACTGCGCCGTCCTTCCGCAAGAAATCGTCCAGCTTCAGCACGGTGAACATCGAGTCGGTAAAACCATCTGGCTCACGCGTCAGTCCCATCTCTCCAACATTGACGACGTCCGTTCAACGCTTACCCTCCGCCGACGAGGACAGCTTCCGCGAGTATTTCAACGGCCCGCTAAATGGTCGCACGGGGTTCTCCAACCCCGAGATCCAAGAACGCTCTGCACCGCTTCGATCCGTGAACCTACGTTGAGTTTTTCGAAAATGTTCTTCAAATGCCACTTGACTGTCTCGGGCGCAAGTTTCAGTGATCGACCGATTTCCTTGTTCGAAAGACCGCGAGCTACGTAGCGGACTATTTCGAGTTCTCTTGCACTGAGAACATCCGGCGATGTCGTCACCGCCTGAACGGGTTCCGCAGACGCAGGTGGCACATTGTCGAGATCATCGAAAGCTGCCAGCAATCTGTCGACGTATGCCATTTGTGAAGTCGAGACACTCCCTAAGGATCGACGAAACCGCTGCAGCAGTGCGCGCATCGGCGGCCCTTCATCTACGAAGCTGTTAATCATGCCAGTCGCTTCGCCAACCTGCAGTGCATGGTCGAGTGCAGCAAGCGCATCGTCGGAGGCGTTACATTGCTCGAACGCACGGGAAAGCAGCAAGGAAACGATAGCCTCGGAACAGCGCCAACCCATAGCACCCAGCTTATCGACCAGAAGCGTAAGAAAAATGACAGCCCTGTCAGCAAGATTCTCCGCAATGAGCACCCTCGCCCGCACGAGGCAGTAGCTTGTCCAGGTTTCCAAGGCGGCCCCCGTTCGCCCTTCCCACATCTTTGGCAAGCTCAGGCTAAGTTCTCTCGCGATCTGCCTGGCCTGCACAACGTTACCCTCGTTCAGAAGCAATTTCACAATTTCAGCATCGCACGCCACCCTGAGTCGTGGCAATCGTCGGGTGATCGCTACCTGCCGACTGCCTTCAAGAACTGCCAATGCGGAATCTGTCTCTCCGCTGCGGCACATCAGCCGTGACACAGAAAGCGTATGTTGCACCAGCGCGCCTAGCGGCGCCGCATCCAATGCGAGGGTCGCGCGACCCGCCACTATCTTCCTTGCTTGCGGGAGATCGTTGCACTCATAGTAAATCGATGCCAGGCAACCCGCTAGCCACGTTGCGCCGGTCGATGACGCGCCCAGAACATTTTCGGCGCGCTCAAACGTCTCCTCAAAAATCTGCCGTGCTTCAGTCAGCTCGCCATGTAAAAGGGCGGCAAGACCGTACATAGCGTCTAGAAACATATCCGAGTAGGTCGATCCTTGACGATATTCCACCCGGTCGTTAGCGACATTCCATAGGCGACGTATTTGGCCGAATTCACCCCTATACATCAAACCAAAGACTTGCGCAGCCTGTACCTGACACTTTACCCATTGTGCCGAGGGTGCCGTTGAGGCCTCTGCGGCATGCACGAGTTCAAGCGCACGCTCGCTATCGTCGTTATTGCTGGCGATCAGTGCACGGATTGCGCTAATCTCCGCACCCGCAGCTTCGGCCTTCATGTCGCCGTCATCGCGATGCCCACGACTGAGTTCCTCGACAACAGCGTCAATTTCCCTCATAGCGCGCGTCGTTTGAAGCGACAATGCGAGCGCCCACGCTTTCGCGAGGCGCAAACGTAGTCGTCGCTGGAGAACATCCGGTGGAAGTTTGTCAATCCAGTCTAGTAACGTGTACGGATCACCGCGTTCCAACATCTCCATTGCACAGTTCTCGACCCACTGTGCCGCCTGCTCGAATTCGCCCGCAGCCAAAGCGTGTGTGACTGCCTGGGGCCAGAGACGTGCACCCGCAAACCATTGGCACGCGCGTTGATGCAGCACGGAAACCTTCTGCGGCATCTGATGAACAAGGCGCCGTCGAAGCGCATCGGACAGCAGCACGTGACAGCGGTACCAGTTCCGTGTCTGATCCAGTGGCTGAATAAAGACGCTATGCCGTTCGAGCCATTCAAGCTTTTCTCCGCTTCCGCCCTCGCCGCCCATGATGGCGTCGCACACGGGCGCAGTGAGTCGTTCAAGAATCGACGTGTATAGCAAGAACTTAAGCATCACCGGCGGCAAATGCGCGAGCACCGTATCGTTCAGGTAGTGGTCGATTCCAGAACAGGATCCTGCCAGATTATTGGCGATCTTAGCTGCGTCACCGATCTGCCCTACTGCAAGGGAAACCAGTTGCAGGCCCGTCACCCACCCTTCTGTCGCCTGGTTCAGTAGTTCGATGCTGCTTTGGTCAAGCGGCACCGTGGCCGCCTGAGCGAAAAACGCCCGCGCATCATCCGTCGAAAATCGGAGATCGTCGACACCGATACGCATTAGTTTCTCGGGTGTTCTGAGTTGACCAAGTGTCAAGCTTGGCTCACCGCGCGCGCCCAATAACACATGCATGTTTTCGGGCGCATAACGCAACAGCCGGGAGACAATGGCAAGTACAGACCCCGTGGTCAGGCGGTCGACGTCATCCAGCACAAGGAAAACGCTCCGGCCGTACGCAGCAATCCCGTTCAGAAGTACCGAGATGACTGTCCTGATAGGAGTGGCCGCATCGTTATCCAGGAGTTGCTGCGCCTGCTGGGCGATGCTCTCGGACGTTCTGGAGAATGCAGCTACCAGATATGCGCCGAACTGCTGAGGATCGTCGTCTTCTTCGTCGAGGCTCAGCCATGCAACAGGATGCTTTTTTTTCCACGCCCCTTCTCGCCATTCAGCGAGCAATGTCGTCTTGCCGAAACCCGCTGGTGCGGTCACGACGGTCACGCTGCGCGACCGTCTCTCATCAAGCTGACTGAGCAACGCAAGACGCCGCACATAGCCTGACGGAAGGCGTGGGGGGATCATTTTAGTCTGGATCAACGACATGTCCCATTCGCGACCAGTACCGGCTGAACATGCGCCCATAAAATATCTCTCTCCTTTTCCATCGGCTGGCCGTGGGAAACTTCAATCGCTTCCCTCGGGATTTTTTTATGCGAGTGCAAAACCCGTTTACGCAGCGGCCTCGTATTTTTGTAATAAAGCACGAGTGAAGTAACAATCCGTCGATTTTTGGGATACGCTTATCGGGATAACGATCGGCGAAAACGCTACTACTCGAGGTACTCACTATCGTAGTCGATTAAAATGCCGAAATCTCCTTCAATCACACCCTTACCCCCGCGCGGTTGCCATGACGCGACATCTCAGACGAAGGAGGTTTGTCGTGATCATCCCCCGGCGACCGACTCCCCTCACGGACCAGCGTCACCGCGAGAGGTTCTGGCGACGAATCCGCAGAGCAAGCCCAGCTTTCGCACCCGTCAAGCAAAGCAGCATTTCTTCTGGACGACACGGGCTGTCGCACCGCATTCGCGCTTTCAGAGCAACGTCGGCAAGGAACGGTTTCAAGCGGTTGATGTTTCCCGCAGGGCCGAGCATTCCTTCAGGGCATCGTCCCGCGCGCGTAGATCGTTTTTCCGCCAGTCAGCACCGCACGAACGAAGGAACACATATACAAAAAACCGTAGGCTCTTACGACTCGTATTCGCTCTGACACCGAGCGCTAACTTCAATCGCATATGCTTGCGCCGACGGCCAATCTCATGTCGTTTTCGATGCGCCAATTGCGCCAGTACCCGCGCTCCGAGAGACCGAGATGCTGACAATCAGTTCGTGAATCCGCGCATCAGCAATGTGTCCGCTTCACTTACCAGCTACGCTCGGTGGTAACCAATAGACGCGCGACACCGACCATTCATACCGGCTGAGCTGCAGGCAATGCGTGCATAGGATCCACCGCCATCTCAGGCCTCGATAATTCCATTTATCCGACCGTCCAAATTTACGCGGCCGAGGCCAATGAGTGTGGACATGTGTCAATAATTCACAATGCACTCTGAGAGACTGCGTATCATTTTTCAAGACCATTCGCGAGTGCGAAGCTTTTAAAATTAGTCCACTTTCGTCCGTTTGATAGTTCATCATCAACGATTCCGTTCGGTTTTTTGGTTCCTTCCACAATCACAAGTCGACTATGGAGGCACGGATGAGGGCCGACAGTCTGACCTATTTGACTGCCGCGCGATCCTGTCAACGGGGTGATGTTAATGTGACATTGCTTTGCGAGAATGAAGTTGGGCCTGCCGCAGCAGGCATAAGGCGAAGGACCCGGTCAATTGCTCCAATGACCGACAGGCTGGTTTAACCTTGCTTCAAGGTATTTTGACCGGATGGGGGCTACGCAAATGCAGGAAACGAACGAAAAGATCTCTTATGAGCAGTTGCTCGGTGACTTGCAAACGTCCTCCGCGCTGATTAGCGATTCCAGGTTGGGTTTCTTGGGTCACTCCTCGACTGCTTGTGTCAAAGTACAAGATTCCGTCCCTCCGGGGACGCTAACGGATCGTACTGCGGATATCGATCAGCTCAACATAGTCGATCAGCTTGAGCGCGGATTGGAAAGAAACGAATTCATGCTGGTTTTCCAGCCGAAACTGCGAGTGCCAGAGGAGAGACTGTCTGGTTTTGAGGCCTCGTTACGCTGGCGTCATCCCATCCACGGTATCTTGACACCTACATCGTTCATCAGAGACGCAGAAAACTCCGGTCTGTCGGGCCGTTTTACAGATTTCATTTTGGAAAAGGCTGCAGAGACGCTCTCTGACTGGGCTGCATGCAAATACACTACGCTGTCGCTCGTCATCAGTCTTTCGCCCCAGGAATTAACACGAGAGGATTTGCCACGAAAGTTGATCGCGCTGCTCGCTTCTCATGCAGTTGACACGGCAAAACTGCAAATTCAGCTCACGGAATCCTCGGAGTCCGGGCCACTTGATGTGCTTTTGGCTGCCGTCGATTCAATACGTGATACGGGCGTTCGGGTTGCGATTGGCGACTTCGGAGCTGGAGGCTGGTCGCCATCTATCTTGCATCGGCTGGCAGTCGATGTTCTAAAAATTGACCGATCATTGATCAACGGCATCCCCGAAAGTTCAGAGGCAACGAACGTCCTGGAAGTCCTTGTTCGAATTGGGCAACGCCTTGGGAAACAGATCGTTATCGACGGTATCGAGAACGAAGCACAGCTCACCTGGACAAAGAACATGTCAAACGTTGATTGCCAAGGTTCCTATATTTGCATGCCAGTTCATGCTGCGCAGATCGATGATCTTGTCGCGGGCCACGGCCTCGCAATGAGCTTACGATAGCTCTGGCCACGGCGACCATCGCGGCCGCTCAAAACTGGTCTTCATATCTGCATGACCTTATCGCGACCCAACTTTTCGGTCTTGCCGGGCGTAGATTTCAAACGGTAAGTTGAAGCACCGCCGCGATAGGCATAGATAGTTCAGTGTAGTGACTGATCGCAGGTGGCCAATTGGATGCCGTCGATCATCCGACACGATGCCAGACGGTGTGCCGGTTGAATTTCCTGCAGCCCCGATCGAGTCGAAAACGATCTCTATGACAACTTTTTCTTACATCGACTGACGAGATCATTTCAGATAAATTCGATATAAAAGAGAAAACTGGATTTGCGTGTCATGCGGCGACGAATCTCGCTGTACCATAGTATCTGGCAACACATACTCAATTTGACGCGCAGACGTATTTTGGCCGCGGCGTCGCGCGCGGTCATCAACTCGTGACTCGTCACTCAATGACGGGTGACCTACGTGCGCATATCCCATTGCAGACCTCTTGGGTTGAAGCGGATCCGCTGATCGTTGTGCCGGGTAGCATCCTCAGCTCATTCCTGCCAAGTCATGTGACGCGAGAGGGATGTCACTTAAACCGCGCAACGTACAGGGCCGCAAGGTCTGTTTGACGACTCCGCGCTCAATGAGCCGATGCACAGAGTCCGACTAAGGGCGATACCGACATCACGCTTGTGGACGATTGAGCAATTGCCCGTCTTTCAGACCTGGAAGGCGAGTGAAGTCGTATTTCGTACAGCCGATGACTGCAGTTCGATTGGCAGCCTACTGCAATGATCATGGAACTGATTACCGGCCGGACCCCAACGAAGTGCCCTCGGTCCGCACGTCGGAGAAAGCACGACTCTTTGCTCTGACATCGGGTTGACACCATTTACCCAGTTCGCGCCCGCGTTCGAGTATTACAACGAGCGCCACTCTCATGGCGCCAGTTCCGCGGCAAAGTCGATTATCACAGATCGTCGCACAGGCACCCATTGACCGCATAGAGATCCGCGTAGGTTCGGCATATGAACCGGCCGATGTTCATCATGGTGGCGTCACCCGCGCCGTTCAGTAAAAGCAGTTTTAACTTTGCCACTTGGATCGCATCGCCCCTTTATGAGCGAATCGCCCATCACAACCAGCGGTACGAATCGTCCGAACATCATCAGGCGCCGGCGGTAGCGGAAATCTGATCACCGGCACGGTAATATGCTTGGCCTGCAGTAACGCTCGCCTGAAGATCGCATTTCTACGAGAGCACACGCAATCGTCAACGCTTGCCGCTCAATTTCGGCAGTCCACATCTCTGCCCCGGAAATAGTAGCGCGCAGCTCCTGACAACGCTGGAGAACCTGCGACGGTCCGAGCACCGACAGCCCCCCCGCCACGCCGTGCGCCCATCTTCGAAGCTGCTCGACACTTTGCATCTTGACTACGGAATCCAGTCTCGCGACATCCAAATTTGTCTGCTCGACAAACGCCGCCGAGTAATCGGTCGGCACAGCCGGTAATCTGGGTACGACCGCCTTGGCGTCCGTTAAGGCATCGCGACTATCACGATCTGCCGCGGCATCGAGAACCTTCGTCAATATCGACAGGGATACCGGCTTGGTGAGGTAGTCGGAGAATCCCCGCGCCCTGCCTTCAGCGATGTCGTCCGGATGAGCGCTCGCGCTGACGGCATAAATCGGCAGTGAGAGGTTTTTGTTGCGAACTGCATCAATCAACTGAAACCCGTTCAGGACTGGCATATCGATATCAGTCAGCACGATATCCACCGACCGTTTCGAAAGCATCGACAGCGCCTCGCTGCCATTGACGGCCTCGATGACGTTTGCACCCAGGGTGCTAAGCTGGTCACGTAGCAAACCGCGATTTAACAAGTTATCTTCTGCAATCAGCACGGTCAATTTTTCGAAATGACGTCTGGCAGGTCCTGCGTCCTTTGTTCTTTTTGTGTGCGTCCGATCAAGGACAGCGGACTCGAGCATCTGCGTGGCAGTCCTGATTCCCGGCAGGCTGTAGACTGAAACTGCCACGCCGCCGTTGTCGCTTGAAATCGGCACGAGAGGACCATCTTGCCCCACCCACACGATACTAGCCGGATTTCCCCACCAGCGAATGACATCTGCCGGGTCAAACTCATCTGCGACAAGCAGATAGTCATAGCGACCATGATTAACCGCGTGACGGGTATCTGTAAAAACAGTCACCGTGGCCGCCTCCGGGTCAAACAGATTGGTCAGCCACTCCCTATATTCATTAGCATGGCAAAGAATAGCTGGGTTGTGGTTCTGCAAAGTCCAGTCCGCTCCGTCTGGCGTGCCGTCCGCCGAACGAAGCGGAAGTGTAACCGAGACGCGGGTTCCCACTCCCACAGTGCTTTCCAGCATGACGAACCCTCCCATCAACTCGCAGAGCCTTGCCGTAATGGACAGGCCGAGTCCGGTTCCTCTCGCCTGACCAAGGCGATTGCTATCCCCCTGCATAAAGGGCTGGAATAGTTGCGTTTTCAGATCGTCCGGTATGCCGATTCCTGAGTCGACAACGCTGATCGCCAGCGACGAATCAATCCACTGCACCCGAACTACGATTTTGCCGGACTGCGTAAACTTGAACGCGTTGCTCAACAGATTTGTCACAATCTGCGATACACGTATTGGATCAAAAAGTAATCTCGATGGCACAGCTCGATCCAGAACAACATAAAATTTCAAGCCTTCCTTGACGGCAAGGTGCGCGTGTGAAAGGACAATGCGACCTATGAGATCTGTCACAGATCCCCACACTTCGTTAAGTTTGAGTTCCCCGACGTCAATTTTTGAAAAGTCCAGTACATCGTTCACGACGTGCAACAGCCCAGCAGCGGAGATCTGCATGGCGTGCACACGCGCCTCCTGCTCTGGCACAAGCGGTCCGAGCTTGAGCAGTTCGATGTTACCGACGAGCGATGCGAGCGGTGTGCGAATCTCATGGCTCATGGAAGCAAAAAAACTCACTTTTGCTTTCGCGGCGACTTCTGTGGTTCGCTTGGCTTCACGAAGCGCCTGTTCGGCGAGAACATGTTGAGTCGTATCGGCGATTGCGCAAAACAGGACATCTTCGCGGTTGAGGATCGCGGGTGCGTAGGTAATCTCCAAGTGCAAGCTATTAAGCCCCTCCCTCTCGATAGGGAATGAAAACTGGAAGATCTTCGCGCCTTCTGCCAGCGAGAAAGAGGTGTTATCGATGCCCTGTTTCTGAAATTCCCGGCTCAATGCCGCAGGCAGTTTCATATTCGTGTTCGCGATTCTCAGTACATCACGAGCGATCTTGTTTGCCAGCACAATTTCCGAGCCGTCCTTGCGGACGATGCACAAACCTACAGGCGTGGCATGCACCAGAAGGTGGTTGAGCAATTCGCTTTCAAGCGCGCGCGCCGCCTCCGCATAGGTCCGTGTCAAAAATTGATAGTTCCAGTAACGGAACATGGCAAGCAGGAGAATCACCAGCGCTACTGTGGCGGACAGCACCAGGATAAGTCCGCACCGCATCTCGACGATCTGTTGGCGCAACGGCACAATGCGAAGGATATGCCCGAAACCAAGCATGAGCGCTGGCCGTCGCATCACCCAGCCATAGCTGGGAACCCAATGGAAGCGGCCATACTGAAGCGTGCTCGCGCCAGTCCTTGCGTCTATCTCTTCCGCCTGTTCCGGCGTAACGTGCCCGATTGCTACCGTCCCGCCATTCGTCACTACGACCGGATCGGAAATTGAAGTGTCGCCTGTGCCAGGTTGAAGCACGTCTTTCAGATCTAGCGTCGTCACCACAATGGCGTAAAGTGCCCCCTCCTTGAGGACAAGAGAGGCCCCAATCATTGGCGACATATCGCTTTCCGTGGTTCTGGGCGACCGCAACCAGACGATGCGTTTTTCACGCGCAGCCGTGAGCGGATCAAGCCCAAGGGAACGATATTTTTCAAGGACCGCGTTGACCACTTCCCGGGCTCGTCCCTTCGATGTCAAGTTGTGGGCATGTGGTGGCTGCGGTGGAAAAGCGTGCCCGTATATTCCATGCCCGTCCGTGAGGATCAACTCGAAATCGAGGCGCGAACCTGTCGCCAGCAAAAGCTGCGCTGCCGAGGCGCAACTCGACATAAGGATCGACCGCGGCCCTTGTACGGGAACGCCAGCGACACAGTTGTCGTCGGCGTGGCGGGGGGGCTCAGGCAGGAGAACACCGCTTGCCCGGAGTTCGATGATCACACTGACCGTCGTGAGCAGGTTGTTTCGTTCCTGCAACTCGTGGGCGAGGTTCTGTATGGCTAGCCGCGTAGCCCTTTCCTCCCGGTCGAGCGAATCAGCCAGTCGCCCTGCAATCGTCACGACAGCTGCGACGAACGCGCCGATAATCAACAGGATGATCACCATCGAAAAAACGCGCCGCTCCCGCTTTAGATTTCTTTCTATCGAATGGAAGGCGTGTAGAGCAGGATCCCATGCACTCCTGGACATCAGTGGCATCAGGTCAGTCCCTGCTCTTGAGCATACTTCACCAGATCGGCGTTAGTCTCCACATGTAACTTGCGCATAGCCGAGCGCTTTTGCGTTGCCACGGTGGTCGCGGTGCGATTGAGCTGTTGAGCGATCTGCGTGACAGACAGCCCCATACCAAACAGGCGGACGACCTCGAGTTCCTTCGGGGAGAGGTCCGGAGCGCTGATAAATCCTTCCTCGGTATTGCCATCCTGAACGAGCCACCGGGTAATGCCTGGAGATAGAAATGTGCGTGCATTCGAATCCGAACGCAGCATGACGCAAGCCTGCTCGATTACTGCCGATTCCTCGTCCTTACCCACGATGCCCGCGACGCCCATCTTGCAAAGCTTTTGCAATACTCCGCCGTTAGTGAGCATTGTAAAAACAATGATCGGCGTAGAAGGGTAATTCCGCCTGAGTCGTGCGATAAGGCGAAGTCCGTCTTCGTCGGCCGTTCCCCTCTGCATCGAGAAATCGGTAACGATCAAATCGCACTCGACTGCCGTGAGTATTTCCAGTAGCTCAGTTCCTGATTTAACGATCGCGGCGATTTTGAAGCCGGGAATCGCGTCGATTGTTTGGGCAACGGCCCTGCGAACGACCGCATGATCGTCCGCCACCACAACGTGGACAATGCGCGTAGAGTTCATAAGGATGACATCCCGATTGGGAAAGCAATAGATTTCATCGGATCGATGTTCTTCACCACAGTATTCCGCCAGAACGTACCAAGCATACCGTCGAATTTCCCCCCTTCGACAACTCCGCGGAGCGGCTCGTGCCTGCGACGAGAGCGACTTCACGAGCGATTACCGCCTGCAAGGAGACACCGCAAGTCGCGCGCAACAATGAACGTTCCGGCGGCTGTGAAATCGCAGGGCTCATCTCGCGACATGCCAGCTATCGGATCAAGCGCTTCACCTGGACATGCATGGAGAAGCATTTCGGCGGGGACGAGACAATCCGACAGGTGCGGTAGACGGTCTATCTTGACATTCGACACGTCGGCCATCATTTCACGCCGACTATGGTTGCCAACGCGCTGACGAACATGGCACGAATGCGAAACATGGCACCGCAAGGAACGACGCGGTGAGTCACCACGATAGCAGGACTGCAGAGCGCGGCGCCTGCCCGCACGCGCTTTGCTTGCAAAAGTTACCGCGCAAATTCGCAATTCCGCAGAAAGTCGCATGCGGGAACCTTGTGCATACTGATCGATCGTCCCGACTCAGGCTTTCAGCATCCCGCCAGACAAATGGCAACGCCGGTTGGAACCTGCGTGCACGAACAGGTTAAAGCATGACAGGGTTCAAAAAAAATAGCGCTGCGTCAATGCCATGATCGATAGGTAACCGTGAGAGACCTGCGTGCATTACAGGCTGTTGAGTATTTCTTATCCACCAGTGAAGATCGTCAACGGATCAGAAATCACGCTGACACATACATTGCGAAAGCAACTTCAAACTTTCTTTGCTTACCGAGATCTTTCACGCACTAAATGAACCGTACTATTGTGACGTATGTCGAACTGATTTTTGTCACGAAATGTCAATTTTTCGTCGGCACCGACATGCTTCTACCAAGCTTGCGTTGGCCCCGATCGACAGCGAGGCGAGACCCGTAGGGAAAGCGCACTTTCCGATCGCAGGAAGGCTCGCTGTCAATCATCGGTGTGTAACAGCAGGAACAGTGCGACGAGTGAGCACAGGACTGTTTATATGGCCGGTAACGAGAATTGCCCGGCCGAGGTTTCGGCAACGCCGCCGTTCCACGTGTGAAGACTGGCCTGATTTGTGAGAACCGGAATCATGCCGGGTTTTCATACCGTCCGGTGCCGGGCCATTGTTCCACTGCGCCGTGCCATCCGTTGTTCCGCATTGCGATACGCCCGTAGTGCATGGCGGACGTGGTTGTTCATTAGACTTTTCCTGCCGGTCAAGACGGGGGAAAGCCTGTCTTCTCCGGATAGGTCCAGACAATCAACCGGACCGACAAACCAACCACTCAAGGACTCATCCATGCAAACCACAATCGATCGCAGCAGCTTTGCATCGTATAGCCAGACCCAATCTTCGTTCGCAACGAGCAGCTTCTCGTATCGAAGCACGGTCCAGTCATCCAGTTCGAAGTCGCTCTCGACCGGATTTCGGGAAAGTGGCGCAGGGAATCAGCAAATCTCATTAGCGACCTTTTCTCAGCAGTCGTCGCGATCACCGAAAGGTATGTCAGCATCGATTTCGGCGGTCAGCTTTCAACACGTCAGCGGCAGGAACGACAGATCCGATCAGTACGGCAGTCGTAGGAACAACCGGTGCAATACCGAAACCATGATTAACAAGAACCTTTGTGGTAGCCAGAAGTTCGAATGTAGCAATGCACAGGTCAAGAACAACAAACGCAATTGCAATGATCAACAGAGTGACTGGTGCAATACGCAGGTGCAGAACAACAAAGCAAGTCTAGATATAGGTAATTACACTGTTGATCTAAACAAGAGTGATTCCTCGCTCCTCTTGACGAACAAACAGACCGGCAGCACGACAAAAATCTCCGGTGATCCACACATCGATACCAATGGCACATCAGGCACATTCAAAGGCTCGCTAACGTTCGATCTGCCCGGTCACACGAAGGTCACGGTCGGAACGCAAGCACAGGGCGCCGTCAGCTACGCCGACCAGGTGACAATCACACAGGGTAACAAGGCCTACGTGGTCAATGGTTTGAGTCAGATTGACAGCAGTCCGCTAACCGTGCAAAGCAGTCGCAATGGCCGACAACTCGACCGACAGACCCCAGACGGCTATACGCTAGTCGCCAATAGCTCCGGCACGGGTTGGATCGATCCACAGACGGGCCATGCTCCGACGGCTGCAGACTTCAGCAAGGTCTGACGCTAGCATCCGGGGTGGCCGCAAAACGGCGACCCCGGATGCGCGACGTTCTATACCAAGTCTCAAACGGCCGATGGCCATGGACTCCATGCGGCGTTAGATCATCAATCGTCGGGATCGCTATCTTCCTGCTGCGCAACGACCAGTCGGCGCACCCGCTTGCGGGCATCGTCCAGCCCGCGCATCTCCTTTTGCAGAACATACAGCGCGGACATGACCCGTTCCTGCGCTTTCTCCCTGGCATCGCATACAACGGCAAGCGCCGATTCCAGAGCAAATTTACCGGCATCGTGCCGCTGCAACGCCATGCGCCACAGTGACGCGCTCTCGCCACAGAAACATGCGGCGAGAATTTTTCGTCGCCGTGTCTCATGCTCCGCGATCGCATTCTCTCTTGACACAGTATCTGCTTCCGCGCGCTGAACACCAAGGTGTGCCTCCCGCAACAGGTGGCGAGCGCGCTCCACTCTTAGCTGCCGCACACGTGTAAGCAAGGTCCACACGCGCACCTGTAACGCGTCCTTCATTTGCGCGCCTCGCGGCAAAGGGCGCGCAACGACGAAATCGTGCTCTCCCAATCGCAATACTGGTCATGTGGCTGACGCAGGAAGCGTTCAATCGCTTTATGACGATCTATCGCAAGATCACTGTCGGAATCGTTGCCACGCCGGTATTCGCCCATCTGCAGCAAAAGTTCAACTTCTTGATACCGACTCATCCAGCCGCGCACGCGGTTTGCATCGTCGCGATGCTCCTGATACGTCACACGTGTCATCACACGACTCTTGCTCCGCAATACATCAATGGCCGGATAGTGCCCCGCTGCACCAAGTCGTCCCGATAGCTGGATATGCCCGTCGAGCAGCGAACGTGCTTCTTCCGCGATAGGGTCCGTCATTTCTTCGTCTTCGGCGAGCACCGTAAAGAACGCAGTGACCGAACCCTGCCGCGTCAGCCCCGCCGCTTCGGTCAATCTTGGTAACTCGGCGAACACTCGCGGTGGATATCCGCGGCGCACTGGCGGTTCACCCACCGCCAGACCAACCTCGCGCAGCGCACGGGCGTAACGCGTCAGAGAATCGAACAGCAGCAGGACTTGCTTTCCTTCGGCGCGCAGTTCGCTCGCGACGCTGCACGCCAGTTCGGCAGCCTTGATACGCTCGGCCGCCGGCCGCTCGGCTGTCGACGCGATCACAACCGATGCTGCGCGCCGCGGACCAAGGTGATCGTGAATAAACTCGGCCACTTCGCGGCCACGCTCGCCGATCAGAGCAACAACAATCGCATCAACAGTCGCCCCGTTTGCGATCATTCCGATTAGCGTGCTTTTGCCGCCACCCGCCGGCGCGAAGATGCCGACGCGCTGACCGACTCCGCAGGACAAGAGGCCATCTATTGCCCGCACACCGGTCGCGAATGGCGTCGAGATCACCGGACGGTCGAGTGGATTGACTAGCGGAAGCTTGTCTGCCGCTTGCCGCGCCGTTGCTGTCGTCGGGGCGCCGCCACCATCGAGCGGCCGCCCAAGCCCATCCACCACTCGTCCTAGCAGCGAGAGCGCGTCAGAGCGGCGCCAGTTAAGCCCACAGCCCGCGACCTGCGTGATATTCGACAAACCCATCAGTCCGTCGAACGGTACAACGAGTGCCCCGTCCTGAGCGAAGCCGACTACTTCGCCGATTTGCACTTCCTGGGTATCGGGCCGGACAAGCCGGACCATTTCGCCGACGCGTAACGAGGCACCGACCACACGGACAACCACCCCGCGCGCTTCTACAATCCTTGCGTTGAGCGCGAGCTTCGTCGAGAGTAGCGGCGTTGGTGTCACAGACGTCTTCCTTTTTCTGTTAAGAGGTTGCATGCATCAATCTGGCTCGAGTGTCGCGAATATGTGGACACGATACGTGTCGAGAGGAATTTCTTCCGTCGCAAGCACGTCAGTGCGGATGCCAAGCATGCGTAAAATGCGCGCGAGATGAGGACGCAGAAGAGCCGTTGTCACTACCAGACTCACCGTGTCCCGTTGCGAGGCAAAGACTCGCTGCAAGATTTCCAATCGATCAGCGTCGAGCACGCATTGTGGTTCGCCATCGTGACCGACTTCAATCTGTGCCTCGAGATCAGCTTCCCAGGCCGGTTCGAGCACGGCGGCATTGATTGCCCAGCTGTTCAGATCGGCGAAGGGACGCACCACTTGCTGCCCGAGCGTGATGCGTGCTTCCCGCACCATCCGGTCAAGCGAGCGCCCCCCCTCGGGCACGCGAAGGATTGCCTCGAGAATGCCTCGCAGATTGCGGATTGGAATTCGCTGCTCCAGCAGACTGCGCAGCACGCAAGCAAGTTGCACCGTGGTGATTACCTGCTGAATTTGATTCACCAGCTCCCGGAACTCAATGCTGATCTGGTCGAGGAGAAAACGCGTCTCCTGCGTCCCAATGAACGACGACGCATGCTGCTCACACACGTTCATCAGGTGATCGCAAAGCGCTGCATCGGCGCTCGATTTCATGATGCGTACGTCATCAATCACAGTGGCCGACTGCTCAGGTATCCAGACCGATTTCTCCGCCTGCGGGTGATAGCCCTGCAGGCCGTCCATGGTCACCAGAGATGCCTCACCGCTAACCAGTACGTGTCCGGCAACGAGCGTGCCTCCGTAGAACGACACGTCCGCGAGATCGACGATATAGCGATTCTCGTCGAGATCGGTGTCGCGCAGGAGCCCAACACCCGGGAACGGCACTCCGAGCCGCACCATCAGGTCGCGGCGCATCAGCGCAAAGCGGCGGTTGAGTTCCGCCGGGCGTAGCGCGTCGCATGCTTTCACACCAAGGCGCACACGAAGCGGGGAACTTGTTCCCAGTTCGACATCGTCGAGAATGCGTTGCACATAGGTGCCGCCATCGCGCGTCATCGCCGGCATCCGTGGCCGCTCCAACCTGTCTAGCGCCGCGCGCTGACGCTTCGTCACGACAGCCAGGCCGATCTGCGTGAGCGCCGCGAGGATGAACTGGACATGAGGAAAACCCGGAATGACGGCGAGAGCAAGGCAAGCAACACCCGCCATCATCAGTGCCGCGGGATGCAGCGACAACTGCCTGACGATATCCTGGCCGAGATTCGTGCTGCCGCCGCCTGACGAGACGCGCGTGACTAGCAGACCGGCCGATATCGACACGATCAACGACGGAATTTGCGACACGAGGCCATCGCCAACCGTCAGGATCGTGTATGTGTGCAGTGCATCGCCGAACGACATGCCGCGTTGCCCGATACCAATGGTAAGGCCACCGACAATATTGACAAGCGCGACGACGAGCCCCGCAATGCTATCGCCCTTGACGAACTTCATCGCCCCATCGAGCGACCCATAAAAGTATGTTTCGCGCTCCAATTCGGCGCGCAACCGGCCCGCTTCAGCCGGTGCGATCTGGCCGCTTCGCAGATCGGCGTCAATGCTCATCTGGCGCCCGGGAATGCCGTCGAGCGTAAAGCGTGCTGAGACCTCGGCGACGCGGTCAGCCCCTTTCGCCACGACGATGAACTGGATCACCGACAACACGACGAACACCACGATCCCGACCGCAACGTTGCCACCGACCACCATTTCACCAAACGCGCTGATAATCTGTCCGGCGTGCGCATCAAGCAGAATCATTTTCGTCGACGCAATCGCGAGAGCAAGCCTCAGTAGCGTCGTCACGAGGAGCAGCGACGGAAAGCTCGACAGCTCTGCCGGCTTCGCCGCGTAGATCGTCGCCGAGAGCATCACGAAGCTGGCCGTGAAGCTCGCGCAGATGAACATGTCGAGAATGAACGGCGGAACCGGCAGGATCAGCAGCACCAGCACGCAGAGCAAGCCGCCCCCCACACCAAGGTCCGCGTAACGTGCCAAAAGGCCTGGAAAATCAATATGACTAAATCTGGTTTTTGCGAACATCTTATTGGCTCAACTCTCTGTGCATGGCCCGTCGACGTCCCTTAACAATGGGATCGCCTTCTTCGTCGCGGTATTCACGTTTTATTTCGTTCTTGTCCATTTTTAAACGCCGCCGCCACTGAAAACGCTGCAACTTGATGTCGACGGCTGCGGGCACGAGCTGCGACACGCTCATCATCGCGAGCAGGCGCGCAAGCGACTGGCACGTGGCGCTCAGTTGCCCATCAAACGAAAGCGAAAACGAAGGCAGCAACTGCGCACACCATATCTCGAACGCATTCCCGAAGATGAAAAGAAGGATAGAAAACTGCGCCAGCGTGATTGCGGTCTCAATCAGCGTCTTTAGTCCGAACAGGTTCTTCAACCCCGACACTGGGTTGAGGTGTTTAATGTCCGGCGCCGCACGCTGGAATGCAATCAGTCCCCCGGTCTGCGCCGCTTCGGGCACGATGATCGCGATCATGCTGATGCCGAGCGTTGCGACCACGACTGGCAGCATCGCGGTGAGCGCGCTCGCCACCTGAATGTAGCGCTCATCGAACGGACGCGCCTGATCGATTTGCGTCACAGACTCCACGACATAAACGCAGACCTGATACATGTGTGGCGCTTCGATCACTAGAAAGAGCCACCAGAAAATGCCACTCGCCGCAACAGTCATATGCCCGCTCTTCGCAATATCGCCCTCTTTGCGCGCGCGTCGCAGCCGCTGTGGAGTCGGCGCTTCGGTCTTATCGCTCATTGCAATATCGTGCCCGCGAGGAAAACAGCGTTGAGCCGTTCCAATATGATCGGCACGCAGAAGAAAATCGTGAACGACAACACAATTGCTTTGACAGCGGGGGCGGTCATAAATGGATTTATCCGCTTCGCGTAGCGGGACATTAATCCCAGCGAGATGTCGACGATGAGCATCAGGCCGATGAGCGGCATCGCCAGTCTTACGCCCTCGACGATCGACTGCGCCAGTCTTGTCTCCGCCAGCTCCTGCATCACTCGCATGTAATCGGGACGTGGCGCACCGGGGGGCCAGAGTGCCCATGCATCGGTGAAAAAACCGTAGACGCTCTGGAGGCCCGTTCCGGTGAAAAACGTCAACGTGGCGAACCAGACGAAAAGCCTTTCGAAGTGAGCTGCTTCGTCGCGAAAGTTCGAATCATAGGAGGCGCCGATCATGTAACCGCCTTGCTGGTCGATCACCGCACCGGCAGCGGCGGCCGCGTGAAATGTCACGCTCAGCAACAGGCCAAGCGTGAAACCGATCAACACTTCAACCCCGATCGCAATGACAGGATTGTCCGGCCACCCTACCTGATGGGGCAGTACGGCGAGCATCAACGTCAACGGCAGTCGCAATGCTATGCCAAGGGACTCCGTGCCCGCAAAGGGAATCAGTGAAAGCGCGACGATTGGGCGAATGCAGCAGAACGCCAGCCCCTCGATATATCCAATGTAGTTGGCCATCACTGCCCGCGCCCCGCTGCAATGTATGAAAACGTCTTGTCGAGAAAATGGGAAACTTCGTTCTCGCCCCACGGCACCGCGATCATCAACACAAGCCCGACACAGATGATCTTCACGCTATACGGCAACGCTTGATCCTGGATTTGCGTGATGGATTGCACGAGACCAATCAGCACACCGACCCCCGTAGCGACTACGAGCGCGGGCAACGAAAGCCAGAAAACCAGCAACAAGGCATCGCCCGCCAGCGAGTGAAGTGAAGGGTTCCAGTTCATTTCGCGTAGCTGACAATAAGGCCGTGCATCAATTTTGAAATTCCCGACACGGAAACGAGCACAAGTAGCTTGAGCGGAGTCGAGACCGTCGTGGGTGACAGCATCACCATGCCCATCGCCATCAAGACATTGGCCACAACGAGGTCAATGATGAGAAACGCCATGTAAAGCAGGAAGCCAGCTTCGAAGCCGCTCGAAATTTCGCTGATCATGAACGCAGAAATCAGAACCGAAAAATCGGTTTCTTGTACATCGCTCGCAGGGTTCAGGCGCTTTACGGCCGTCACCATGAACGCGCGCTCGGTGGGCCGTGAATGTTCAAGCATGAAATCACCGAGCGGCCCGCGTACCCCCCGATACAGGTCCGCCACATCGGGCAGTTCACCGCGTACGATGCGCTCGTTGATGGCCGGATCGGCACCGATCTTCTCCAGTGTCGGCGCCATTACAACCAGCGTTGCCGCGAGGGCCAGAGTCGAGATTGCCATATTGCCCGGTGCCTGCTGCACTCCAACGGCGGAACGCAGCAATGTCAACACAATGCTGATTTTGGTGAACGATGTCGTCATCGTGACGATCAGTGGTAATAGTCCAAGGAAAAAAAACAGAACGATAAGTTGCAGATTGACGATCTGATCTCTCATGACGACCTTACGCCTCTGCCATGTGCGCCAGATCGACAATGCGCACGCCCAACGCATCATCGATGTCGATCAACTCACCACGGGCGAACGGAACGCCCTGGCACAACAGCAAAACGGAGTTTCTTCGCACTGGCAATTGCAATGACACGATCGAGCCCGTGCGCAGGCGCGTCAGCTCATCGAGTGTTAGCGACAATGTGCCAATCACCGCATCGAACGAAAACGTGAGTGCACTGGCGGGCACCAACTCGCTGGTCATCTCGGTCGAGTCGGTGTCCTCATCGATCATCGGACGGTCTATCAACATGTATTCCCCTGAGGGTTTGAGAAAAATGCGACGTGCCCCATGACAGAGCGGCAAACGTAAATACAGCGACGTGGGATCGAGAAGCAGCGCGTCACCACACCTGATCCTGCGCAGGCGCCGTAGCGTGAGTGCGGGTCCAGCCTTGCACACCGGCACGGGCAGACGCAGCCGGCGCGATAGATGCGCCCGATCCTCTACAGGAACGGGTCGGTGTTTCAACCATTGATCGACTGCTTCGCTATCCAGCGCGAAGTGCGCTGCGCGATGGGTCCTTGAGTGCGTGAGAACGAGGCCATATGCGCCAGACGCCGGCGTCACATCGAACGAAGTGCTGCTCACGTCGACCGTGAACCCGAATAGCCCTTCCAGGGCGCTCAGCCAGTCCTCGAAGGCCTGGGTGATCAACACGTGAGCATTGGCTCCGGCCAGCGTCAGCGATTGCCGGGCCAACTCGGGGAAAAGCGCCTGTGCGTCGCAATCAAGCGTCAGTGTTGCCCCTCCCGCTTGCCCATGAAGCCGCAATGGATAGCTTGCACGACACGACTCAAACTGCAGGGTGAACGCCTGCTTACCGACGCTGACCGGATAGGCCACGCCAAAATGCAGTGCGGCAACGTTTTGTCGCCGCGCGTGCTCAAGCGAGATCCGCTCGATGTCTCGCCACGGAGTCATTTGCCCTCCCAGTCACCCTGAGAGCCTGTCGGCTGCGCAAGCACAGCGACTACGTCGAGCAAAGCGCTCTCGACCATGTCAAACTGCCTCGTCGATCCCTCATCGATATAGCGGTACTCGTCGAGCAGGGACTTGATTGCTTTTCTCATGCCATGTTCCAGCGCACGTAGTTGCGGCGTCAGGCTACCGTCGATCACACCTTGCTCGGTTTCGACGACAAGCGAATGGGGCGGCAAGCCCACATCAGCCAGAACCGTAAAGACGGGGGCGCTCAATTCCTGTTCGAGTGCGAGTACGCTGCGCTGTGTCTGTTCGTAATCGTCTGCCGAAACACGCACTGAGAGCACCGGTTGCGCGCATGATGCATCAAGACATCGCCGCAGTTGGCTCGACAACACCACTTCAGCAGGAAGTTCGCCGAATAGCTGGGTGACAGTCTTCAGCACCATGTCGGCAAGCCGCTCTGCCAGGCAACGCGACGCGAACGAAGCCGCTACCGGCGGCGCAACGAACTTGTACAATGCAGCGCGGCGACCAGCCTCGTACCCGCGGCGCCACGCACGACGCTTCAGTGCGCGCACACGATCTGCGAGCCGTGCGGCTTCGCGTTCTGCATCCCGCGTGCGAAACGCTTCCATTTCCCGTAAGCCGGCAAGCCCGTATAGTTCCGTGGACGACACATAACCATCGGACTCGACACGCCATTCACCTCTTCGACAGATCAACATGCTTTACCTCCGGCAAGTGCGTACGCGGCATCGAGCAGTTTGTGAGCGGCCTTTACGTGCATGCCACACACGCCGGATTGCACCATGCGCTGTTCGACGGTGCGCGGGAGCCGCAATCTCATCAGCACGCACACTGCAGGGTCGTCAATTGCGCTCAACGCCACTCTCAAGCCGGCTGCCGTCATTTCCGCGCGATCCAGCACATTGAGCGTCACACCCTGATCCATATCCTCCTCCACGCGCCAGTCACGTTGAATCGCGTGGAGCACGTGCGGTGCAATACGAGCGGAAAAGATCTTCTGCGTGTCCGCGCTCACGACTTTCCGAAGCAAACGCGCGTGAGCGAGCGCCGCGGTAACCCGTAAAACTTTCGCGCACGCCGGTCGCGGCAACGTCGCAAACGGCGGCATGGCCGGAGTCGTCTGCGTCGAAGTCAACTGAGGAAAGCGCGCGAGCAGATCGGCATTCGCATAAACCAGTGCCCGTTCCGTAAGCGCGCGCTCTCCACGTGGCAACCAACTGAAATGCGCCCATTTCGACAAGGCGAGAACCGCGATGCGGGTCATGGCGCGTCCTTTCCAGCGGGGGGCTCTGGTTGCTTCGAGACAGTTTGCTCTGCCGTCTTTCTGGTCTTTCTGCGCCGATAAAATGTTGGTGCAAATGAGCGAATTCCTTTGCCCCACACCCACGCCGAAATAGTTAGCGCTATCGCCATCACGGTCATAATCATCAGCATCAACGTACCGGCCCGGTGTGGGTTTCCGTCCGACGAGCCAGCGCAAGCATTGCCGCCGTTTCTCGCATTGACTGCGTCCACCACAGGCGTGACCGGGACCAACGTCAGATAAACGTGGTCGGGCGCTAGCCCCTCCACGCTTCCTGCCACCAGCCCGCGAATCTTGTCCTTCATGTAGTCAACGTTGTAGTCGCTGCGATAGCGAATCATCACCGACGCGGACGGAGCTGTAACCTGCCGCATAAGCGGATCGCGCTCCGGCTGCACTATGTGAACGCGAGCCACGAGCACACCGTCGATTTTCTCGAGCGTCTCCGACAGTTCCTGCGTCAAGCCATACACGTAGCGCACCTGGTCTTCCCCAGGATTCGAAATCAATCCTTGACGACTAAACAGTTCACCCAGATTCGCATGGCCGCCGTGAGGTAACGCATATTCGCGTGTTATCTCGGTTGCGGTGACAACGTTACCGCTCCCTACAGAAACACTCCATGTCCTGTCGGCATTGCGCTCCTTGACACCATCGATACCGTGCTGGCTCAGCACGGCAATGATCTGATTTGCCTGGTCCTCGTCCAGACTTTCGAACAGCGACGATTTGCAGCCAACGAGGAATATCAACGGCAGTAGGATGAGTACGCGGCGCATCAGTTTCTCTGTGTAAGCGTGGTCAATGCCTGGCTAAATTGATTTGCGATGTTTTTTGCCATTGTGGCGTTGACCTGCATGTCGTCGAGGTCATACTGCAGTTTCAGGAGATTGAGCATTCCCGCCGTCGATGACCTGCTCTTCGCATGCCTGTTGAGATCGTCAGTGATCCGTCTGTCCTGAGCGTTGCAGATTTCTTCCGCACGCTCGAGAGCGTTAAGAAAGGGAGAATTCCCGGTGTTGCCAAGCGTGTTCTCGGACGATTGGTTTTGCCTCGAATCGGGAGCAGAATTCGCAGGAAAGACATTCATCACCATGGGCTGCAGCAGCATGTCGTTGTCTCTTCAAGAGTGGTTCACAATTTGAGGCGCCGTCAGCGCGGCGCCTCTATCAGCCAGTTATTTCAGGTTCGCGATCACGCCCATGCGGGTCTGATTGCGTTTCGACTCCATGTTGCTTTCCTTCGTAATTTGTTCCTGGAACGCGTTTTGGGCCTTTTGATCCTGAAGATCCTGAGTGGTCTGCCCATTGCCCGCACTGGCCGCCGGGCTTGCGCCGCCCGTATTTCCAGCATAAGGAGAATTCATACCAACGCCACCTATCTGCATGATTAACATTCCTAATTAATAAAATAGCGCGCGTTTGAGTTTGCATCGACTTATTGCCCACCGAGCCACGCGCGCACATGCCCGTCAGGCAAAACCTGCCCTACTATTCAGTTACACTTATTGTTGCCCTCACCGCTCTGAGCGGAGAACTCATATGGCGTTCCATCATCGTTGCGCACGATCGTCACCGCGCACCCCGATATACTTGTAATTCGACCAAGAGGCAGCTGCGCGCCGGGGAAATAACGTACACCCCGGGCATCGACCAGCCACGAGCCATAGGCCGTACGTGCCAAATTCATGCCAATGGCTTCGAGGGGCGCTCGCACCGGCCCGCCCTGTGCAACGTGGCCTTCGAACCCAAGGTTGTGCAACCCTTTTATCGACTCGTAGGCAAGGTGCGCGACACGCGCGTAATCCCACGATTCCGGCAGAAGGTAGCCCTGCTCCGCCGGAGGTATGACAGTGAACGTGCCAGGAGAGCCCAGCCTGATCTGCGCGCCGCGGTAATACCTGGTCAGAAAGTCTGCGAGTTGCTCCTTGATCTGATCGACAACAGCCACACGCATCACCGATGCACAGGTATCGCGGCGAACCACGGCCGACAGTGAGGCAAGATCCGCAGAAGTTGCCACATAGCCATCGTAGACATACGCATGCGTCTTCGGGTCTTCATGCATTGTCACGAACCGGAATGCACCGTCGAGTTTCGGTGCCCTGCTCGCGACGACGTGCGAACCGAGCGTTTGCCATGTCACGCCAGCGCCGGCCAACACTAGTACGATTGGCAGCGCCAACTTCACGCCGCGCGAAGCCAGCGCCCAACGTTTCGCCACGTAAGCGGCGGGCGCATGCATCATCAGCCACACGAGTTCCGCCGAGCGCACGGCATCTGGCGTCAGCAAATCGCACCCGCTGAACTGTATTCGCGCATCGCCCACTGTGAAGGATGCCCCCTGTCTCAACACGGTCGTCTTTCCCGCTGCCAATGCGTGACCGAATACCCGAACGCCGACATGATGTGCTGTGAGTCGCAACAAGTTGCCGTTCAGGCAAATACTCGCGTGATGCGCCACTACGCCATCGTCAACGATCACGAGATTCGCGTCTTCTCCGTTGCCGATCACCATGTCATGACCTTCGGACAAAAGCACGCTGGCCCCTGCGTGAATGCCGCCGGTAACGGTAATGATTCCGCCCGTACTCATCGGATCCGCTCCTTCGTCGGGGATGACTCCGATATTGAACCGGACGGAAGCGGGGGAAGAGAATCCGCCCACCCGGGCGCATATCTGGCAGGGGGCGTCATCCGCGTGCGACCGACCGCGTCAACAACGCCGGGATGGGCTATCGGTTGCGCCAGGCCCGGGGGAGAAGGCTCTTTCCCGGGTGCAGGTCGTGCCACCTGGTTTGTCATCGACTTGATGCGCGGGGTTATCAAAATCAGCCGTTCCAGACGCTCCGACTGTTCCTGCTTATCACTGAACAAGGGACCAATGAACGGGAGATCCGACAATACAGGCACTCGTGACGTGGACTTTGCAGCGCGTTCATATTCATAGCCGCCGACAAGCAGGCTTTGCCCGTCTTCGATAACGGCTTGAGTCACGATGGAGTTGTGACTGACCTTCGGAATGCCATCGACCGAATTAGACGAATCAAATGCCCCATCCTCGATTTGCACGCTCAAAAGGATATTCTTCGCATCGCCGGGCGCCGACTCTACTGTCGGCGTCACTCTCAATGTGAGTCCGGTATCGACGTTGTAAAGGTCGACATCCTGATTACCCGCAACCCGCACATATACAGAATTGCGCGATGATAGTACTGCTTCCGTGTTGTTCAACGTCAACACCTGCGGGCGCGACATGATGCGCGCCTTCCCACTCTCTTCGAGCGCGCGAATCTTTGCGAATAAATAGGTTGTCGAACCGCCAATCATCGTCGCGAGACTGACACCGGGCGCTGTCGGCACGTTGGATACATTCTGTGCTGACGACAGCGCACCGGTGACGGTGGTAGCCACGCCCCATCCTCCCTTTACTCCACCGCCGAGGCGCATGCCCAGTTCGCTCGCCGCGTCTGTCGAAACGTCGATGACTGCCGCCGTAATTTCGACGAGATCCTGAGGCTTGTCGAGCATTGCGATCGTACGCTCGTAGTTGGCCATCATTGACGGCACGTCATAGATCACAACGGAATTCGTACGCGCGTCGGCGATGATATTGCGCCGCATCGGCGCAGCAACGGCGGCAATTACGCCAGAGTCGGGCAATGGCGCATCGATTGTCGGCAGTGTATCGGCCAGCCCCAGACCGCGCAGACTCGGGAGCGGCGGTGGCCCACCGCGAGCCTCCCGGCGCTGGCTGCGCACCTTCATCGGCGTTTGCGCATTGGGTACCGAAACGGGGACATCCGCCATCAGCTTGCGCAGCAGCGATGCGACGCCCGGCACGATTTGCTGCTGATTACCGGACGTATAGGCGATGTCCTGTGCCTGCGCGTAGTGAAGCGGAAACACGCGGATAGCCAGTTCGCCGACAGCCGGACTGACGACCGTCAGGTCCTGCGCTTGCGCAACGGCATCGGCTATCGCATCGACGTACTCGGACGGCCCGGATAGAGCGGCCGTGGTATCCGAATAGCGAACCGGCAGGTGGCTGTCTTCGAGACCGAGATTGGACAACAGACCAGCCACATCGCCGCGCGTCATAGGCGCGAACGAAATAGTCCGGCTTCGGATGTCGCTAGCGCGGGAGACACGAATGACATGTCCGTCGAAGTACCACGCAAGCTCGTAGGCCTCGATCAACCTGGCGAACACGCGCTCTGGCGATTCGTTGAATGCGCCGTTGACGGGGTCCTTCACACCAGCCGAGATTTTCACCTGCAGCCCGCCTGCATTCGCCACCTCTCTCAAAACCTCTGGTAGAGGTGTATTGCGGGCAATGTAATGCATCGTTTCCTCGCGCCAGACCGGCTGGACTGCATTGCCTAGCGAAGCGTGGAGCACAATTCCGACAACCAAGGCCCGGCGCATGCTTAAGGCGGCTCGATACCGTATGACACAGACTTTTCCGCTTCTCGCACGCTCGCTTCTCCGCGTCATGAACATATGAATTTTCCCAAATTGGCATCGGATTTGACGTGACGAGACTATATCGTGGCTTTTGAGCACCAAGGTCATACGCATATACCACCGATGCAAATCTCAACCCGAGAGCATTGCAAGTACCTTAATTACTCTGGACTCCAATGCTGCGAACAACGTATTGCAATTTCAACACAGATCTTCTTAGGCTAAGACAACGATCAGTTCGCCTGAACGGTATTGCCACGTGTCTGAGGCTGGAGGAAATTTACTGGTCGATCATCGAGGAACTTGCTCGTAAAGAGTCATTGACTGTAGGCAAGTTGATATCACGATGGGCCATGGAAATGGATCTCTCGCACGAGTCCGTATGGAATTTTACGGGCTACGTTCGTGTAGTTTGTGTTGTTCAACTGATGAAACGCGTCGACCCGGCTCATCAGATAGATCTGTCCCAATACCCCGGTGTTACCTGAAGCGAGTGAATTTCTGTAATTCTTGTCGCTGATCGTCACGCATTCATGCTTCGGGAGGTTCCAATGTAAACATTTGTCTTTTCACTCTTAGATCTCGGGTACTTCTGTGCCCATCGAACTTTGCCTTTCATAACGGGCGCCTCCCATTGAGGAAATAAACATGTCGGTCAATATTTCGCAAATGAGTACCACGCAGTTCTCTTCCGTTAGTAATTCCGGTTGCTCGCCTTGTTCGCCCGCGGCTCAGCAAGGGCAGTCGGCTCCGATGTTTTCTCCAGATTCGGGCTCGAATGGTGGTGGCGGTGGAGGAATGGGGGATCTGCTCAAAGACTTGATGAGCCTCGTCCAGGATGTGATGAGTCTCGCGGGCAAAGCTGGTGGCATGGGCGGCATGATGGGCTAACGCGCATTACTCGCCATTGAGACGGCCGCCGCTTTGACTGTATGGAGGAAGTCATCCGCTTCTGGAATTGCGGCGGCCGGCGCAAACGAGTCCGGTCGAAGAAACTGACGCGACGATCCGGTGCCTATAGATCCCGACCTGAATGAGGTCCGGGTCGAAAGGAGCAAACAACTAGTCTTATCCGATCTTTTCGCCGGCGAGTAGCAGCGGGCACAATCGATGACGAGTACGCGAAAAGCGCGCCCCTTTCCTCTTAACGACGCAGTGGAATACAGTGAGGGACGCCGCCGTGTCCGCTTCAGCGTCGCGCCGGATTCAGGATCGCCCAATATGCCGTGATGGCAGGAGGGGATGATCCGCAAAATCATTCACCCTGTCACAGGGGCAAGCGATCTTCCCGGCACGGGGTGAACAGCTTGGGGTCGACCCAGATCCTCGCTCGCCGCGTGGCGCATGAGATCGGCCAGTCGCGCGAATGCCTTCTTCGAGGAACTCCACACCATCGCGAACTACCAGGCATCTCCGGCTACTAGTGAATTCGGGCCGCCCACGCGCCGCGAGTCATTCCGAAGGCCATGATGGTACCAAGCTGCACTCCTGCGCCGAATGAGCACGAGATCGAGACCGACCTCCGTGCGCCCTATAGCTTGACGTTTTCAGCGATCGGCCTCGGGCAGGTTTCCGGACAGCAGCCCCAACGGCGCACCGACCGGATTTCAAAGCGCCTCAGCGGCAGTCGACGCTGGCTGCGCCACGAAAGGCCGGTTCTTCGAGCACGGGAAAGGCGTGGACGGCAACCCGCACAGGTACGCTCACGCTCACCGATGGAAGCAAAGTCGCTGTCTAAGCGCGTGAACCGATGCGAACAGACAGCGACTGTCTCATGTTCGGGCGGTTCCTGAAGGTGCCCGCTGTGACTTAGCTCAGCACCACTGGAGTTCGTAGCCGGTTTCCCTGTCGGTGGCTCACTGGGGCCGCTGGGGGAACAGTGGATGGAGCGGTTGGCGGGCTCCCTGGCTCGATAGCGGTTGCCAGAGCTATCACGCTATACGCACGACACCATTAAATCCATCGCGGGAAAGCGATGACAGTGATTGAGCGATCCGAAATTTGTCATCTCCCTCTTTCACACGACTGCCTCGACAACGTGGAAAAAAACGCTTTAGCCCGTGAATTGCAGATCCAGGAAATCGGACCGCTTAAGCCGACGCAGCCGCCGCGAAAAGGCGACGGCCCGGCAGAAACGGGGGGTCCTGATGATATTACCGCTCGCGCAACGCTTCTTTTCCCCTGTTCAGCGGCTTCATCAGATAGGCGAGTACGCTTTTGCGTCCGGTCTGGATGTCCACCGTTGCTACCATCCCCGGCACGATCGAAAACATCTTCCCGGCCTTGTTCACGAGATGGTCGGCGTCCGTACGAATGTAGACGCGATAATAGTAAACATCCCGTTTGACATCGTCCTGAATTGTATCCGGCGAAATTACAGTCACTTTCCCCTTCAAGCCGCCGAAGATCGAATAGTCATACGCGGTGATCTTCACCGATGCGTCTTGCCCGGGATGCAGGAACGCAACGTCGCGCGGTGAAATGCGTGCCTCAACCAGCAACTTGTCATCCAGCGGCACGATTTCCATCAGCTTCCCGTTCGGCGGAATAACGCCGCCCAAGGTGGTAATCGCAATATCTTTCACGATACCTCGAACCGGCGACGTAAAGGTCAAACGGGTAAGCGCATCTTCGCGCCCTCGTGAAACTGAGCGTTGCGCTTCAACTTCGGCATTCGCCTTTGCAAGTTCCTCCCGAGCCTTGACAAAGTAGTCATTGCGCAAGTCATTTTGCTTGCCTTCCAGCTCATTGATTTGCCGCTTAAGCCGCAAGACTTCTACAGCACTGGCGGCGCCCTGCGCCACCAATGGCTCGGTCAGAGAAAGCTCGCGGCGCACTAGCACAAGGGTCTGGGATAGATCGTTGAGGCTGCTGGAAAGTCCATCACGCCGCGAACGATAGAGTGCGGTCTCGCTTCGAACCAGATTGGGATCTTGCTGAACATGCTCGGGAAATGTCAGCGGCGTACCATTCACTTCGGCGGCAAGCCGGGCTGCCATTGCCTCTGACGCACGCAGCTTCGATTCGCTTTCGTCAACGGTCGATTCGGTACGCGTGCGGTCCAGTTGGGCCACCACCTGCCCGGCGTCCACGATATCGCCTTCCTTGACCGGCAGCTTGACCAGGATTCCCCCCTCCAGCGACTGAATGACCTGCTCTTTGGACGTCGGAACGATCTTGCCTGTTCCACTAGAGACCTCATCCAGGTTGAAAAACGCCGCCCACGCCAGAAACGTGACGATCAACCCAGCGATCAACCATGTCACAAGGGACGACTTTGGCAACGGCGAATCAGATCGCGCAGCCATTGGAAGCGCCGCAGGTACCGCGCCCGGCAACTTCGTCGCCCCGCGGCGCGCACCACCCGGTACTTCACCGTGCGCCATCAACTGTGTCCGGTTAGCCGCGTCAGCCGATGGTCGGTTTCCTTCTGATTTCTTTTTAATCTCGTCAGGCCGTTTTTCAACTTCGCTCATCTGGACAGTGCTCCTAGTACTTTATCCTTGCTGCCGTCCATCACGATCTGCCCGGCATCCACAACGATGACCCGATCAACCATCCTGAGCACCGACATGCGATGGGTCGCCACGACAAACGTGCGCGGACCAAGCCACGCTCCCAGCTCTTCGATGACGTGGCGCTCGCTCATTTCATCGAAGCTCGCCGTTGGCTCATCAAGCAGCACGATCGACGGCTCCCGCAACAAGGTGCGCGCCAGCAGTAGCGACTGGCGCTGACCGCCGGACAGCCCCAATCCCCCTTCCAGGACCATGTCATCCAGACCATTGGGGCGCGACTCGACAAAGGCCAACGCACCGGTCATGCGAAGCACCTTCAGCACCGCCTCGTCCGTGGCAAGCGGCATGCCGAGCACAATGTTGTCCCGGACCGTTCCATGGAACAGTCGGGCGTTTTGGGTCAAAAGACCCATGTCTCGTCGCACGTCAGCTGGATCGATCAGTCCCAGCTCCGTGCCGTCCAGCGTAACGCGTCCCTGATTGGGCGCTTGCAATCCAGCAAGCATCTGCAATAGCGTCGACTTGCCCGCGCCCATTCGACCAAGCAGCGCAATCTTCTCCCCTTTGCCGATATGCAGCCGTGCGATCGACAGCGCCGGCACCTTATCGTCCTTGCCATACTGGAAGCGCGCACCCTCGATCAGGTATTCGCCGTGCAGTGAAGACCGCTGAACCAATTTTGACCGATCCGGCTGATCGACCGGACGTGCCATCAGCTCATCCAGACCCTTGCGGGCTACCTTAGCCTGCTGCCACCGCGCAAAGAGGGAAGAGAGTTGAGCCAGAGGCGAAATCATCCGTGAAGCGAGGATCGACGTGGCCACGAGAGCGCCCGTTGTCATGTCGCCTTTCATCACCAGAAAGCTTCCGCACAGAAGCACCAGCGCGTAAGTAATGCTCTGCACTTCCTGTGTCCACGTCATCAGCAGACTGGTCAGAAAACGCTGGCGCATGCCAACGCCTGCGGCCACGGTGTTGACGTTATTCCACTGATTCTGAAAACGTGGTTCGGCACGAAGCAACTTAATGTCTTCAATACCTTGCACAGCCTCCACGAGCATCGCATTGCGTAACGCGGACTCGCGCATGCCCTCATTCGAAAGGCGAGCCAACGGGCGTTGGATCAACAGCCCAGGGACGACGAGAAGGGGCACGGCTGCCAGGGCCACAAAAACGAGCGAGCCGCCGACTGCCCACAATACAACCAGAAATAGCACAAAGAACGGCAGATCAGCGAGCGCTCCAACCGTCGTCGACGTTAGCAATTCGCGCACCTGATCGAGCTCACGAACCTGGGCAATGAAGCTGCCCGTGGACTTCGAGCGAGCATCGTTGCGTATCCTTAGCGCGTGCCCAAACACGACGTCGGATATCTTCAGATCAGCGCGCTTTCCGACGACATCAGAAATATGGGTGCGTGCTACGCGGAGGCCAAATTCAAATGCAATCGCAATCATCACTCCGCCAAACAGCACCCATAGCGTGGGTTCCGACTGCGACGGAACCACCCGATCATAGATCTGCATCGAGAAGGTCATGCCGGCCAGCGCGAGCAGGTTGGCAAAGAGCGACGCCAGGATGACGTCGCCGTAGCGGCGCCAGTCACGCAGGGCGATCGCCCAGAACCAGTTCGCCCGGTAAGGTCGGATATAGTCGTCCACCCGTGCATCCGCGACCGAATTCTGGGGCCGAAGGATCGCGATGCGCTTTGCACGCGAGCGAACGTCATGGATCGACATCGCTGTTTCAAGCCCGATATCGCCACTGATCAGCACACCGAATTTCCCGTGCCCGTCGGATGTGTGCACCACCCCCACAGAGCCGTCGTGGCATTCAATAACGAGAGGCAAGCGCCACGGGTCTAGCTGATCAACAGAGAACGGGCAGAGACGCAGTTCAAGTCCTGCCTGTCGGGACATATGCTCAAGTACCTGATCGATCGGCGCGCCCTGTTCCCAGGCTAACGAAACACGCACGCTCTCCGCAGAGACGGACAGTCCGTAGTGGCGCGCAACGGCGAGCATCGCATCCAGCCAACGTGTATATTGAATTGGCAGACTCATGGAAGCACGTCCATCCCTTGTACAACGGTTTTGTTAAGGCCGTAGAACTCACGACCGGCTCCTGTAGCCGCAACGTAGCCAACCAGGTTGATCCAGAAATCATGCTTGACTGACTCATTGTCAGAGACTGCCTGGAAAAACTCCTGCTCCGCGTTGAGAAGGTCCAATATCGAACGCGTGCCCAGCTTGTATTGTTCGCGATAAAGATTCCGTGCTTCCGTAATGCTTCGCTTGCGCCTCTCCAGAACGCCGAATCGGCCTTTGGCTCCAATCGCGAGTTCTCTGAAGCTGCGCGCGTCGTCGCTACCGTTGAGGCGCGCGACCTGAACCCGCGAACGTGCAGAAGCGAGTGCACTATCCGCAGCGCTTATCTGTGCGCTTAGTGCACCGCCCTGGAAGACTTTCCAGGAAACGTCAAGCATGATCGTCCTATAGGATCCATCGGGCACATAGGTCGACGGATTGACCCCACTTAGACTTTTGTTTTGCGAGATATCAAGCGTAAGTGTGGGCCAGCGCTGCGCCTTGGCAACGTCAAGCTGTGCAATAGCCGACTTCATGTCTGCTTTGGCGGCTAGCACATCTGGTAAGCCGTCCGTATTTGGATCTGGATTCAGCGCCACAAGCGCGGCCTTATCTTCCGGAAGCGAAGCGATCGTGCCGGTGAACCGACCGCCGAGCAATGTACGTAAATGTTCAAGGGCCTGCGCCTTTTGCGCGCCTACCTGCAGCAGGTCCGCCCGCGCACTCTGGACTCGCGATTCAGCCTGAATAGGATCAGAGCGCGTACTGACGCCTGCTTCAGCCCGACGCTGCGACATAAGAAGCACTTTCTCGACGGCCGCAACCTGTTCCTTCGCGATCTGCTCCAGCACCTGATAACGGTGTGCGTTGATCACTGCCTCCGCGGTTTGCTGCGCGACAGTATCGATCTGCTTGAGAACGGTGGCCTGTTGACGGCTTACGCCGGCTTTCGCCTGGTCAACAGCGCCAGATACCTTGCCAAAGTCGAACAGCATCTGGGAGACCGAAACGGAAGTGGTATTGCCCGTACCCGTCAAGGTAGAATTGCCACCGCCAAGCCCTGCTGTGATCTGGGGAAAGTATCCTGCGCGCGCGACGTCGATGGCACTGGTTGATTCAGCCAGTGCCGCAATCGTGTCGGCAATTGATGGATGACGGCTAACGGCGATGGCAACGGCGTGGTTTAAATCCAATTCTCGGTCTGATATATCGGCGTCCAGATTGACTTCCGCCTGATCGCCAGCGATTTGCTTCTCGAGTGCTGCAGGGTCCAGCCGGTTGGCACCCCAGTCAAACTTGCCAGAGGGAGCACGAGGCTGCCCCGGTGCCTCCGCCATAACAGGCCCGGAGCAAAGGACGAAACACAGGCATGCTGCACCCGACAAATTCAATTTCACAAAAACTCCTTACCGATGCGTCGCCAGGAATTCGTCAAGCACATGGCGCAAAGACCAAATAGCAACGGGCTACTCTGTTGAGTAAAACTGAGGTATGACAAAGCGATAAAATTTCGCGAACTTCTTTGATTGAGCTATTAGCTGGAGAAAATTTCCCCTGAATGCCTGGGCATCGGGGAAAAGGTTGTGTTGCCGCCACCGGGCTCGGCCAATTGTCTTTGATCTGCCGAGAGATAAGTATTCATACCCCGCGCGTGGCTTGCGATACCTCAACACTCAGTCAGAGCGTGGTTTCCTTGCAGGCCCCTGCGCCCACCCGCTCAACTAAATCGGCGAAATGTTTATGTGAAACTCACGTCCGACATTCGCATTGTGTCTCGTTCAGGCGCACCCTCCAATAGAATGCGTTCGATTTTTCGGTCCGAAGTACGTTATGAACCTTGCCTGCGGTCTGCCGGTATTCAAGCCGTCCAGACTGCCGCAGCGGCCAAAGCGAAAACAAGAAGCGCCGTGCGCGCCTGCAGTGGCGCATATCGATGCGCCGTACGCTTGATGCAAAAAGAGCTTTCGACAAATGTCGCGCGCGGTACAAAAGCTTGTTTAGCGAACGTCGTATGCGCCGCTTCGTGCGGCGTGGATTGGTGGCTTGCACGATACTGCGTGCCGACGCACAACCATCTAGTTGGCTTCGTAAGCTTTGTCGGCCACGACGTTTCCAGATTACAGGTCAGGAAGGGCCATACTTTTACGAAGTTGTCCCAACACTTTTACTTGCGGTCCTGGCCGCGAATCACGCGATGCTGCTTGACCCTTCGTCGCTTTCGCACTGGCTACCGCCGCCCAAATGATCATCGACGACGCTGCTTCGCTCCTCCCTTCCCTATTCCGCGTGTCGCGAAGCTAAAAAATAAGGCGACCAGGCCCATGCAGAGAACGAAGACGACATCGATCGCAACCAGCCACCAATCGAGTTCTTTGAAATACCATATACAAAACAGTACAACGCAAAACATCGTGAAAAATAGCGACAACAGAAACAATATCGAATTGTCCAACCAACGACAAACAGCGACTATCTGCCCTCTGCAAGGCAATTTAATCGATGTTGTAAAGATTTTCATCTACAAATCTTCCATAGGCCACATCGATCTCTGTGGATCAAACAGGACAATACCCTTTGCCACCCAACTCCCCGCGCGTAGTCAATGCCTGACTCCCTCGTTCAGCAAGGATCAGCGCGGCACAATATCTTTTCATTCGAAATGTTGACCGAATAACTCTTCACCAAAATGGCCCGTGGTTTCACGTTACCTCACCGCGCCCTAAACTGACATCGAAGGAATTCGAAATCATGAGGTCAGTTGCACGGACCAAACCCTGTCCGGCGGAACATCTGACCAAAAAGATTGGAGGGCTAGATCATCCAGCGGTGCACATTCCGATCACTCGCTCGGCGCGACACTTGTCGACATGGTCCGACCTTCTCTGACCCCGGATCCGGCCACTCATTTCGCTGCGAATTCTGCCGCCTGACTTGGCGTGTGTCGACCAGTGCATTGGCACGGTGTGAACGAGCGTTCGTTGAACAAGGTCATAGCAAGGGGCTCCGCAGGGGTTTTCGGGTAACCGCTCATGGTCGCGCGAGGCGACAGAACCGGCTCAGGCATCAAGAAAAGCTACGCTCGACCACGCTCGCTCGGTCATAACAGAGCAGGTGCTTCTGTGCCTCACCCCGGCTCGATTACCTGCCGTCATGTCGTTATCGCGCGCGGTCTGCGCAGAGTCTCGCCGTGTATCCATGATGCGCAAATGCCACTTCGACGGCTTGTCCCGCTACCAACTGGACCTGCCCCATCCCCCAAGCTCTGCGACTTGCGCGCTCCTGTTCATTCGTGGGCGTTCGGGCGCCACCCACGACTACGTCAAGGTATCGCCCGCAATGTGGACCTTGCCGCCGCGTTTGCGCATGCGTCTGTCATTGTCCGCACCCGCTGGCTGCTTTTTCGCCGGCCGACTGCATTTTTGGGGCCGTCCAGGCCGGCACCGCTGATTGCCCCTGCAGTGCGTGGGCTACGCATCGGACACACAATGTCCTCAAAACAGGCCGCGTATATCCTGTGATTCGCGCAGCCAGGTGCGGCCTGGCGGACGCACGTCGCAGAAAGTCACCGATCGCCGTTCGGCACCAGATAAAGATCCGAAACAAACCGGCATCCCGCCGACGACCCTGCCGCCTGACAGTCTCGCGGCCGGTCGTGATTGTTTGGCGGGAGCGAACCCCACACAAGGGAATACGAGGGAGGAGATCCTCCATTGTCCGCAACGGACGCGCGCGTAAAACGGAAAGGAGCTGGGAAGCTGGGAACCGGAACCGCCGCCTTCCACGGAGTTGCCGCGAAAATCCGCGTCGCGTTCATCCCGCTGGCGTCAAATGCATAGGTCTGCGTCCCGTGCCATAAACTGTAAAACGTTTCTGTCAGCATGTGCCCGGTGCGAGAGACGCCGGAGAATGTTATCTTTGCGTCGATCGAATCCGTTCCGGCAAACTCCCAGCGTTGACTCCAGTGAGTAACTGGACCGATACGCCAATGTGTCCCTTTCAGAGAAGCATGAAAGATCTGCGAATGGCCGTCGGCATCGTACTTCTGATATGAAATGATAGGCTCACCATGAAGGCCGAATCCAAGCTTGACGTTATTGAAAAGCCCGGCTTGGGTCGGAACACGATCGACCAACGTCTCGCTTGAGGGCGTCAATGGAAGTTTGACTCGAGTTCCTCGTACATTGAACCAGTTGACCAGGTCGGAAGACCGCGCATAAGAGACGTTGAAGTTCGTCCTCGCATCGGGTGATTTCCGCCAGACCCAGGCGACATGAAATACGCCCTTACTGTCACGCTCGAATACAGTCGGATAGGCGCTCGACGAATCCGCGCGCGACCCGCTCGCAAATAGCGGCGTGTTAAACAACCTGCGCCATTGGGTTCCATCGAATCTGTCGATGATATGATTGCCATTGCCGCTTCCGCCCTGCCTATAAACGAAGTACAACGTCCCGTCTTTTGTCTTCAGGAAGGCAGGATAGGTCACTCTCGATTCGTCCGATCCTGTCAGAGTCCGCTCTACCGCAACAGTCGACACATCTCCCACAGTCCTCATGCGAGCGTACACCAACGGCGTGCCATGCTCATTTCCCGAGACATGCACGAGCCCGTTTCCGTCAATCGCCAAGGCGACGTAATTGTGCGCGTCCCAACCAGCAAATCGGCTATTCAGCTGCTGCTTCTTTATCGATCCATCGGTCAGGTCAATCTGCGCCACCGACAGGTAGCGATCTGCGTCGTAATAGCCTACGTAGATTTTCGAGCCGCTCTGGATCGCCGAAAACGCTACTCTCGTACCGGCCCATACACCGTCTATCCGCAGTGGCATAAAGGGCGCGTTTGTCGTAGCTAAAGCCTCATTGACGGGCGAGAGGCTTAGCAAGAATGCAAACAACGGCCCGGCGAGCATCGATTGACGATGTCGCCGTGCACATTTTGACATCTTAGCCACTCCTCTTCATCAAGGACGGACGCTTGCGGCCTTTTCCCAAGTCGCCACGCGCTGACCCCTCGCATATTTAAGAATCGCGACGGCGGCTGCCGTATTGACCAGACACAAATAGAATGGCAACGCCACACATTTGTATCGCCTCACGTTCCACAGGTTAAGCCAGCCGACAGCGGCGAGGGCGTAGAGCGCAATCTGCGCGCCCAATGTCGCGGCAACAAGCCAGCCGTGGGTCGTCAATAGCACTACGTTCAACAAAAGAAGAATGATTTGAAGGTAGAGCGCAAACCAGCGAATGAACTTGTGCGAAATAAAGACCCATAGGCGCCACCCCGACATATCGCGGCCGAATTTTTGGAACCCGGCGAGGCCGCGCGAAACAATGCGCACCTTCCGTCTATATTCGTCGAGCGCGCTGGTCGCCGAGCTTTCATAGGACAGCGCTTTCTCTTCGAAAATAACTTTCCAGCCGTCGTTGCCGATCTGCATCGGCGTCTGGAAGTCGTTCGCAACATCGCTCTCCAACGGTTTGAACAGAGACCTACGTATCGCGAATATAGGACCGTTTCCGACCAGCACTACCCCGAGCCGATTCTGCGCTCGCTTGATCAGATTCTCGAAGGCCCAGTATGCACCGTCTGACTTTGCAGTGCCAGAATGCTCCTTCGATACTCGACATTCCTTGCCTATCACACACCCGACATCCGGCGAGTCGAAACCCTTGACAAGTGCCGCCACAGCGTGGATATCGAACTTTGCATTCGCATCGGTGAACACGACAATGTCGCCAGTAACATCGGTGATTGCCTCGTTCAGACACGGGTTCTTACCACGACGCAACTTCGAGTGAGACAGTCGCACACCACGTGACGCAAAACTGTTGACGATTTCTACGGTTGAATCCGTGGAGCCATCTGACGCGACGATAATTTCCAGCAAAGACTCGGGGTAGTCCAGCGACAGCGAGTTGATAATCTTTTGCCGCATGACGCTCTCCTCGTTGTAGGCCGAGATGAGCAGGCTTACCTTGGGCAGCACAGCGTCATCTTGTCGAACGCGATCTTCAGCAGAGCCCACCAACCGCGAAGCGGCAAGAATCAGTACCGGAAAAATGAGATACGGATAAACAAATATCGTTCCACAGATAAGGAATGCTAACATTATCACTCTAAGCCCAAAGTATTGTTACACCTTATGATTTACGAAATCATCCTGCTTCCAAGCTTCAAAGATGTCACGCAGTAGACGACTCCGCCTAAAACCGAACCCATAGCAAATCCGCTGATACCGAACAACCTGAATAGACAGACCGACGACAATAGCGTCACAAGAAAGTAACTACCGAAGAGGATTTTCACCATTAATAGAATGCGCTTTTCACATTCTAGAAACTTGTGGCAGATCAGAGCCATCTGCCACGTAAGCGCTGCGAAGCATATGGCCCAGTAGCCCGATGAGTCGATGTTTAGTGTCACTCCCAGAATCGGTAAAATCTGGAAGATGGCTACGTGGAAGATCAGTGAAAAAATCATGCCGGCGCATATCTGTATGAGCAACGATCTTTTCACCAGTCCCGTCACTTTTCTGAGATCGCCTTGCGCGTATGCCTGGAATACCAGCGGCTGCATGCTAATCGTCACCGGCAGCAAAAGGAAGGTGAATGCCCGGAATACGATGTCGAATTCGTAGGCATAGCGCCCCATCGTTACTCCGTCGGCGATATGTGTGAGTACCGTCCGATCGATGAAGGGCGTCGCCAGAGAAAGCGACAACCAGATCGAAATGGGCCATCCATACCGGAAAATCTGTTGCAGATGTCCCGACCCCTCGGCGCGTTCGCGCGTGAAATTGCGAGATGCCGAGGCCGAATACCAAACTACGCTTGTGTTGGCCAGCATGCCAAGTAGCAGACCGAGCACAAGCCCTGTCGCGCCATTCTGCAGCGCAACTCCACAGCCGAGGGTACCAACGCAAATACACACGCCGCGGAACGCCTCCAGCCCGAGGTAACTTCTACTGTCAAACCTCGCCTGATGCATCGAGATGACCATCGAATGGAAGCCTTGGCAGCACGCCACGGCACCGCACAGAAGTGCCAGACAATGGTCGGCGCGAATCACCGATATGGCAGCGGCTATCAGCATGACGGCGAGAGCACACCTAAGCCAGCCCGACCAGAAAATGCGCGGCGCCGAGGCCAGCAGGTCGTCCTTGCCATTGCTAAATCGCGAAACCGCCTGATTTAACCAGCCAAACGCAAAAGCGGAGACCGCCAGCGCGATGGAAAACGACACCGAGAACTCGCCGTAGGCGCTGACGCCAAAGCGCTTCTCGACCACCACGGCAATGACCAGCATCGCCAATGCGGGACAGGCGCGAGCGAACACATAGAGTGGCAAGCCTCTTTTTTTCAAGCTACCACCCGAACCCGGCCGTAGGCAGATCGGGTGCGCCTCTGAGCGAACCTGAGATAAAGTCCGAACAGCACGAAGGCGCCCAGATGTGCGGTGTACCCGAAGAAGCTGGCGATCGGACTCCATAAGCAGAAGCCATAGATAGCTATCAGCAAACCTGCGAAATGCGCCTTCCCCTGGAGACATTTTTTAAGCGCGAACGATCCCGACAGCCCGATGATCGCCATAAAAACCACGGCTCCGATCACTGTGAAATCCGATATCAACCCTCTATATACCGTGTAGATATTCGACCATGATTCGCTTCCAATATTCACATAGTCGGTATAAAGACCGGATTTCCGGGCGCTAATCCCCAACTGGTCAAATATGCCGGAGAATGTGTAATAGCCGCCGGTAGCCGATGCGGCAAATGAATGTCTATCTACCCAGATACTGAAGCCGGCAATGCTCCCAAAGGGCCACTCCCTCAGATGCATCAGTACCTCTTCCAGTCGGCCAAGATCTGTGATTCCACCGCGCACAAATTGAAGTGAAATGAACATCGCCGCGATGAAAAGTATCCCGCCTGACAGCGTCAGCGCAGTACGACGAGTGATCAATTTCAGATTGACACGTCCGCTTAAGAGCAACGAACAACTCATGTTGGCACAAGCCCAGAAGGTCAGATTGAACAGCACGGCCGCTCGCGTCGTCATGATAGTGGCAATCAGAAGCGATGGCACAATGGGCAAAAAGTATTCAAATTTTCTGTATCTTTTCTTGTCCAAGGCGAAGTTGAATCCGGCCACTGCTGACGCAAAAAAGACAAACATCTGCCCTATACGAGCCGCCAATGGAATCTTGAATTGTGCTTCGTAACGAGCAATTGACATCGTTCGAGCAACCTGCAAAATTCCCCTTACTGAAAGAATCGAGCTAATTCCAAAACCTTCTGCTCTAAGAGTCGTATAGACCGCTATGGCGCCGAAGATCAGCGACCCGTAGACGACCAGCCGGAAATACCCGTAGTCAAAGTCGACCGTCCGTGTGTTCCGTGCGTTCGCCGCGTCCGCAAACATATAATATGAAGCTCCTCCTAGCATCGCGCTCATCTGCATGAGAAGGATGATCAGGAAGGCCATGGGCGAGAAATAGAAATCCGGTGCGAATACCGTTGTCGAGAGTACGATGACAAGCCAGAGCTGGCACAGAACCACCACCGGGTGGTATGCGCTGCGCAGAATTTTTCGCGCCAGATACCAGACTGCGCACTGTACGAGAACGACGATGAGCGCCATTAGAAGTAATTGTTCTTGCAAAATTGATGGGAACGCTGCAGATACCTGACGATCTTTCGGCTGGGAATCAGCCCGGTAGTCGCATGCTCCCGATGTATGACCCTCAGTTCGGGAACGAAGACCGCGGTCAACTGCAAATCAATGCATTGTTCCGCCACGAAGATCTCCTCACAGAATAGAAATTCCGGATACTCGAGATGGCCTCCGCGCGTGAAGAACTCGTCAAGAAGGACCATGAACGATCCATGTCCCGCATAGATCATTCTCGACCTGGCGCCGCTTCCCCCACCAATCGCACGCCTGAAAACCATGCCTTTGATCTTGGCAAGAAGCCGGTGCAGCACGCCCAACGGGTACACGGAATAGATCGCACTCAAATATTCGAACTTCCTGCGTTTTGGCTTATGCCAATACAACGGATTCTGGTTCTTGCGGGTCCTGGACGACTGAATGGAAGGGGCGATGAGTCCAATAGCGCGCCCGGCGTTTTCGGCCACGACGCGATTTACTTCGACATCAAGCAGATCAAAGAAGTCCTCTCCCGGAAACTCGATGTCCGTGTTCGCCAACACGACACCTTTGAACTTGATGTCGCCGAACTGCTCTCGCCCTCTTCTCAACGCGGCATTCAATCCACCGAAATAGCCGAGGTTCGTGTTCGTTGACACAGAAGCCACTTTGGGGCCGAACGCCGACAGTGATCCCTCAAAGCCATCACGCGCGTCCTGTGCCCGTACCGTGTTGTCCGCAACAACAATGCGAATGCGATTCGTCCCGTCCATCGAGAGCACAGTGCGCACGAATTCCAGTACCTCGACATCGTTCCGGTAATTGACGCACAGAAGCAGAAAATTGTTCTTCACATGACCCTCGCGCTTTAAATCCACTTCAGATGCTTCGGCAGCCGGAGAGGATTCCGGGTGCGATGCCTTTCGAACTTGTGGGTCGAAGCCGGCTATTTCGGCAAGTCGCCCGAGACGGGTTCATAACGGTACGCCGAATATCGATAGGCGCCGTACTTCGATCCGTAGCCGAACTTACCCCTGTTCGGATTCACGCCGTTTATCACGATTCCCGGCAGTTGAACCCCCACGTGTCGAAGACGTTTGATGGATTCGAGCACCTCTCCCACCTTCGTCAGCCCTGCCATCGATACCAGCACGACCGTACCGGCCTGGGGCGCTAATAGCTCGGCGTCCGTTGCCGCCAGCAATGGCGCTGTATCGAGAACCACCACGTCATAAGTTTGCGCAAGCTGGCCAAGCACGTCCGACAGCGCACCACTCGTCAGCAATTCGGCAGGGCTAGGCGGAAGCGTCCCTGTCGTGAGTAAATCGAGATTCTTGCCGACGTTCCGATGAATAGCGTCGGCCAGCGAGCGCTTGCCGGCGATTACATCAGCAAGACCACCTTCGCGGAGCACCCCAAAGATTTCATGCAAACGACCTTTTCGAATGTCGCCGTCAACGAGTAACGTCCGCTTGTTTGCCATGCCGACCAGCGTCGCCATATTGCTCGCTACGAATGACTTGCCAACACCCGGTGTCGGCCCGGCGAATAGCACAATATTGTTCCTGGCGTCCAGCAAAGCGAACTGCATGGCGGTACGAAGACTGCGCATCGCCTCCACCGCCACATGATTGGGCGACGTCATCGCGAGCACCTTCGGAAGGCCTGACAATGCGGCCTCTCGCTCCAAACCCGACGCGTCCTTTGCCATTGCAATGGAGGCCAACACGCTGACACCTGTATGCTTCTCCAACTCCGACGCATCGGTCACGCCGCCAAACAGCATGTCTCTGAGAATGACAAAGCAGGCCGCGAAAAAAATCCCGAAAAAGCCGGCAATCGCTATGACCAGGAGCTTGCGCGGTTTGGTCGGCACTTCCGGAAGCAACGCTCGGTCAACCACGCGCACGTTACCGGTGGCGCCTGCTTCGACCAGCTGTAATTCCTGGGCGCTATTCAAGAGGGATGTATAGAGTTGCGTATTCACGCTGACATCCAGCATCAAACGTACAACTTCTTGCTGCAAGGACGGCAACCCCTTTATCTGCCCGGATATCTGCGCGTCTCTCTGCCGCAACACCTGGATCTGTTCATCGACGCCTAAGACAGTGGGATGCCGCGCCGTTAAATGCTGAAGCAGATCACCGCGCTTCGCCTGCAATGCCACGATCTGCGCCTGATTCTGCGATAGCTCCTGCAGAGAAATTTGCGCTTCTGCCGTTAGATCGATGGTGCCGTGTTCGTTACGGAACTTCGTATAACGCTCCTCGGCCAGTTGCAACTGTTGCTTGAGGTCCGGCAACTGCCTGTTCAGAAAGGTGAGCGATTGCGCTGCCTGCGCGGCTTTGCGCTGCACATTCTGCGCGACGTACTGGTCCCCGATCTCGTTCATGATTCGCGTGATCCGTCGCGGGTCCTTTCCCTCGATCGACGCGGCAATTACATTCGATTGCTTGTCCGACTGCTGCACGATCAGGTTGGTTTGCAACCGCTGGATCGTATCGAGCCGCGAATATCGGTAGATAGAGAAGGTCGTACCGGGATTGGCATGAACGCTTGCCACTTTTACCGTCATCGCGCCGGCGGCGGTCGGAAAACGCTTTTCGACACCAATCTCACCTTCGACCGGATCGGTCAGGTCGGAACCGGCGATCCGATATCGGTTTTCCGCCAGGACAGTTAGCTTGAAGCGATCGCTTTCGTAGACCTGCGGTACGTCGAATTTTTCCACATCGATACTTTCGTCACCCCATGCGTATCCGCCGAACCCAAATAGGCCGGGCTCGGACAAACCATGACCGCGATCGGTATGAAACTTCGAGATCCAGAATCCGACAATCGGAAAATAGTGCGGGCTGGCGTCGATATAAAGTTTCAGGTTGTCGACCGCACTCGTCACCACCAGTCGCGATTGCATGATCAAAGTTTCGTCGGCACCCGTCGACTCCACGTCGAAGAGGGATGAGACGTCGCCGAGCACTCCTTTCGAAATCGTCCCTTGTGGACTATCCTCGATCTGGACGACAACGTCTGCCTGATACCGAGGTCGGGCGAGGAACGCATAGGCAGAGCCCAGCAGCAGGAATACGGCAAAGATTGCTGCAATCGTCCGTTTGCTCGAAAGTATGACGTCCAGGAACGGATAGGAATAGTCGTCTGCCGGCTGGACTTCCATTTGATGCGGGCGTTCTAAATTTTTCATCTTGAATTCAATACCTGATCTGATTTCCCAGGAATGTTGCAACGTACCCATGCGACACCGTCCGTCTTTTTCTCGCGAATCAGACGCGACGGCATCGAAACGGGCCCGGCACTTTCCTGCAGCGTTGCAAACTACAGGCGACGCCTGGAGCGCCAGATCACGTCACCCTTTTGAGTCGGATACTCCACGCACTCACACCGCGTTCAATTACGTCAAGCGTCGTTTGGAACGCGACCGGCCCGTGCAGATACGGATCGACTACGTCCGCAGCCTCAGACTCGAGGAGGCGAAAGACTTTGCCTCTCGCAAATGGATGCCTGCGCTCCACTTCGTGCTTCTGAGCCGCCTCCATCACCAACACCAGGTCATGCGTTCTGCACATCCAGCTTTCCAGCTGGACGGCCCGATGCGTGTGGATATCGATGGATTTCGACCTCATCACAGCAACCGCGTCGGGAGCCGGCGGATTTCCGGAGAGTGCGTCGAGGCCGGCTGATGCAACTTCAAGCTTCGGGAAGCGTTGCCTGAACAAGCCCTCAGCCATAGGACTGCGACAAATGTTTCCCGTGCAGACGACGAGTATCGAGGCAATCAATCTGGGCTCCTGATCGTACTTCGGCGTTTCTCCATGGGCATATTTGAACGCCCGACTCCGTAGTACTCGAACCCCAACCGAGCCATGTCTTCGGGTTCGTACAGGTTTCGCCCGTCGAAAATGATTGGATGTTTAAGGGTCACGCCAATCTCTGCGAAGTTCAGGCTCTTGAACTCCTGCCATTCCGTCACGACAATCAACGCGTCAGCCCCTTCAATCGCGGCTAGCTTGTCAGCGACGAGCGAAAGCCGGGATTTCGCGGACAAGTCGTCGCCAAGATCGATGTCGATCACGCGTGCGGCTTCTTCGATCGCGACAGGGTCGTAGGCGGCGACCGACGCCCCTCGGGAGAGCAATGCGCGGATTAACACACGGCTCGTCGCTTCGCGCATGTCGTCTGTATTCGGCTTGAAGGCCAGTCCCCACAAACCGAAACGCTTTCCGGAGAGGTCTTGCCCAAAGCGCCGAATCACTTTGTATGCCAATAGTTTTCTCTGTTCGGCATTGACTTCCTCCACCGACGACAAGATCCTCATCTGGCAATCTACGTCATTGGCGGTGCGGACCAACGCCCGCACGTCCTTGGGAAAACACGAGCCACCGTATCCGCAACCGGCGTACAAGAAGTCATATCCGATGCGCGGATCTGAGCCGATACCGCGACGTACGGATTCAATGTCGACGTCCACGCGATCAGCAAGGTTCGCAAGTTCGTTCATAAACGAAATGCGGGTGGCGAGCATGGCATTGGCCGCATACTTGGTGAATTCGGCAGAACGCAGATCCATGTAGAGCGTGCGCTCGTGATTCCGGTTAAACGGCTCATAAAGTAGCCTCATACGCTCGCGCGCGGCCACACTGGCCTCGTCATCATCGCTGCCAATCACGATCCGGTGCGGTCGCATGAAGTCCTCCACCGCCGCGCCTTCCTTCAGGAACTCGGGGTTTGACACAACCGCAAAGCTGTGCGTGACGCCACGCTTGGCCAATACGTCAGCAATAGCTCTCTTGACGCGCTCGCCCGTCCCAACCGGCACAGTGGATTTTCCAACGACGATTTTTGGCTCGTTCATGTACGAGGCGATATTGATCGCCGCAGCAAGGACGTGCTGCAGGTCGGCGGCCCCATCCTCGTCAGGAGGCGTACCCACCGCGATGAACTGAAACTCCCCATGCGCGACGGCGGCTGCGATATCCGTGGAAAACCTGAGTCGCTTCGAACGCACGTTTCTGGCAATGATGTCCTCGAGGCCTTGTTCATGAATCGGAATCTCACCGCAATTCAGCATCGAAATCTTGCTGGCGTCGAGATCGAGGCAAATCACATCGTTGCCAATCTCTGCGAGACAAGCGCCGGTAACCAGTCCGACATATCCAGTGCCGACGACGGTAATCTTCATGATTGGTTTCGCTCTCTGATTGATATCGATTTCGTTACTTGGTGACAATCGCCCCCGTCAGCCCTGCGTTGACAGCAGGCAGCAGCAGGTTCAGCACACGGCTCAGACGCACGAGACCGTTGCTATCGACGTACACGATGTCTTTCGGCTGCAAGTCGAATTCGTTGGCAAGCACCATAGAGACGGGGGACGCGGCGTCCAGATGAAATACTTGCGGGCTGCCGTTCAATGAACCCCGGATTACATACAGTTGCCGTGGGTCGGCGCTCATGGAATTGATGCTTCCAGCTTGCGACAGTGCTTCACTCAACGTCAGCTTGCCGCTTCGCATCGGCAACACAGTTGCGGGCTTCGTGACCTCACCCATAACAAAAACACCGCTGTCGTCGCGTGCGCCGACCCGCAGCAAATCTCCGCTTCTCAGAACGATTTGCGATGGACTTTTGCCCTGCTCCAACAGTCTGGTCAAATTGATTGGATACGACGTCCCGTTCCTGACGAGCACGACATGACTCTGGTCCGCTGTCGCCGTGAATCCACCGCTTTCACTCACCGCTTCGTAAAGCGTCATGGGGATGTCGGTTACTGGCACGGCGCCCGGCGTCCTCACCTCACCGTCCACAAACACCTGCTTCGAGCGAAACGACGCGATCCGCACGGTCACTTGTGGATCCTTGAAGAACTTCGACAGCCCTCGCGTGACTGCCTCCTGAACTTCCTCAGGTCGCAAATCTGCCACGTGAAGCGAACCGACGTAGGGGAACTGAATATCGCCACTGTGATTGACGACGATACCGTTCGTCGGGTCGCTTGCGCGCACTGATGCGGCAGGCTGCGTGCCCAAAGCGGCCGCGAATTCCGGGTGATCCCATACAGTGATTTGCAGCACATCTCCGACGCCGAGCGTGTAGCCGTCAGCCGCGCTCTGAAGCGGAACGGACGGCATACTCAAAGGCACTTGCGAAGTTTCGTCGCGCAGCTTCGCAATCAACTCGAGGTTGATGTCGGTAATCGGGATCTCCAGCTGAGTGGCAGCATCGCCTGCCTTCTGCGCAGCAACGGGCAGTGTGGGTGGCGTGATCATTCTCATCCCTGGCGCAGAAGAACACGCCGCCAGAAACGCAGACATGCCCCACACCAGGAACGTGCCGCGTCGCATTGTCAGATGAGCTATAGCGACAGCTCTTGTCACTCTGGCCATTTCGTTCATTCCTTTTCCCGATTTTTCTGGATTTCCTGCTCGCCGCTGAACCATGGCGGCCTGACTCTCAGCGCAGCGCACCATTCAGTACGCGCCTTCGCGCCGCACCATGACACCGATCGTCTTCACGAGAATTGCCACGTCCCATGCCAGCGACCACCGCTGCGCATACAACACATCCATCGACACACGTCTCGCATAGTCCACGTCGTTGCGTCCGCTCACCTGCCAGACACCTGTGATGCCCGGTTTCGTCATCAAGTAGTAGCCCACGTCTTTGCCATACCGCTCCAGCTCCTGCTCCACCACCGGCCGAGGTCCAACCAGGCTCATTTCGCCACGCACGACGTTCCACAATTGCGGTAGTTCGTCAAGACTCGTGCGCCGCAGAAAGCGCCCAACCGGCGTCACGCGCACGTCGTTTTTTAGCTTGAAGTCACGAGCCCATTCGGCACGAGCGTCCGGATCGTGTTCGAGTAGCTCGCCCAGAATCTCGTCGGCGTTGACGATCATCGTGCGGAACTTCAGACAGCGGAACGTGCGGCCATGCAATCCAATCCGTTCGTGACCGAATACCGACGGCCCGCCATCGCGACGCACCAGCAATGCAATGACCGCGAAGAACGGTGCGAGCGAAAGGAGCATCGGCACCGCGAACAGCAGATCGAAGCAGCGCTTAAACGCCAGCCGAACGGGATCGGCGACGCTCGCGATCTCGTCTGACGCGGCAGCCTGCGCGCTCACGCCTTCGAGCGCCGCACGATGCGCGCGCTTTCCGGCACGCCAGCACAGCTGCAGAATGGCCAGCGCCAGCGTGCGAGCCATCAGCATCCCCAGCCCGCTCGTGATAGTCCAGTAAATGAACCACACCCGTGACACCAGATGAAAGCGGTGCAATACATAAAGCAGAGCGAAGCCGCATGCCTGGACGACGGTCCACGCGAGAATCGTGCGACTCATCAGATTGATCAACGACTGCGTGCGCACCGGGCGGTAAGTTCCGCAAGCAGGAAATACCGACAGCGCCAACGCCACAGCGAACGCCACGAGTGAGCCGTCGAAGCGCACGGCTCCAGCACTATCCGCTCCGTTGAAGTGCAAAGCGCACAGGGCGCCAAGCACAATGAGCGCGCCGTCCATAACGCGCGATAAAAATCCATTCATGATCGCCCCTTCCACGCCATTCACCAAGTTTCCGCTCAATTCGGTGTACTTATTTTGCGGCGAAGATTTTCGGTACATAATATTTACTTCACTGCGCCCGCCATTTCCTTCGATGCGCGTTTTCTGTTTTCGACAACCTCAGCGTGCCCGCCTAAGTGTTTCGTAGAGTTGATTTGAAATCTTTACCGCATACGACGAGCGCGCCCGAAGACTCTTCGTCCAGGGTCCCCGCTCCCCGATTGACGAACTGAAGTCAGCAGTACTTGCTTGCTGTCCAGATGGTCTCGATCAAATTGAATTTGGAACTGCACGGCAGCAGATGAAACAACTGCGCACAATGCTCGCGTAGCCGGTGCTCGCATCCTTCAGGACCCGTGGCATGACGAATCGAAACGTAGTCGGGTACCGCTACCTTCGTGAGCGCACCGCCATACAGAGCGATCCGCTCGAGCAACTCGACTACAGTCGTGCCTTTGAAAAGAGAGGCTTGTTACGCTGAGTCGAGTTGTCGACGTCAGTGCCTGCAATCGGAGCGACGTTCAGCATAATGAGGCAGACCGTGCAGAGACACAGCGCAGCCCGGGCAAACGCACGACGGAGATTGCCACCGCCCTCAACACTTCCGGCGACCACACGGAAATAGATTTCCATTCCTTGCAAACGCTTCGCGAGTTTATAGAAATAAAACGGTCACTTTCAGTTAATGAAGATTAACAATCCAAGACTACTAATCATATTTACGATAATGAAAGAAATCGAATATCCTGCGCGACGCACTTCAGACACTCAATCACTGAAGCAACCATGCTACAGCCCGCTTAAAGCGAGCAACATAGAAGAGATTCGATAAGCTCCGACCACTTCTTTGGTGGCGCCCGCTGCACGACTGAACTAATGCAGTAACCGTCGCCCCGACTCGACGGGGCAGTATGGACCCGCTACCAAGCCCAGGGCAACAATCATCGGCAGGCACGTTGAACTATTGATTTCCCAAGTGGGACTTCCAGTCGCCGCCCGCCCCTCGCGATTGCGCCGAGCCGTGCAATCCGAGCCGGACATGCGATACGTCCTCGTCGATGAACCCGTCGTTGAGCAGGCGCGTGTTCATCACGTTCTATGCCTCTGTCACTTCTCGTGGCGAACTCGAACGAACGCGTCGATGCCAAGGCGGTAGCCAGCATTCGTTACTACGGTACGCCGCGCGTGGTGGGCTTCGACCATGCCCGGCATCATGCTGCGGTTTCGTCAATGTGGCCCCGACGGCACCTCCACAACCGGAATCTCCCGATACGCCGACTCTCCGTCTGGCCCTCAATTACCCATTTGACCACCCCCGGTTTCAGGGCGTATAACCATCCCATTGGATGTTATTTGGATGGCGTCCGGAATCCGTATGGAGTTAAAGTGCCCAAACTCAATCTAGTCGACAGCGCCCGCCCCAAAGGCGGCGAGACCGAAAAAATCACCATCAACCTGGGACCGATCGACCTCGGCCAGATCGATCTGCTGGTCGAAGAAGGCTTTTACACGAATCGCACCGACCTGATCCGCACGGCGATCCGCAATCAGCTTGCCGTGCACGCGCAGGTCGTCACGGAAACCGTGACGCGACGCGCGATGGTGCTCGGCTTGCAGCACTTCTCGCGCCGGGATCTAGAAGCTGCTCAGGCCGCGCACGAGCAGCTCGACATTCACGTACTCGGCCTCGCCAGCATCGCCGCCGATGTGCCACCGGAACTCGCGGCAGCCACCATCGCGTCGGTCGTCGTGCTGGGCGCATTTCACGCGTCGCCGGCGGTCAAAGCGGTGCTTGCCGGCCGCATCAGCTAGACGTTTCGCTCGACCGATCGCATCGTTGAACCTCGGCATGTCGCCGGTTCACTCACGCCACCACACAAAGGCAATACAACCCACCATGAACATGAACGAAGATTTCCTGAAGTCGATGAAAGACGCCTTCGATCTGCTGCGTACGAAAGGTCCCCAGGAAGCGACCGCCGCGGTTCAACGCGCGCTCGCTGGCGCCGACGCTCAAGGGAGCCACGCGCAGACAGCGCAAACGCGGTCGACGGCGAGCGACTGGACGCGAGCCTGGACCGAGGTCCAAACCGAGACACAAGCACAGGCTCGGGCACACCCCCACGCGCGCCCGCACGCCCCTGCCCCCTACACAATCGACGCCGACACACCCGGCGCCTTCAGCACTCACACTTTCAGCAACAGCGCGGGCCATCGTCAATACAAGCTGTACGTGCCGGCTGTCTACAACCACGAGCCGATGCCTTTGATCGTCATGCTGCACGGCTGTACGCAGAATGCCGACGACTTCGCGGCCGGCACGCGCATGAACGAAATGGCAGAGCGTCACGGCTTCATCGTCGTCTATCCGAATCAATCGCCAGCGGCCAATCATTCGAAATGCTGGAACTGGTTCAAGCCTGCCGATCAACAGCGTGAGCACGGTGAACCGTCGTTGATCGCGGGCATCACGCGCGAAGTGATGACGCGCTATCGCGTCGATGCCGCACGGGTGTACGTGGCGGGCCTATCGGCGGGTGGCGCGATGGCGGACATCATGCTGAAGACCTCACCCGATCTGTACGCCGCCGCCTGTGTGCATTCGGGGCTCGCCTACGGATGCGCGAAGGACCTGCCCTCCGCGCTCGCCGCGATGAAGGGTGCCAAGCCGTCGCGCGCCTCCACGCGCGCCGCACCGCAGCGCCCGTTGATCGTGTTTCATGGTGATGCGGATACGACGGTACATCCGTCGAACGCCCGTGAGCTCGTTGCTAGCTTCGGGGCAAACGCCACGACGGTCGCCCCGCCGTCGGCGGCAGGTGCGTCAGGCAACAGACGTACTGCGACGTTGCAGCGACTCGTCGCGGAAAACGGCGTCGAAGCGGAGTATTGGTCGATACACGGCGCGGGGCACGCATGGGCCGGCGGCAGTCAGCGCGGCTCGTACACGGATCCGGCCGGGCCGGACGCCACGGCGGAAATGCTGCGATTCTTTCTCGCTCATCCACGGGCTTAACAAGCGGCACGGGCGCGACGAGTAAGCGCCTGAACACAGCGCTTCGCTCCGGCTCACCTCATGCACCGACGCAGCGCAAGCTTCGTGAAGCGCATATCGCAGACGTGGCGTGTTTCGCGGCATGCGCAGTCGAAGTCGACGCGGCAATTGCCTCACTCGCCGACGCTTACAGCAGATGCGCCTGTGCGACGCCGACTCGGCACATAAACGCCTGCAAGCAACTCCCGGCACGCGCGAGGCAGAAACACAGCAGGAGGTTCGTAGACCACGCTCCACAAACGCTGCGCCTTTGTCGCTCAAGGTACTCAAAGTGGACCGCGCGAGCGCGCCTCATATGCCGCGCTCTAACCGCGCACCACAGTCCTCAGGCCGCCACCGGGCACCCTGCCTGTTCAAGCGCGGCCTGCGCATGCGCCTGTAAATCGCTGCCGGCGAGCGGCACGTCCGGCGTACGCACCCATGCGGCGATGCGCAGTGTCGCCCCGCCGTCGTCCGGGTAACTGGTGACTGTGACGACCGGCGCAAGCGTCGCGCCGCTCAGCACACGCGGTTCGTCAGCGACCAGTTTCTTCAGTTCGCCGATCGCGGCATCGACGTCCTTGCGCTCGGCCAGTTCCACTTCGACCTCGATGCGCTGCGTGCCACCGCTGCTGTAGTTGATCACCGGATTGCTCCAGATCTGGCTATTCGGCACGAACACCGCGTTGCCGTCGCCGCGCTCGATACGCGTCGTGAACAGGCCCACTTCGCGCACGATCCCGGCTGCCGCGCCAACGCCCTCGATCACGTCGCCGACACGAAACGGCCGCAGCAACAGTAGCATCATGCCGGCCGCAATGTTCTGCAAAGTACCTTGCAACGCGAGACCGATGGCGAGACCGGCCGCGCCGAGCACCGCCAGTACGCTGGCGGTCGCGATGCCGACTTCGCCGAGCGCCGCGATGAACGCGAGCACGCGCACCGCCCACGTGCCCATCGCAGCGAGCATCGGCGCGAGCGTCGGATCCGCGCGCGTGCGCGCGAGTGCTTTGGCGAACATCGCGCCGACGCGGTTCGACAGCCACCAACCGACCACAAAGATCAGCACGGCCAACACGACATGGAGGGCGTCCTGCGTGATAGTGACGAGCAACGATGGCTGAAAATGCATGAGACGGGTAAAAAGATCGTTCATCGTAAGTCTGTGTTCCAGTGCGAGAGATCTTCTTCGATGCGGTGCAGCAGGATATGTTCCCGGCCGCCGACGTCGAGCATGACGAGGCATGTCGCTTGCTCGCGCCTGTCTGAATGACTCGCGCGAATCGATTGCCCGAGCACTGGAAATAAGGCCTCTCCGCACTTTGGCGACGTGCGCCAATTGCGTCCTCCATCAATCGAGGAGTACCCCATGTCTTCCCTGCATCTCAAACTGCACGATCGCGTCAGTTGGAACACGCCGCGAGGTATGACGCAAGGCAAGGTCGTGCGTGTCATTTCTACTCGCACGACTGTGGACGGCAAAAGTATCGACGCGTCGGAATCCGACCCGCGTTATGAAGTAGAAAGCGATAAGAGCGGCAAGCATGCCGTTCATCGCAGCGATGCGCTGCGGCATCTGAAAGATTGAAACGGATAAACGCGACGCTCGACGCGACCGCCGCAGCACATTGCCGTTCACCGCCGAGGCCGCCGACAACGCTGCGCGATGCTCGCGGTCACGTTCAGCGTCGTCCCGGCATAGCCGATCGGTTCGGCGAGGCGCCCCAGCGCTTCGGCGGCGAACGCATCGGCTGCCGCGCCGCCTACCTCGTTGCTCAGCGCGCAGCCGCCGCGCGCGGCAACGCCGCTTCAACGAACACCGCACACAACGCTTCCATCCCCTTCGCATCTTCCGCGTCGAAGCGCGCGACGACAGGGCTGTCCACATCCCACACGCCGATCAGCGTGCCGTCCGGCGCGACGAGCGGCACGACGATTTCCGACTGCGACGCTGCATCGCACGCGATATGCCCGGGAAACTCGTGCACGTCGCGCACGACCTGGGTTTGACGGGTCTGTGCGGCCGTGCCGCAGACACCCTTGCCGAGGGCGATGCGCACGCACGCGGGCTTGCCCTGAAACGGTCCGACGACCAGTTCCCGGCCATCGTGAAAGTAAAAGCCAGCCCAGTTCAGATCGCTCAGCGAATGAAACACGAAGGCAGAAAAATTCGCGGCGTTGGCGATCCAGTCGGTTTCGCCAGCGAGCAGCGCGCGCGCCTGGGCGACCAGTTCGTCGTAATGCGCGGCTTTGGACAGAGGCGAGGCGGAGGAGACTTCGAACATGACGGCGTCCGTGATGAAAGCGGAAGAAGAACAGCAAGGGTGTGCAGTTTAAAGCAAGCGGGCGGTTAGTTCATGTGCGGCGCGTCGCTGCGCGGCGCGGCGGTATCGTTCTGTCGCTCCGGTGCGGTGCCCTGCCGTGCTTGCCGCGCCTTGCACGCCGCACGCCGCGGCCTTGCCCGTTTCCCGCCTGATCACGAGAAGCCCGGCACCGCGCCGGACCTTCGATCACCGACTTGCTGATCGACGCCAATAATCACGCTCGACGCCTTGAAGATCGCGGTCGCCGCTTTACCGCTCGCGAGGCCGAGGCGCTCGACGCTCTCGTTGGTGATGATCGCCGCGACCTGCGCACCGCCCGCGCTGATCGTCACTTCCGAGTTCACTGCGCCTTTCGTCACCGCTGACACCGTCCCGGCGATGCAGTTGCGCGCCGACACCTGGTTTTTCGCGACGTCGACCATCACGATCACCGACGACGCCTTTACCAGCGCAAACGCCTTCTTGCCGGCTGCGAGGCCGAGCGACGTCGCGCTGCCATGCGTGATGATCGCGACGATCTCCAGACCTTCCTGAGTGCGCAGCGTGACTTCGTCGTTCACGGCACCGTGTTTGACTTCGGCCACTTCGCCGGAGAATTGATTGCGCGCGCTGGTTTGCATGTCGTGCTCCTTGGTTGATCAGGGGCCCCGCACTAACATTGCGAGGCGGGGATTCAGGTATGAAACGGCGAACGGCATGCTGGCCGGCTGCGGCCGCCTATGCATGACGTGCGCTCGCGTGCTCGCGCTGAGCGCTCCGCATCAGCATGAAAACACAGAAGCGCCGTACATGGGCATGCATAACGCAGCGCCGACACAACACCGCACAACACGGCGCGCGTCGCGAACACCTTATCATCGTGTCCTTCGAACCTCCACGCCGAACCCCATGTCCGTTGCCGTCCTGTCCCGCTTCGCCGCTTCATGGCCGAACGCGTACCGCGCCGCCGCGCTGTGCGCCGCTCTCGCGACACTCGCCGCGTGCAGCACCCCGCCGCCGCGCGACGCCCACACACCGGTCGATACCGTCACGCTGTTTCCGCTCGCCGGTTACGACCAGAACGTCGATCACTGGCTCCGGCCGGACAGCACAGGCTACGACCAGCCGTTCCTCAGCGCGGCGGATCAGCAGGCGCATTTCAGGGCGCTCTACGCGCGCTACTTCGGCACCGGTGCAAGCGCAGCATCGCCGTGGAATTCAGCTTACGTGAGCACGCGCGTGTATCGACAGCAAGGCGCGGACATTGCCGCATTGCAGCTGCGCCGCATCGCGAGATTTGACAACACGGGCAGGAGCGGCGCCGCGCTCGGCTATGGCGAGAACTTCCGCCCGCACGACAAGGCATGGATCGAGGCAATCGCGCAGAACATGAACGTCGGGCAATTCACGCAGGCGCCAGCCTATCAACCCGGGCGCCGCGCAATGGCCACCACCAACCTGATGGTGCGCGAATTGCCGACCACCGATCCCTCGTTCTACGACCATCGTCTGGCCGGCGAAGGCTATCCGTTCGACAACCTGCAGATTTCGGCCGCGCGGCCGGGCACGCCGTTGTATGTGCTGGGCAGCAGCGTCGACGGGGCGTGGCATTACGTGCAGACGCCCGATGTGCAGGGCTGGGTGCATAGCGACGGTGTCGCGATGGCCGACGACCACTTCATCGACGCGTGGCGCGCCGCGGCCGGCAAATCGCTCGGCGCGGTGACGCTCGCATCGGCGCCCGTGCGCGACAGCCGCGGCGTGTTCCGCTTCGACGCGCCGGCGGGCACGATGTTGCCGCTGCTGCCGTCGTCGTCCGACTCGCCGGCGCCCATCGAGCGGCAAACGTCCGCCAATGGAAGCGCCAGTGAGACCGACAACCGCGCCGCCGACATGACCCCGCGCCCCGCGCTGCGCGAAGTGCTCGTCCCGGTCCGCGATGCCGATGGCCGCGCGCTCATCCGCACGGCCACGCTGAGCGAAGCGCAAATCGCACCCATGCCGCTCGCCGCCACACCGCGCCATCTGGCCATGCTGATGAAAACGCTGATCGGGCGGCCGTATGGCTGGGGCAATAGCGGGCTCTACAACGACTGTTCGTCGGAACTGCAAAGCATCTTCGCCGCGTTCGGCGTGTGGCTGCCGCGCCATTCATCGACGCAGATGAGCGCCGGGCGCATGGTCGACCTGTCCGCCTTCACGCCCGCGCAGCGGCTCGACTATCTCGCCCGGTACGGCGAAGCGTTTCGCACGCTGATCTACATCGGCGGCCACGTGATGCTGTACATCGGCAACACGACGCGCGACGGCGTCACGGTGCCGGTCGTCTACCAGGACGTGTGGGGCTTACGGCCAGCCGACAACAGCCGGCGCGCGGTGATCGGCGGCTCGGTGATCCTGCCGCTCTTCGAGCACATCCCCGAGGACGCCACGTTGCAATCGCTCGCGGCCACACGGACGTTCCAGATCAGCATTCTCGGCACGCCGGATGGGGTGCTGCCGCCGCCGTCACCCGCGCCGCCGGATGACGACAATCCAGCCGGATGATTGGGTTCTGGCGGGTTTTACCGCAACTCGCCGCCCCTGAAAATATTTTTTCCGGAGTGTCGATTCAACCGCTCTGAACTCGTCGTAACGTTGAAGACCTGGCTCACGCAGCCAGCCTTTCAACTCGCGAACCTGTTACTTCAAGGAGTCACCGTCATGACCAGCGCCGCTGTCAAATCGATCCCCGACGGGATGCACTCGCTCACTCCGTATCTGATCTGTGCCAACGCCGCGGACGCCATCGCGTTCTACGCGAAGGCCTTCAACGCCGTCGAACAGTTCCGCCTCCCGGGGCCCGGCGGCAAGGTGATGCACGCCTGCCTGAAGATTGGTGACTCCATGCTGATGCTGACCGACGAGTGGCCCGACCATCAGGCATTCGGCCCGAATACGCTGAAGGGCACGCCAGTCACGATTCACCACTACGTGCAGGACGTCGACGCCAGCTTCAATCAGGCCGTCGAGGCCGGCGCGACCGTCCTGATGCCGGTCGCCGACATGTTCTGGGGTGACCGCTATGGCCAGTTGCAGGACCCGTTCGGCCATCGGTGGTCGCTCGCCACGCACACCCGCGATCTGAGCACGGAAGAAATCCAGCAGGCCATGGCCACGATGAAATGCGACGGCTAGGCGTCAGTCAAGCGAAAGCAGCGCAAGCTCGATCCGCCCGGCAGGAGGAGAACCGTCATGCAAAAGATTGCGCCGTGCCTGTGGTTCGACGGTAATGCGGAAGAAGCGGCCCGCTTCTATACGTCCGTGTTTTCCGCTTCGCGCATCGCCACCACGATGCATTACACGGATGCCGGACCGGGCCCGGAAGGCGACGTGCTGGTCGTCACGTTCGAGATCGAAGGCCAGCAGTTCATGGCGCTGAACGGCGGCGCGCAATTTCCGTTCACCCCTGCGATTTCGCTGTTCGTGCATTGCAGCTCGCAGGCGGAGGTCGATCACTACTGGTCGAAGCTCCTCGACGGCGGTAAGCCGTGGCAATGCGGCTGGCTGCAGGACCGCTTCGGCGTGTCGTGGCAGATCGTGCCCGACGCGCTCGGCGACATGCTGCGCGATCCGGACACCGCGAAAGCAAGCCGCGTGATGAAAGCGATGATGCAAATGGTCAAGCTGGATGTCGCGCAACTGGAGCATGCGTATCGCGGTACAGCGTAAGCAGCCCTCGTTGCGCGACTAGCGTAGCCATCTTTGATAGCATCGGTGTCGACCCCTCAACGACTGGACATCCACGGTGCGCGTCAATCATCAGGCTTTCTTCTGCTCGCTGTTTGTCGCGCGTCTCGCCGATCAGATTCTGCTGTTTCTCGTTCCGCTCGTCGTGTTCCAGACGACGCGTCAGGTCTCGTGGTCGGGCCTCGCGTTCTTCATCGAAACGCTGCCGCGTTACCTCGTGTTCCCTTTCTTCGGCGCGCTGTGCGACCGCATTTCGCCGCTCAGATTGATGCGAGTCAGTCAGACCGTGCGGGCACTGACGTGCTTTGGCGGCGTGCTCGCGTACCTGCTGTTTGGCGGGATCGGCTGGCTGATCGCGCTCTCGGCAATCTGCGGCGTGTTGACGAGCCAGGGGCTGGTGGCACGCGAGGTGATGCTGCCGCAGATCTTCAGCACACAGCAGTTCCAACGCGTGCTCGCCTACTCGCAACTCGCCGACCAGTTAGGCTTCGTCCTCGGCCCGATGCTGGCCGCGCTGCTGCTCGGCTGGTGGCGTTGGGAATGGGTGGTCGGCGCCACCGGCGTGTTATTCGCCACCGCCGATGGCGCGCTGCTGCTGTGGCGGCGCATGAGCGGCTTCGAGCCTGGCAATCCGCCGCCCGGTCTCGCGGGCCACTGGACCCGGCCGCTGCGCATCGCGCTGCGCCATGTGCTGGTGTTGCCGGGCCTGAAGAAGCTCGTGCTGCTCGCAGCCGCCGAAAACCTCGTGATCGGCGTGACGCTCGCCACGTCGGCCGCGATGGTGACCGGCTATCACGCGCGATCGAACCACGACTATGCCGCGCTGCAAACGGCCGGCGCGCTCGCCACGGTGCTGATCCTGCTGACAATCGCGCGAACCGCATGGCCCGCGAGGATGCTCGGCCGGGTTGCGTTCACGGCGATCTGCGCGGGTGGCGTGATCGCCGGTGCGAGTGCCGCGCCCAGCGGTTACGCGCTCGGCTTTCTGCTGATCGTCGGCTTCGACAAGATGTTCAACGTCTACATTCGCGGCGCGCGCCAGCGGATCATTCCGCCGGAGGACTACGGCAAGACGACCGGCGTGGTGATCCTGCTGAACAACCTGACGCAGCCGCTCGCCGGTCTGCTGGTCGGGCTGTTCTCGGCGCGCACGCAAACCGGACCGCTGATCGTGACGCTGTCGTTGGCGATGGGCGGCATCGGCGCGGCGGTGTCGCTCCGCTCTTCGTTGCTGCGACGCAAGCGCGCGCTGGCACTCGGCGAATGACGCGCATTCCAGTTAATGGCATGCGCAGCGACGCAATGGACAGATATTTAATTCACCCATTTAATCGAGCTATTCAGGACTGACTCGCGAGCTTGTCGCGCACCGCCCTGCAACGCAACGGCCCGAGCGTGAAGACCCGATTGAACCACGCGGGTTTCAGATATCGCTGATCCAGCGGGTCGATGCCAGCGCGTCAACGCACGACGCGCCGGTCCTTGCCGAACCAGCCGACGGATCAGGCCGCCGCTGCCTGCGGGAGCGCGTCGCCCTGCTCACCGCCCAACGCGTCGAGCAGATCGGTCAGGAGGCGGTCGAGTTCGGCGGTCATCAGCGTGACGTCGGAATCGAAACGCTCGTCGTCGTTCTGCGCGGTCGGGTCGCTTGCTTCCTTCAGCACGTCGAGCGGCGCGATGCGCTTGATCGTCAGCGAAGGCGTCAGCACGAACGACACGCGGTCGTTCCACGTCATCGCGAGACGCATGCACTGCTTGCCCGCTTCGATATGGCGGCGCATATCTTCGGTGTCCAAAGTATGTCCGACGTAGCGCACGGTGGCGTTGCCTTCAGTGGACGAGCGCAGTTCGGTATCCTGATCGAGCGTGAAGCCCGCCGGGCCTTCGCCGGAGAGAAGCCACCCGGTCATCGCGGCGACCGGCGACTGCGTGACGCGCACCGTGCCGAGCGGCAGTTGATCGATCGACTTCACCAGCAGCCCGCGCACTTCGTCGGCGACCGTTTGCGAAGCCGCGTCGATCACGAGCCAGCCGTTCTTGCAGTCGATCCACACGCGCGTGTCGCGGCGAATGCTGAACGCGCGCGGCAGCAGTTCGTCGGTGACCTGCTCCTTCAGTTCGCGCATCTGCTTGCGGCCGGGTTTGAAGCCCTGCTGTTCCTCGAGTTCGAGCGCGCGTGCCTTGGTGACCTGCGTGACGACCGACGCGGGCAGCAGTTTCTTTTCCGTGCGAAACACCAGCAGCATTTGACCGTTGAGCGCGTACACCAGCGAATCGTCGTCGCGCGGCGATGCCCAGCCGTGGCTTTGCATCTCGACGCTATGGCCGGGGGCAAACGCGTGCGGCGCGAGCCACTTGTGCATCTGTTCGGGCGTGACGGACCACGGAGCGGGAAGACGGTGCAACTGAAGGTTTTTGAACCACATGGGCGAGGTCGTTTCCGGGCAAAGCGCGCCATTCTATATGACGAACGCCCGGGCGCGTCGGCGCAGACGCGCCCGATCTGGCCACCATTTTCAAATTAAAAGTGAAGATCCTTCAATTGTCGCGCCGTTTATCAAACGTGACCGTTAGCCGGAGAATCTGTTTCATACACTTACACTTCTCTGGAGTACCGATGTCCCCTCACGGGTTTCGCGCCTCCTTCGTCACGTCATGCTGGCCATCGGACTCGCCGGCACGCTGAGCCCTTGCGCCGCGAGCGATGCCGCTGTGCCCGACCTGCATGCGGACATCGATGACCTCGTGGGGCCGGCGAGCGCGCGTCAGTCCATCTGCATTTGCGTGGACAGTTCACCGGTCAGTTTAGAACCTGCAAGGCCACGGCCAGACCGTCGATTTCCACGCGTTCGATCTGGACCGCGTGAAGGATGGCCGCATCGTCGAGAACTGGCACCTCGAAGACCATCTGACGTGGCTCGAACAGCTTGGCGCGATCAAGCCGTAGTGGTTTTGCAGTATCCGTCTTCGAGCGCGTTTCGCGCGCGGATCACCTAGACTTTTTGATAGACACGACCAAGACGGAGGCGGCCATGGCCGATGAAACCGCACCCTCGCGAATGGTGGAATACGAGGGCTTCGAAATTCACGTGGCGCTTCTACCCAAGACCCCGCCCGACGATGCCAACCCGTCAGCCACCGCTGATAAGCGCTACACGTATGTCGGCTATGTCTGTCATCCGGGCGCCGATCCGGCGATTCCCGGCCATGCCGTGCCGTTCCATGCGGACGGCGACGAAAGCTTCGCCAGCAAGGACGACGCGCTCTACGAAGGGGTGCATGTGGGACGCAGCATCGTCGACGGCACGCATCCTGATCTGACGGTGCTGCCGCTGGTGACGGGCGGCGTATGACGGGCGTGCGTGACTGGCGCGGACTGTCGTTGCGGGCCGACGCGTAGCCGAGGAGGTTCGGGCGCTCGCGTTTGACCGCACGCCCGCTTGCGCACGACGAGGCCGCGTCAGCTGAACGCCCGCTTGATTCGCGACTTCAACAGCGCGCGGCGCAGACGCCCCGTCCGCTCGGGCTCGCTCACCGCCGCGCCGCCCTCGACAGCCGTGCCGCGCCGCAAATAGTAGCGGTCGAACGTGGCTTGGGTCATGCCCCACTTGTTCAGGAATTGACGGCGCCCGTCGTTCTTGACGACCTTGCCGGTGCTTTTCTGCTGGAAGTGATACACGAGGCTGTCGCCGACGCCGAGGAACACGCGGCAGCCAGCGTCCCACAATTTCATCGAAAAGTCGTTGTCGCTGCTCATGCCGGGACTCAATTCGCTGCTATAGCCGCCCACCTTGTACCACCAGTCGCGATGCACGAGCGTCGGCGGCCATGTCGCGCCGCGCCAGTCGGCGCGCGCCATGCCGGGCGCGGCGGCGACCAGTTCGTCGGCACGGAAAGTCTCCACGTCGCGGCCGAAGTTGCGCACCACCACGCACGGATTGCCGGAGTCGACCGGCTCGACCATCGTGCCGGACAGCATGAACAGGTTGTCGGCGGGCATCTGGGCGAGGCGTTTGACGAGCGCGTCGTCCCAGCCGGGGCAGCAGTACATGTCGTCGTTCATGTAGACGATGTAATCGCGCGTCGCGCGCGCCGCGGCGATATTGACCGCGTGGCAGATGCCGATGTTGCCGGGCGATGCGGTATGTTCGATGCCCTCGTCGCGCACCCACGCGAGCGTGCCGTCCGAGCCATCGTTGACATGCACGATGATCTGGTGCGCGTGCGTCGAGTGACGCCGCAGGCTCTCGATCACGAGGCGCAGGTAAGGCAGGTTGTTCCAGGTGGGGATGATGATTGAGAACATCGATTCGGTCCGTTGAGCCGGGTGCGGGCACGGCATGCCCCGCGCGCCGGCCATGAGTTTCGCGGGATTGTACCGCCGCAGGGCGCCCGTACGACAAATACCGGGGCGCCGGCCGGCGTGCCGCAGCCAGGTGGGGGCCACTCACGCCGAGCGCAAAGCGCTGCGCCGCCTTGCGTTCGCACCCTTCACCCGCCGATTCGCCGCGCCGTGCCGCGCCTGCGTCTTACCGCACCTTTCCGCGCGCGTGCGCAGGCCTTTTGCAAGGAAGGGCACGGTTATAATCCCGTTCGCTCTACCGTCTTGAAAAAACGTCTCTCAATGGTCCGGCTCCCCCAGCAACTCCACCACCGGAACGGTAGTGTTCATACAAATCGTTGCCCTATGATTTTTGCTTCCAGTCTGGTCTGGCTCTGTACAGCCCTGCTGTTTCTCGCGCCCGCGGTCAATCTGATGTGGCGCGGCGGCACCGGCTACTGCTTTTTCGCAATTCTCGCGCTGGCGCTCGGCGCCGCCGTCGCCAACCGGCGCATGCCGGGCTATTTTTCGGCGCTGCGCACCTACCGCTGGTTCACCATCGGCATGCTGGCGCTGGTCGTCGCGGTCGGCGCGCAGCAATTGCTCTTCGGCTACTGGCTGCCCCGGCAATTCGACGCGCTGTCGCGCTTCGTGCTCGCGCTGCCGATCTTCCTGCTGCTGCGGCAATTGCCATCGCGCAATTTGCGCATGATCGGCTGGGGCTGCGCGGCCGGCGCGCTGGCGGTCGGACTCTGGGCGATCGTCGATCAGCCCCCCGGCGGCTGGACGGAGGCGAATCGCCTGAATAATTCGTACACGAACGCGATTCCATTCGGCGATACCGCGCTGCTGCTCGCTTTCCTGTCGGTCTTCACGCTCGGCTGGGACAAGCCGCGCGACTGGCGCGTGCTGATGCCGCGGGTGCTCGCGCTGGTCGCGGGCGGCTACGCATCGTATCTGTCGGGCACGCGCGGCGGCTGGCTGGCCGTGCCCGTATTCGTGCTGCTGCTCGGCATGCAGTACCAGTGGTTTGCGCACAAGAAGCGTCTGCTGATCGCGACGCTGGCGATCGTGCTCGTGGCCGGCACGCTGCTGTCGACGGAGCGCATCCAGAAGCGCCTGAGCGAAGTGTCGACCGACGTCTCGATGATGCACAAGGGCGAGGATTACACCTCGGTGGGTCTGCGCCTGCAGCTGTGGAACGCGTCACGGCTGATTTTCATGCATCACCCGGTGTACGGCGTCGGCAAGGGACATCTGGCCGAGGAGCTGGGCGTGATGGCCAAACGCGGCGAAGTGAAGGCCGAGATCGTCAACGAGCGCGCCCATAGCGACTTTTTCTCGGCGCTTGCCGAGATGGGCGCGATCGGCGTGGCGGGCCTGCTGCTGTTCTACTATGGGATCTCGGTCTATTTCTGGCGGCACCGGCATTCGCCCGACCCGGCGATCCGCGCGGCCTCTTACGCCGGCCTCGCGGTCGCCACCAGCACGGTGATTTTCGGGCTGACCATCGACGTGCTCGTGCCGATCATGGTCACGGTGCTGCTCGCGTTGCTGGTCGCCACGCTGCTCGCGGTGGTCGATGCAAGGAAGCGCGAACTGCAGAGCGCGCCGGCGGCGGCTTCACATGCGGCTCGCCGCACAGGCGGCGTCAAGGTCTGAAGGCGGGCGGGGTTGGGTGAACAGGCGCGGCGGGATCGGGGCCGGCTTGCGCCTACCTCCGCCGATCGGGCGTTTTTCCGCACCCGCGCCTGCACTCTGGCCGCGCCCGCTGTCGCGCGAGGCG
>NZ_NPIH01000049.1 GCF_012275575.1 Paraburkholderia sp. SG-MS1 | reverse complement strand
CCGGGGGGCCGGCGGTCGGTGGTTTGCTGGTCGGCTGGATTGGCGCGGGTTGGGCCTACGGTTGCGCGGCGGCCTTGTCGGCGCTGGCCGTCGCGTTGCTGGCGGGACTGCGCGAACCGCCGCGCGCGGCCGCTCCCGCGCGCCACTTCATGCTCGAACTGCGCGACGGCACACGCTTCGTGCTGCGCGACGAGTTGCTGCGGCCGATGCTCGCGACCGCGGTGTTCTTCAACCTCGGCTTCTTTATCCTGCAGGCGGTGTATGTGCCGTACGCGGTGCATCGGCTGGGGCTGAGC
>NZ_NPIH01000048.1 GCF_012275575.1 Paraburkholderia sp. SG-MS1 | reverse complement strand
CGCGCGAGCGTGCCGGGCTTCAATCCGCCGCCGCCGTCGCCTGCGCCGCCCGGCACCACCGCGAGCGGCCCGGTGCGCACGCAGCCGGCGCGCATGCCGTTCTATGTCGCCACGCGCGGCACGACTACGATCTACGTGCTGGGCACGTTGCATGTCGGCGATCCCGCCGACTATCCCGCCGCCCAGCCATTCCGGCCGCCGATCCTCGCCGCGCTGGCCGCCTCGCCGACGCTGGCGCTCGAACTCTCCCCCGACGAACTGCTGATCTCGCAGGACGACGTGTCGAAGTACGGCGTGTGCAAGCGCGATTGTCTGCCGGGCTTGTTGCCTGA
>NZ_NPIH01000047.1 GCF_012275575.1 Paraburkholderia sp. SG-MS1 | reverse complement strand
GTCGCGAACGATCCGCCCGTCGGACAGGACTTGTGTGACCGGCGACTGTCGATGATTGCGACGGGGGGAATTGCGGGGTGAGATAGGGGTGAGCGAGCGTCGAAACGAACCGACGCACCATCCCAACAAGCGACCTTCGGAAGGGAAAAATTGCGGCCACCGATTAGCTGTGTCGTGTCAACGAGGATTCCCGCGCGTCCAACAGCTAACGGGCGTCGGCGTGTCGATGATCTTGCCTGTGCTTTCGAGCGCGGTCGCGAGCTTCCCGATGTTGTCTATAGACGATTGTGCTCGCCGCGTTCACTTCCAGACTATGCCTGCGCGTCGACAGGGACACAACGGGTCATTTCAAACAGCGACGCTCTAATGCTGCGCGCCTGCTGCGGCCCGCCCGAAGCAAGCTGACAAACGTCGGCATGTGACCTGTTCGTTTCGAGCGCTGTATCGTAAATGCCAAACGCACGTTCATTCCCGACAAACAGCGCGCGCAATTCGTTAACGTGTATGTGCCCGAGAGAGTGAAGCGTGCGACTGGGCTTATCGGAAAACTTCGCGTTCCATTCCGCGTTGCGCGCTTCCCCACGTTCGACAATTTCTTTTTCCGTGGCAACGCTCAGGCGGTCAACCGACAGCCCCTTATTGCTGACGTCGTCAAAGGCCGTCGGTTTCAGTTTGCCTGTTTCCGAGTCGAAGAACGTTGGATGGGTTACCTGTCGGCAGACGACCTCACCTGCTGCTACCGGACCGGGTGAGTGTTGCGATGCGCTTAGGGCTTCCCAGCGCACCGCTTCCTCATTTCCGACTTTTTGCAGTTCTTTTACTTTCTGCTGCGGGTCTGTCGATTGAAAGAATGCCTGGCACCGATTTACTTCCATATCCAAATCTATGCTTCCCGGAGATTCTTGAGGTGTTCCGCGAACCAAGCAGGGTTCAGGTCAGTAAGAGCAACGTTTTCTGCGAATGCTTCGTCTTTCGTGCGCTTGTCGCGAGCGAAGAAAGAGAACGCATTGCCACCCTCGAACGCGATATCAGCGAACAGTGCCGGATGGTCCCAATAAAGACCGATTGCGCCTGAAGCAGACAGCATGGTCTTCGGCAGAGGGTAGCCACTCGGAATTTTGTCCAGAAATGCGATGGCGTCCGTCACATGGCTTTTGTTTGGTGCTGCGGCACCGTCACCATCCCAATCGTCAACATAATTACTGTACGAATTCAGTTCAATGCGAACAGTTTCCGCGCGGTCTACCACCGGCTGTTGCGGGGTCAGCTGACCAATCTCTGTAGCCGTGGATTCACCCTCGTTGATGTATGACGGTGCGAACGAGCTTGTATGCTGGACGTACGCCGACGACGTTCCGTCCGTTGATGCTGACCAATCCTTCGCGATAGTCGGTTGCGTGGCGAGCGCGAAGAATGCAGCAACGAAAGTAATCGCAGACAGTTTCATTGCACTCCTCCTTGATTTCCATTTAACCCAATCATCCGTTTAACGGCATCACTTAGCAGAAGGTTGAGCCTTGCTTTGTTCCGGGCATGTAGCCACGGTGCCGCTGCCTCGATTGCAGGGATGGCCCCAGTTCCCCAAACCAGGTTTCCGTAGCCCATCCTGTGAGTCAACATCGCGCTAATCTGCCGTTGCGAACCACCGACGTCTTGGACGTTGATGTTGACGTTGTCCAAGACTGTCCCCTGCGCAGGTTCGACAACCTGTTCCATGAAGCCATGATGCGAATGCCACAACGTTCTCAAGTCATAGCAGTTAGGAGGCAGGTACGGGCAGTTCGGAGCAAACACTTCGCGCAAGTCCAACAGCGCCGGGTCATCCTTCCAATTGAAGACGTCATGGAACTGCAACGTGAACGCCGTCATTGCGCGACCTGCCAGCACTGTAGGTAGTACGACCCCAAGCCAGTTCACAACCTGCGGCCAAACGGTGTCCCAGCGAGTGTAATCGTTGACGACAACCACGCAGTTGTCCCGATTCACCTGCAGGGTTCGACCGACCTGGCCTGTCGGGAGAGCCGATGCGCTGGCAAACAGAACCGCCCCAAGTTCGGACGCGTGGCCACCTTGCCGGTGGCTGCCTGGGCCGGGTTTTCCCTTCAAGCCTTTTATCGGCGAATGATGCGGCTTTCTCAGGTCAATCTGCACAGTGGCAATCTGATGTTCCTGCACTATCGGGAAAGACGAGCGCAGCTTTTCCGCCAAACCACGCACAGCCCTCAACACCTGCGTGTCCAAGGGCGTAGCCCATTCCACGACAAATGCAGCGGTCTGGATTGCATGATTTCCCGCGACGGGGTGAAGCGCATCTAACGGCATAGTTGTTTTTACTCCCATAAGGGGGAGCAGGTTTTTTTCTAATCTAGGGGCGGATATCGGCGTTGCAAGTAAGTGCAATTCTGCGCGCCGCGCACAAACGGATATGTTACCGGCAGCGAGCTATCGGCACAAATATTTTCCGCGGGCAGCGTGGGACTTTCGATTCGAGGCGAGGGACACGCGCCGATTCCGGTTACACACCGGTTACATAGGCGCCAGATAGCAAAAAGCCCAGCTCGTAGAACCGGGCTAAGTGCCTGATTTTACTGGTACGGCAGGAGGGACTCGAACCCCCCACCCTCGGCTTAGAAGGCCGATGCTCTATCCAGCTGAGCTACTGCCGTAATGAAGTGAGACGACGCAACAACCACGCACAACGTGCATCGCCCGCAATGAAAAACCCGCGTACGGGGTATGTTGGAATCTGGGCTCGCACGAGCCACAGGTTTCATGCATATCGAAATTGTAACTGACCGGGCCGGCGACCGGAAACCCGGTGCCACGCGCTCTGGGCCGCTTCGATCCGGCGACCCTCGCCAAGGCCTCTCACGAAACTCATCCACACGCACCAACAAACGGGCCCGGCAACTTGAGCCGGGCCCGGATTATAACCGATCGCACCCCGCGCGCGCGTCCGCGAACGCCATGCCGAACACGCTCAGACCGGTTGCGGATGCAGCGCAAACCAGCCGAGGAACACGATTCCCGCGATCACGCAGTACACGCCGAACGACGCCAGGCGTCCACGGCCTTCGAAATAGCGCATCAGGAAACGCACGCTGAGATACGCGGCGATCGCAGTCAGCACGCCACCCAGCAGCGCGTCCGCGAGTTGGCCCGGCGCATGGAACAGCTTCGGCAATTCCAGCACGCCGGCCGCGAAGATAATCGGCGTGCCGAGCAGGAACGAGAACTCCGCCGCCTTCTCCGCGGTCAGCCCGGCCGCATTGCCGGCGATCATCGTCAGGCCGCTGCGCGAGAAACCCGGGATCAGCGCGCCGATCTGCGCGAGGCCGACAAAGAACGCCTGGCGAAACGTCAGCTTTTCCGGCGACTGATGCGCGCGCGTACGTTGCAGGCGATCGCCGAACCACAGCAGCACGCCGTTGACGATCAGCGCGATCGCGACGATTCGCAAGTCGTGAAAAATCCGCTCGAGGCGTTTTTCGAGCAGCAGCCCGACCAGTCCGGCTGGAATCGTGCCGATGATCAGCGCCCACATCATGTGCGCGTCGTCGTTACGGCGTCCGCCGAACGACGCCAAGAAGCCGCGCACCAGCGCGCACCAGCGCTTGCGGAAATACCACAGCAGGGCGAAAGCGGTGCCGAGGTGCAGTGCGACGAGGAACGGCAGCAGCTGCGGCGCATGCTTGTCGATATGCACGCCGAACAGGGCGGGCACGAGCAGCGTATGACCGAGGCTACTCACCGGGAACAGTTCGGTGACGCCCTGCAGCACGCTCAGAAAAATCAGAAACGACAGGTTCACGCGGCGATCCTTGTAAGGAAAATGTGAGGTAAATGCACGCCGCGAAAGGGAAATCGGGCGAGCAAAAGCGCACCGATTATGCCTGGCTGCAATGTCAGCGCCAAGCGTCGAAATCACATTCGGGGAAAGATTGATGCGCTGCGTCACAACTGGAAACGGTTGTTACGCTGCGGCAAAGGAACGGGCTGCCGAAGCGGCCTTGGGGTTCAGCGCAGATGAATGATGCCGGTAAGACGAAGCTTGGATCAGATCCGCGCGAGGCCCGCCCCGACCCGGCGGCTACGCGCAAAGAATGCCGCAATCATCTTTCGAGCTTGTGAAAGAAGTAGAACGTGCTTGCCGCGAACATGCCGAACAAAGCCAAACCCATTGCCATTGCGAGATCCATAACGCCTCCTGAGCCGATCTCGCCCGGTAGCCGGAGTACCGGGCAGTCAGACGAATTATCGTGAGGGATCGCCTTTTCGCGACACCCGCAATTTCCCCAGAAGGGTTTCCCCGTAGCGCAAAGCAGAGCAAAATCCTTTTCTCACGTGGCGCCGGACACCCGCTGCGCGGGCCGCAGCAAACCACGCCCGCGCGGCGTCGCCGCTTTCAACCCTCACTCACCAGCTCATCGACCATGCCGCTTTCCCCGCAACAGGACATTCTCGAGATCGCCCAGGACGCCTCCGTGCTCCGCTTTTCGCCGCAAGCCGGCGGTCGTCTGCTGTCGTGGACGATCGACGGGGAAGAGGTGATCCATTGGCCAGAGCACGCCGACTGGAGCCAGCCCGCGCGGATCCGCGGCGGCAATCCGCTGCTCTTTCCGTTTCTTGGCCGGCATCGCGTCGATGGCAAGATCGGCTTCTGGCGCGACGCCAGCGGCACCGTGCGCGAGCTGCCAATGCACGGCTTCGCCCGCGACCTGCCGTTCGAAGCGCACGCCGATGTCCACGGCGCCGGTCTGCGCATGATCCTGAGCGACAGCGCAGCGACTCGCGGCGGCTATCCGTTCGGCTTCCGTTTCGAGGCGGCGTATAGCCTCGTCGATGCGCGCACGCTAGACGTCACGTTCACCACCACCAATACCGGCGACGCGCGCCTGCCCTACTACGCCGGCCATCACTTCTACTTCACGCTGCCGCACACGCAGCGGGGAGAAACCACGATCGAGCTGCCGCGCACCGAGCGGCGCTACCAGCAGGCCGATGGCTCGATCAGCGCCGCGGAGCCGGGCGAAGCGCGCTACACGCTCGACGAAGCGCGCATCCACGACCGCTTCCATTGCCTCGCCGGCACGCCGGATCGGCCGGTGCGGCTCGTCGCGCCGGGCCTCGAAAGGGTTGTCACGATCGATCTGCAACGGCCGGGCTCAGTGCCCTGGTACGCGGTCACGACATGGACCGAAGCCGCCGAGTCGGACTTCTACTGCGTCGAGCCCTGGCTCGGTCTGCCCGACGCGATCCACAACGGGATGGGATTGCGCTGGCTCGAACCGGGACAAACCGAGACGGCGGCGCTGCGCATCAACGTCGAAAAGACGGCTTGAGAATCAGGGGCCGGCGAGGCTTTGGCAGCCGCTTTCTGCAGCAGCTTTCTGGCCCCCGCCTTGACGACGTCTCACGGACTTCAGTCGCCCGTTTTCGCGACCCCGGCGGCCGCCCCGCATCACATTCCGCGCCGCGTCGCCCACCGCTTAGGTCCGCCCTGTCGCACCGTTTTTGGATGCTGCAGTGCAAAACCGTTAGAATCGGACGCTTTGCATCTACCTGCCGCGTGATCGGGATCGGCGCGCGGCAGCGCTTTGCGAGGTCCAATGCCGGGAACAACAACAATGATGAAACGACTCGCCTGCACGTCGTTGCTGGCCGTGCTCGCCGCGTGCGGGTCCGCGCCGGTGGGGCCAGGCTTCTATCAGGTCGAACGGGGCGATACGCTGTCGAAGATCGCGCGCAGTAACCGGCAATCGGTGCAAAGCATCGTTCGCTGGAACAACCTGACGAATCCGGACAGCATCGAGGTCGGCCAGGTGCTGCGCGTCGCGCCGCCTGGCGGCGCGGCATCGGCGAGCGGTGCGGTGCGCAGCGCGTCGGCGGCGCCGCGCCCCGCACCGGCGGAAAGCGCGCCGGCGTCGACGATCTCGCTGGTGTGGCCCGCCGACGGCACAGTGATAAGGCGCTTTAACGGTGCCAATTCAAAGGGCATCGACATCTCGGCGGCAGCGGGTACGCCCGTCGTCGCCGCGGCGTCCGGTACGGTGGTGTATGCGGGCAACGGCTTGCGCGGTTACGGCAATCTGCTGATCCTCAAACACGATTCGGAGTATCTGAGCGCCTACGCGCACAACCGCGTGCTGCTAGTGAAGGAAGGCGAATCGGTCAAGCGCGGCCAGAAAATCGCCGAGATGGGCGACACCGATACCGACCGCGTGATGCTGCATTTCGAACTGCGCTATCAGGGCCGGTCGATCGACCCGTCGCAGGCGTTGCCCCCGCGCTGAACGCATGCGAAGCGCCACGCGCCGTCAGCGTATCGGCCGCGTGCTTCGACGCTCCTGCGGACCGCTGTTCCGCACGCCTGCGCCGTGCCGGGCATGCGCCCTGCAATCGGAGCGTGGGAACCTGTCGTGCTATAAAGCGCTCAATCCAGAAAGACCCGGCTCGCGCCGCGTCTTTCTCCGTTACCTGTAAGGAATCTGCAATGAAGAGCGCATTGGCGGCCGTCGCGACGGCCGCAGCGGTCGGTCTCGGCCTGTTGACGTTGGGCAGCCTCGGCGGCTGCTCCAGCACCACCACCATGACTTACCTGCCGAGCGGCGATACCGGCTTCGCGATCAACTGCAGTGGCAGTGACGCGAGCTCCAGCTGGGCGGAGTGCTACAAGCAGGCGGGCGAAGTCTGCGGCAACTACGGCTACGACGTCGTGTCGAAAGACGTCGACAACGGGGCGACCTCAGGCGGCTCGGTCGGCGGCATTTTCGGTGCGAATGTGAAAAACCGGTCAATGGTGGTTCGCTGCAAGCAATAACAGCGGCAGCGGCATACGCACCGCTGCGCCGCGCGCCGCGCGCATTAGCGGCGCCGCCAGCGTCCGGAGCGCGGGTCGATGCGCGCGGCAAAGCGGAACAGCACGCTGAGTCCGATCGGCCAGACGCCGAGAAAAATGATCAACCAGGTCATGGCCGGCGCGATGAAAAGATAATCTTTCATGATCCATTGCACCTGTGAATCCGCCGTGACTCGTGCGGCCAACGGATGAAAAAAAGCCCGGCACGAGGCCGGGCTAACGGGGGTTCGGCGCATATCGGCAAAGGACCGGTTCACCATGCGCCAGAACGGAATGTAACAATCCCCATTTACATGCGCAATCGATTAATTTCGCAGTTAATGTGACGCGGCGTACGGAATCCGCATGCCGGGAACAAAAATTGTCGGGATTAAACCGGCTAAAACCGCCGTGCGCTTCGACGGCCGAGATAATCGATGTCGCTGGTCGAAACCGTCAATGCCGGGGTGAACCGCACAAACCAAGGCTCTGGAAAAATTTGCGCCAATGGCCTGAGGAAAGGCTTCTGGCCGATTTTAACTAATCGGTACAGCCTTAAACCGACGCTTAACGCTTTGCGTAACCTTGGTGCGCCAACGCACCAAACAAATGGATTAATCAATAATCGCGTCCGAATTAAAAACTTTATTTGTTCATAAGAAAATTCGCGGACAGCGGAATAACAATGGTATCAAATCAACCGATGAATTTCGACCTGGAATTCAAACGACCTTCTGAGTTCGGCATTCGAATGACGAATACCGGCGCGCAATCGTTTGGCTTGTCCGTATTAATGAATCCGGCTGGCCGGAAACTGAAAGCAGAATTCACATCACTCGCAAGCCAAGTTCGGTGACGAGCACCGCGGCCTGCTGATGCGAAATCGTCGCGCCTTTGAAAAGCGCGGCATCGATGAGCCGCACGCCACTGAGATCCGCCTCGCGCAGGTCCGCGCCGTCGAAACGCGCGCCCTTCAGATGCGCATCCTTAAGGCTGCCGCCATCGAAAACCGCCTCGCGGAAATCGACTCCGGCGAGGTCGGCGTCGGAGAAATCGAGTTGCTGCAGCGTCGCCTTGCGAAACGACAGGCCGCGCAGATGCGCGCCCACCAGCAGGGTGTCGGCGAAGCTCAACCCCAACGCCGTGCAAGCCTCGAAATTCGCGCCGGTCAGCTTGCAACCGCGAAACGACGCTGACGCGAGCCTGGCGCGCCGCCAGCTGGTGTTGTTCAGATCGCTCGACTCGAACGTGGCGTCGACCAGATCGGTCGAGCCGAAATCCGCCTCGCGCCCACGGCAACGGACCCAGCGGGTATGCGAGAGCGCCGCGCCGAAAAAGGAAGTCTCGGCGATTGTGCAGCGATGAAATTGCGCACCGCGCAGATCGAGTCGCGACAGATCGGTGCCCTCGAAATCGCAGTCGGTGAAATGAAGCGGCGCGGGTTGGCCGGCATCGGCGTGGCGCGCGGCGAGCAGGCGCCCCACGTCGGCGCGTGTGAGCGTGGCGTCGCTCACGGCGCCGCTTTGCGTGCCCGCGACGGGCATCGTTGAATCCAGTGACATGAAGGTTCAGAATCGATTTTCGAAAGACCCCAAGCGTACCGGAACGCGCGCCGCCTTGGCGGCCCGCGCCGATGGTTTATAGTAACGGCCCCGTCAGAACCCGCTTACGATGACTTCCAACGACGCCACCCACAGCACCCACAGCCCGCTGTACGCCAAGCTGCTTGCCGAGACCGCGAAGATCGGCTGGACCGAACTCGAACGCTTTTTCGCGCGCGGCATGCTGTTGCGCGTCGCACGCGATCTCGATCTGGTGAGCGTCGCCGAAGCGATCGCCGGCGACGACACCACCCAGGTTACGCAATGGCTGTCCGCCGGCCTCGTCGAGCGCGTGCAGGCGGAGACCGCCGCCGATTTCGCCGCGCGCGACCCCGACCTCTGGGCGGTCGTGGTGTCGCCGTGGGTGTGCGTGCAGGAACGCACTTGAGCGAAGCCGCACGCGGCGCCGATGCGCCCGCGTCCGCTGTTCCAGTGCGCTGGCATCGCCGGGTGCTGACGCTCGCCTTTCCGATCGTCCTCGCCAACCTGACGCAGCCGATTCTCGGCGCGGTGGACACCGCTGTCGCCGGTCATCTCGACGGCGCCTCATATCTCGGCGGCGTCGCGCTCGGCGGGCTGTTCTTCAACTTCGTGTTCTGGGGCTTCGGCTTCCTGCGCATGGGCACCACCGGGCTCGTCGCGCAGGCGCACGGCGCGGGCGATCACGCCGAGTTGCGCAACACCGTCATTCGCGCGCTGCTGATGGCGCTCGCCATCGGCATGGCGGTGCTGGCGCTGCAACTCCCGTTGATCGATTACACGTTGCGCGCGCTCGGTGGCAGCGACGCGGTGCAGCGGCACGCGCGCATCTACTGCCAGGCGCGAATCTGGGCCGCGCCGCTTGCGCTCGGCAACTACGTGGTGCTCGGCTGGCTGCTCGGCACGCAGCGAGTGCGGCTCGCGCTGCTCTCGCAGGTGTTCATCAACAGTGTGAACATCGTGGCGGTGCTGCTCTACGTGTACGGCTTCGGCTGGGGCGTGGCCGGCATCGGCGCGGCCACCGCCACCGCCGACGCGCTCGGCTTCGTGCTCGGCGCCGCGCTGCTCTGGCACGGCCGACCGCGCGGCCTGCCCGCGCTGAGCCGCGCCGCGTTGTTCGACACGGCGGCGCTCAAGCGTCTGGTCGTGCTCAATCGCGACATCTTCGTGCGCACGCTGTGCCTGCTGTCGTCGTTCGGCTGGTTTGCGCACCTCGGCGCGCGGCAAGGCGACGCGACGCTCGCCGCGAATGCGCTGCTGCTCAATTTCCAGACCTTCATGGCCTATGGACTCGACGGCTTCGCGCATGCCGCCGAGGCGCTCGTCGGCGCAGCGATCGGCGCGCGCGACCGGCACGCGTTCGCGCAGGCGGTCAAGGTCACCGCGCTATGGTCTGCGCTCGGCGCGCTGTGTTTTGCGCTGGTGTACTGGGGGGCGGGCGCGTGGATTGTCGAACGTCTGACCGATCAGGCCGCGGTGCGCGCTGCCGCCGAAACCTACCTGCCGTGGGCCGCGCTTTCGCCGGTGGTCTCCGTGTGGGGCTTTCTGCTCGACGGCGTGTTCATAGGCGCGACCCGCACGCGCGAACTGATGATCTCGATGATCGTGTCGCTGGCGTTGTTCGTGGCGGCGTCCTCGGCATTGCTGGCGCTGCACGGCAATCACGGTCTATGGGCCGCGATGATGATCTTCATGGCCGCACGCGGCATCACGCTTGCGCGGTATTTGCCGAGTGTCGTGCGTGGTGCGGGAGGCGCGGCGGCGTGAACGTCGTCGCCGGGCAAAACCCGGAGAAGCCGCGCATTTGTGCTTGCGCGCGTCACCAGGCGCACAATTCATTTCGCATTGCGGCACACCGTTACGGCTTGAAACAAGCGCATACATATCGCCCGCGACGCTCGTCTAGAATCATCTCAGCCCGCGCTCTCCGCGCGAACAGTCTGCGCGGGTCAGAAGCACCGGCGTGCCCGCGCCGGGTGCTTCGCCTCCTTTCTCTGCCAGCGCCCTCGCTTCCTCAAGGCGCGGCGGGGGCAGGCACCATCGACGGCGGACGTGTATCGGTGGGGACGCCGTGATAATCGGCGGGATCTTGCGGCGGGCCTTGATGGTGGCCGGACGGATTGTCCGCGCAGCCGGCAAGACCGGCGAGCAGCAGCAAGGCAATCATCGGAACGCGCAACATAGTAGTCATTTCTCCAAACGTAGGCGGATAGCGGCGGTCATGCGGCCACCGGAGCGCCGTGAGTCTACCCGCAAAGCACGATACGCGACGCTGCGCCACGCTTACCGCCCCTGTCATTTCGCGATGCGTGAGCTACTATGAAATCACGGCCGCTTGTGAGAGGAGACTGTCATGGACGCTGAAGCGATCGCGGGTCTGGTCGGACTTGCCATAGGCCTGATCGTGCTGCTCGCCTTGTCTATTTTCGAATCGAGAATGTACAGGCGCGAACACGACGGCGAAGGGATGCTGCACCACTGGCTGACTCACCAGCACCTGCATATGCCGCATTGGAGACGTCCGCGGCACTGAGGGGGACGTGGGGTTGGCGCGGCGAGCGACTGAATCGTTAATGCGTCGTGTTGGCGTGGTCGAATCGATCGGCCACGTCTGTCGTTCTCATGGTGACGCAGACAGCCTGAGCAAAATCGGCTGATGCGGCGGCTCGCGCCGCAGAGAGCGCGGCATGCGGCATGACAATCGCGTGCTCGGTTCCAACGCGCGTTGATCGACCTGACAGAGCATGACGCGCTTGCCGCTGCACGCCCCCCACGCTCTCCTCACGCAATCACGCTACGAATACGCGCCACAGGCGCGGCTTTTTGCGTCGTCACAAAGCCCTCCCCACTTCGTCGCGCCGACCGTCGCACTCGCGCGCACGCCTCGCCGATTGTCCCGTTCATTTGCCACCTCGCAGGCACGTGCGTTGCTGAGCATGAATTGCCAACCACGCGCAGGATGCGCGTCAACGTCCTGGCGCTCACGCGCCGAACCAATCGACGATGCGGCCCAGTTATTCCGGGGGCCGGACAAGGAGAACTCAAATGACCATTGGAACCATCCTGCTGATCGTGCTCATCGTACTGCTCATCGGCGCGTTGCCAAGCTGGCCGTACAGCAGTGGCTGGGGCTACCGCCCAACCGGCGTGGTCGGTGTCGTGCTGATCATCGTGATCGTTTTGCTGTTGATGGGACGCATATAAAAAGCGCCCTTGAACGCCCTTTTTACTCCGACGCAATTCATGGTTGACTCTGGCACCCAATGCCACGTAGAATCTCGGATTCGTCGGAGCGTAGCGCAGCCTGGTAGCGCATCTGATTTGGGATCAGAGGGTCGAAGGTTCGAATCCTTTCGCTCCGACCACGAAAAGCAATACGAAACCCGCGTAGCCTTCGGCTTCGCGGGTTTTTGCTTTTGGGCTCTTGCTTCGCGTTTTGACTTTTGCTCTCGCGTTCGATAGGCGCCGCGCGAGTGGAACAATAAAAACGCGACGACCCCCCTCGCCTTGCGAACCACCAGCTTCGCATGCGACAGTGATCGACGATTGAATAAAAAGCGAACGCTGCCTATCGCTGCAACTACGGCCGCAACTACGTCCGCAACCAGCGTCAAGGAGACACGCATGGATCTGATTCTCTGGCGTCATGCCGAAGCCGAAGATTTCGCCGCCGGCGATCTTGCCCGCGCCCTCACCACGCGCGGTCGCAAGCAGGCGCAAATCGTCGCCAAATGGCTGCGCACCCGCCTGCCCGCCGACGCCCTCGTGCTCGCCAGTCCCGCAGTCCGCACGATTCAGACCGCCGAAACGCTCAGCGACCAGTATCGCGTGGTGCGCGAGCTCGCACCGAACGCCAGCGCGGCCGACGTGCTTGACGCCGCCGGCTGGCCCAAGGGCATCGCGCAGACCGTAGTGGTCGTCGGGCATCAACCGACGCTCGGCCACGTCGCCGCACAGTTGCTCGGCGACAGCAGCGCAAGCTGGCCGCTGAAAAAAGCCGGCGTGTGGTGGATCGCGAGCCGAGAGCGCGACAGCGGCGAACAGGCCGTGTTGCGCGCCGCCATCACTCCTGACCTGGTCTGAGCCGGCGCGCATAAAAGGCCTTCGGCGGCACTCAGTTCGCACGCATCCGTCATGCGCGCGCACGACGTCCGACATTACAACCCGCGCGCAAGCGGCTTACGGGCAGTCATCCAATCGTCATGGGTTTGCCATGCGAGCGTCACCAGGCGTTACTACATTGGCGAAAAAAAGAAATCTTCCCTTTTTCGACCAGGACCCCCAATGCGAGAACTGCCGACGCCCACCCTGCCCCTCGCTTCGATCTTCGAAACGCGCCGACTCCCGCGCGCCGAGGAAACGGTCACCGCGCAGCATCGACTGCAAGTCACATGGGCGCGCACCGACGAAGAGTTGCGCGAAGCGCAGCGGCTGCGCTACCGCGTATTCGCCGACGAAATGGGCGCGCGTCTGACGGGCCCCGCGGGTCTCGACGTCGATGCGTTCGACGCTTACTGCGACCACCTGCTGGTGCGCGACCTCGACACGCTGAAAGTGGTCGGCACCTATCGCGCTTTGCCGCCGCATCAAGCCGCGCGCATCGGCCGCCTGTATGCGGAGAGCGAATTCGACGTGTCGCGCCTGACGCACCTGCGCGCGAAGATGGTCGAAGTGGGCCGCTCGTGCGTTCATCCCGACTATCGCAGCGGCTCGGTGATCATGTCGCTGTGGGCCGGGCTCGCCGCGTACATGCAGCACAACGGCTACGAGACGATGCTCGGCTGCGCGAGCGTCGCGATGGTCGACGGCGGCCACTACGCGGCGAACCTGTATTGCTCGCTGCGCGAGAGCGCGCTGACGGCCCCGGAATACCGCGCGTTCGCGCATACGCCGCTGCCGGTCGATGAATTGCAGACAGGCGTCGATGTGGCGCCGCCGCCACTCGTGAAGGGTTATCTGCGTCTCGGCGCGAAAATTTGCGGTGCACCCGCCTGGGACCCCGACTTCAATACCGCGGACTTTCTGACGCTGTTCCGTCTGTCCGACATCAATGCGCGCTATGCACGGCACTTCCTCGGCGATGCATTGCCGCGCTAATTGCGCATGGCGTGATTGACGCAAAAGAAAAAGCCCGGCGGTGGTCGCCGGGCTTTTTCATTCATCCATTCACGAGGACATCACGAGCGGCGAACACCTGTCACTCGTCCGTATAGACGACGCGATACGGAATCCCGACCTTCTCCCACTCCGCGGCTTCCTGGATCAGGCTGTAGTCGGTCAGCGGATTGTTGGCCACCCATTCGTTCGGCAAGCGCACTTCATAGCCGCCATTGGCTTGCGCGACCGTGATCCCCGGCAAACCGACATCCGCACGCCGGCGGCACAGCAAAGCCGCAAGCCGCAGACAGAACAGCAGCGGCCACTCCACCTCGCGCGTTTGCGACAGCTTGCCGAGTTTGCCCGCGTGACCGAGCACGAGCGCAGCGAGCCGCGCCTGGTCGGTGCGCGAGAAGCCCGGCATGTCCGCATTGCTGGCGATGTAGGCCGAATGCTTGTGATAGGCGCTGTGCGAAATCGACAACCCGATTTCATGCAGCGCCGCCGCCCAGCCGATGAACATGCGGTTTTCCAGGCGACGCTCTTCGTCGGGCTCCCCGAACTGCTCGTAAAAGCTCACCGACAGGTCGGCGATGCGCCCCGCCTGCGCACGATCCACCCCGTAGCGGCGCATGAAGCCTTCCACCGTCACCGTGCGCATGTCTTCGTGCTGCGAGCGGCCCAGCAGGTCGTACATCACGCCGAGGCGCAGCGCGCCGTCGGTGGTGTCGACGTAATCGACGCCCAGTTCGTCGAACACCGCGATCATGATCGACAGACCACCAGCCAGCACCGGTATGCGGTCGCCCTTCAACGCGACCAGCTTCAGCCGGTTGACGTTCTCGGCCTTGATCAGCGCACGCTTGAGCCGTTCGAGCCCGCCGCGCGAGATGCCGTGCGTGACGCCGGGATCGTTGAAATTATTCGCTTCGACCAGTTCCGCCAACGCGCGCGCAGTGCCCGACGAACCGATCGCCTGCTCCCAGCCGGTCTTTTTGTACTCGGCGGAAATGATCTGAATTTCGCGGCCGGCGGCGAGTTCGGCCTGGCGCATCGTGTATTCATCGACATTGCCGGCCGGGAAAAACGCGCGGCTATGGCTCACGCAGCCGATATACAGACTCTCCATCTTGATCGGCGTGTAGTGCGACCCGATGATGAATTCCGTCGATCCGCCGCCGATATCGACCACCAGCCGCTTGCCCGGACTAGCCGGCACGGAGTGTGCTGCGCCCGCGTAGATCAGACGCGCTTCTTCGCGCCCCGCGATCACTTCGATCGGAAAGCCCAGTGCGGCCTGCGCCTCGCCGAGAAATTCGCTGGCGTTCTTGGCGATGCGCAAGGTATTGGTGGCGACCGCGCGCACGTGATCGGGATGAAAGTCGCGCAGCCGTTCGCCGAAACGCTTGAGCGCATCCCAGCCGCGCACCTGCGAGGCGCGATCGAGCATCTTGTCGCGCGACAGACCGGCGGCAAGGCGCACGGGCTCGCGCAACGCATCGACCTGATAGATCTGGCTGCCCGCGTCGGTTTCCTCGACCCGGCCGACGATCAACCGGAAGCTGTTCGAACCCAGATCGACGGCGGCGAGAAGTTGTGGCGTATTGACCATCGGGTATGCGGACTCCATGCGCGCGAGCGTGGCGGCGGTGAGCGCGGAGGAGGTTGCGGGACCACCCGCTGCTCTGGACACCTTGTGTCCGGCCGCGCTGTTCAAAGACGCCATTCTAAGCGTACGGGGCCTCACGGTGTCACCTCACGGAGATGGGGGTGCCCCATGCTCCCATATGCACTGCGTCATATTGACGACACGCAACAATTCGGGCGTAGAATTAAAAATTCGAGAATGTCATAACAAAGTCATCTTACTGTGAGAATTTCCGAGCGTCTTTCCGCCTCTCTACCTGACATTCCATTCTCGCTGCCGATGTCCATCCGCTATCCCTTATTGAATCGCGAACTGGGCATTCTGGGTTTCAACGAGCGTGTGTTGGCACAAGCTGCCGACCCAGCCGTCCCTTTACTCGAACGCCTGCGCTTCATCTGCATCACCAGTAGCAATCTCGACGAATTCTTCGAAGTCCGTATGGCCGGACTGCAGGAACAGATGCGCGACAACCCCGGCGCACTGTCGCCGGACGGCATGTCGTTGCAGCATGTCTACGACCTCGTGGTCGAGCGCGCGCAGAAGCTCGTGCATCGTCAGTACACGATGCTGCACGACACGGTGCTCACCGCGCTCGAAGCGGAAGGCATCTATTTTCACGGCACCGAAGCGTGGAACGAAGCGCAGACCGAATGGGCGCGCAACTACTTCTTCGACGAACTGCTGCCAGTGCTCACGCCGATCGGACTCGACCCCGCGCATCCGTTTCCGCGCGTGCTCAACAAGAGCCTGAACTTCGTCGTCGAACTCGAGGGCAAGGACGCGTTCGGCCGCCAGGCGATGATGGGCATCGTGCAGGCGCCGCGAGCACTGCCGCGGCTCGTGCGCATGCCGCAGGACCTGTCGGGTTATCCGCACGGCTTCGTGCTGTTGAGCTCGCTGTTGCAGCGCTTTGTCGGCGAGTTGTTTCCGAACCTGGTGGTGCGCAGTTGCAATCAGTTCCGCATCACGCGCAATAGCGAGTTGTTCGTCGACGAAGACGAAATCACCAATCTGCGCGTCGCGTTGCAGGGCGAATTGCCGGCGCGCCATCTGGGCAACGCGGTGCGGCTCGAAGTGTCGGCGGAGACGCCCTCGCACGTCGTGCGGCGGCTGCTCGACGAAAGCGGCCTTTCCACCAAGGACTGCTACTTCGCGAACGGCCCTGTCAATCTGGTGCGGCTAATGCAGTTACCGGAAATGGTCGACCGGCCTGATCTGAAGTTCGTGCCGCATATCCCCGCGACGCCGTCGCAGCTCGCCAACAGCACCAACATGTTCGATGTGATCGATCAGGGCGACGTGCTGCTGCATCATCCGTACGAGAGCTTCCAGCCGGTGCTCGAACTGCTTTTGCAGGCGGCCAAAGATCCGAACGTGATGGCGATCAAGCAGACCATCTATCGCACCGGCACCGACTCGCCGCTGATGGACGCGTTGATGCAGGCCGCGCGCAACGGCAAGGAGGTCACGGTGGTGGTCGAACTGCTCGCGCGCTTCGACGAGGAAACCAACATCAACTGGGCCTCGCAACTCGAAGCGGTCGGCGCGCATGTCGTGTACGGCGTGGTGGGTCACAAGTGCCACGCGAAGATGATGCTGATCGTGCGGCGCTCGTCGGTGGGCGGCAAGACGACGCTCAAGCGCTATGTGCACCTGGGCACCGGCAACTATCATCCGCGCACCGCGCGGCTTTATACCGACTTCGGCCTGATGACCGCCGATCAGACGATCTGCGAAGATGTGCACCACGTGTTCCAGCAACTGACCGGCATCGGCGGCGAGCTGAAGCTGCACGAACTGTGGCAGTCGCCGTTCACGCTGCATCCGAAGCTCGTCGAGGCGATTCGCGCCGAAGCCGAGCATGCGCGCGCCGGCAAGAAGGCGCGCATCGTTGCCAAGATGAACGCGCTGCTCGAACCCACGGTGATCGCCGAGTTGTACGAAGCATCGCAGGCGGGCGTGAAGATCGATCTGATCGTGCGCGGCGTGTGCTCGTTGCAGCCCGGCGTGCCTGGGTTGTCGGAGAACATCACGGTGCGCTCGATCGTCGGGCGCTTTCTCGAACACCATCGCATCTTCTACTTCTACGACGGCGGCAAGGAGCAGGTGTATCTGTCGAGCGCCGACTGGATGGATCGCAACTTCTTCCGGCGCGTGGAAGTCGCGTTCCCGGTCAACAACCGGCGCTTGAAGCGGCGTGTGATCGCCGAAGGGCTGTCGGCCTTTCTCGGCGACAATCAGACTGCGTGGCTGATGCAAAGCGATGGTCACTATCGCCGGCGGCGGCCGGGCAAGTCCTCGCGCAATGCGCAGATGAGCCTGCTTGGAAAGTTCTGTCCGTAAAAACGATGGCTGCGATGCTCGCCGCCCTCGCGAGCCGCCGAAGCGAACATAAAAAAACCGCATTTCAGGCGGTTTTTTTTATGCCGACGCATTTGCCGTCAAACCGGTGCCGGCTGCCGGCGCGCGGTGCGATACACCGGAAAGCGCACGGTAAAGGTACTGCCGCGCCCCTCCTCGCTCTTGACGTCGAGCTGCGCATCGTGCCGCTGGAGCACGTGCTTGACGATCGCGAGGCCGAGGCCCGTGCCGCCCGTGTCACGCGAGCGGCTGCGGTCGACGCGATAGAACCGCTCGGTCAAACGCGGAATGTCCGCCGCCGGAATGCCCAACCCGCTGTCTGTGACGGAGAACACCGCATGCCCGCCTTGCGCGTGCCAGTTCACTTTGATCGCGCCGCCGTCCGGCGTATAGCGAATCGCGTTCGTCACCAGATTACCGAGAGCGCTGAGAATCTCGGTTTCGACGCCGGTCACGGTCAATCCTTCGTCGGCGTCGAACATGATCCGGTGATGGTCGCTCGACAGGCTCTGTGCGTCGTCCTGCAGATGGCGCAGCACCGCGCGCATGTCGATCATCTGATCGCTCGGCGGCTTGTTGTCGCCCTCGAGTTTCGCGAGCACCAGCAAGTCGCTGACGATATGGCGCATGCGCGACGCCTGCTGCTCCATCAGTTCGAGATAGCGCGAGCGCTCGGCCTCGCTTAACGGCAACTCGCGCATCGTCTCCAGAAAACCGGAGAGCACGGTGAGCGGCGTCTTCAGTTCATGCGAGACATTGGCGACGAAGTCGCGCCGCATCGCGTCGGTGCGCTCCAGTTCGGTAATGTCCTGCGACAACACCAGCTTGCGATTCTCGCCGTACGGAAACACCTGCACCGACAGCACGTTCTGGCGCTTGTCGCCCATGCCGCGCATGATCAACATTTGCTCGTACTGGTGCGAGTTCAGGTAGCGGACAAAATCGGGGTGACGCACCAGATGCGTGATGTGCTGGCGCAGATCGCGTTTCGCATCAAGGCCGAAGTGACTCTCGGAGATCGCGTTGCACCACTCGATCTGATCGTGATCGTCGAGCATCGCAACACCGTTCGGCGAGGCCTGGATGGCCTGGATGAAACGCGAGTGCTGCTGCTCGACCTGGCGTACCTGGGCGTGCCAGCGCTTCGCGAGCTTGTGCAGACGGTAGTAGATTTCGCCCCAGATGCCCGGCGCGCTCGGCACTTCGCCGTACACCGGTGCATCGAGCAGGCGCCACAGGCGCTGTTTGTGAAAGGTGCTGAAGGTGCTCTGTGCAAGCAGCATGACGATCGCGAGAACGAGTCCTGCCTTGACGTTCACGAGCGCGCCGACCACCACGCACAGAACAGCCAGCAGCACGACCGACACGATGGAGCGCGCCCAGATGATGTTCATGGTCTAGCGATCGAAGAGAAAAACACGCGCCCCGCAATCGAGGGACCGCGCCGGGTGTTACGAATGTGATGTATGCGACCCTCACGGCGCGAGCGCCGCCCGCCGATCTCAGGCGCTCTTCGCCAGCCGGTAGCCGCTGCCGCGCACCGTTTCAATCATAGCATCGCATCCGGCCGGCTTGAGCGCCGCGCGCAGGCGCTTGATGTGCACGTCCACCGTGCGCTCCTCGACGAACACGTGATCGCCCCACACCTGATCGAGCAGTTGCGTGCGGCTATGCACGCGCTCCGGGTGCGTCATGAAGAAGTGCAGCAGACGGAATTCCGTCGGGCCGAGATCGAGCTTGATCTCACTGCCTTCGGCATGCGCGGCCACGCGATGCGTCGCCGGGTCGAGCTTGAGGCCGTTGATCGCGACGAGGTCTTCGGTCAGCTGCGGCGCACGGCGGCGCAACACCGCCTTGATGCGCGCCATCAGTTCCTTCGGCGAGAACGGCTTCGTGACGTAGTCGTCGGCGCCGATTTCGAGGCCGAGCACCTTGTCCTGCTCATCGCCGCGGGCGGTCAGCATGATGATCGGAATGTGCTTCGTGCGCTCGTTGTTGCGCAGATCGCGGGCGAACGCAATGCCCGATTTTCCCGGCAACATCCAGTCGAGCAGGACGAGGTCGGGCAGCACGTCGCTGATCAGGTTTTGCGCCTGCTCCGCGTTGTACGCGCGAATCGGGCAGTGTCCGGCGTGTTGAAGATTGACCGAAATCAGTTCGGAAATAGCGGGCTCATCTTCAATGACGAGAATGCTGCTGGGCATCGGCACCTCTGTTCCTTATTTCTGGATTAACTGAGTGCTTCGCGTTCGAGCGCGTCGCGCGACTTGTGCCGCACGTCGGTGCCCTTGACGATGTAAATGATGAACTCGGCGATGTTCTTCGCGTGGTCGCCGATGCGTTCGATCGCCTTCGCAATGAACAGAAAATCGAGGCCCACGGAAATGGAGCGTGGATCTTCTGTCATGTACGAAATCAGCTTGCGCACGAACGCGCGGAATTCTTCGTCGATCGCTTTGTCATCGCGCACGATTTGCGCGGCGGCGACCGTGTCGAGGCGCGCGAACGCGTCGAGCGCGCGGCGCAGGATCGACACCGCCATTTCGCCCGACAGCTTGATCTCGGCGATATTGATGGTGCGCGACGCGCCGTCTTCCATCAAACGCTTGGTGCGCTTGGCGATTTTTTCGGCTTCGTCGCCGGCGCGTTCGAGATTCGTGATGGTCTTCGAAATCGCGATCAGCAAGCGCAGGTCACGCGCGGCCGGCTGACGGCGCGCGATGATGTTGCTGCACTCTTCGTCGATGTCGACCTCCATCTTGTTCAGGCGATCTTCGGCGGCGATCACCTGTTCCGCAATATCGAGGTCGAACTCGTTGAGCGCCTGCATCGCGTTGACGATCTGCGACTCGACGAGGCCGCCCATTTCGAGCACCTTCGAAGAAACCAGGTTCAGGTCGGCATCGAACTGGCTGGACAGATGTTTGTCGGACATGTCGTACTCCGTTGTTTTGTTCGGCGGATCAGCCGAAGCGGCCCGTGATGTAGTCTTCCGTTTCCTTGCGGACCGGCTTGATGAAGATCTTTTCGGTGTCGCCGAATTCGATCAGTTCACCGAGGTACATATAGGCAGTGTAGTCCGAACAGCGGGCCGCCTGTTGCATGTTGTGCGTAACGATGACCACCGTGTAATCGCTCTTCAGTTCGGCAATCAGTTCTTCGATGCGACCCGTCGAAATCGGGTCCAGCGCCGAGCACGGCTCGTCGAGCAGCAGCACTTCCGGACGGATCGCGATGCCGCGCGCGATGCACAGACGCTGCTGCTGGCCGCCGGACAAACCATAGCCGCTCTGGCCGAGCTTGTCCTTCACTTCGTTCCACAACGCGGCCTTGGTGAGCGCCCATTCGACGCGGTCGTCCATCTCCGAGCGCGGCAGCGTTTCGAACATCTTCACGCCGAACGCGATGTTGTCGTAGATCGACATCGGAAACGGCGTCGGCTTCTGGAACACCATGCCGATGCGCGCGCGCAAGAGCGAGATATCGCGCTTGGAAGTCAACAGATTTTCGCCGTCCATCAGGATTTCGCCTTCGGCGCGCTGCTCCGGATAGAGCGCGTACATCTTGTTGAAGGTGCGCAACAAAGTGGACTTGCCGCAGCCCGACGGGCCGATGAACGCAGTCACCTTGCCTTCGGGAATCTGCAGGTTGATGTTCTTCAACGCGTGATACTTGCCGTAGAAGAAGTTCAGGTCATTGACCTCGATCTTCGGGCGCGACGGCGACGACGCCTGGCCGCTCTGGGCAGGATCGAAACCGGCGGGTGCAGTGGGACGCGCGATCGGATTGAGTTGGGTTTCTGCCATATTCATCGGATTACACTCCGCCCTTACTTATTCGAGAAGATCGTGCGCGCGAGGATGTTCAGTCCCAGCACCGCGAGCGTGATCAGGAAGACGCCGGCCCACGCGAGCGATTGCCATTGCGCGAACGGGCTCATCGCAAACTTGTAGATCGTGACCGGCAGATTCGCGACCGGCTGGCCCATGTTCATCGTGAAGAACTGGTTCGACAGCGCCGTGAAAAGCAGCGGCGCGGTTTCGCCCGCAATCCGGGCAACCCCTAGCAGCACACCGGTGACGATGCCCGCAATCGACGCTTTCAGCGTGATCGACAGCACCATCTTCCACTTCGGCGTACCGAGTGCGAAGGCCGCTTCACGCAGCGCGTTCGGCACCAGTTTCAGCATGTTTTCGGTCGTGCGGATCACGATCGGAATCTGCAGCAGCGCGAGCGCGAACACGCCAGCCCAGCCGCTGAAGTGGCCCATCTTCGCGACCACCAGCGCATACACGAACAGACCAATCACGATCGACGGCGCGGACAGCAAAATGTCGTTGATGAAGCGCGTCAGGTTGGCGAGCCAGCCCTTCTGGCCGTATTCGGCGAGATACACGCCCGCCAGGATGCCGATCGGCGTACCGACGAAAGTGGCGAGACCGACCAGCAGCACGCTGCCGACGATCGCATTGGCCAGACCGCCGCCGTCGGTGTTCGGCGGCGGCGTCGATTGCGT
>NZ_NPIH01000046.1 GCF_012275575.1 Paraburkholderia sp. SG-MS1 | reverse complement strand
GCCGACGATCACGACGTCGTATTCCATCGACTCGCGTGGGCCGTACTGCTCAATGAGACTTGCGGGGGTCATTGATGCTCCTCTTACCGTTAGAATGCTTTTTTCGGGTTCGTATTGTGGGCGATCGATCCCCGCACTGCAACCGGAAGGGCATGGATTAGCACGATCGTTCTATTTATATGCTACGGTATCGACCCGCAGCGACGGTCTTACCGCACCTGTCAACCGTATCTGTCGTTACAACCGAACAAGGAACGTCAATGGGCCGTTCGATCAATCTGGAAGGCAAGGTCGCGCTGGTTACCGGTGCTTCGAGCGGGTTGGGAAAGCGCTTTGCTCAGGTGTTGTCGCAGGCGGGCGCCAAGGTCGTGCTGGCAAGCCGGCGCACCGAGCGGCTGAAGGAGCTGCGCGCAGAGATCGAAGCGTCGGGCGGTGCGGCACATGTCGTATCGCTCGACGTGACTGATTATCAGAGCATCAAGGCCGCGGTGGCGCACGCGGAGACGGAGGCGGGCACGATCGATATCCTCGTCAACAACTCGGGCGTGTCGACCACGCAGAAGCTCACCGAGGTTACACCGGCCGACTTCGAATATGTGTTCGATACGAATACGCGCGGCGCCTTCTTCGTCGCCCAGGAAGTCGCCAAGCGCATGATCATGCGCGGCAACAATGCGCAGAAGCCGTCATACCGGATCATCAATATTGCATCGATGGCGGGCCTGCGCGTGTTGCCGCAGATCGGCCTGTATTCGATGAGCAAGGCGGCCGTCGTCCATATGACGAAGGCGATGGCGCTGGAGTGGGGCAAACACGGGATCAACGTCAACGCGATCTGCCCGGGTTATATCGACACCGAGATCAACCACCATCACTGGTCGACGGAGCAGGGGCAGAAGCTGGTGTCGATGCTGCCGCGCCATCGCGTCGGCAAGCCGGACGATCTGGACGGGCTGCTGCTATTGCTGGCAGCCGACGAATCGCAGTTCATCAACGGCTCGATCATCGCCGCCGACGACGGCTTCGGGCTCGCATGAGCGTCCCGATTGACGCTGGTTCGAAGAAAGTGTTTTACGCGCGCGGGGGTTCTGTTGCGGGCGAACGCGCGCTATCGTGCAGCACATGGGCAGACCGGCCGTGGCCCGATCGCCCATGCGCCGAGTAGGTTCCAGTCATGTCAGGCAGTAAGAAGAACGGAAGTACGATGAGCAATTTTCACGCAGTTTTTGAGATGTCGATGCCGATCCGCTGGGGCGACATGGACGCGTTCGGCCATGTGAACAACACGGTCTATTTCCGCTACATGGAGCAGGTACGGATTTCCTGGTTCGAGCGAGTGGGGTTCATCGGCGGTGATAGTAATGGGCAGGGACCGGTGATCGTCAATGCCTCGATGGAGTTTCTCAAGCAACTGCACTATCCCGGCGACGTGATCGGCCGGATGTCGGTGGCGACGCCCGGGCGCAGCAGCTTCGACACCGGCTTCGAGCTGGTGCGCGCCGACGACCCGCACACCGTGTATGCGCGCGGCGCCGCGCGTTGCGTCTGGATCGATTACGCAGCGGGCAAGTCGGTGCCGGTGCCCGATCTGCTGCGCGCGACCATCGAGCGTGCCGCGCTGGTCAAGGCGGCTTGATGGGCCGAGCGGGCGAACGCTGCTGCTCGTGTCGCCCATTCACGCCTGCAATGCTTTAACCGGCTGCCCGGGCCGCAGTTTCCCCGCGCGAGTGCGAAGACATGAGCCAGTCGCACATTTTCACGCCCGTCCTTCAATTCCCAAGCAGCCGTTGCAAAAGCTCGGTTGCGTTGCCCGTATCGTATTTGCGCATCAGCCGCGCCCGGTAGACGTCAACCGTGCGCGGGCTGATTTCCAGCACCCGGCCGATCTGCTTGCTGGTTTTGCCCGTCACCAGTTGCGCGGCGATTTCGCGTTCGCGCGGCGTCAGTTCCACCGCCACGCGCCGCGTCGCGCTCAAATCCTCGAAGGTCCAGACGCCTGCCGCGTGCGGGTCGGCGCGCTGCAGCGCGCGGCCCGTCACGTGGCACCAGAACAAATCGCCGTTGGCGCGCTTCATGATGCGATCGTCCGCATAGCTGCCGTGTGCGGTCATGATCGGCGGAATGCGTGCGCCGATCCGCTCGAATTCCTCCGCCGACGGATACAGCACCTGGAACGACTGGCCCAGCAGCGACTCGCGGGTGCAGCCGAAAATCGACGCGAGTTCATCATTGCAGTCTTCGATAATCCGTTCGCGCGATAGCACAAGTCCGATCGGGGCGAGGTGGAACGCGGTTCGATAATCCAGGGCGGGCATGGGTTGGCGGCAAATACTTATGTAGTTTTGCGTATTGTGCCGTATGGCATGCGCAGCGTACTCTTTCGAGCACATCACAACGCGGCCAGGCTGTCCGCGGTGGGCACTGTGCGAAGCCCAGGGCAACCTGGACGCATAGCCCATCGGGGATGACTAGAATGACGTGTCGGGTTCGCCCGCAGAACGTCATATCGGCCGCAACGATCCGCAGACCGGCTTTTCCGGCTGCGGATTTCCATAAAAGGAAGGGACATACTGATGAACAAGGTCTATCCAGGCGCCGCCGAGGCGCTGAAAGACATCGTCAAGGACGGGCAGACGTTCGCCGTCGGCGGTTTCGGGCTGTGCGGCATTCCGGAGGCATTGATCGGCGCGCTGCGCGATTCGAACGTGCAGGGCATCACTTGCATCAGCAACAACGCGGGTGTCGACGGGTTCGGCCTCGGTTTGCTGCTCGAAACGCGCCAGGTCAAGAAGATGATTTCGTCGTATGTCGGCGAGAACAAGGAGTTCGAGCGCCAGTATCTGGCCGGCGAACTCGAACTCGAATTCACGCCGCAAGGCACGCTCGCCGAGAAGCTGCGCGCGGGCGGCTCGGGCATTCCGGCGTTCTTCACCAACACCGGCTACGGCACGCTGATCGCCGAGGGCAAGGAAACGCGGCAGTTCGGCGAGAACCACTACGTGCTCGAACATTCGCTGACCGCCGACGTCGCGCTCGTCAAGGCGTGGAAGGCCGACAAGTCGGGCAATCTGATCTACCGCCGCACCGCGCGCAACTTCAATCCGATGTGCGCGATGGCCGGCAAGATCACCGTCGCGGAAGTCGAAGAGATCGTCGAGGTGGGCGAACTCGATCCGGACGCGATCCACACGCCAGGCATCTTCGTGCAGCGCATCGTACTGAATGCGCATCCGGAAAAACGCATCGAACAACGCGTCGTCCGCGCGAAAGGAGACTGATCATGGCATGGACTCGTGACGAAATGGCCGCGCGCGCGGCGCAGGAATTGCAGGACGGTTTCTATGTGAACCTCGGCATCGGTCTGCCGACGCTGGTGGCGAATCATGTGCCGGCGGGCGTCGAAGTGTGGCTGCAGTCGGAAAACGGCCTGCTCGGCATCGGCCCGTCGCCGACCGAAGAAGAAGTGGATGCCGATCTGATCAACGCGGGCAAGCAGACGGTGACGACATTGCCGGGCTCGTCGATTTTCTCGTCGGCGGATTCGTTCGCGATGATTCGCGGCGGCCACATCAACCTGGCAATTCTGGGTGCGATGCAGATCAGCAAAAAGGGCGACCTGGCGAACTGGATGATTCCGGGCAAGATGATCAAAGGCATGGGTGGCGCGATGGATCTGGTCGCGGGCGTCAAGCGCGTGGTAGTGCTGATGGAGCACGTCGCGAAGGGCGACCAGCACAAGATTCTTGAGGAATGCACGCTGCCGCTGACCGGCGTCGGCGTCGTCAATCAGATCATCACCGACCTCGGCGTGATCGAGGTGACGGATGCCGGTCTAAAGGTGACCGAACTGGCGCCGGGCGTAAGCGTCGACGAAATCAAGGCGAAGACCGGCGCACCGCTCGACGTGAGCGCGGTGAGCTGAGGCCGGTTAGGGGCGCCGGCCGGTCGTTGAAGTTGAGCGGCGGGGCGGCAGCCACATGGGTTCCCAAACGGGCGAGACGCGAGTCTCGCCCGTTCTGTTTTGTGCCGCGCCTGGCGCTCCGCGTGTGCCGGGCTTGTGCCGACCGCGCGTGTCCGAGGCTGTCCTATGCCATCCGGCCGATCCTTGCCGCGCGGCAAAGCGGTTTACAATCGTTTGAAGATTGAACGCCTGTCTGTCCCTGCCGTGCCCGAGCCCAATCCGCAGCGCTTTCGCAAGGAACCCAGATGACCGCATCGACCTCCGCTTCCGCCGCCGGGCAGCCCGCGCCGCGCCAACGTTACGTGCAGTGCGCGAGCGCCGCGGGCTTGCACCGCGTCGCCTACACCGAATGGGGCGACCCGGACAATCCTCGCGTTCTGCTGTGCGTACATGGCCTGACGCGCTCCGGGCGCGACTTCGACCGCGTCGCGGCGCAACTCGCCGGGACCTACCGTGTGGTGTGTCCGGATGTGGTGGGGCGGGGCTTGTCGTCGTGGCTCGCGAACCCCAA
>NZ_NPIH01000045.1 GCF_012275575.1 Paraburkholderia sp. SG-MS1 | reverse complement strand
TCACCGCATCACCCGCCCCACCCCCACGCCTCGTGGATCGGCCACCGGCTCAGGCGTCGTGCCCTCGACGCGAATCATCTGTACATCGCCATTGAACGACTGTTCCTCCAGCGTGTACCCCATCGCCTTCAACTGCTCGGCCAGCTCGCCGCTAACCGGATGGAACGGCTCGAAGTAGATCGTCTTCTGCGGCAACAACTGATGATGAAAACGCATCGCGGTCAGCGCGTCGGTCGGCGTCATGTTGAAGTCGTACAGGTTGGTCATCACCTGGAAAATCGACGTCAGAATCCGCGAGCCGCCAGGCGTGCCGATCACCAGCGCCACCCTGTCGTCCTTTAACACAAGCGTCGGCGTCATCGAAGAAAGCGGCCGGCGTCCGGGCGCTATCGTGTTGAGCTCGGCGCCGCTCGTGTCGGCCGCGCTCCCGCTGCCAGGCCTGGTCACGAAGTCATCCATCGCATCGTTGAGCAGGAAGCCGCCGCCGTCCACCACCACACCGGCACCGAAATCGCCGTTCAGCGTATAGGTGTTCGATACCGCGTTGCCCCACTTGTCGACCACCGAGAAATGCGTGGTTTGCGCCTTCTCCGGCATCGCGTCGCCGAGGCCGGGCTTCACCGGCGCGGCGCCCGGCATTTCGTCGGGCTTGACTTCGTCGGCGCGTTGCGCGAGGTAGGCGTCGTCGATCAGCTTGTCGGTGGGCACCTTGTACGAGTCCGGATCGGCGAGGTATTGCTGCCGGTCGGCGAATACGCGGTCCTCGATCTGCGCGATCAGATGAATGTACGGCGCGGAATTCGGCTCGAGACCGTCGAACGCCTGCTTCAGATCGGCTCTCATCTTCAGCATCTGGATCAGCCCAATGCCGCCCGAGCTCGGTGGCGGCGCGGTAATCACGCGGTAGCCGTTCCAGTCGGCCGACAGCGGCTGGCGCCACACCGCCTTGTACTGAAGCAGGTCCTGCTTCGTGATCAGACCGTGGCCGTACATCTGCTGGGCGATCAGATCCGCGGTGCGGCCTTCGTAGAATTCGCGGCCGCCGTCCCCGGCGATCCGCGACAAGGTCTGCGCGAGTTCGGGCTGGCGGAACGTCGCGCCCGCCTTCAGGCCGGAGAAGTAGGCATCGAAATTGGTCCTGCCAGCGAAATTTTTCACGGCCGCATCGCGACGCTGCTGCAGCGACGGGTCGACCGCGAAACCGTCGGTCGCGTAACGGATCGCCGGGGCGAGCACCTGCTTCCACTTCAGCTTGCCGAAACGCCGCTGCGCCTCCCACATGCCGTCGACGGTTCCCGGCACGCCCACCGCGCGATGACCGACCACGCTCATGCCGGGGACCAGGTTGCCTTTGTCGTCGAGGTACATGCCGCGGGTCGCCTGTTGCGGCGCGCGCTCACGGTAGTCGAGAAAATACGGCTTGCCATCCATGAACACCGTCATGAACCCACCCCCGCCGATGTTGCCCGCGTCCGGCCGGGTCACGGCCAGCGTGAAGGCGATCGCCACCGCGGCATCCACCGCGTTTCCGCCCGCGGCGAAGATCTGCTGCGCCGCGTCGGCGCTATAGCGATCGGGTACGGCCACCGCCGACGCATCGAGCACCGCTTTGGGCGGCGGCGTTTTCGCCAGCGCAGGAGCTGGCGCGACCACGCCGCCGGATAACGCGGCAAACAGGGCCGAAGCCATGACGATCCGGGAGCGGAAAAAAGAGAAGCGGCAGACAGAGGCGAAAGGCGCGCGAAGCGCGCCGTGCGTCGGGACAGACATCCGAGAACTCCGGCAACTAAGGGCGCCATGGTGCACGAACGGCGGCCATTCATGCAAGGCGACAACGGGCGGTGCGGCCTGTACGGACCGGCTGCGGCAGGGGCAGGCACTGCGCGCCGTCGCGCAGGCCGCACGGCCCAGGGAAATGTGGGGCGGCGGGTAAGGCGGGCCGCGGAGAACGGGCTTCGCGTCACCTGAGGCAGGTGGCCGGCCGCCGGTGCGCTCACGCAGTCATGGGCAGCCCGCGGGCGACATGTGCCCCGCCAGCAGGCGGCCCCATGCGCGCCGATCCACATCGAGGTCACTCAAAACGAATCCATACCTTGCGTTCGCCGACCTCGACATGCGTTCGACGTGAACGCGACACAGATGCGATGGGAATACGGCCAGCACTTCGCCGACAAGTCTCATCACGGACCTGCGTGGCTTCGCAAGCCCCCGTGAAACTCAAGGCAAAGAAGCCTGCAACACGCTCCGCCGCGCGCTGCGGACGAACTCCGCGCCGCTGGCATGCTAAGTCGCTCGCGTGCGCGCGAACAAACCGTTTTACCTCCTGTTACAGCGTCCCGGAGCCCCAAATCCGCGCGAGAACCGCTTAAACGTTGGCTGCGCGCCGCATTCGCCTGCCGTCGCCGGACTGCTCAGGTAGAATTGTCGGATAAGTGGGCGCACCGCGCGCCCCCGACAGACTTTCACCTTCTCGCATGAATACCGAACGCAACGACGCGCCAGCGGCATCCAATTTCATCCGCAACATCATTGACGACGACAACCGTACCGGCAAGTGGGGCCAGCGCGTCGAAACGCGCTTTCCGCCCGAACCGAACGGCTACCTGCACATCGGTCACGCAAAGAGCATCTGCCTGAACTTCGGCATCGCGCGCAGCTACGGCGGGGTGTGCCATCTGCGCTTTGACGACACCAATCCAGAAAAGGAAAGCGTCGAATACGTCGACTCGATCATCGACTCGGTGCGCTGGCTCGGTTTCGAGTGGGAAAAAGATGGCAAGGAGCAGCTCTATTACGCGAGCGACTACTACGACAAACTGTACGAATTCGCCGAGCTGCTGATCGAGCGCGGCAAGGCGTATGTGGACAGCCAATCGGCCGAGGAAATGCGCGCGAACCGCGGCTCGGCCACGGAAGTCGGCACGCCGTCGCGCTTTCGCGAGCGCTCGGTGCAGGAGAACCTCGAGCTGTTCCGCCGCATGAAGGGTGGCGAGTTCAAGGAAGGCGAGCACGTGCTGCGCGCGAAGATCGACATGTCGTCGCCGAACTTCAACATGCGCGACCCGGTGATCTACCGCATCCGCTTCGCGCATCACTACCGCACCGGCGACAAATGGTGCGTGTATCCGATGTACGACTACACGCACTGCATCTCGGACGCGCTGGAAAACATCACGCATTCGCTGTGCACGCTCGAGTTCGAAGACCATCGGCCGCTCTACGACTGGATTCTGAACGAGCTCGCCGACGCGGGCATCTTCACGCGCCCGCTGCCGCAACAAATCGAGTTTTCGCGCCTGAACCTGACCTACGCGATCACGAGCAAGCGCAAGCTGCTGCAACTCGTCAATGAAGGCCATGTCGACGGCTGGGACGACCCGCGTTTGCCGACCATCGTCGGCCTGCGCCGGCGCGGCTTCACGCCTGAATCGATCCAGCTGTTCTGCGAGCGCATCGGCATCACCAAGGTCGATTCGTGGATCGACATGAGCGTATTCGAAGGGGCGCTGCGCGACGATCTCGACGAGAAGGCCCCGCGTATCGCCGCCGTGCTCGATCCGCTCAAGCTGATCATCGACAACTTCCCCGAAGGCGTCACCGAGCCGTGCAGCGCGCCGGTCCACCCGCATCATCCGGAACAGGGCATACGCGAGTTTCCGATTTCGCGCGAACTGTGGATCGAGCGCGAGGACTACAACGAAGCGCCGCCGAAGGGCTATTTCCGCCTGTTCCCGGGCAACAAGGTGCGGCTGCGCTACGGCTACGTGATCGAATGCACGGGCGCGGACAAGGACGAAAACGGCAACGTGGTCGCGGTGCATTGCAACTACTTCCCGGACAGCAAGTCGGGCACCGAAGGCGCGAACACCTACAAGGTCAAGGGCAACATCCACTGGGTCAGTGCGGCCGCCGCGTGCCCGGCAGAAGTACGCATCTATGACCGGCTGTTCAAGGAGCCGCAACCGGATGCCGGCGGGCGCGACTTCCTCGAAGCGCTGAATCCGGATTCGAAGCGCGTGGTCAACGCCTACCTGGAGCCGGGCGCGCGCGACGCGCTGCCGGAGCAGCGCTATCAGTTCGAGCGCCACGGCTATTTCGTCGCCGACCGCGTCGATTCGAAGCCGGGCCAGCCGGTGTTCAATCGCATCGTCAGCCTGCGCGACAGCTGGGGCAAGCCGGCGTAAGGTGGAGCGGCAGCCGTTCTCCGCGCATCTGAAGTTGCAGACGGCGTGCATCCGCTTCACGGGTTGCACGCCGTTTCGTCGCATGATGGTCTATCGACAGTCACAGCGCGGCCTGGTGGGCGCGCCGGTCCGGGAGGCCCGATGAAAGTTGCAGCCCGCCGCCGCGGGGCGAGTGCCGGAGCAGGCACCGGAACGATGACGACGCCGCGCACGGCTCACGACGCATGCCGCGCACATCGCTCACGCGCCGTTCGTGCCGCGTGCACCGCCTACCCCGCACGTCTGGCCTACCGCGCGCGTTGCGCGCTCGTGGCGCTGGCCGCACTCGGCGCAGCCTCGCTCGCCGACCCCGCTCACGCGGACGAACTCACCGGCACGCTGAAAAAAATCCACGACGACGGCGTGATCGTGCTCGGCGTGCGTGAAGCGTCGATCCCGTTCTCGTATTTCGACGGCAAGCAGACGGTCGGCTATTCGCAAACCATCGCGCTGCAGATTGTCGACGAAATCAGGAAAACGCTCGGCATGCCGCAGCTGAAGGTTCACGAGATCACCGTGACCTCGTCGAACCGCACGCCGATGCTGCTGAACAACCAGATCGATCTGGAATGCGGTTCGACCACGCACACGGTAGAGCGCGAAAACGTGGCGGCGTTTTCGAACAGCTTTTTCCAGTACGCGGTTCGCATGATCACACGCAAGAACAGCGGCATTACGGATTTTCCGGATCTGGCGGGCAAGACGGTGGTGACGACCGCGGGCACGTCCGACGAACGCCTGTTGCGCCGCCTGAACACCGACAAGCATCTGAACATGCGCATCACCAGCGCGCGCGATCATCAGGAAGCCTTTACTGCGGTCAAGGAAGACCGGGCCGTGGCCTTCGTGATGGACGAGCCGATCGTGTACGGCTTCAGGTCGACCGATCCGCGCCCCGATGACTTCGTCGTGACCGGCACGCCGCTCGGCTACGAAGTCTATGCGTGCATGTTCCGCAAGGGCGACGAACCGTTCCGCTCGCTCGTGAACCGGGTGATTTCGCGCTCGCAGACTTCCGGCGACGCAGAACGCCTGTACCGGCAGTGGTTCACGCAGCCGATTCCGCCGCACGGCATCAATCTGAATTTTCCGCTGTCGGAGGCGAACCGCGCACTGTTCGCGCATCCGAACGACCACGCGCTGGATTGAACGTTAGGGCCTCGGGGGCGAGCAGCAAGTGGTCACCCTCTCTGCGTCTACAACGACCGATGCAACTCCGCCAGCGAGAGCGTCGTCTGAAAGAGCCGCGTGAGACTGCGGCTTGCGTACTTCGGAATTTCGTCGATCGCGGCCCAGCGGTACGCGTCCATCTCGGGAATCAGCGTGCCGTCGGAGCGTCGCGGGAACAGGGAGGTGCAGGTGCATGCGCTCAGATCGAGTTCGTCGGCGCTGGCGCGCGCGGCGAACAGATGCAGATCCTTGTCGCGCCGGTAGACGAACAGCCCGAGATCCTTCAGACGCCCGGGCGCGATCGCGATGCCGGTCTCCTCGACCATCTCGCGCAACGCCGTGACATGCGGCGCCTCACCCTCTTCGCCGTGCCCTTTCGGAATGTCCCAGTGCGACGTTTCGGTGGCGTGCGCAAGCAGCAACCGTCCATCTGGATCGAGCAGAACGATCCCGCAGGAAACGATCCGCGGGCTCATCGATGCGCCACGCCGCCGCAGCGCGCGGCTTCGAGCGGCGCCGGCGGCAGGCCGGTGCGCGCCGTCATCACGGCCTGCATTTTCAGTTTTTCTTCTGCAATTGCCAGGCGCCGCCTTGCTTGCAGAACTGCGGGCGCAGATGCATCGATTGGCCCTTCGCGTTCAGTTCGACGGTGAGATTGCGGCAGGTACGCCCGCCATCGGTGGTGGTATCGACGACGGCGATCGTCGCGTCGATCTTCACGCTGTTGCCGGTGCCTTCATTGACCCAGTGAGCGCTTTCGCCGTCCTTCGTGTCGTTGAGCGCGGCGATGACGGCCTTCTTCACCGACGCCACGTCGCGCTGCTTCATGTAGGACATCGGCGTGTCGTTCAGAAAGCCGAGATTCGCCGCCTGCGCGCCGATTGCACTGCCTAGCAGCAGGCTCGCGCCGGTCAGGTTAAGCAGCACACGGGTTCGTATCGACATGAAAGATTCTCCTCGAAAGTGTTCCGGGGCGGTCTCGAGCACGTGGGCTGCGGCTCTTGATCTGGACCCCAAAAGCATAGCATGCCCCCGGAAACGGCCGGCGCGAGGTGGGACGCCGTCGATTTTAGGACGAATGCAACAGCGTCTTATGAAGCGCCTTCATAGCATTGGCGCTTCCCTTTCCGGAGTCGTCAAGCTTCCGGCACCCTCGTCATGAACTCCTGTGTGCGGGCGGCTTTCGCGCTGACAACCGGCGTGTGCCATTACATCGTCGCCGGCTCGTTCGACTGAGCGCGGCCGGGCCGTCAACCGGAGGCAGGCCAGGGCAACCCAGCTGGCCGCGCCCTCGTCCACCGTCAGTTTGCGGCCGCGCCAGTGGTCGCCACATGGACTAGTGCACCGGGCGCCTGGTACCCATCGGTTAGCGTCTTTAGAAACGCCACCACGTCCTTGATCTCGGCTTCGTCCAACACCGGTTTGTCGCCCGGCTTGCGGTCGAACGGCGCGTCGGTATTCAGATTGCCCCAGTAGCGCTGCGGCAGATCGTCGAACTTCTGGACCTTGCCCTTCGAGACCGGATAGAACTTTGCCGGATTCGTGTCGCGTTCGGCGTAAAAGCGCACCGCCTGCTCGAGCGAATGATAGATGCCGTTGTGGAAGAAGCTCTTCTTCAACGCGACGTTGCGTACCGTCGGCGTGCGGAAAAGACCGCAGAATTCGTCGCGTCCCTTCAGGTCGGTACGCTCCGGGCCGCATGCGCCAAGGTCGTAGAAGCGCGGATCGCGGTTCACGGGCAACGCCCGGTTGCGCGGCACGCCGATCGCGATCAGACCGAAGTCGCTGAACTGCGGCGGCGCGCCATCCCGGGTGCGCTGGCTGATATGACAGCTCGCGCAATTGCCTTTCTGTTCGTCGTTGAAGAGTTGCAGGCCGCGCAGTTCGGCTGGCGTCAGCCGCGCCTTGCCCGCCAGATACGCGTCGTACTTGCTGGTGTACGGATAGAAAACCTCCGGTGTTTGCTCGAACGTTTCGAGCGCCTGCAGCACGGCTTTGAAGGCAGCGTCGTCGTTGTCGAAAATATGCTCGCCGAAGGCCGCGCGGAAGGCGTCGGCGTATGGCGCGGCCTTGACCGCCGCCGTGACCTTGGCCGGCGTGCTGCCCATCTCGAACGACGATAGCAGCGGAATGCGCGCCTGTTCGCCACCGCGGTCGACCCGCCCGTCCCAGGTGAGGCCGCCGGTGGGTCCGGCATCCACGCTTTCGTCGCCTTCGTCGTCGGACTCGTGGTAGTGCTCGGCGAACGCCGGCACCGCTTGCAGATACTTCAGCGTCGGCGCGGCGCGCAGGCCGGTGCGGTGCATGTCGCTGCCGCCCAGTTGCACGGACAACGCATTAGCTGGCGCAAAGCCGTGCTCCGGACTGTGGCACGACGCACAAGCGAGCTTGCCCGAACCGGAGAGCGACGCGTCGAAAAAGAGTTGCTTGCCAAGCGCCGTCATTTGCCGCACGGATTCGTAGACCTGCGCGCGTGACTGGCCGGCGTCATGACCCGCGATCCTCACGGCAGAAGCCGCCTCAGGCGCCGCGGAGACGGACGCACCGGCGTGGCGCGGCGCGGCAATGGCGCTTGCGCCAGCTGCAGCGTTCGCGCCGCCCTGCGCACTCGCACTCGCGACAGCGCCCGCATCGCCCGCGCCGCCCGCATCGCAAGCTGCCAGCATCATGGTCACCGTCATGGCGCTGAGCGCGACGAGCACCGCCTGGCGCACGCCCGGTCTCGCCTGCCCCGCGCTACGCCGCTCTCCTCGCCGCATCATTGTTTCCCCACTCCCCGTGAGACCAAGCCGCATATGAACGATGTGAATGTGCGATATCGAAGTCGGCGAGCATATTTCATTTTCATGTCGTTCAAATGACACGAAGCCGACGCAAATTCTTCGCCAAAGGCGATTCGTAATTAATTACATCTCTCTGTCAAATTCCCTCGTCAAACTTTCGCCGGCGGTCGTTCGTGTAAGGAACGCGCGCGGCCCGTCCTCAACGCGAGAGAGAGAAATCATTCAAATGAACAAGAAACTGATCTGCGCGACGCCCATTGCGATCGCAGCGGCACTGAGTCTGTACGCGTGCGGCGGCAGCGAAATCACGCAACCTGACATCACGTCGATCAAGACGGTCGTGGTGATCTACGCGGAAAACCGCAGCTTCGACAATCTGTACGGCAACTTCCCGGGCGCGAACGGTCTGCAGAACGTGAACGCGACGAACGCCGCTCAGCTGGACCGCGACGGCACGCCGCTCGCGACGCTGCCGCAGGTATGGAACGGCCTCACGCAAACCGGCGTGACGCCGGTGGTCACGCAGGCAATGACGGCCAATCTGCCGAACAGCCCGTTCGCGATCGACGACCCGAAGGGTTTCAACACGCCGATCACCGCGACGACGCGCGACCTGTATCACCGCTTCTACGAGAACCAGATGCAGATCAACGGCGGCAAGAACGACAAGTTCGCCGCTTGGGCGGATTCGGGCGGCCTCGTGATGGGCCACTACTCGCTCAACGCCGACAAGCTGCCGCTCTGGAAGATCGCCCAGCAATACACGCTCGCCGACAACTTCTTCATGGGCGCGTTCGGCGGCTCGTTCCTGAATCACCAGTGGCTTGTCTGCGCGTGCACGCCGATCTATCCGAACGCGGACAAGAGCCCGGCAGCCGCCTCGATCTCGGCGGTGGAAAGCGACGGCGTGACGCTCAAGGTCGCGTCGAACTCGCCGGCCTCGGCGCAAAGCGGTCCGCCGAAGTATGTGCTGTCGGGCAACCTGACGCCGGACTTCTACGCGATCAACACGATGCAGCCGCCGTATCAGCCGAGCGGCAACAAGGCGGCCTCGGGCGGCGACGCGAATCTCGCCGATCCGGGCCAGGCGACCACGCTGCCGCCGCAGACGCAGAAGCACATCGGCGATCTGCTGAACGACGCAAAGGTGTCGTGGGCCTGGTACGGTGGCGCATGGGGCGCGGCGACCGCAGCAGCGCAGAATGGCACGTCGAACGTGATCTACGGCGCGAACCTGACGGCGCCGAACTTCCAGCCGCACCATCAGCCGTTGAACTACTTCGCCGACCTCGCGCCGGGCACCGCAAATCGCGCACAGCATCTGCTCGACGGCGGCATGGGCGGCTCCGAGTTCATCAAGGCGATCGATGCCGGCACGCTGCCGCAGGTGTCGTTCTACAAGCCGCAGGGCAACCTGAACGAGCACGCGGGCTACACCGACGTCGCGAGCGGCGACCAGCACATCGCCGACGTGATCTCGCACCTGCAAAAGAGCCCGCAATGGAACAACATGCTGGTGGTCGTGACCTACGACGAAAACGGCGGCTTCTGGGATCACGTCGCGCCGCCGAAGGCCGACCGCTGGGGTCCGGGCACGCGCATTCCGGCGCTGATCATCTCGCCGTACGCGAAGAAGGGTTACGTCGATCACACGCAGTACGACACGACGTCGATCCTGCGCTTCATCACGCATCGTTACTCGCTGCCGACGCTGCCGGGTATCGCCGCGCGTGACGCGGCGCTGACCAGCAACGGCGGCAAGCCGCTGGGCGATCTGACCGCGGCGCTGAATATCAAGCATTAAGGACGTGGCAGCCGGGCGCGGCGCGTTGGTGTCGGCCCGGCTATCCATGCCGGCCTTCGCGGGCCGGCAACGCGCAATCGACAAGCAACAGTCCGCCTGATGGCGAGACTTCGACGGGCAGCTTCGGCTGCCCTTTTTTGTCCTGCGCATGGCCGGCGCGGCCTGTCCGCTTCTCCATTATCGAGGCGCGCGTCGGCCGCACGCGTTTTCGTGAGCGGCGTATGCTTCGACCCAAGGCGCGAGCGTTCCCGTCGATGCCGTCCGCCATCCTTCCTCACGCGTGGCAGCCTGCCCGCTCATTCGGGAGTTCAACAAGATGACTGAAAGAACCATCAAGGTTCCCGGTCCCGCTCATCCCATCACGGTCGAGCCGGCGCGGGCCCGCGTCGTCGTAACCGTGGCCGGACGGGTGATTGCCGATACGCACAAGGCGCTGGTACTGCGCGAAGCGGCGTACCCGCCGGTGTATTACGTGCCGCGCACCGATGTCGACATGACGTTGCTGGCGCGCACCGATCATTCGACTTACTGCCCGTATAAGGGCGAGTGCGCGTACTACAGCGTACCGATCGGCGGCGAGCGGACAGCGAATGCGGTGTGGACGTATGAGGCACCGTACGTGTCGGTGAAGGAGATCGCGCAGCATCTGGCGTTTTATCCCGACCGCGTCGATTCGATCGACGTGCAGGCGAACAACTAGAAATTGCCCGCGTAGCGAAGCGAAGCGAAGCGGCCGATGTCCCGCTTCACGGCGCGCGTGATGACGTGCGATTTCTTCACTGACGTTCACACTGACCACGAACCCGTCAACGCACTGGATACCACGAGCATCGGCGTACGGAGCGGGCTGAGAACGTGAGTGGGATGGCGCGTCGAACTGCGAGCTGTCATGAGCAACCGCGAAACGCAAACGAAGCGCGTTCAATCCGTCTGGATACGGCAGCCCCACATGGCGCAAGGGAAACGCGCTGCGAACCGCAGCGCAGCGCGCTGGAATCCCGCTTATCTGAAGTAGTACGGCAGGAGGGACTCGAACCCCCCACCCTCGGCTTAGAAGGCCGAACAACCACCCATTTATCGACGTTGATCAAAATTCCCGTGACCCCACAAAGTCCTTATATAGCAAGGCTTTCGTGGAAGTTTGATTCATTGAGACGTTGATCTGAGTTGACCGGTTTTGCCATAATTCGGTTACATGGCGGTTACATGGAATACGCGTGTAACCAGCAACCGACGGGAGAGTGATGGCGAAGGTCAATTTCACAGCGGCGCGCATCAACGGGCATAGCTGCCCGAATGGCAAAACACAGGCGTTCATATGGGATGCTGGGGCGACGGGTCTTGGCCTGCGTGCGACGGCGGCAGGCACGCGCACCTATATTTGGCAGGGCAAGTTCAACGGATTGACGATCCGCGTTTCAATCGGTGCTCCGCATGATTGGGATATCGTCGCCGCGAGAGACGAGGCGCGCCGCCTGAAGCGGTTAGCTGACAGCGGCAAAGACCCTCGCGAGGAAATGGCCCAGCAGCTTGCCGCCGCTGCGGCACGGAGACTTGAGGCACGGCGCAAGGATGCCACCGTAGGCGAGGCATGGGATGCATACCTTGCCGCGCACCGCTCGAAGTGGAGCGAGCGCCACCACCAAGACCATTTGAACCTTTCGCAGGCTGGAGGAGAAAAAAAGCGGCGTGGGAAGGGTTTAACCGTGGCGGGCCCGCTCGCTACCCTCCTGCAACTCAGACTGCCCGATCTCGACGCCGACCGGATTGCATCGTGGCTCCAAACAGAGGCAAAGAACCGCCCGACAAACGCGGAACAAGCCTATCGTAAGCTGCGCGCCTTCATCCGCTGGTGCAACGAGCTACCTGACTACCGCGGACTCGTCCCGGATGGCGCATACGCAGCACGCGCCGTGCGAGCCGCAGTTCCACGCCCGAAGGCGAAAGACGACTGTCTGCAACGCGAGCAGCTTCGCCCGTGGTTTGACAGCGTGCGCCGCATCGACAACCCGGTTATCTCAATTTATCTCCAGGCCCTGCTGCTGACCGGCGCACGTCGTGAAGAGATGGCGGCTCTGCGCTGGGACGATGTGGACTTCCGCTGGCGCAGCCTCCACCTTGCAGACAAGGTGGAGACCGAGACCGGGCGCATGATCCCGCTCACGCCGTACCTAGCGGCCCAACTGCTCGAACTCAAGCGCATTAACGAAACGCCGCCGAACGTGCGCCAGATGCGCCGACTTGATGCGCGCGGCGAAACGTGGAGGCCGTCGCCTTGGGTGTTCGCCAGCAAGACCGCCGCCGATGGCAGACTCGCGGAGCCGCGTATCGCACATCACAAGGCGCTGACAGCAGCGGCCCTGCCCCGCCTGAGCCTGCACGGCCTGCGCCGCTCGTTCGGCACGCTGTCGGAATGGTGCGAGATCCCGGTGGGCGTCGTGGCGCAGATTCAGGGGCACAAGCCCAGCGCGATTGCGGAAAAGCATTATCGCCGCCGCCCGCTCGACTTACTGCGCTTATGGCATGACCGCATCGAATCATGGGTCCTCGAACAAGCGGACATTGAATTCAAGCCCGATCAGGGGCAGAACGAGCGGCGATTGCAGTCAGCTAATCAATGACTGACAACATAGCAAAAAAGAGATAAACTCGCTGCGTTTGGCTTAATTGCATGTGCGCGCCCGCTCTCCTACATCGCTGACACTGCGACGTAATTTGAGAGTCAACGAATGGGGAGGCCTCACGTGCGTCGGCTAAACGAGCCAGGTAACCGATGACTGGATGAATGGATTGCGCGATGACTGACCTTGCCACCTTGAAAAAACGGCTGCCGCTGGCTAACCCGGTCGCCCCCTCCGAGTGCGAGACAAAAGGGCAGGAGTTAGCCATCGCCCGTGAACTCATCGCCGCGCGCGTGCGCGCCGGACTAACTCAGGAGCAGGTAGCCGAGAAGATGTGCACGACCCAATCGACCATCGCGCGTATGGAGAGCGGTCGAACGCTGCCCTCGCTCCGAAGCCTGTCTCGCTACGCTGAAGCGACGGGGAGTCGTGCCGTGGTGCATCTAGAAGCCGCAAAGTAAAGTTACCGCCGCCTGACGGCATCAGGCAGAGCGGCGACGCGGGTGCGCCAACACCACGCGCCGCCTAACCACAAAACGACCTATGAAGGAGGTCCGCATCATGGCTATTTTGAATTCTAACGCTCTGTCGCCCGATGCGAATGTGCGGCAAGAGCAACTTTTCGCCGTTATGGATTCTCTCCTTGACGATTTGGCCGAGCACGGTGACCGTATTGCGAGCATCGCTATAGCTGGGGGCGACTACGTGACCGAAGATGCTTCACGTGGGTACGACGGCGACGCCGTCGCGCGCGGGTTATTCAGGACGGTTCAGGGAATTGCCGAAGACGCCGCGCCGCTCCACAAACTTCGTGAAGCCATCTGCCGTTTGCACGCCGATTTGACTGCCTAATATCCATTCTCTGCCGGGTGCTCCGCATCAACTCCGGATCGCGGGGCGCTCCTTTATCAAGTTCTCTGCACGCCCGTGAATATCCTTTCGCTTAACGAACTAGGAGATGCCGCCGCCATCCTTAGCGATTTCGCTCGGAGCAATGACTTGGTGATCGAATTTGATCGCAAGACGCTAATCGACGAAGCCCTTAATTGGCGTTTGAACATTTCCGTTGTACTCCCCGAGCCATTCAGATACAACCGAAAGAACGGCGTGCCGATTGCAGAGCAAACCTTCCCAAAAGGCGCGTATCATTTTTTTCTGCACCCGCAAACAGCATTGGCTCTCCTGTCACGCCCGCGGCATAGAGCGGAATTACAGCGTGTCGTAGCTCGGCATCCGGGAGGCGGTGTAGTTACTCCGGGAGGCAATGTCGATGTGCTCTCCCTAGCAGGTGGACCGGCCATTCAAGTCTCGATGGATGACTTGCTCGTGACTAGTCACGAACTTGAGCGGTACATCGGGGACCTTCAGCGGCACATGGAAGCACTTCGCGCCAAATACGGCACGCCTCTCATGCAAGACGATACAGAGCAAATCACCGCGCGGCTTATGGCGGACTTGAAGAGGGTATCGGCTCTTCCCTCCGCGGGCGCGCAGCAAAATGGTCAACAGCAAGATCAATCATCGAGCGCTGAGCCGGGCCCACCAGCGTTAGTAGGCAACGAACCGCTCGATGCGTCCGAGCAGGCCACCAGCGGTCCGCCCGCCGTCGCTCCTACCCAGGCGTTGCCGGATGAATCGCGGATTTACAAGCCGAATTCAAAGCGTCATGCGTTGAGTCACATTATCAATATGGCGAAAAACCTCGCGATTGATAAAGGCGACTATCAAGTCGTGTGGGCGGAAATGGTGCGCTTAGCCAGCCTCCCTCAGCCGCCCGCGCCGCTCATCGGGTACGCTGAGGGGGAAATCAAATACAACGGGCCGCAGGGACTAGCGTTCTACACAAAAAACGCTTTGCGTAATCACATGGCAAGAAGCGCTCGCTAGTGCGCGTCAGTGCTCGCTAGCGCCCGATTCCGCTCGCATCTATCGGAGAAACTCCGAGCACGCGAAAAAATCTGTGTCACCTTAACTCAACGCCGGTAAATCCGGCGACGGTGATACAGACATGACAAGCAATCAACTCGCAGCGATTGCAAAAAATCGGCCACTTCTCTCGACCGATGAGCTGGCAACGTTGCTCACGTTGCGCCCGCAATCGATCCGCAAGCGCCTTTGCCAAACGGGCGCGTATTTCTGCCTGCGCCCCGTGAAGATGCCGAACGGTCGCCTGATGTGGCCTGCCGATTCCATCGAGCAACTCTCCGGGGGGCTGTAATGGCCGCCGAGAACATGAGCGCAGCCGCGCAGCGTGCCCGAGTTGTCGAGGCGCTCCGCGGAGGCCCGCAAACCACCTACTCCCTGCGCGCGCGCGGCATCAGCCATCCTGCTATGCGGGTATTGGAACTGATCGCCTCCGGGTACACGATCCTTTCCTCTCGCGTGCGCGCCGTCGATTCGGACGGCTTTGCACACAACGGCGTCGCTCTCTACGAGCTTGCTGAGCTTCCCCAGCCTGACCTTTTCGAGGAGGGGCAAAGCTAATGAGCCGCTTTATCGTCCTTCCTGCGCGCCTGCTTCAGGATGGCCGCCTCACATCTATGACGCATTTGCGCGTTCTTATGGCTCTCGGGTCGTACACGGACAAACACGGTTGGGCGTGGCCGAGCCGCAAGAAGCTCGCCGATCGCATGTCGATTGATGGCACCGCCGTGTCCGTCAATCGCGTCAGCCAGTGCATTGCGGACCTGAAGGCGTGGGGTTATCTCGAAGTTATTTCACAGGCACGCGACTCCGACGGCAGCCAGACCACGAACCGCTATCGTGTTCTGTTCGATATCGGCGGCCCGGAAGCGACGCCCGAAATCAACGGAGACGTTCCGGTAGGCGGAGGTCGCCACCCCGTAAGCGGCGCTTACTCCCCCGTAAATGCCATGGGCTTACCCCCCGGTAAATACCATGGCATTTACCCCTTGAAGGTACCAAAGAACGACTCATTGAAAAAGGAGACACATAGCGCAAGCGCGCAAGCAGTGGATGAACGTTTTGAGCAGGCGTGGGCCGCTTACCCGAAGCGTGCTGGCGGCAATAGCAAGCGCGACGCACTGAAGGCATGGAGCGCCCGTCTGGCCGCTGGCGAGCACGAGGACAACATGCTGGCTGGCACAAAGCGCTACGCAGCCTTCTGCGCGGCAACGGGTAAGGTCGGAACCGAGTACGTAAAGCTCGCCTCAACCTTTTTCGGCCCTGCTCGCCACTTCGCTGATGAATGGGCCTTGCCAACGCAGGTATCGAAGCCCGTCAATCGCCCGCAGCGATTCGATCCCGTTGCCCATGTCAACCGCAACCGTCCCCAGTTCAATGACCAACCCGATTTCATTGATGTCTGATCGCTGTTCATGGCTTGAGGTTCACCCTAAGCTTGGAATCTCGTTGATGGACCATCTTTTCAATCGCCTCGACGGCGCATACCCGAACCGCTGGCGCGCAGCCTTCCCGAACGAATACGCGGTCTCCAATTGGCGCGAAGCGTGGGCAGAAGCCTTCGATGAAGAAGGAATCACCACGCAGATGATTTCGGATGCGCTGCGCGCTTGTCGCAAGACTTACGACTGGCCGCCGTCGCTCGCAGAGTTCCTGAAGGTCTGCAAACCTGCCGTTGACGCCGATGCGGCGCTTCACGAAGCCGTCGAACAGATGCGCGCGCGCCAGCACGGCAAAGACGAGTGGTCGCACCCTGCCATTTTCTGGGCGGCGGTGAAGGTCGGCGAGTTCGATATGCTCGGACAGACCTTCGCGGCGCTCAAACCGCGGTTCGAGAGCGCGTTGAGGAAGGTGCTCGACGGCGGAGAGTTTCAGCCTGTACCCGCACGCGTGCCAGCCCTTCAAGGGCCAAGCGCCGCAGAATCGACGCGCGAGCATGGACGCAACCGCCTCGACGGGTTGCGCGCGTCGGAAATCCTCAAGAGCATAACCACGGGCGGCAGCGCCGAATGGGCGCAACGCATCATCGCAACCGAAAAGGCGACGGGCAGGGTTCCGCTGAACAAGTTAAAAATCGCTAAACAGGCAATTCAGCAGGTATGAAAATTAATCGAAATCTCGAAAAGCAGGCTGAGCGCCTTGCCGAACTCCTTCGGCGGAATGGGGAACCAGAGTCGGAAGTGCAGCGCCGGGTACAGAATGCACTTGCGAGCGCGCTCGATCGCGGGGCAAATCGTAGGACGCTGCGCAGTGCGGAACGCGAGGCGGCCAACCCATTCGTTGGTTGTCGTTCGATAACCCACGTTGCAGGCGATCTTCGCATGAGGCGCGTCGACCTCTTTGCATGGCTTGAGCAAGAAGGTTGGTTCTTTCGCGGCATCAGCGGCAAATTGCAGCCGACGTCGTCGGCGGTTTCGAACGGATTTGCGGTGTTGCGCGGCTCGGCGTCGATTCGATACGGTCAGATAACGCCTTTCGGGCTCGCTGAACTGACGCGACGTTTGGTCATGGATGTGGACGGCGAACCCCTTAATTGATGCGCTGGCGAGAATTTTGTTACGCCAACGCGCATGCACGCACGCGCGAATGACAGCATCAATCTCACGGCGTGCCCGGGCGCATTAGGGCAAGTGCGTCGCCAGTTGCCGCATCGGCTGACGATAGATATTTCTATCTTAATTTGGAAGGTTGAAAATAGAAATGTCTATAAAAACCGAAAAATTTGGAAATTTACCCTTTCTTGTCTAAACTTCCTTATTTGGAGATGCCAAATGGCAGGCAAGCACAAGAAAGGCAAGGGCTCGGTCGGCTCGAAGGACAACGCAGGCCCTGAAGCACTACCCTTGTTTTCGGCTCTGGGCGAGTCCGCCCTTCCGCCGGGAGACCAACCGATTGACGGGGCCCTTTCCAACGGCTCAGCGGGCAATCACAACGCCAAAGAACACCTCGGACGCTCGGAAAATGATGTCCCGCCGTGGGCGAGCGTCGATCCCAGAGAGAAAGCGCATTACTCTTTCGTAATGCCCAAAGAATACGATCTCATGATGGAGTGGATATGCGACACCCTACCCCGAATGTCGAAACGAAGGTTGATACGCGATGCCGTGCGCATTTATGTTGACGCGCTGATTGCGAAGTACTACGGAACAAGGGAAACGCACAGTTGAGAAATGCAGCGAAAGGCCCTAACAAGTTTAATCCTGCCGAATGCCTGACCGACGAGGAGACCATCGTTGCGTTCCTGAACGAGGCCGCGAGAGACAACGATCCGGCGTTTCTTAAAAGCGCACTTAGCGATGTAGCGCGGTCGACCATTGGCATGTCAGCGCTGGCGCGCGCAACAACCGGCGCGGGCGGTGAAAACCGTTACAAGGCGCTGTCTCAGAACGGCAATGCAGACCTTGGCACAATCATCAAGTTTCTCGATGCGCTCGCCCTGCGTATGACCTTCTCACCGCGCGAACAGCGTGATTCGACCCATGCGTAAGCCAGTCACGCGCCCACAAAAGCCGCCTCGCCGCAAGTTGGTGCGTAACACACTCGCCGAGGAGATTGCCATCGCGCGCGGCATTGCCGCGGACCCGGATGCTCGCGAATTGACCCGGCGCGATATTCGCGCGATGCGGCCGTTCCGGGAACTGCTCAACAAGCAACCCCGCACTAAGGCCTAACGTGTAGACGTCTGGACTCGATCTGACAGACGCTGTCAGTCGTAGGGTTCAGTTCGGCCAATTTCAGACGTTGCGAAGCGCGCCCTAGATCAAGCACAATCGGGGCGGAAAATTGCGGATGTAGCTGATGTATCGATATTAAAAATGACCGTCAAGAAATCGCTCCCCGTGAATTTAGCCTTCCGAGCCACAACCGAATCAGACGCTGACACCTTAGTCAGTATTCGTATTGCCGCGATGCGCGAAAGTTTGGAGCGCATCGGCCGCTTCGATCCACAACGCGCTCGCGAGCGCTTCCTGGCGTCATTTGATCCCGCTCTGTGCCGATTCATCGAGGCCGATGGTATTCAGACAGGCTTTATCTTGATCCGCCCGCAGCAAGATCATTGGTTTCTCGATCATCTATATATCCTGCCCGAGCACCAGGGCAGAGGCATTGGCGCAGCCGTCTTAAGCGACGTCTTGAAGAGTGCCGACGCGCAGTGCATGCCAATCCGCCTGGGTGCCTTGCGCGGCAGTGATTCGAACCGCTTTTACCGGCGGCATGGCTTCGTACAGACTGACGAAGCAGAATGGGACATCTACTACGTGCGCCATCCGAGCTGATTGACCGCTTTCGGAAAGCGTGATTGTCCGGTGTGGGTCGGTTCCCGACTCTTGCCGCCGCATGGTTGAGGATGCCTTCGCCGATCTGACGGCGTGTGACCGATGACGTTCCGACTTATGCACCTTCCCGCGCTCAACTGGACACAAGCTCGGAAGAAGCAACGTTCTGTGTAAGCCGAGCGAATCTCTTGAATTGTTTACTACGTGTACGTGTACCACGCGTCATTCAGCCCGCCGACGATCACGTCTGTGACCTCGCGTCGCCCTCTCAGCCATTGACCCACGATCTCTCTATGTCGTTCGGTAGCGGAACTGCGTCGAGCTGCTGAGGTAATGTAGCCGCTGAAACCGGCGTTGACCCCTCCGCCAAATGCCAAGCCGTTCGCCTCGATGCACTCCTCGATGAGCGCATCGATGAAGGCGTCGCGCTGCTGTTCGTCGAGCGGCGCGCGAATCGCCGCCGACACTTCGAATCCGAGTTCTTGAAACTCCCCGATGCGAAGCTTCTTTCGTTGACGCCGATTGTGGCTTTTTGACATCTGCTTCCTCACTCCTGAAACGGCGAAGTGCGAGGCGGTTACCGCGGCCGAGCCGAGGCTTTAGCGACGTCCTTACCGCGAACGTCCACAAGCCACAAGTCAATGGCATCTACCGACCGGCTACCGGCTCTCCCCTGTGGACTTTAGCGTTAGAGCATACGGTAATTTTCTTACGCCAACATGCGCGCGCACGCGCGTGCGGATATTCGAATGCATCTCCCATAGCAAGGGTGCCGGACTAGCGAGACTTGCATAACGAGCGAGACTGGCGCGATTGGAAAACGAAAATCGGCACCCTCCCAAAGCTGATTCAAGATGGAAGCCTTTCTACATCGAGGCTTCTATGCTTCTTAACCGAAAGGCGCGCGCTGCCTCAAAAGCGCATCCTCAGCCCCACAACGAAAACAAGGCTTCGCCCGAAAAGGCCATCGCTGAGACGGTCGGTTTGCCTGCCTTGGGATTTCAAGACACTGCCAGCTTGGAGGCGTTCGGCCAACGTGCCCACGATGATGCCCTCGTACTCCATGAGGCGATGCGCACGGCTGAGCGCGACCGCAGTCTCATCGGAGTCCTCGAACGCATTCGCGCAGAACGGCTTGCGCTGTTTGAGGAACTTGGCGTCGATGGTGAAATCGAGTCTGCGGCAAGGCGTTCCGTATCTGAAGGTGTGAGCGTCCGAGAGGCGCTGCAAGCTCGCGCCCACGAACTGCGACATACCCGCGAACGACTTCTCGCGGACCGACAGAAGAAACGCGCGGCTGCCGCTGAGCGCTCGGCTGACGCCGCCCCGCGCATGCGTCGCGCCATCGAACAGATGTGGAACGCACAGACAGAAGCACGCAGGCTTGAAAGCCTTATCGCCGGATTCGCCAGCGCGAAATTGGCGCGACACGAGGAGCTTCGCAGCATCGGCCTCGACGAAGCACAGATCACCGCAATTGGCATCCGCCCGACCGACGCCGACCGCGCGGAATGGGTTGCCGCACTCGAAGCGAACCGCGAGCAAGAGCGCCATCTTTCGACGCTCCTGCGCCGCGGAGCTACGGCATTTGTGCCGTACGCGGAAAATGCGGCCGAGTAACCGCCGCCATGTCGATTTTCGACTCCATTTCCTCAAGCGTTTCACAAGCCGCGAGCAGCGCGTACAACACAGCCCGCACCAGCGCGCAGAGCGCGCAACGTCTGACCTCGACGCGTGTGCTGAAATCCGAATGGACCGGGCTGAATACCCTGCTGCTCGCTAAGTTCTACCCGCTCAAGCGCACGTCCGGTGGATGGAACCAAAGCACCGACGTGCGGACAATCTCCACCGCGGACAATTTCACGGTTGACGACGGCTATGAGGTCTGGTGTCCGGCTACGGACGGGCAAAGCGAAATGTCCCTTAACTGGCATTCGCCTTTCGAGGGTACGGGCGCGGAGTCGAAAGCGCCGACCATATCGTCCATGCTGCAATCCGGCTCCTTATCGCCGTTCGTGCAGGCGACGGGCGAGAAAGCCGGCGCGACTTCTGCGGCTGATTCGATAAGCGCTGCGCTCGCGTCAGCTGAAGGGCGCTCAGGCATTACCAAGCTGAATTCCACGCAGGTCTTTCAGGGTATGCCGCCCGTCAAGCTGTCGATGACGCTGCATTTTCGCGCATTGATCGACCCGGTTTCGGAGGTGAAAGCACCTATCTCGATGCTCAAGCAATGGGCCGTGCCGCAATACCTCGCCACTGACGGCGTTATGGCCAACGCCGTCGCGAACGGCTCGAAACAGAGCATCGTCGAAACGGTGTTCCCGTCGATGGCCCCGCAGATTATTGGCATGCGGTACGGCGACATGACCTACGAGCCGCTCGTCATCGAATCCATTTCTGATCCGATCACCGGACCGCGCAGCTCGGATGGCGTGCTGATTTCATGCAGCGTGAGCGTGACCCTCGCGACGTTGGCGGCTATTGACCGTCGAGACATTCAAAGGATTTACGCATGATCAACCGAATGACCCCGGAAAAGTGGCGCGAAGTGCGCGAGCTGTATGTCGCTGGCCGCACGGCGAAATGGCTGGCCCAACGCTTCCCTGTCGCTGAGGCAACTATCCATCGCCGCAGTAGCCGGGAGCGGTGGCGCGAGGCGACGCTCGCTGCGGAGCAATTGTCCACAGAAAATGGGGGTTAAATGGATCACCAAAATGAAGGAGCGCAGCGCGACAAGGTCGTACGCGAGGCCCTGCGCCGCTTCAAGCGCGACCCGCGCAAGCCCGACGACCTCGAACGCCTGCGCTACAACCTGATTGTGGCGCGCGTGATGGCGGGCCTGACCGCGGTCGAGGCCGCGCAGAAGCTCGGCTATGCGAACAGCACGCAACTGAGCCTGATCGAGTCCGGCGAGCGTAAGACACCGGATGCCCACCAGTTCCTGATGGACTGCGGGCGCGTCTATTCGTGCTCGGTCGATTTCCTGCTCGGTCTGTCGCCGCACATTGACGAGTCAGCGCGAGTGGCGCACGAACACGCAATGGCGCGCAGCATCGAAGGCTTAGGGCAGGGAATCGTGATGATGCTCACGAATGCTTTCGCAAAGTACACCGAGCAGGCTCATCCGGTTGCGAGCGAGTATCAGCGGATGCTCACGGCCGTCGAGCGCGTCGAGGAGACCATCAACGTTATGCGTGACAAGTACGGCTTCGACGAGATTCCCGGCAGTGCCCCCGTACTTCGCGCAGTCGAGCAGCTATCCGCTATCGCCGAGCCGATCCGCGACAAGCTCCGGCACTTCCAGAACGTAGAGGCGTACATCGACGACGTGAAGGCGGGCCGCATGCCTGCGATTCCGTACCTGTCCGAGCGCCACGCACAATTCAAGATGCATTTATAAGGAACGAGATGACAGCGCGCATGCGCAAGGTAATTTGGGACAGCGCGAATACGCCGGTTGGGGTGACGCTGGCGCAACTGCTCTACCGCATCCGCAAACACGACGCGCGCGGCGGCCTCATGTTCGACCCGCTGACAGCCGCCGACATTCTGGCGGACGCCGATAGCGTGCTGACGCTCGATGCACTGGTGGTTCCCTGAGCGCGCCTCGAAACGCGCATGACGATCCTGAAAAAGGTGATGGACCGAGCCGTGGATGGCCTGAGCGTGGCGTCGTTCCAGATTACCGAGCCGTTCGCGCAGAAAGCTACGACCAACGTCGCTGCCCTGTTCGAACTCTCGGACGGCCACACGCTGTCAATCTTTTTTCAGAATCCCGACGTGTCGCCCAAAAAGATCATGCCGGGCGATGACCTCATTTCGTGGAAATGGATGCTCAACAAAAAGGACGTGACGATTGCCGTCGCGCCGGAGCGCGGCCGTGATTTGAACGTGCGTAACGTCGCGCTGCGCGTTATGGGCCCGGCTGCGAAAAACAGTGCTCGCTTTGTCTCGACAAAAGCCAATGACTAAAGCGGACTCACAAGGGTTCCTGATTCCGGATATATCGCTCGACCTGAGCAACGTCACGACGGGCCTCGACGGTGCAGAACCCCAATGCGAGCGCGAGCGGTCCGCAAACGCACGCCTCGCAAAAGCGCGGTAGTGCGCTTGATGCGGGCGGCGCGGCGCGCACGTCTGCCGCCCTGCCCTCGCCCCGCATGAGCGCGAACAAGGCCGCATGGGAACGCCCGCGCGACGACCGCGGCCGGTTCGTCGCGCGTATGCCGCCGACACAGTCGGCCGTTCTGGTGCGCGTGCCGATGAACGCGCCCAACACGATCACGCCCGCACCGGCCGAAGGCAGCAAGGCCCCGCGCCCGCAACGCACCGCGCCAGCCGCGCCCGCATCAGACCTCATGCCGGTCACGAAAGCGGTCGACTCGCTCACGCTCGCGCAGGCAGCCCGCGCTGAAGCATCGGCGAAAAATCAGGGCAAAGATTCTGCCGCGGCGGCGCGCGCGGCCTGTTTGGATCGGGCGGCGGATCGGGCGGCGAGGGCGACAGCGCGCGCGGCGGCGTGCTCTCGAAACTCAAGGGGCTATTCGGTCGGCCATCCATGCCGGACGTGGGCGATTTTGACAAGGTCGATCCGACCATTGAAGCCGCGCACGAAATGGGCAAGATGCTCGGCCGGACCGATCGGCACGCTTGGCAAGCTCGGCAAGTCTCTCGCCGGTCGATTTGGCGCGAAGGATGGTGCGATGCCCTAGTATCAGCGCATCTTTACGGAACTGCGGCTGACGCGTCGACAGCAAAGCGACTTCAGCATCGCCGAGGCGCGCGCGCTGAAGGACATCCAGAAGAAAACCGGCATCGGCGAGGCGGCCGGGAAAACGGGCCTCGTGGGCATGATCGGCGGCGGCTTCCTGAAGCTGCTCGGCGGCGGCGGTGGGCTGCTCAGGACACTCGGCGGCGGCGCGCTCAGTCTCGGCAAGATGGGCCTGCGACGCCTACCGCTGCTCGGCGCGCTGTTCGCGGGCGTCTCGGCGCTCGCCTCGATGTTCGGGCCGGGCGATTCGAACAAGAGCGACGAGGAAAACCGTAAGGACCGCTTTACCGGCGCGGGCTCAGGTATCGGCGCGCTCATTGGCGGCGGCCTCGGCATGCTGCTCGGCCCGATCGGCGCGATCGTCGGCGGCGTGCTTGGCGACAAGGTTGGCGAACTGGTCGGCGCGTGGCTTGCCGACGTGGACTGGTCGAAGGTCGCCGCGACCATTACCGACGCATGGGACTCGACCATCGGATTTTTCAAGGACTCCTGGAAAACCGTCACCGACAAGCTCGACGGAATCAGCAAGACAGTAAGCGAGGCGTGGAAAACCATCATCGACGGCGCGAAAGCGTTCCTGAAAGACAAGTTCGGTATCGACGTTGACGCGATCGCGCAGAAGGGTAAAGACCTCGCGAGCGCAACCGGCCTCGACCTCGTCAATCACCCGGAACTGGCGGCGGACCCGGCCAACGCCGCGAAGAACGCAACGTGGTACTGGCAGAGCAAACACGGCCTCGCCGACGCAGGCAAATCGGGCGACGTGCTCGCCGCGACGAAGAAAATCAACGGCGGCACGAACGGACTCGGCGACCGCTAGAAAAAATTCCAGCAATATCTCGCGGAGGTGAATACGCC
>NZ_NPIH01000044.1 GCF_012275575.1 Paraburkholderia sp. SG-MS1 | reverse complement strand
TGCCGCCGAGGAGGCGCACGCCCGCACGGTGGCCGCGCAAGCGGCGATTCGCGCGGTCGACGAGATGCACGACAGGGAGTGCGCGGACCTGGATGAATCGGCATCGGCGTATGCGGCGGATGTGACCGCACGGGTGATGGATCTGTACCGGCGCCGCCTCGCCACGCTCGACGACGAGCAGGAACGACGCGAACTGGCGCGCCGCGCCGATGCGCTTGAGTTCAGGATGAAGCTGGCCGCAATGCGCGCCGAGCGCAAGGCCTTGCTCGCGCTGCGCGGGACTCAGGAGATCAACGACGAGACGTGGAACAAGCTGATGCGTGAGGTGGATTTATCGGAGACGGCACTGACGGCGCGCAAAAAATAGAGCAGTTTGGCAGTGAGGGAAGCGCGGGCTTTTCCCGGTCGTGGGATGAGACCTGAAGCCGGCGCCGCTGGCCGCCTGGCGCAAACCGACGCATGTCGCCTTGCTGCGCAGCCAGCGCCAATCAAAACATGAAAATCAGGCCACCGGCCCTTGCGTCGGCTTCCTGCGCAGCAACGCGTACAGAATGATCGCGCCGAACGTCGCGGTACCGATTCCGCCGAGACCAAAACCGCCAAATTTCAGCGAGAAGTCCCCCGCGCCGAGCACTAGCGTCACGGCGGCGACGATCAGGTTGCGGTTATCGGAGAAGTCCACCTTGTTGACGACCCAGATGCGCGCGCCGGTGACGGCGATCAACCCGAATACGACAATCGACACGCCGCCCAGCACCGGCCCCGGGATAGTCTGGATCACCGCGCCGAACTTCGGGGAAAAGCCCAGCACCAGCGCAATCACCGCGGCGATCACGAATACCAGGGTCGAGTAAATCTTGGTCACGGCCATCACGCCGATATTTTCCGCGTAAGTCGTCACGCCGGTGCCGCCGGCAAAACCCGACACGATGGTGGCGAGTCCGTCGCCGAGAAACGCGCGGCCGATGTAGCGGTCGAGGTTCTGGCCAGTCATCGCGCTCACCGCCTTGATGTGACCGAGATTCTCCGCGACGAGGATCACCGCGATCGGTGCAAGCAGGGCCATCGCGTGCGGATCGAAAACGGGCGCCGTGAAGTGCGGCATGCCGAACCACGCGGCGTTCGCGACGATCGAGAAGTCGATCGGCTTAGCCATGCCGAGGCCGTTCGTGACGATCGCGTAAATTACGTATGCCATGAGCAGCCCGATCAGAATCAGCAAGCGTTGCAGCATGCCGCGCGCAAACACCGCGACCGCACCCACGCACAGCACCGTGACAAGCGCCATCCACGAATCGAAGTTGCTGCCGCTCACGCCGCGCACCGCGATCGGCGCGAGGTTCAGACCGATCACGCAGACGATCGCGCCCGTTACGACCGGTGGCATCAGCGTCTCGATCCAGCGGGTGCCGACCGCCGACACGATCAGGCCGATGACCGCGTACACCACGCCGCATGCGATGATCCCGCCGAGCGCCACGGGGATGTTCAGATTCGGACCATGACCGCCGTACCCCGTCACCGCGATCACGAGACCGATGAACGCGAAGCTCGAACCGAGATAGCTCGGCACGCGCCCACCCACCAGCACGAAGAACAGCAACGTGCCGATGCCCGACATGAAGATGCAGAGGTTCGGATCGAAGCCCATGAGCAACGGCGCCAGCACGGTCGAGCCGAACATCGCGACGACGTGCTGAACGCCCATCGCGAACATCTGCGGCCAGGCGAGGCGCTCGTCGGTGCCGACGACGCTGCCCTCGGCCGCAGCGGACTGGCGGCGCCAGCGGGGGAAATAGGAATCGGCCATGGCGGGGGTTCTCCTCTGTTCGGCGTGATGGGGGATGGGTGCCGGACGGCGCGTGGTCGGCCGCGGTCCGGGAATTACGCGCGAGTGTACGGAGTGCGATTGGGCCTGGCAAGCGTGGCGGGAGGCTTGCGCGAATGGTGTTGGCGGTGCGAAGAAGCTCCGGGATGACGTGTGCCGCCGTGTTGCATGAACACCCAGCGCCGCGCGGAGTCAGCTTCGCGCGGCGCTACCGGTGACGTGATCCATCATCCCGCGCGCAAATCCAGTGCAGGTGGGGATGCCACGCGACTGAGCGCGCGAATGTCGGCGATTTCGAGGACCGCGTCAGGTGCGCCATTGCGCGCGGCCGCCAGCATCGCGAGCCCGATGTCCTCGGTGCTCAGCACCAGGTTGGGCAATAGCGCGCGCAGCGTCGGCAGGAACGGCTTCGCCAACGCGTAGAACACCCTGTACGAACGGGTCTTCGAACGCGCGCCGTTCAGCGGCTGGATCACGCCTGGACGAAACAGATACACGGCCTTGAACGGCAGCCGTTGCAACGCGTTCTCCGTACGCCCCTTCACGCGCGCCCACATGCTGCGCCCGTGTTCGGTGCTGTCGGTGTTCGCGCCGGACACGTAGACGAAGGTCATCTTCGCATTGAGCCGGGCGAGCGTTTGCGCGGCTGCCATCGTGAGATCGTAGGTGAGCCGCGTGTAGTCTTCCTCCCGCATCCCCGCCGACGAAACACCGAGGCAGAAGAAGCACGCGTCGAACCCTGTGAGCGACGCTTCCATCGCGCGATAGTCCATCATGTCCGGCTGAATCACTTCGACCAGACGCGGATCGAGTTGCCCGCTGCGCGTGCGCCCCACGGTCTGCACCACCTCGACGTCCGGCGCGCGCAGACATTCGCGCAATACGCCCTGCCCGACCATGCCGGTTGCGCCAAAAATAAGAACTTTCATGATGCGTGCTCCAGAGTCCCGCCAGTCCAGCGCGTGTTGGTCAAGCTTCCGAGATGTCCCACAGGCACGCAGCACGGTCTCGTCTTGAGCAGGCCGGGCGATGTGCGCGTCGCCGGGCAGCCCTTTCAGTTCGAACAGACCGGTTGGCCCATAGTAGCCGGCGGGTGGGACATTCGGCGCGGTTGGGACAAATAAGGTCGGCAGGTCTGCCGTTTCGGCGGGATCATCACGCCCGCGTTGTTGATGAGCAGAAATGCCATTCGACACACGCGAGGTTTTCATCACGTGCCTAAACCCGCCAAAAGTAGGAAAAATCCCCTTTTTCTTCGGTCATCACGTGCGAGGTTAATAGATAAATACCCGACTTTGCTTCAGTGGAGCTCCCTTCGATCCGATATCCCGTAGACGGGGTACCCATTTGGCTGATGTTGATGCGCTGCGAATTAGGCGTGCGTGGCAACCAGCCTCGGGGATATACGCGCAAGGCCGCCATGAAGTTCGACGGCCCGATAGACGTTCCCCTGCCCGGACCTGAGAGTCCCATGCGAACGCTTTCACGTTTCGTTATTGGAGAAAATAAAATCGTGACACTTAAGCACCTCACAATCAAAAACAAGCTGATCGTCGGGTTCGGCATGCTGTCGCTCATCGTCGTCGTGGTGTGCGGCCTATCCCTGAAGGCGCTGAGCGATTCGACCGAAGGCTTTTCGAGCTTCGTGCGCGGCATCAACGCACGCGCGGAAATGGCGATGCGGGTGCGAACCGCCGTCGACCGCCGCGCAATCGCCGCGCGCAATCTGGTGCTCGTCACCAAACCTCAGGATATCGACGTCGAGAAAGCCGACGTGATGCAGGCGCACGAAGATGTGCAAGCCAATCTGAAAAAACTCAACGAGATGATCGCGACCGCGACCGACACGTCGGACAAAGCGCGCAGCCTCGTCGCCGAGATCAATCGCGTGGAGGCTGCGTACGGGCCGGTGGCGACCGACATCGTCAATCTCGCGCTGAACAGCAAGCGCGACGACGCGATCGTCAAGATGGACGAGCAGTGCCGGCCGCTGCTCGCCGCACTGGTCCGCGCGACCAACGCGTATGCCGACTACACACACGGCCGGCAGGAACAGTTGATCAACAACTACGCGGCGCATTTCCAGAACCAGCGCAACGTGCTGATTGCGATCAGCCTGGCCGCGGTCGCACTCGCGATCGGCGCATGCGTGCTGATCACGCGCGCGGTGACTGCGCCGCTGCGCGTCGCGATCGATGTCGCGCGCACCGTGGCACAGGGCGATTTACGCACGCGCATTGCCGTCGACGGCAGGGACGAGACCAGCAAACTGCTCGGGGCCTTGCGTGAGATGAACGAACGGTTGACGGCGATCGTCGGACGCGTGCGCGACAGTAGTACCAGCATTGCCGGCGCCGCGCGCCAGATCGCCGCGGGCAACATGGACCTGAGTCAACGCACGGAACAGCAAGCCGCATCGCTGCAGGAAACGGCGTCGAGCATGGAGCAGCTCACATCCACGGTGAAGCAGAACGCCGACAACGCACAGCAAGGCAGCGCGCTTGCCGCGAATGCGTCGTCGGTGGCACAGAAAGGCAGCGCGGTGGTCGGCCAGGTGGTCAGCACGATGCAGGACATCAGCGAGAGCTCGACGAAGATCGCGGACATCACGGGGATCATCGAAGGCATTGCCTTCCAGACGAACATTCTGGCGTTGAACGCGGCGGTCGAAGCCGCGCGCGCGGGCGAACAGGGACGCGGTTTCGCGGTGGTCGCGAGCGAAGTCAGAAGCCTGGCTCAGCGATCGTCGAGCGCGGCGAAGGAGATCAAGGATCTGATCGCCAACTCGGTCGGCAAGATTCGTGACGGGTCGGCGCTGGCCGGTGAAGCGGGCAAGACGATGAGCGAAGTCACGCACGCCGTCGCGCGGGTGACGGA
>NZ_NPIH01000043.1 GCF_012275575.1 Paraburkholderia sp. SG-MS1 | reverse complement strand
CAACGCCATCAGCTGAGACTTTTTACAGCGACCTCAGCACACGAAATTCCTGACACGTCCTGGCGGGAAGCAGAACGTGGGGTTTTGTGCGCGTCGCCGGAGGCGGCTGCTTCGTCGGGCCGCTTTGTTGAGCTTCACACCCGCGGACGTGCTCAATCCCCGCTGCCGCCATATCGCAATTTTTCTCACAACAGGCGTGAGAAATGCTCGTTTTGCTCACGGCGCCCCAACGCTTACGATCGTGGGCACCGGACGCCTCGATCTCCTGAATCTTGCCGTTTCATCTCAATCTGAAACGTTTCGCGTGATCGCGCTGCTACGATGCGCAGGCGTCCCGACTCAACCGCGCGCGGCGCCATCCCGATGAAACCTCAAAACCTGCTGCAACTGCTGATCCTCGCCGCCCTGTGGGGCGCGTCGTTTCTGTTTATCCGCGTCGGCGTCACCGACTTCGGCGTGGCTCCATTGATGGCACTGCGCGTCGGCATCGGCGCGGCCTTTCTGCTCATCGTGCTGCTCGCGCGGCGCCCGCTGCGGCAATCGGCGACGATCCTGCGCACGCGCGCCTTTCCTCTGCTGGTGGTCGGCATCCTGAATTCAGCGGCGCCGTTCTGCCTGTTCGCCTACGCCGAATTGACGCTGTCGGCGGGCGTCACCTCGGTGATCAACGCGACCACGCCGCTGTGGGGCGCGCTGGTCGGCTTTCTCTGGCTGCGCGACCGGCTGAGCGCGTTGCGCACGCTCGGACTCGTGATCGGCTTTCTCGGCGTATTGATGCTGGTATGGGATCAGATCGCCACGCCGAACGGTGCGGCCGCGACGCCGCTGACCACCACGCTTGCGGCCGGCGCGGCGCTCGGTGCGACACTGCTGTACGGCATCGCGGCGAACTACACCAAGCGCCACCTGACCGGGGTCGATGCGCTAACCGTCGCTGCCGGCACGATGACCGGCGCGACCATCGTCTTGCTGCCGCTCGCCGTGATGTTCTGGCCTGCCGCACCGATCTCGCTGCACGCGTGGGGCGCGGTGATCGCGCTCGGCGTAGCGTGCACCGGCGTCGCGTACATGCTGTTCTTCCACCTGATCGCGGTGGCCGGGCCGGCGCGTGCCATCACCGTCACGTTCGTGATTCCGATCTTCGGCATTCTGTGGGGCGCGCTGTTTCTCGGCGAAGGCGTGTCGCCCGGCATGCTGGAAGGTTGCGCCGTGATTCTGGTCGGTACCGCGCTCGCCACCGGCGTCATCAAGCGTTTGCCGCGGATAGGCACCCGCCGGGCCGATACCTGAAAACCGTTTCGCGTGACGCCGCCAGCCGGCGTCGCGGTGTGTCTTGCTTCGTATTTTCATAAGCTGAAGTGCCGCGCGAAATGGACAGAGAGGCCACTTCGTGGGCGCAACACGCGTACGCCGCGCCACGGGACAGATATCCCGCTTTATCTCGCGCGGACCCAAAGCGGCGCCGCAGATAAACGCCCAATGAGCAGGCTTGCTGCCCACCCATGTGCCGAGCTGAGGTTGATAGCGCTCACAGGAGAGGCGCTAAAGCCGTACGCATCGCCGGGAGGCGACCTTGCGCATCAAGTCGCGTTCGCGCCTGCGCGCTCGACGAACAACGGGACGCCAGTGCCTGCGCATAGTCCCGTGGCCACAAAAAAAACCGCCCGGCACATCCATGCCGGGCGGTTCTTCAAACGTCGGTTTGGCCTGCTATCTGCTCAGGCTTTGCCCGCTCAGTGCAACTGGTCGACCATCAGACTCATGATCTGTTTGGCCTGCGAGCTTTCGTCGATCGCACCCTTGTCGTCGACCACCGCCACACGCGTCTGGTCCGGCGTCACCGCGCGCACGTTCACGCGATACTGCTTGGCCACCTTCTCCTTCTTGCCGTGGAAAACCTGGCTCCAGAAGCCCTGTTCCGCCGACGACATATCCTTCGGATCGACGTAACGGACGAAGTACAGGCCGCGGCTCAGATCGCGGTCGTCGACGGTGAAGTTGCTGCGGTCGAGCGCGAGGCCCACACGCAACCACGCGCGGTCATACGGTTCGCCGAGCGTGAGTTCCGTCGACGAAAGCTGCGCCGAAGTGTTCGCCGATTCCGCATCCGGCGCCGGCGATTGCGCCGACAGCGCGACGTTCTGCGCCGCCGTGGCCGCCGCAGCCGACTTCGCACCGGCGCCCGCCGCGTTCGGCGCCGCTTGCGTGCCGGCCGGCGACAGTTCAGCGGTTTGCCCACCACCCGACTTCGAGCGCGAATCGGCCAGCGCAAGCGCCGCCATCAGGCGCTTCAGATATTCCTGTTCGAGAGCCGGATCGTTCGGCTTCGGCTGCCACTGGCTCGAATCGTTGTTCGTGCCGGTGAGCGCCTCGCGCATGCCCTTCTGGCTGATGAACACGTAGGTGCCGCCGTTCGGCGCCGCTTCGAGACGCGTGCGGTACTTGTTGCGCTCCGAGGTCACATAGCTGTTGCCCATTGCCTTGGACAGCGTGTTGCGGATCAGCCCGTCGCTGATTTGCGCGTGCGACTCGTTCCAGTCGGTTTCCATCACGCCCTTGTCGCGCTGGTCGACCACCAGCAGGAAGCCCTGTTCCTGCCAGAAGCGGCGAATCTGCTCCCACGCCTGAGCGGGCGCCTTGTTGTCGATCACGAGCCAGCTTTCCGTGCCGTCGCGCTGAATATGCATGCCGCTGACCTGCGGCACGACCGCCACGTTATTGCTCGCCGACGGCGCTTGCGCCTGAACCTGCTTGAGCGCGGACAACGAGGTTTCGCCGCCTTGCGGGGGCAACGAACGCTGATCGGCCGTCTCGTCGATCATGTTCGGCGGGACGGCAAGTGACACCTGCTTTGATTTCGAGTCGCTCTTGTAGTCGATTTTGGTCGGCGACGAAGTGCCGCAGCCGGCGACCAGCCCGCCTGCCATCAGCATTACTGCGAACCGCTTGGTAAGACGAAGATCAGTCATGTTCGGGGAATCCTTCCGCTACGCCACGGCAAGTTTCCGTGGATCAACCCAACATTTTACCGGTCCCGGCGAGCCGTGTGCAAAAACTGGGGTTTGCCCGCCCAATTGAACGGCGTGTAGCGTGCGCGGAACATGTCGCAAGGCCCCCGGCTCAGAGTCCACACGCTTATCTTCGGCACACCTTCGCCGAGGAAAAACGCGTTGCGCTCACGGTGGAAAATCGCTTGCGCGCCGCCCATTTAACATTTACCAACATTTCCTACTGGTGCGTAGGTTCACATCCCTACCCTTGTCAGATCTTTGTTTTCAAAGCGTTTTCCTCTGCGACCTAACAGGCATTCTGACTTCGCATCGAGCGGCGACGACATGCTCAGTGAGGGTCAAAAAAACTCCGGATGTTACCGTCACCTCGTTATCTCAATAAAACCGGAACAAGCCGGCTCGCGAGGCAGACCGCCATGTCAAAGTCCCGTTTCTTCCCCTCTCTAGCCGCCTTCGCGCTTGCGCTCGGCGCGCTGTGCACGAGCGCTCGCGCGCAGGCCGAATTGGGCGGCACGATGCCCGGTCAGCCGAACCCAACCGCGACCGCGCCGCGCATGCTGAGGAACGGTGCGCTGCGCGTGCGCACTCTGACCGATGCCGGCAACACCACCATCAACGAGTACGCGACGAGCACCGGCCAGATCATCGGCTACGCGTGGGAAGGCCCGACCATGCCGGATCTGCGCACGCTGCTCGGCAAGTACGCCGACTCGTACCTTGCGGGGGCCGCGTCGCCAGCGGCGGACGCCAATCTGCACAGTTCGCGAATCGCGCGGCCGGACGTGATCGTCGAATCCGGCGGGCCGATGCGCGGCTACGTGGGACGCGCGTGGCTGCCCGCGGCGCTACCGCCCGGCGTGACCGCGGACGACCTGCAGTAAGCGCACGCCCCACAGAACAACCCTTCGAGGATCGATACCCGACCATGAAACCGTCCGCCCGACTTTGCGCCCTCTTCCTCGTCTGTACGGCCTTGACAGGTTGCGGCGGTGGAGGCGGCGGCTCGCCAGAGAGTTCGTCGCAGGCGGGGGCAGCCAGCAGTCCAGGCGCCGCCAGCGCACCGGCAAGCGGCGGCTCGCCCGGCGCGGGCAACACCAGCGCGAACCTGAATGTGCCGCAGTCGAACACGCCGAACGTCCAGCCGGTCGCGGTCAACGTCGCGCCCGGACTGACACGCAACATGCTGACGACCAGCGTCACCCTCTGCCAGTCCGGCACCGACAATTGCGCAACGGTCGACGACATTCAGGTCGACACCGGCTCGAATGGCTTGCGGGTTCTCGCCTCCGCGCTGCCGGCGAGCCTGGCGCTGGCGGCGGTGCCGTCGGGTAGCGGCGTCACCGGCGAATGCGCAGTGTTCGGCAGCGGCTACGCATGGGGCGCGGTGCGTAGCGCGGACGTCCGCATGGCCGGCCAGGTAGCCGCAGCGATCCCGGTCCATCTGATCGCGGACACGGCGCTGCCTGGCGTACCCGCCGATTGCGCCAACTCCGGCCCGGCGATGCTGACGGTTGCCAGCCTGCGCGGCAACGGCATTCTCGGCATCGGCCTGTTCACAGCCGACTGCGGCAACGGCTGCGCAAACAACGCACTGCCTCGCTGGTACTACCGTTGCGACGTCAACGGCGCCTGCGTGGCGAGCGCGCAGGCGCTCGAGCAACAGGTCGCCAATCCCGTCAGCCACTTTGCGCTCGACAACAACGGCGTGGTGATCGACCTGCCCGCGATCCCCGATGCCGGTGCGCTCAACGTGTCGGGTTCGCTGATCTTCGGCATCGGCACCCAGGCGAACAACACGCTCGGCGGCGCCAGCATCGTCAAGGCGAATGCGACGAACGGCTACCTCGTCACCCACGCCGGCGGCCAAACCTACGCGCAAAGCTATATCGACAGCGGCTCGAACGGACTCTTCTTTCGCAACACCCAGTTCCCACAGTGCGGCTTCTGGTACTGCCCAAGCTCGACGCAAACGGTCAGCGCTGCGATCGTCGGTGTTGACGGCGCCTCGAGCGCGGTGTCGTTCCCGGTGGGCAATTCGACCGCGTTGTTCGCCTCGCCGAACAACGCGTTCAACAATCTTGCCGGCAGTGCCGCCCGCGGCTTCGGGTGGGGCTTGCCGTTCTTCTATGGCCGGCGCGTTTATACGGCGATCGCCTCGCGCAACACGTCGGCCGGCCAAGGTCCCTACTACGCGTTCTGAATGATGCCTGGTCACGGCACGTTGCCAGTATAGGTCCGGGTCCGCGCGGAAATTTCCCAAATTGGTCGAGGAAGAGAATTTGATACGGGGCGGCGGTGATAATTCGAGAACCCGGCCAGCATTTCGCTTCGCGATAGTTAGTCATGCCTATCTTCGAACACCACCCAATGGAAGAACCCACCTTTTCGCTCGACAACTTCGAACAACTCGTCTACACGCGGCAGTACGTCAAGGCGTCGGTTCAACTCATCGCCGCGCTGGCGCTCCTGCAACAGAAGCAGGGCAAGCTCGACGAGCGCTTTCTCGCGTCGGGCATGCTCGACCTGCCGGCGGCCGAGCAGCATCGGCGCTTCTGCACGCGCCTCGCGAGCGCGGCCTCCACGCTGTTCGCCGACCCGCAATTCGATCTGCCGCCTGCGTGCCTCAAGCTGTTTCTGACGCTGCACGAATGGACCGGGCTGGTGTTCTCCACCACGGCGTTCGGCAACGCGGACCACGTCGTGCGTTATCTGAATCCGCGTGGCCCGGAGAATGCGCAGTTCCTGGCGGGCGACCGCTTCGTCGAAAAGCTCTGCGCGCTCTATTCGACCGAGTCGGAACTGGAGCTCGACTTCGCCGCGCTGTGGGCCTACGACAAAACGCTCGCCGCCAGTCTCGCGCTCGTCCTGCTGGCGCCGACGTTCAAGGGCTCGGCGAACGCGCACCTGAAACGCGAGGCGCTCATCGAATGGCTGCCTGGCAAACTGCGGCAGATCGACGACCTCGACGACCTGCCGACCGCGTTGCTGCACAACGCCTACATGTTCTGCAGTTACGCGGATACGCCGCGCCGCCATGAAATCAAGCGTGACATCAACGCGCTCGTGCGACGCAAGCTCGTGCAATTGGGGCTGACCGATCTGCCCGCACCTAAGCCGGCGCTCGGGAAACGCGCACGCGCTCCGTTGCGCGGCAAGAAACCGCTGATGATCGTCGTGCTGGAGTGGTTCAGCGGCGCCCATTCGATTTATCGCACCCACTCGCGCACGCTGGAGGCCGCGCGCGAACATTTCGAACTGGTGGGTTTTGGCTTCGGCTACGCGGTTGACGACCTCGGGCGGGCGGTGTTCGACCGCTTCATCGAACTGGACAAGCCGGAATACATCGGCGAATGCCTCGCGACGATCCGCGCGTTCGCCGCCGCCCAACAGCCTGACGTGCTGTATATGCCGAGCGTCGGCATGTTCGTGCTGACCGTGTTCATGTCGAACCTGCGCGTCGCGCCGCTGCAAATCGCCGGTCTCGGCCACCCGGCCACCACGCATTCCGACAAGATCGACCGCGTCAGCGTCGAGGAAGACTATATCGGCAACCCCGCCTGCTTCAGCGAGCGGCTGATGAAACTCCCGAAAGACGGACAGCCGTATCGGCCGTCGGTGGCGCTACCTGAGATCGTCGCGCATATTCCGTCCCAGCGCGAGCGGCTCGAGATCGTCATCACGGCAAGCGCGATGAAGCTCAATCCCGGCTTTCTCGACACGTGCCGCGAGATCGCCGCGCGTGCTCAGACACCCGTCGAATTTCACTTCATGAGCGGCGTGCCGCCCGGCCTGCCCCTCGACCGGATGCGCGCCGTGATCGGCAAGGCGTTGCCGGGCGCACGCGTACACGGCTTTCACGACTACGCGGGCTATCTGGCGCGCGTCAATCGGGCGGACCTGTTTCTCAGTCCGTTTCCATTCGGCAATACCAATGGCATCGTCGATGCGTTGACGCTCGGGCTGCCCGGCGTCTGCAAGCGCGGAGCGGAAGTGTTCGAACGGATCGATAGTGCGTTGTTCGAGCGCGTGGCCATGCCGTCGTGGACCGTGGCGGACAGCGTCAACGCGTACGTCGTCGCCGCCGTACGGATGATCGATGCGCACGCCGAGCGCACAGCGTTGCGGCAGAGGTTGATTGAGACGCGGGCGGTACAGCGGTGTTTCGAGGGACGACCTCAGGCGTTCGGCGAATGCGTGTTGAGACTCGTGCGGGACAAGACAAAGCAACCCCTGGAGGCGATCGCAGAGCCATAAACCTTACGGCGGATCTGGCAGCGGATTCGACGTGCGCATCCGCCAAAATCGTCGCGGCTATCTTGCGGCCAATGGTTGGACATGGGCCGAGGTTCCGCGCCGCTCATCAGGCAAGGCATCCGCCAAGGCCGCACACAGGCAGCCCCCGCGCATCACCCTGCGGCTTCACTAGCCGCCTGAGCGGGCGGCGCTGCGAGCTTGGCCGGCGCGAGCCAGCGGAACGCGTCGAGTTCCTCGCCGTGGAATGTGCACTCGGCGGCGGCCGGCAGTCTCATGGTCTTCGGTTCGGCCGACTTCTTCGAGGACGCCTCGACACCCGAGGCTGCCGTCGCGCCCGCAACCATGGCGTTCGGCTTCGCAGCCCCACGCGCGGCGGACGCCGCCCGAGTGGCCGAAGCCGGCATGGCGGCCGCTACTTCCGAAGCCGTCATCACATGCTCGATCGTTCCTTCGACCACCACGCGCGAGCCGCGGATAGCGGCGGCCCGATGAACGACCTTCAGCGTATCCGACGACGTGTCGGCCAGCTTGCTTCGCATCAACTGCTCGCATGCACCCGAGTTCCTGGAGACGGTCGTGCAGGCCGCCAGCAGCGCGGCGGCGGTCGTGACGCAGGCGATAGAGAGAATCCGAATCTTCATTGATGTTCCGTTTTTCAAGCCGTCGGGAATTGTAGCTTACGGACCCGTCGCTCGGCGTTGGAACCGCATGCCGGTTGTCTCTCGCGACAGAGTGGTTCATCGCGCCTCCCAGCGACGCACGTGACGGAGCGACGGCCTGGCTACGGTAGCTCGCCGGCGCCGTGTCGGCCAGATACGCCGATCCGGCATCAGGGCAGCGCACGGTTGCGGTTGATCCTCGGGCGACGAAGTGCGTCGATGATCATGCAGAACGTTACGTTGCGGATCGTGTCAGGCATTCGAGCGATGGCCGGTGCGAGCAGCGGCAGCCCAGCAAAACCCGACCTGAACCGACACGGCCCGCGCTGAGATGCCCCGCTACCCCGCACGCGATGCGGCGCGAAACTCCGTATGCACGAGCCGTCAGTTCGACGGCGCCGACGGCTGCATAGGCGGCTGCGGCTGCACATAAGCACGCACGCCAGCGAGCGGCGAGCCATAACCACCCGAACTGGTGTAATTCGGCAACCCGTTGGCCAGTTGCGCCCGCGGATCGGTCGGATTCAGATTCAGTTCGCCGGCCTGCTGGTTACCATGCGTCGGATATTCGCTGCCGAGCACCGCATTCGGCATCAAACGCGTGCTGTTCTGCGGTGCGTTCATATCGTTCTGCACGCTCAGACCCTGCGCCCCCGCGTGCACAGCGAACCCGCATGTGCTCGCGCAGAGCAGAACACGCGCGGCTCTGGACGCCCTGAATGCCCTCGATATCCGTTTCATGCTTGCCTCCGGCAAAGTGAAATGCAGGGGATTATGTCCGCGCTGCCAACAATCCAAGGGTACGCCGGGCGCTGAGCCACTACTTATACGCGCTAACCGGCCCTCCGGATCCGGCCGTCGCCGCGATCCGTTGCGCTCGACGCAGCCGCAAATGCCGCCACGGCCTATCCTTATGCCGATTGTCGATGTCCTTCCGCGGCGATCGAGCCCGATAATGACGGTCATGAACCCTCAACCCAACTCCCTTACACGCCTGTTATGCGGCCCGCTCGCGGCATTCGGCCTGGCGTTGCTGCTGGCGGCCTGCACCAGTCCGTCGGCGTCCAATGCATCGACGGCGACAGCAATGCCCGCCTCCGCCCCTCCCACCTCGCTCGACGCCGCCGTCTCCAACCCGCAACGCAGCGCCGAGGCCCGCGCGCGCGACATTTACCGCCATCCGAAGGACACGCTGCAATTCTTCGAGCTCGCGCCCTCGCAAAGCGTGCTCGAAATCGCGCCAGGCGGCGGCTGGTACACCGACATCCTTGCGCCTTATCTGCACGACCACGGCAAGCTGTATGAAGCGCAGTACGACGGCCCGCAAGGGTCGCCCTCCGCGCAAGCGCAGGCTGCGCGCGCGGCGTTCGCGCGCAAGCTGGTGGCCGCGCCCGCCGTCTATGGCAACGTCGTGGTCGGCACGCTGCACGCCGGTCAGTTCAGCGGCTTTCCCGCCGACGCCAGCGTCGACCGCGTACTCACCTTCCGCAACATCCACAACTGGATCAAGGACGGCGAGATCGACGCGAACCTGCGCGCGTTCTATGCGGCGCTCAAGCCGGGCGGCATCCTGGGCGTCGAAGAACACCGCGCGGCGCCGGGCACCTCGCTGCAACAGACCATCGACAGCGGCTACGTCACGGAAGACTACGTGATCGCCCACGCGCGGGCCGCCGGCTTCGAACTCGCCGGCCGCAGCGAAGTGAACAGCAATCCGCGCGACACGAAAAACTATCCGCACGGGGTGTGGTCGCTGCCGCCGAGCTACGAGGGCGACGACGCCGACCGGGCCCGCTACTTGGCGATCGGCGAGTCCGACCGGATGACCTTGCGCTTCGTGAAACCTCTCCATTGAGCGCCGCGGCACGGACGCGGTGCGAGTGCGGCGCTTGACTCCGTCCCGATAATATGTTCCTATTGCGCACTATGTACCGCGCCCAGACCACCCTATCGCTACTACTAGCCCGCTCTACCGGGCTAGGTCTGCTGCTGCGCGCTTCCCTCTGATACACCGAAGCACCGCTTGATTCCCCAGTAACTGACCCAGCCCCGGTTTTCGACCGGCGGCCCTGTATCGTTTTCGTCGTCCGGTCGACTCCCAGCCCTCTGGTCTCACCCACGGATGACGAAAATGTTGAAAAACCCTGCTACCAAATACCGTTCGTTCAAGCCCATCAATTTGACCGACCGCCAGTGGCCGTCGCGCACCATCACGCGCGCGCCGATCTGGATGAGCACCGACCTGCGCGACGGCAATCAGGCGCTGTTCGAGCCGATGAACGCAGAGCGCAAGATGCGCATGTTCAAGACGCTCGTGCAGATCGGCTTCAAGGAAATCGAAGTCGCGTTTCCGTCGGCGTCGCAAACCGATTTCAACTTCGTGCGTGAGCTGATCGAAGGCGGCCACATCCCCGACGACGTCACGATCGAAGTGTTGACGCAGGCCCGCGACGATCTGATCGAGCGCACGTTTGAATCGTTGCGCGGCGCACCGCGCGCGATTGTCCACCTGTACAACGCGACCGCGCCGGAATTCCGCAAGATCGTCTTCGGTCTGGAAAAGAGCGGCGTGAAGGAACTCGCGCAAAAAGCCGCCCGCACGATGAAGCGTCTCGCCGACGCGTCGCCGGAAACGCACTTCACGCTGCAATACAGCCCGGAAGTGTTCAGCGGCACCGAACTCGAATTCGCGAAAGAAGTCTGCGACGCCGTGTTCGACATCTGGGAACCGACGCCCGGGCACAAGGCGATCGTCAACCTGCCGGCCACCGTCGAAATGGCCACGCCGAACGTCTACGCCGACCAGATCGAATGGATGCACCGCAATCTCGCGCGCCGCGATTCGCTGATCGTCTCGGTCCACCCGCATAACGACCGCGGCACCGCGGTCGCCGCGGCGGAACTCGCGGTGATGGCGGGCGCAGATCGCGTCGAAGGTTGCCTGTTCGGCAACGGCGAGCGCACCGGCAACGTCGATCTCGTCACGCTCGCGTTGAACCTGTACACGCAAGGCGTCGACCCGGAGCTTGACTTCTCCAACATCAACGAAGTCGCGCGCACTGCCGAGGAATGCACACAGTTGCCGGTGCATCCGCGTCACCCGTATGTCGGCGATCTGGTGTTCACCGCGTTCTCCGGCTCGCATCAGGACGCGATCAAGAAGGGCTTGGCCGTGCAGAAGCCGGACGCGATCTGGGAAGTGCCGTATATGCCGATCGATCCGAGCGATCTGGGCCGCACCTATGACTCCGTGATTCGCGTGAACAGCCAGTCGGGCAAAGGCGGCATCGCCTATCTGCTCGAACAGAGCTACGGCGTGGTGTTGCCGCGGCGCCTGCAGGTCGATTTCAGCTCGGCCGTGCAGCACTTAACCGACGAGAGCGGTCAGGAAGTCACGCCCGCGCAGATCTGGGAATTGTTCCAGCAGGAATACGTGCGGACCGCCGACCCGATGCGCTATGTCGGACACAGCCTCACCGAGCGTGACGGCCGCGAACATATCAAGCTCACGGTCGACATCAACGGTACGCCGCGCGTGCTGCGCGGCGAAGGCAATGGTCCGCTCGACGCGTTGATGCACGCGATCGGCGCACCGGTGCGAATCCAGCATTACGAAGAACGCGCGCTGACCCAGGGCGCCGATGCGCGCGCGGTCGCGATCGCAGAAATGGCCGGCGCCGATGTGGCTGGCAGCGCCTTTGGCGTGGGCATCGATGCGAACCTGGTGACGGCTTCGATTCGCGCGGTGATCAGCGGTGTGAATCGCGCTTACACGCGCGCCGATGCCCAAGCGCAGGCGCGCTTCTTCGACGCAGCGTCGATCGATGCCGCGGAGGACGTGGCGGTTTGAGGCTTCGGTCCCCGTTGACTGTCTAGTGTGTTCGAGGGGCGTCCGTTGCGACGCCCCTTCTTTTTGCGCGTCCGGTTCTTCAACCGGCCACGCTGTATTTACTGAAATACGTCCCTGCCGAAGTACTTGCGCGAAATCTTCGCGTACGTGCCGTCTTTCCTGATGTCGGCAAGCGCCTTGTTGATCGCCGCACGCAACTTCGGGCTGCCCTTGCGAATCAGCACCGCTGATTTATCACTGCTGTTCGGCGATGTATCGACCGCGACCATCTTCACCTTCACGTCCGGCGAGCGCCTCGCGAAGTCGAGAAACGTCAGTGAATCGTTGACCGTTGCATCGACCCGGCCGGCGGTCAGCAACTCGATCGATTCGTCGAAGCCCTGCACGGGGATTACCTGCGCGCCGTGCGCCGCCGCGATCTTGCCGAGGTTGCTGGTCAGCGTATTGGCGGACTTCCTGCCCTTCAGGTCATCGAAACTTTTGATCGATGTGTTGTCCGACGCGACGATCAGCACGGCGTGCGAAGTGATGTACGGATCGGAGTAGTCGTATTTGAGTTTGCGCGCGTCGGTGACGGCCACTTCATTGATCACCGCGTCGTAGCGGTTCACGTCGAGTCCGGCGATCAGCCCGTCCCATCGGCTTTCGATGAATTGCGGCTTGACGCCCAGCCGCCGTGCGATTTCTTCGCCGAGATCCACATCGAAGCCGGTCAGGTTGCCCGCCTCGTCGTGATACGTGAACGGCGCATAGGTGCCTTCCGTACCGATCCGGAACACGCCCGTAGAGCGGATTTGCGCGAGTTCGTCGGCGGCGATTGCCGGGCTCGCCACCGCCACCGCCTGCCATAGGGCGATCAGCAGAATGGAACGAATCGGCTTCATCGGGAGGCTCCGTCAGGTTTGCTACAGCGGTGGCTGAGTCTTACGTTCGGCTGTCCCCGCCGGCACTCCCGGCCGGCAGACTCGGCGGACTGTAGCAAACCCATCTGTTTTTTTCAAAGCCCCTTGCACGATGAGCGTTTAGCGCTCCACCGGATGCGGCTCCTTGCGCTTATTGGCGACACGCACCGCATCGAAGTACGCGGAATTCGGCGGCCGCTTCAGATAGCGCCCCGCGCCGCGCACCGCGCGCAACTCGCCGTCGGTCCACGCGAGCGCGCCGCGCGTGAGCGTATGCATCGCGACGCCTTGTACCGTCATCCCTTCGAACACGTTGAAGTCGACCTTCTGATGATGCGTGTCCACCGAAATCGTCTTGCTTGCCCTCGGGTCCCACACCACGAGGTCCGCATCCGCGCCGACGCGCACTGCCCCTTTGCGTGGATACAGATTGAAAATCTGGGCGGCGTTGGTCGACGTGATGCGCACGAATTCGTTCGGCGTGAGACGCCCTGAATTCACGCCGTGATGCCAGAGCACCGCCATGCGATCCTCCACGCCGCCGCAACCGTTCGGGATCTTCGTGAAGTCCTCGCGGCCCATCGCCTTCTGCGACGCGCAAAACACGCAGTGATCGGTCGCGGTGGTGTGCAACTGACCCGCCTGCAAGCCACGCCACAATGCTTCGCGATGCTCGGCGGAGCGGAACGGCGGGCTCATCACGTGCGCGGCCGCGCGGGTCCAGTCGGGATCGCGATACACCGCTTCGTCGATCACGAGATGGCCCGGCAATACCTCGCCGAACACGCGCAAGCCCTCGCTGCGGGCGCGCGCAATCGCATCGACCGCGTCTTTCGCGGACACATGCACGATGTACACGGGCACGCCCAGCACCTGCGCGATACGGATCGCGCGATTGGCCGCTTCGCCCTCCACTTCGGGCGGCCGCGACAGCGGATGCGCTTCCGGTCCCGTGAAGCCTTTTGCCAGCAACTGGCGCTGCAACTGGAACACGAGTTCGCCGTTTTCCGCGTGCACCGTGGGCAGCGCGCCGAGTTCGAGCGAACGCGAGAAGCTGTTCACGAGCACTTCGTCGTCGGCCATGATCGCGTTCTTGTAGGCCATGAAGTGCTTGAAGCTCGACACGCCGTGTTCATGCACGAGCGTGCCCATGTCGCGATAGACCGACTCGTCCCACCACGTGACCGCCACGTGAAAGCCGTAGTCCGCCGACGCCTTCCCGGCCCAGCCGCGCCACTCGTTGAACGCCTGCATCAGCGGTTGCTTCGGACTGGGAATCACAAAGTCGATGATGCTGGTCGTACCGCCCGATAAACCCGCCGCCGTGCCGGTATAGAAATCATCGCTCGCGGTGGTGCCCATGAACGGCAATTCCATATGCGTGTGCGGATCGATGCCGCCGGGCATCACATACTGCCCGCCCGCGTCGACGATCGTAGCGCCCGCCGGCGCCTCCAGGTCCGCGCCGATCTGCAGGATCGTGCCGCCGTCCTGCGGGTCCGCACACAACACGTCCGCACGATACGTGTTCTCCGCGTCGATAATCGTGCCGCCGCGAATCAGGGTCGTCATGGTGCCGCCTCCTTATGAACTGCTGGTTTCGATGTTGCGTACTTCATCCGCGTACTTCATCTGCACTCATGCGCGCGCCACTCGCGCACTCGGCCCCTTGCTCAGTTTCATCCACGCGCTGTATACGATCGACGCCAACGCGAGTCCCACAAACCACGCATACGTATAGAGCGTATTGAAGATCGCCGGCACGTTCGGAAACGACGCTGGAAACGCGGTGTGCAAAAAGCCCGGCAGATTCGGCAGGACGCCGACGATCAGCGCGACCACCGCGCCGATGTTCCAGCCGCCCGTGTAGCTGTACTCACCCTGTTCGTCGAACAGTTCACGCGTGTCTAGCCGCGTGCCGCGAATCAGGAAATAGTCGACCATCAGGATGCCGGCCACCGGTCCGAGCAATGCCGAATAACCGACCAGCCACGTGAAGATATAGCCCTGCGTCGTGGCGAGAATCTTCCACGGCATCATCACGATCGCGATGGTCGCCGTGATCATGCCGCCCACGCGATACGAAATGCCCTTTGGCCAAAGGCTCGAAAAATCGTAGGCCGGGCCGACCAGATTCGCCGCGAGATTGCACGACATCGTGTCGAGCGTGAGGATGATCAGCGCGACGCCGACGCCGATGCCGGTCATGCGGCTCGTCAGATCGATAGGATCCCAGATCGCCTTGCCGTAGATCACCACGGTCGCCGAGGTCACCACCACCGAAATCACCGAGAGCAACGCCATCGGCACCGGCAGGCCGATCGACTGGCCGATGATCTGATCGCGCTGCGTTTTCGCGAAGCGCGTGAAGTCGGGAATGTTGAGCGCAAGCGTCGCCCAGAAGCCGACCATGGCCGTGAGACTCGGCCAGAAGGTCACCCAGAACATGCCCTCCTTCTTGCCGCCCGGCACGAATTGCGACGGCGCCGACAGCATCGAACCGAGACCGCCCGCCTTTGAGGTCGCCCACCACACGAGCGCGATGCACATCACGATCTTGATCGGCGCGGACCAGCTTTCGAGCCGGCGAATCGCTTCGGTGCCGTGCACGATGAAGTAAATCTGCAGGGCCCAGAACACGAGGAAACATGCGAGCTGCGCGAGCGAGATGTCGAGGAACGGCAGCGCCTCGCCGTGCAGCGCATTACCGGTGAGAATGTTCAGCAGCACATAGATCGCGCTGCCGCCGAGCCACGTCTGAATCCCATACCAGCCGCACGCGACGATCGCTCGCAGCAACGCCGGCAATTTTGCGCCGCTCGTGCCGAACGACGAGCGCACCAGCACCGCATACGGAATGCCGTACTTCGCGCCCGCATGGCCGATCAGCAGCATCGGCACCAGCACGATGAGATTGCCGAGCAGCACGGTGACAACCGCTTGCCATGGCGACATGCCCTGCTCCGTCAAACCGGCGGCGAGCATGTACGAGGCGATGTTCATCACCATGCCTACCCACAGCGCGGCGAAGTGATACCACCGCCAGGTGCGCTGCGCGGGACCGGTCGGCGCAAGGTCGTCGTTGTAGAGGACGCTGCTTTGCGCGCCGGCCGCGAACTGCGGATCGACGCAATGCGCTGTCTGCTTCATCGAAAGATCTCCACTTGATCGTTGAGGCCCGCGCGGCTTCTGCTGGCGCGTCGGGCCTTTGGGGAAAGACAGGTTCAGTACGAGCGCGACGTTGCGTTGAAACGGTGCCGCATGCGTCAGGCAGCTTTCGCCGGCTGCGCGTGAGCGTGCACCTGTGCTGCTGTTTCTGCGGTTTCAGCGGTTTCTGCCGGCGTGCCTTCGGCCACGTCCACGCGCGCCGGATTGTTCGGATGCGTGGTCCAGTTCGCATATTCGCTGCTATCCACGCGTTCCATCGAAATACACTGCTCGACCGGGCATACATGCATGCACAGATTGCACCCCACACATTCGGAGTCCATCACTTCAAAATGCCGGACGCCATCTTTTTCTTTCATGATCGCCTGATGCGCCGTGTCTTCGCAGGCGATGTGGCACAGCCCGCATTGAATGCACTTGTCCTGATCGATGCGTGCCTTGATCTCGTAGTTGAGGTTCAGGTACTTCCAGTCGGTGACGTTGGGCACCGCACGGCCGCGAATGTCGTCGAGCGTGGCGTAACCTTTTTCGTCCATCCAGTTCGAGAGGCCGTCGGCGAGATCGGCAACGATGCGAAAACCGTAGTGCATCGCGGCCGTGCAAACCTGCACGCTGCCCGCGCCGAGCACGATGAACTCGGCCGCGTCGCGCCACGTCGAAATGCCGCCGATGCCGGAAATCGGCAGATTCGGCGTCTGCGCATCGCGCGCGATTTCCGCGACCATGTTCAGCGCGATCGGCTTCACCGCCGGCCCGCAGTACCCGCCATGCGTGCCTTTGCCGTCGACCATCGGCAGCGGCGACATCGCGTCGAGATCGACCGCGACGATCGAGTTGATCGTGTTGATCAGCGACACGCCATCCGCGCCGCCTTTGTAGGCCGCACGCGAGCCGAGCCGGATGTCGCTAATGTTCGGCGTGAGCTTGACGAGGCACGGCAGCTTCGTGCCTTCCTTGACCCAGCGCGTGACCATCTCGACGTACTCGGGCACCTGGCCCACTGCCGCGCCCATGCCGCGCTCGCTCATGCCATGCGGACAGCCGAAATTCAATTCGACCGCGTCGGCACCGGTGTCTTCGACGAGCGGCAAGATCCATTTCCAGTCGCGCTCATTGCATGGCACCATCAGCGACACGATCATCGCGCGCTCGGGCCAGTCGCGTTTGACCTGAGCGATTTCGCGCAGATTGACGTCGAGCGGACGGTCGGTGATCAGTTCGATATTGTTCAGGCCTGCCATGCGCTGGCCGTTCCATTGCACCGCGCCGTAGCGCGAGCTGACGTTCACCACATGCGGATCGAGGCCGAGCGTCTTCCACACCACGCCGCCCCAGCCCGCTTCGAACGCGCGGTTCACGTTGTAGGCCTTGTCGGTGGGTGGCGCGGATGCGAGCCAGAAAGGATTCGGCGAAGTGATGCCGGCAATCGTACAGCGCAGATCGGCCATGTTCGGCTCCTTGGGGACTGCTGTTTTTCGTCTGGATGCTGATGCGGGTTCGAGCGGCTTTACATGGGCCTAGGCGGCCTTGACGGCGGTGCGCGCGAACTGCGCGTCGATCGCCGCAGCGGCCACCTTGCCGTCCTGCACCGCCTGCACGGTCAGATCGATGCCGCCGGTGGCCGCGCAATCGCCGCCGGCCCATACGCCGGGCAGCGAGGTTTGCCCGTTCACATCGACTTCGATACGGCTGCCGTCGAGTGTCAGCAGCTCGCGCTCGATGCCGACCGTCACCAGCGTTTGCCCGATCGCCTTGAGGACCATGTCGGCTTCGACCACGATGCGCTCCTCGCCACCATCGCTCGACGTGCGTTGGAACTCGACACCCGTGAGCACGCCGCCTTCGCCAAGCAAACGCATAGGCGTTGCATGCGTGACGAGCGTGACGCCGCAGGTCTGCGCGAAATCACGCTCGGCCCAGGTCGCGCTCATCGATTCGACGCCGCGCCGGTACGCCATCGTCACTGAGGTCGAACCGAGCTTGCGACTTTGCACCGCGGCGTCCACCGCCGTATTGCCGCCGCCGATCACGACGACGCGGCGGCCCACCGGCACCGTACCCAGATCGCGCGCGCTGCGAACCTGTTCGATGAAGTCCACCGCGTTCATCACGCCGCTCAGGTCCTCGCCGTCCAGCGCGAGTGCGCGCACGCCGGCGAGACCGATCGCAAGAAACACGGCGTCATGCTGCTGGCGCAATGTATCGAGCTGGATATCACGCCCGAGTACGACGCCGTGCTCGATGCCGATACCGCCGACCGAACACAGCCACGCGACTTCGCGCTGCGCGAAATCGTCGACAGTTTTATAGGCGGCGATGCCATATTCGTTCAGACCACCGGCCTTTTGATGCGCGTCGTAAATCGTCACCCGATGACCCGCGAGCGCGAGACGATGCGCGCACGCAAGCCCTGCCGGTCCCGCGCCGACCACGGCGACGTGCCGGCCAGTGTCGGCGGCGCGTTTGAAAAGCGGCTCGCCGCGCGCCATCGCGTAATCGGTTGCATGCCGTTGCAACGCGCCGATCGCCACCGGCTTCGCGTCCTGGTGGTTACGCACGCAGGCGCCTTCACACAAGATCTCGGTCGGACACACACGCGCACACATACCGCCCAGCGGATTGGCCGACAGGATGTCCACCGCCGCGCCCTTCAGATTGCCGTTACTGATCTTGCGGATGAAGCTGGGAATGTCGATCTGCGTCGGACACGCATTCACACAAGGCGCGTCGTAGCAGTAGTGGCAACGGCTCGCCGCCGCAGCCGCCGCGCTCGCGTCGAGCAAGGGCGCGATATCGGCGAATTCGCATGAGAGCTGCTCGGACGACAGGCGCTGCGCCGCCAAGTCGCCGGTTTGCTTGATGGCCATACACGTTCCTTCTTCGATGTGAGGACGTAGCCGTACCTGCCGGTTGCGCCGAAGCGGAGCCGGGACGGCGCGTTTTATGGGCACTGCGTTAAGACTTGACGCGATTTGACGCGCGTGAAAAGCGACCGCTAAGACGTTATGAAACCGGCTCGCATGCGCGCTCGAGCATCGCATGCAGCAGCACGTTGGCGCCTGCTTCTATCCATTCGAAGGTGGCGTCTTCGATTTCGTTGTGACTGATCCCGTCGACGCACGGCACGAACACCATGGAGGTCGGCGCGACTTGCGACAGATAACACGCGTCGTGCCCCGCACCGGACACCATGTTCCGATGCGCGTAACCGAAGCGCTCCGCTGCCGCGCGCACCGACTTCACGCAGGCTTCGTCGAACGCGACCGGCGCGTAGTAAAAGATCTGCTCGAGTTCGGTTTCGAGGCCGATGCCGCTCGCGATCTCGGCGACACCCTTGCGTAACGCGGCGTCCATCTTCGCGAGGACGGCGTCGTCGGGATGACGGAAATCGACGGTGAAGAACACGCGACCTGGAATCACGTTGCGCGAGTTCGGATGGACCTGCAGCATGCCGACCGTCGCGCAGCCGAACGGCGCATTGTCGAGTCCGATGCGATTGACCAGATCGACCACGCGCGCGGCGCCAAGCAGCGCGTCGCGGCGCCGCGGCATCGGCGTGGGCCCCGCGTGCGCTTCCTGACCGGTCAGCGTGATCTCGTACCAGCGCTGACCTTGCGCATCGGTCACGACGCCAATGGTTTTCTGCTCGGCTTCGAGAATCGGCCCCTGTTCGATGTGCAATTCGAACGCCGCATGCAAGGGCCGGCCGCCGCACGGCACGTCGCCCGCATAGCCGATGCGTTCCAGTTCCTCGCCGATAGTTTTGCCGTCCACGTCCTTGCGCGAGAGGCCGTAGTCCAGCGCAAACACGCCGGCGAACACACCCGAGGCGACCATCGCCGGTGCGAAACGCGAGCCCTCCTCGTTAGTCCAGATCACGACTTCGACCGGATGCTCGGTCTCGATGCCGTGATCGTTCAGACTCCGAATCACTTCGAGACCGCCCAGCACCCCGTAGATGCCGTCAAAGCGTCCACCGGTCGGCTGCGAGTCCGCGTGCGAGCCCGTCATCACCGGCAACGCGTCGGGATTGCGCCCGGCACGGCGCATGAACACGTTGCCCATCTGATCGACACTGACCGTGCAGCCGGCTTCCTTCGCCCAACTGACGATCAGATCGCGCCCTTCCTTGTCGAGGTCGGTGAGCGCGAGGCGGCACACGCCGCCTTTGGGCGTCGCACCGATCTTCGCCATCGTCATGAGACTGTCCCACAGCCGCTTGCCGTCGATTCTGATCGACGTCGACGGCTCGGCGTGCTGTTTCAGCGCTTCAGATACCGCGTTCATTCGTCTCGCTCCTTTCGGTGAACCGACATGAAACTGGTGCATCGGTGGCGGGCTTTGGGGCGTGTCCGCACGGTCGAGGTGCACGTTCGATACGCTCGTCCGCCTCTCATACAAAGGGCAAACCCTGGGCATCGCCCGCTCTTTCAATCCTGTCCAGTTGGACAGGTTGTAGACGATTAGCCTCGCCAAATCAATGCCTTTCGTTCGGCGGATAACGGACAAGATACAGAGCGAGAAGCGTGCCATTGCACTGCAGCACGAGAGGACGGCGCACGACGAATACATGTGTGGACCCCGTATCAAACGACTAGAATGAAGCGCGACGCGGCACAGATGCCGCCGAAGGCGAACATGAGAGACGACGACGTGGCGGCCGCAATGACGCAAAACGACGAAACACGCGCGCCTTTGCGGCGCCGCAAGGCGCACATTCGCGAGTCGAATGAAGCGCATCTGCTGGCGTGCGCCGAGGCCGTTTTCGCCGAACGGGGACTCGATGGCGCGAGCACCGCAATGATTGCCGAGCGTGCCGGCTTACCGAAAGCCAACGTGCACTACTACTTCCCGACCAAGCTTGCGCTCTACCGCCGCGTGCTGGAGGATCTGTTCGAAGACTGGCACAAGGCAGCCGACACATTCGAGTGCAGCGACGACCCGGTCGAAGCGATCGGCGGTTACGTGCGCGCGAAAATGGCATTGTCGCGCCGCCGGCCGCTCGGTTCGAAGGTGTGGGCGAGCGAGATCATTCACGGCGCGGAGCACATGGAGGACATCCTCACGGGACGCGTGAAGCCATGGCTCGACAGCCGCGTGAAAGTGATCGACGACTGGATCGCACGCGGCCTGCTCGCGCCGGTGAATGCGCAAACGCTGATGTACATGATCTGGGCCACCACCCAGCACTACGCCGACTTCGATGCGCAGATTCGCGCGCTCAAGGGCAAGCGTGCATTGACGCAGAAAGCCTTCGACGCCACCACCGAGGAAGTCGTGCAACTGGTGATTCGCGCGTGCGGTGCGGTGTCGCCTTCGCGGCGCGAGGACGGGGCCGATCCTTTGCGGTGAGACACGAACACGAAGGCCCTGCATACGCTCATCATGCATGGACGTATGCTCTGCGGCGGCTCGGCGGGCCTGCTCGATCAGATTCGGGCCTTCGACGTGGTGTCGTTCACCGGCTCGGCCGACACCGCGGCGACGCTGCGCGAGCATCCCGCTTTCGGGCAGCACGGCGCGCGTCTGAACGTGGAGGCCGACAGCCTCAACAGCGCGATCCTGTGCGCCGACGCGACACCTGACACGCCCGCCTTCGCTCTGTTCATCGAGGAAGTGGTGCGGGAAATGACCGTCAAGTCCGGGCAGAAATGCACGGCGATCCGGCGTGCGTTCGTACCTGAAGCCGCGCTCGAAGCCGTGCTCGATGCGCTCGAAACAAAGCTCGCGACAGTCAATCGCGAGAAAACGCGCGCGACGTTTCTCGGCGAATGGATTCGCAGCGGTGACAAATACAGCAGGCTGCCCAACGGATGCTATGTCTATGCGGGCCGCAGCGACGACATGCTGAAGGTCAGCGGGCAGTATGTCTCGCCGGTCGAAGTGGAAATGCTGCTCGTTCAGCACGACGCGGTGCTCGAAGCGGCGGTGGTCGGTGTCGATCACGGTGGGCTAGTGAAGACTCGAGCGTTCGTCGTGTTGAAGCGCGAGTTCGCGCCGTCTGAGATACTCGCGGATGCGTTGAAGGTCTTCGTCAAGGAAAGGCTTGCTCCGCATAAATATCCGCGCGACATCGTATTCGTCGACGATCTGCCGAAAACCGCTACCGGCAAGATTCAACGCTTCAAACTGCGCGAACTGTCATAAGGTGATTCATGGAGAAACCCGCTCTTGCCACCGTTGCCGCTGCGTCTCTTGTCACTACGGCGGCGGACTTCGCCGAATTGCCCGCTGCCGTATCGCATGGCCCGCTGCGCATCGAATATCGCTGGGTCAACGAAACGGCGGCCGACGCGCCGATCGCCGTGTTCCTCCACGAGGGACTCGGCTCGGTCGCCATGTGGCGTGACTGGCCGCAAGTGTTATGTGAGCGGCTCGGCATGCGCGGGCTGGTCTACTCGCGTCCGGGTTACGGGCGATCGACGCCGCGTGCGCATGACATGAAATGGCCCGTCGATTTCATGACCGCTCAGGCGCGTGACATCCTTCCGGCTTTGCTCGATGCACTGAGTGTCGAGATGCAGGAGCGCGAACGGATGTGGGTGATCGGCCATAGCGACGGCGGCTCGATCGCGCTGCTGTATGCGGCGCTGTATCCCAAGGCACTGGCTGGCGCGGTGGTGATCGCACCACATGTGTTCGTCGAAGATATTTCGGTGGATAGCATCGCGCAGACGAAGCAGCTGTATGAAACCACCACTCTGCGAGACAAGCTGGCCCGCTATCACGCTGACGTCGATTCCGCGTTCTATGGCTGGAACGATATCTGGCTGAACCCCGCGTTCAGGCAATGGAGCATTGCGACGGAACTCGCGTCGATTCGCCAGCCACTGCTCGCGGTGCAAGGGCATGACGACAACTACGGCACGATGGCGCAGATCGATACGATTGCCGCACGCGTACCGCATGCGCAGCTCGTCAAGCTCGATGCTTGCGGACATTCTCCGCATCGTGATGCACCCGACAAGCTGAATGAAGCGATCGAGGCGTTTGTTTTGGGAAGCGTTGGCCGGTAGGGAAACAGAGGGCCTCAGCTCGCTGCGCCGCAGGCGACATATAAGCGCGAATACACCGCCGCCACGAACGGTATCCCAACTCCGCACGGTCTCTTCACAAAAATTACACAGGTAAGCGATTATGCTGCCGCATCGCTGACCTCGGCACATGGATGCCCTGGCGCCCCTTCCCCGTGCCGGAGACATTGTCATGTCCGTCGAGTCGAAGCCCGCTTCTGCTTTGCTGCGCAAACGTTTGACGAGCGCATTGATCATCACGTCGCTAAGCGTGCTGCTCGGCGCCTGCGGCAATGACGACGACACTGCCCGCATGAACACGCGGGGCTCAGCCAATAGCACCGCCGACGGCAGCAACAGCAGCCCATCGGCATTCGCGGCTCTGCGGGGCACTTCGTCGTCAGCCGCGCCCGCACCGCCTTCGCTCACGATTCAAACCCCGGCACTACCCGCATCCGACGCTGGCGTCACACTATCCGGCGTCGCGCCGGCACCGCTCGCCCCGCCTGTCATCCACACTGTGGATTGAGTTTCGCGCCGCACACGACGCGCGGCTCAGCCTCATGCGCGCTGTGTGCATCGTTCGTCAACCGAAGATCGAAAGCCAAACCATGACTTCAAAAAATCGCCGTGATTTTCTACGCTCCGCCGCGCAAGCCGCCGGTTCCGTCACCGCATTGAGCATGCTGCCGCTGGGCATTCGCAATGCGCTCGCCATCCCGGCGAACAACCGCACCGGGTCCATCCGCGACGTCGAGCATATCGTCGTGCTGATGCAGGAAAACCGCTCGTTCGACCATTACTTCGGCACGCTCAAGGGCGTGCGCGGTTTCGGCGACACCCGCGCGATCAACCTGCCCAATGGCAAGCCGGTCTGGTATCAACCGCTCGCGGCGGATGCCGCCAATGCAGGTTACGTGCTGCCGTTCCGCCCGACTGCGCCGAACCTGGGTCTGCAATTCCTGCAGGACCTCGCGCACGACTGGGGCAGCACCCACGCCGCATGGAACGGCGGCCGCAATGACCAATGGGTGCCCGCCAAAAGCGCGACGACAATGGCCTATCTGACTCGTGACGACATCCCGTTTCACTATCAGCTCGCCGACGCGTTCACGATCTGCGACGCGTACCACTGCTCGCTGATGGGACCGACGGACCCGAACCGCTACTACATGTGGAGCGGCTGGGTCGGCAACGACGGCAGCGGCGGCGGCCCGGTGATCGACAACTCCGAACTCGGCTACGGCTGGTCCACCTATCCGGAAGTGCTGCAGAACGCGGGCATCTCGTGGAAGATCTATCAGGATGTCGGTAACGGTCTCGACGCGAACGGCTCGTGGGGCTGGACACAGAACCCGTACATCGGCAATTACGGCGACAACTCGCTGCTCTACTTCAACCAGTACCGCAACGCGCAGCCCGGCAATCCGCTCTACGATAACGCCCGCACCGGCACCAACGCGGCGAAAGGCGACGGCTACTTCGACATTCTCAAGCGCGACGTGCAGAACAACGCGCTGCCGCAAGTCTCGTGGATCGTCGCGCCCGAAGCGTATTCCGAGCATCCGAACTGGCCGACGAACTACGGCGCGTGGTACATCGATCAGGTGCTGCAGATTCTCACCTCGAATCCCGAGGTGTGGAGCAAGACGGTGCTGCTGATCAATTACGATGAAAACGACGGCTTCTTCGATCACATTGCGCCGCCGTTCGCGCCGTCGTCGGACGCCAACGGTCTGTCCACCGTCGACACGACTCACGAAATTTACCCGGGCGATCCCAAAACGCCCGCAGCGCCGTACGGACTCGGGCCGCGCGTGCCAATGCTGGTGGTGTCACCGTGGTCGAAAGGCGGCTATGTCTGCTCGGAACTGTTCGACCATACGTCGGTGATCCGCTTCATCGAAAAGCGTTTCAGCCAGCACCACAATCTCGGCGAAGCGAATATCACGCCATGGCGCCGCGCGGTATGCGGCGATCTGATGTCGGCGTTCAACTTCGAGAACCCGAACGGCCTGCCGCCCTCGCTGCCGAGCACGAGCGCCTATGTGCCGGCCGATCAGGACCGTCATCCGGATTACGTGCCGCAACCGCCGGCCGTTCAGACAGTGCCGAAGCAGGAACCCGGCGTGCGCCCCGCCCGCGCGCTGCCGTACGAGCTGTTCGTGCGCGTGCAGAGCGAAGGTTCGAGCGGCAAGCTGGCGATGCGCTTCGTCAACACGGGACGCACGGGCGCGGTGTTCCTCGTGTATGCCGCACAGGGCGCCGATGCACCGCGCAGCTATACGGTCGAATCAGGCAAGCGACTGGAGGATCAGTTGCCGTTGAATGCAGACGGCACATACGATTTCACGGTACACGGTCCGAACGGTTTTCTGCGCCGCTTCGCGGGCAAGCCGGCATCGCACAACGGTTGGCACGGCTCGGACATCGCGCGCCCTGAAGCTGACGAGGGCTATGACGTGTCGAACGGCAATCTGCAACTGCGGCTCGCGAACGTGGGCAGCGCGCGTTGCCAGTTCACGATCGTCAACGCGTACGATGCGAACAACGTGATCAAACATTCGGTGCGCGGCGGCGATACCGATCAGCTCTACCTCGATCTGCGCAACGCGCATGGCTGGTACGACCTGACCATCACGGTCGATATGGACACGGCGTTCGTGCGCCGCTTCGCGGGGCACGTCGAGACCGGCAAGAGCAGCATGAGCGATCCCGCATTGGGGAGCTGAGCACCTCTGTCGAACGCGTCAACAAAGGCAACGGCCGCTGCAGTGGACACGCAGCGGCCGCTTTTCATGCCGCGCCTGTTTTCAGCGTCTTTGTCACGTCACGACACACGCATTGCGCGCACCGCTCACGACTCGAAATCGAGCCCGCCGATCAACGCCACGGGTTCGCCCTGCGTATGTGACAGAAAATCGAGTTCGCGCGCGTGAGTCCAGGCGCTCAGCTTGCGCGGCAGCGCGGCGAGATAGTTGACGAAGCGCGCCTCTCCTCTTGCGTCCATCAGTCGTTCGATTTCGTCGCTGTCCCAGGTCAGATACAAATTCAGCGGATGCGCGTAATGGCCCAGCTCAGCGAGTGGCGCGGCGCGAATCCGCACGCGCGTGGGTTGCCCAGGTCCGCCATACGGCAGCACTTCGGTATGCACAGTGGTGGCAAAGCAGGCGGCAATAGCCTCGGCAATGCGAGGCGCGAACTGTTCGTCGAAACGGGCGGCACTCTCCGGACGCATCTATGTCTCCGATCTTATGCATGCGTATTGAGCAGAGCATCGTAGCATGCGAGCGGACCCGCGCCCGTGGTCTGCGACGGCGAGATAAAGTTGTTGGGTGAAGGCGTCGCCGAACAGCTTGAGTAGGTGCGGGCAAGCTTGCGCGTCGTCTGTCATGCCCGCCCGACCTTTGCGTGCGCGCGTTGCGGCCACATGTCTCAAGTTTCTGCACCGGGCCGTACCATTGAACGCGGAGTCGCCGGTCCTGCCCCCTCTGGTACAGCTCGCAGATCACATGCCGCTTCACCGACGGTCGGTCATGTACACGCGAGAAGGCGTCGAGCTCGATCGCTCGCTGCTCGCGAAATGGGCTGGTCACGCCGCTGCGGCCGCTTGTTGAAATGCTGCGCCGTCAAATGATGGCGGTGATGAAAATGCACGCTCACGACACGCCAGTTCCAACGCGTGCATCGGGTAACGGCAGGCGAACACCGGATTCTTGTGGGCGTATGTGCGCGATGATCGCCCCGCTGCCGACATGGCACCGCGAGCGGTATGGTTTGCCTATACGTCGGATCGGGAGGGCATGCATCCGCATGCATCACCTTGGCTCATTCAGCGGTTCGCTGGACGCTGACGCGTATGCTTACTACCGGCCATCTGCGAAATTGAGCGTGTCACGGAGGCTGCCTGTTGGGTAATTCGTGACGGCAGTTCTATGAATTGCACGTGGCGCGCGAATGCGTTGAGCACTGAGGCGCGCGAGCGTATTGGCGCGCTATAGAGGATGGAGGACGCGATCGTCGATTCTGTGTGTGGCTTGCATCTATGCTGGAAACGCTCTCGCGCAAAACCGGCAGGAGCCGAACCATTCTTTACGCGCTGAACTGGCGGAAGTGCCCATGCACTGTTGCGATAACGGTCGGCTCGAAATCGACAATCTGCCAATCGAACGCGCGGTTTGCAATCTATAAGCTCATGGGTACCGCAAGGACTAACGGCATCCATCCAGAGGCTTATCTGCGCTTCGTGCTTGCACGTATCACAGATCACCCGATTAACCGCGTTCACGAACTCGAGTTATCGGTCATCGCCGATCGGCTCCGCGTCGCAGTTTGACGGTCCCCATCGCAGTCGAGCATTACTGGATACACGTTACGGAACTGGAGCAGTCAGGCGATTACGGCGGTTTCTGGCGCAGGGGAAGTAGTGAGCGGCACAAGGCAAGGTGTGAGACATCGCCGCTTGTATTGTGCTGCAGGGCGCGTGATGGCTGAGGGGCTGGCG
>NZ_NPIH01000042.1 GCF_012275575.1 Paraburkholderia sp. SG-MS1 | reverse complement strand
CACCGCCGTTTCACCGCCCGCTCCACCAGCCGCGCCGACAAAAACCGGTGCTCGGCCGAAAAGAGCCGCCGGTAGGTCAGCAGCACCGCGCCCACGGTCCCCAGCGACGATGACGCCGCGATCAGAAACATGATGACGATCTGATAGCGCACCGCCTGCAGCGGCGACTGCCCCGCCAGCACCTGGCCCGTCATCATGCCGGGCAGGCTCACCACGCCGACCACCGCCATCTGGTTCAACATCGGCATCATGCCCGCGCGCACGGCCTGCTGGGCCGGCGCCTGCGCCGCTTCCCAGCGCGTCGCGCCGAGCGCGAGCGCCATGTCGACGCGATCGCGCCGCGCAGTCAATTCCTCGGTCATCCG
>NZ_NPIH01000041.1 GCF_012275575.1 Paraburkholderia sp. SG-MS1 | reverse complement strand
ACCGCTTCTTCCACCGCGATTTCATCGAACGGATTCATCGACATCTTCACGTTCGCGATGTCCACGCCCGTGCCGTCCGACTTGACCCGGACTTTCACGTTGTAATCGACCACTCGTTTGACCGGCACCAGAATCCTCAACACGCTCTCCCCACATAAAACGCCTGCATCGACAGCAAGCGGAACCGCTTCACTGTGACAGAGACCCCCGGCGCAGGGAATTCGGTTTTTTCGAACGTGTGCTTCGCGCCCGGTTAAGATTGCTGTTTGTCTTGCGAGTGCCCATCGGCGCTTCATCACTGGCTTTCATCATGCATTTCGATTTCGTGGATTTGCGTTTGCTGCTGAATATCGCCGACACGCAGAACCTCGCGCGCGCGGCGGAGCGCTCGCATCTGTCGGCGCCGGCTGCCAGCAACCGGGTCAAGAATCTCGAGGAACAACTGGGTGTCAAGCTGCTGTATCGAACCAGCCAGGGCGTGACGCTGACGCCCGCAGGCGAAGCGTTCGTGCATCATGCGCGGCTCGTGCTCGAACGTGTCGAGCATCTGGCGGGCGACATGCAGGAGTACGGCGAGGGCATCAAGGGCCACGTGCGCATCTGGGCCAACACGACTGCAATCAGCGAGTTCATGCCCGCCGTGCTGAGTCATTTTCTGCGCGATCATCCGGACGTCAACATCGATCTGCGCGAAGTGCTGAGCGGCGAAATCGTCAAAGGCGTGGCGGATAGCGCGACGGATATTGGCATCGTCGCGGGCAACGTGCATGCGGAACATCTGGAGATGCTGCCGTATCGCGACGATCGCCTGGTTCTCGTCACATCATGCGATCACGCACTGGCGAAACAGGCGTCGGTCGATTTCTCGCAGGTGCTCGGCGCCAACTTCGTGAGCCTGCCCACATCGAGCGCAATCCATGCGTTCATCACGAGCGCCGCCGATGCGCTAGGCGCGCGTCTGAAGCTGCGCATCCAGGTCGGCAACTTCGAAGCCGCGTGCAGGATGATCGAAGCGGGCGTGGGCATCGGCGTAGTGCCGGAGTCGGTCGCGCTGCGGCATACGAAGACGATGCAGATCGCCATCGTCGGCTTGAACGATCCTTGGGCCGAACGCAAGCTCAAGATCTGCGTGCGCGGCCTCAAGGACTTGCCGCCCTTCGCGCGGGTGCTCGTCGACAGGCTGATGGCGGCGGTGTAAGCGACGCTTTGAAGAGCGTCTGAAGGCGACCGATGACGCCGCTGCTGGAAGAGTGGGTTGCGCAAAAGCGGGTGAAATGCGCAGTGGCGCTCGCCTGCACTGAAAAGCTCTCCTTCGATCCACCGGCCGGCCGTCGACATCGCTGTGCGTTCAGTCTCCGAGACTCGCGCCGACCGGCGTGGGGCGTAGCCATCATCAAGCCTTCGAAAAGTCGTTCCTGCTCGCGGCATTGCTCGGCCCAGCTGTAACCCAATCGGCGCTGGCCAGTGCCGACGCGTCGTCCGGCTATGAACCGACCGTACGGGCGCAGTGCTGAACGCGACGGTCAGCCCGAACGAATTCCGACCAGCCCGGCAACGCGAGGCGCGCTTGCCTGGCCCCAGCGCGACGCCGCACCGCCCGCCGCCCCGTCTTTCAAAGTTTCCTTATGGAAACCTCCCTGCGCGATGTCAACTAGCATTTCCCTGCCGCCGACATATTCTTGCAGCCATAAAAACCCGCGTGTATAGTTTCCGAACTTACTCTTGTTTCGCATCGGAAATTAAAGGGGTTTTCATGGACGCTTCCACTATCCTCGCCGATCTCGGCATCGCGCACGCGGCGCAAGCCGGCGACCTTGCGGTTCATTCGCCCATCACCGGCGAACTCATTGGCCGCGTGGCCGTCAACACGGTGGCGGAAGTCGACATGGCCCTCGCCCGCGCGAAAGACGCGTACACCGCCTGGCGCAACGTGCCTGCGCCGCGCCGCGGCGAACTGGTGCGGCTGCTCGGCAACCGTCTGCGCGAGAAAAAACAGGCGCTCGGCAGCCTCATCACGCTCGAAACCGGCAAGATCCTCCAGGAAGGCATGGGCGAAGTGCAGGAAATGATCGACATCTGCGATTTCGCGGTCGGTCTGTCGCGCCAGCTGTACGGCCTGACGATCGCCTCGGAGCGTCCCGGCCACCGGATGGCGGAGACATGGCATCCCATGGGCACCTGCGTCGTGATCTCGGCGTTCAATTTCCCGGCGGCGGTGTGGTCGTGGAATGCGGCACTCGCGCTGGTCTGCGGCAACGCGGTGATCTGGAAGCCGTCGGAAAAGACGCCGCTCACCGCGCTCGCCGTCAACCAGATTCTCAACGAGGCGCTGCAAGAGTTCGGCGACGCGCCGGCCGGCCTGACCGCGCTCATCAACGGCGGCCGCGACGTGGGCGCGAAGCTGGTGGCCGATCCGCGCGCATCGATCGTCAGCGCGACGGGCAGCACGGAAATGGGCCGCACGGTCGGCGTGGAAGTGGCGAAGCGCTTCGGCCGCTCGCTGCTCGAACTCGGCGGCAACAACGCGGGCATCGTTGCGCAAACCGCTGACCATGAACTCGCGATGCGCGGCATCCTGTTCTCGGCGGTAGGCACGGCGGGGCAGCGCTGCACGTCGCTGCGGCGTCTGTTCGTACACGAGAGCGTGTATGACAAGACCATCGAACGTCTGAAGCAGCTGTACAGCAAGGTACCGATCGGCAATCCGCTCGAAAAGGGCACGCTGATGGGGCCGCTGATCGACAAGCAATCCTATGCGCGCATGCAGGAAGCGTTGCAGCAGGCTACGGCCGAAGGCGGCAAGGTGTTCGGCGGCGAGCGTGTCGATGTGAAGGGTTATGAAGGCGGTTACTACGTGCGTCCGGCGATCGTCGAAATGCCGTCGCAAACCGCGGTCGTGCTGAAGGAAACCTTCGCGCCGATACTCTACGTGTTGCGCTATACCGATTTCGCCGACGCAGTCGAAGCGAACAACGCTGCGGTTCATGGTCTGTCGTCGTGCGTGTTCACGACCGACCTGCGCGAAGCGGAGCGTTTCCTGTCCGATTCGGGTAGCGACTGCGGTATCGCCAACGTCAACATCGGGCCGAGCGGCGCGGAAATTGGCGGTGCGTTTGGCGGCGAGAAGGAAACCGGCGGTGGTCGCGAGTCGGGCTCGGACGCGTGGAAGGCTTACATGCGCCGCGCGACCAATACGGTCAACTACTCGTCGGCATTGCCGCTCGCGCAGGGCATCGACTTCAATATCGGCTGAGCGCGCCGGCAACCCGTTGATGCGCGGCGGCCGTCGCCGCCGCGCGCAATGCGTTTCAGCAATCCGTTTGCGCCGCCCGGCGTTTTCAGAGCGGCCACGCTACTCGTGGAGTAAGACGTGAGTTCCAAAGTCGTGATCGTCGGCGGTGGGGTGATTGGCAGCTCGATTGCGTATTTCTTGCGGCTGTCCGATCCGACAGTCTGTGTCACGGTGATCGAGCGCGATCCGACGTATGCGCGTTCGTCGTCGGCGTTGTCGGCGGCGTCGATCCGTCAGCAATTCTCCACGCCGCTGTCCATTCAGATGTCGCTGTTCGGTATCGAGTTCTTGCGCTCGATCGGCGAGCGGCTCGAAGTCGGCGGTGCGCGTCCGTCAATCGATCTGCACGAAGGCGGCTATCTGTTTCTCGCGACGGCCGCGGGCGAAACCACGCTGCGTGAGAATCACGCGCTGCAAAAGCGTCTTGGCGCGGATATCAGTCTGCTCGATGCGAGTGGATTGAAGTCGCGCTTTCCCTGGCTCAATACCGATGATCTCGTCGCCGGTGCGTACGGCGAAAGCGGCGAGGGCTGGTTCGACGGCTACGGTCTCGTGCAGGCGCTGCGCAAGAAGGCTCAGGCGCTCGGCGCGCGCTACGTCGCCGCCGACGTCACTGCGGTGCGGCGCGACGGCAAACGCGTCACGCAGGTGCAGACCGCGAACGGCGAAACCTATGCGTGCGACGTGGTCGTGAACGCCGCCGGCGCCTGGTCGCGACGGGTCGCGCAGATGGTCGGCATCGACCTGCCGGTCTATGCGCGGCGCCGCAGTATTTTCAACGTGAGTTCGCCGGCACGGCTCGAACGCTGTCCGTTGCTGATCGACCCGAGCGGCGTGTACTTCCGGGCTGAAGGCAACGGGTACATTTGCGGCACCTCGCCCGCTGCGAATCGCGACCCCGACGATCTGCCGCTCGACGAAGTCGATCACGCACTGTTCGACGACGTCATCTGGCCGACGCTCGCGCATCGTGTGCCGCAATTCGAAGCGCTGCGCGTGCAGAACTGCTGGTCCGGTTACTACGAATACAACGTGCTCGATCAGAACGCGATCATCGGTTATCACCCTGACCTCGACAACTGCATTTTCGCCAACGGTTTCAGCGGACACGGCTTGCAGCAAGGTCCGGCGACGGGACGCGGCATCAGCGAACTGATTCTGCACGGTCGCTACACGACACTCGACCTCGCTCCGCTCAGCTTCGCACGTGTGCTCGACAACCGGCCGATCGTGGAGAAGAACGTGGTGTAGCCGCGCGGCCGGTTGATGCGGAAAATGCAATACGTAGTGCGTAGATATCGTTTGCCGCGCAACCCGCTCGATGGCCACAATCGACGCCGGTCTTCCCCTCGACAAATAAATCGACCCAGAGCGGCCCGTCATCATGTTCACGTTCAATCCCGCATTCGAAGCACCGACCGGCTCGCCGATTCGCGAGCTGTTCAAGTATCTCGCGCAGCCTGGCATGATCTCGTTCGCGGGCGGTTATCCGGCCAGCGATCTGTTCGATCGTGAAGGGCTCGACGCTGCCGCTGCGCGCGCGTTGCAACAGCCCACGCTGTGTCTGCAGTACGGTCCGACTGATGGCCTCGCGGTCCTCAAGGAACAGCTTGCGCAGCTGATGGCGCGCCGCGGCACGCCATGTGCGCCGCAGGATCTGCTCGTGACGACCGGTTCGCAGCAGGGCTTCGATCTGCTGCTGCGCATACTGGTCGCGCCTCGCGACGTGGTGCTGGTCGAACAGCCGGCCTATCCGGCGACTTTGCAGGCGCTGAAACTGCAACAGGCGGACGTCGTGACGGTGCCCGTCGATCGGCACGGGCTCGATGTCGACGCGCTTGCCACGCTGCTCGAAGCGGGCACGCTTCGCACGGCACCGAAGCTGCTGTACACGGTGCCGACGTTCGCCAATCCGACCGGCGCGACCTTGTCGCTCGAACGGCGCATGGCGCTGTTGAAGCTGGCGGCGCGTCACCGCTTTTTAATCGTCGAGGACGACCCGTACGGCGACTTGCGCTTTTGCGCCGAGGCGTTGCCGTCGCTGCTCGCGTTGAGCGAGCGGGTGCCGGAATCGCGCGACTGGGTGGTGCATTTTTCGAGTCTGTCGAAGATCGTCGCGCCGGGCTTGCGAGTGGGCTGGATGGTCGCGCATGCGGAAATTCTGCGCCGCTGCGTGGTCGCCAAGCAGACCGTCGATCTGTGCAGTCCGTCGTGGACTCAGGCCATTGCTGCGGAGTATCTTGCGAGCGGCGCGCTGGAGCGCCATTTGCCTTGCATCGTCGACGCGTATGCGGGGAAGTGCCGCGCGCTGTGTGATGCACTCGATGCGCAATTGGCGCAGGACATCGCGTTTCATCGCCCGGCCGGCGGTATGTTCGTATGGGCGCGATTGAAGGCGGGAGGGAATGCGGCCGATTATTTGCGTGTTTGTATCGAGCAGAACGTGATGTTCGTGCCGGGCGTCGCGTTCTATAGAGACAATGTCGATGCGGCGGCTCTGCGTCTGTCATTCGCCGCGCCTGGCGTGGAGGATATCGAAACGGGTGTGCAGAGAATGAGGCTTGCCCTCGAACATTTCGTCGACGCGCGATAGAGCGATTAAGACCCGTCGCCGGGTTTCTGCTTCGCCTGACAAGCAGGCGTGCCGAGCGAGTTCGTTTTGGCCGTCCACACACGGCGGACAAGGCGCAACCGCAACCACGGCTGCCCGTTACGAAAGCGCCTTGACGGCGCTGCAATGAACAGCGGCTTGCGCGGTATGGGCGAAGGCTGCGACTCATTGAGAGCGCGCGCATGAAAATCAATGCGCTCAATGACTTGCCTGACTCATGAGCATGTTGTCCACAGGCTTGTGCCCAATTTCTGTGGACAACACATCTTGCTCAGCGGCAGTCGCGCGCATGCCACGTCATCCTCATAAATTCGAATCCGATTCGCGTTCTTTCACCGCATCCCGTGTTGGCGACCAATAAGGCGACCGGTTGTAGTGCGCGTGCACGGACGTGCCCCACTGCCTATCCGCCATCGAAGGCCAGTTGTCCTTGTCAAAACTGGGCGCGGTTTTGATTCGCTCGGCGGATGCGTCGAGCAGGAAGCATTTGTCGTCGGTGTCGAGCGTGAGGGCGCTCCACGGAATCGCGTGCAGCGAGTCGCCTATCCCGAGAAAGCCCCCGCTGGACAGCACCGCATACGCAATCCGTCCGCCACGCACGTCGAGCATGATGGCGGAGATTTTGCCGACATGTTCGCCATCGGATGACATCACCTTATTGCCGTCGAGCGTGGACGCGGCCATTACATCCGGTCCGGGACCGTCGCCCATACCTGCGCCGACGATGTTCGCGCCTTGCTCGCCGGCGGCTGCCGGCCCTTGGGGATCGAGCGTAGTCATGATCTGCTCCTCGTGAAAAAGCATGCACAGGGACGCGCAACGACTATGCCCAGTCGGGAAGGTGGGCTGGGTGGAAAGCGGCGCACGGTCGGGATTGGCTGTGATCCGCTGGCTCGGGCTCTGAAGCCGGTGCGCGTCATGCGGCCGGGCGGCGCCGCGGCGTGCAAAGGGGGCGCTGCGCACCTCTGGCGGGTGAAAGTTATGCGCGGGTTGCGTGTGCTGCCTCGGGCGGTTCGGATGACCCGGTGGGCGGCGCGCGTTTGTTTTCAGGCGCATCGTCAGGTTCGACGACACGGCAAATACCGGTTTACGCTTACCGCACCTTACAGAGGCTCAAGTGCCGCCGATCGGCGTCGATAGATCTTGTGACCGGCGGTGCGACCAACCGCGGCCCGTCATACGCGACGCCATCACCGAGCAGGTTTGATTCGCACTGGCAGATGGCGCAGCACATGTCTTGAGCGTAACGAACGGAGATAGCCATGCAAATCGACAGCGCATTGTCGTCGATCCGACTGGGTGCGGATCGCGCGGCGGCTAACAGCCTGCCCGCGGCGAACGGCGTCACCGCCGCGCCGACCGCGACCTCGACGACATCCGCGCAGGACGACGCCGTCCACATCTCCGCCGAAGGCGCAGCCGCGGCGGATCAGGATGGAAACACGGCGCAGGAAGAGGCGGGAAGCGATTCCACGAAGACAGACAGCGCGCCGGCAGCAGGCGCGTCGGCAGTGCAGTCGTTTGCGTACGGCACGCTCGGACTCGAACGGCCGGACCAGCCTCACGACGACGGCAATGCGTTCTACACGGCTGGGCGCTGGCTGGCAGCGGGCATCACCGTTGGCGGGATCGTTTCGCTGCTTGTTTGAGGAGGGAGGGGCGCTTGCCGTGCAGGACGCACGGCAAGCGTGATCGCTAATTTAGCGGTCGAGGAACGACTTCAGTCGATCGGCGCGGCTCGGATGCATCAGCTTGCGCATGGCCTTACTTTCGATCTGACGAATTCGCTCGCGCGTCACGTCGAACTGCTTGCCGACTTCTTCGAGCGTGTGGTCCGACTTCGTGTTGATGCCGTAGCGCATACGCAGCACCTTCGCTTCGCGCGGCGAGAGCGAGTCGAGCGCATCGTCGATGGCGGCGCGCAAGTCGGCTTGCATCGCCGCATCGGCCGGCGAGGACGCGGCCGAGTCTTCGATCATGTCGCCGAGCGTGGCGTCGCCGTCGTCGCCGACCGGCGTTTCCATCGACACCGGCTGCTTGGCGATCTTCAGAATGCCGCGCACCTTCTCTTCCGACAGTTCCATGCGCTCCGCGAGCACCGACGGATGTGCTTCCATACCCGTCTGCTGCAGGATTTCGCGTGAAATGCGGTTGAGCTTGTTGATCGTTTCGATCATGTGCACCGGCACGCGAATCGTGCGGGCCTGGTCGGCGAGCGAGCGCGTCACGGCCTGGCGGACCCACCACGTTGCATACGTCGAAAACTTCCAGCCGCGCCGGTATTCGAACTTGTCCACGGCCTTCATCAAGCCGATGTTGCCTTCCTGGATCAGATCGAGGAACAGCATGCCGCGGTTCACGTACTTCTTCGCGATCGAGATCACGAGACGCAGATTCGCCTCGATCATCTCGCTCTTGGCCTTGCGCATCTTCGATTCGGCCGCGACCATCTTGCGGTTGACCTCTTTCAGATGCTTCAGCGGCAGCGAAACGGTGGCTTCGATGTCGATCAGCTTCTGCTGCTCGGACTGAATTGCCGGCAGATGACGCTCCAGCGCCGCGCCATACGACGTGTTGCCACGCGCTGCGCGTTCCGTCCAACCGAGGTCGGCTTCGTGGCCGCCAAACGACTCGATGAACTTCTCGCGCGGCATGCCGCTCTTCGTGACGACGATTTGCAGAATGTTGCGTTCGATCGCGCGCACTTGCGCGACCTGGTGCTGGACGTCGCCGCACAGGCGGTCGATCGTGCGTGCGGTGAAGCGGATCTTGGCGAGGTGCTGCTGGATCTCTTCGCGCGCGCGCAGATACGCTTTCGACGTGACATCGCCGCGCGTGTGCGACGCGTTCATCTGGTCGGACAGCATGCCAACCTGGGCGAAGATTTCGAGGCAGTCGCTCGTGAGCTGCTTCAGGCGCGCTTCGTCCGCCGCCGACGAGTCGGCCGGGCCGACGTCGTCGTCGCTATCGCTGTCGTCGTCTTCATCGGAGTCTGTGTCGACGTCGGCTGCCGTGTCGGCGCTCGCGTCTTCTTCCGCCGCGACCGTGTCTTCATTCAGACCGTCGACCAGTTCGTCGATGCGCAGCTCGCCGTCGGCGACCTGCTGGGCGCTCGCCAGAATCGCTGAGATCGCAAGCGGGCAGGCGGCAATGGCTTGCACCATTTCGTGGAGGCCGTCTTCGATGCGCTTCGCAATGGCGATTTCGCCGGCGCGCGTCAGCAGTTCGGTCGCGCCCATTTCGCGCATATACATACGCACCGGGTCGGTCGTGCGGCCGAATTCGGAGTCGACGGTGGACAACGCGACTTCGGTTTCCTCGTCCGCCTGATCGTCCGACACTACGGCGGGGGCGTTCGAGTTGAGCAGCAGCGTTTCAGCGTCGGGCGCCTGTTCGTAGACCTGGACGCCCATGTCGCCGAACGCGCTGACGATGCTGTCGATCGCCGCGGTTTGTGCGAAGTTGTCGGGCAGATGGTCGTTGATCTGCGCGTGGGTCAGGTAGCCTTGCTCCTTACCCAGCTGAATCAGCGCGCGCATCTGGCGCTGACGTTCTTCGGCTTGTTGCGGCGGCAATTCGGCCGCAACGGGGATCGCTTTGCCGGCGCCCTTGCCCTTGGCCGTGCGACCGGAGGGGGCTTTGCCGCTGTAGCCGGCGTTTTCGTGTTGCGAATCTTCGCGATCAAAAGGGTTCACGTATTCTCCTCTAGAGGCTTCGCTATGAGACGCAAGACGCGACCGTCAGGCGTTTCGAGCATGGCTCAACATCACCTGAGTGACTCAACGCGGTTGTTTGGGTGTGCTCTTGGGGAGCAAAAAAGATGAGCCCGCTTGAAGCGGGCCGATAGAAATATGCGAAATTCGCGCGGCTCGCATTATATACGAGCTTGCGCCTTCGCGCTCATGGGGGCACACCAATTAATCGCGCAAGTTGTCGCGGGAGCGCTTGTAGCTTTGCCCGGGAGCGCGCAGCGGCATGCTTTGAGCGACGCGACACCGTCTGCTTGTAGGTTGCACGTTGCCTTCTGCATAGATAGAACTGTTTGTCCTCCTGCGACGGGATCAGTTCCGGCGCTCTCGCCCTATCTATATGTGAGGTTGTGAGGCGCGCGTGCTCTGGTGTTGTGCCGCGTGTGTCTTCAAAGAAAATTCACAGTGGGGGCTTGACGACATGGCGACCGTTCTCCATAATCTCGTTTCTCTGCTGCAGATGCAGCGACGCAGAACGACGCGGTGCCGGGT
>NZ_NPIH01000040.1 GCF_012275575.1 Paraburkholderia sp. SG-MS1 | reverse complement strand
GTGTCCGAAGCACGAAAGAGCGGAATTCTAGCGAGCCCCAACGGGACTTGCAAGCGTTATTTTGACAAGCGTATTAACGATGCTTGAAAACTGGTTTGCGCTTCTCCACAAACGCCGCCATGCCCTCTTTCTGGTCTTCGGTGGCGAAGAGCGAATGGAAGAGACGGCGCTCAAAATGCACACCTTCCGCGAGCGTCGTTTCATACGCACGGTTGACCGACTCCTTCACCATCATCACCGCCGGCAACGGGAATTCCGAGATGGTCGCAGCCGCGGCTATCGACTCGTCAAGCAGGGAGGCGGCCGGAATAACACGAGAAACCAATCCGGCACGCTCGGCTTCAGCCGCGTCCATGAAACGGGCGGTCAAACAAAGATCCATCGCTTTCGCTTTTGACACGGCGCGTGGCAATCGCTGCGTACCGCCCGCGCCCGGCATGATGCCGAGCTTGATTTCCGGCTGACCAAACTTCGCGGTGTCGGCGGCAAAAATGATGTCGCACATCATCGCCAGCTCACAGCCGCCGCCAAGAGCGAAACCTGCCACCGCGGCAATGATCGGCTTGCGGACGGAGCGAACCGTTTCCCAGTTGCGGGTGATGTAGTCGCCCTTGTAGACATCCATATAGGTGTAGGTCGCCATCATGCCGATGTCGGCGCCGGCCGCAAATGCCTTCTCACTCCCCGTCAACACAATCGCACCGATCGCGTCGTCGGCATCGAACTCGCGCAGCGCGACCCCCAACTCGTCCATCAATGTGTCGTTCAAAGCGTTCAACGCCTTCGGACGATTCAACATGATCAGACCAACCCGCCCCCGCGTCTCAACCAGAATGTTCTCGTAAGCCATGCCGCCTCCTGATGATTAATCACACGCGAAAACGCTTCGCGCGGCTCTCGTAATAATGCTACCATTCACCAACCAACCGGTCGGTCAATTATTAGACAGGCTTTTCCCCCAACGCACAGCCAAGCCCTCTGCCATGACACATCCGCTATTCAGCAAGCACGAAGACACGTTGCAAAAGGCTCTCACCGCCGTTGAAACGCGCGGCTACTGGAGCCCGTTCGTCGAAACGCCCAGTCCGAAAGTGTACGGGGAAACAGCCAACGCGGACGGCGAAGCCGCTTTCAAGGCACTGCTCAATACAACGTTCGAACTGGATCAACCGTCGACGGGAGAAACGGTCGGCGCCGAAGTTTCGCCGTTCGGCTTCCCGCTTGGCGTGCGCTATCCGAAAGCGGACACTGACGCACTGATCGAGGCAGCCGCCGCCGCACAGCGTGATTGGCGCGCGGCGGGCCCGCAGGCGTGGACCGGCGTGAGCCTCGAAATCCTCGCGCAGGTGAATCGCGCCAGCTTCGAAATTGGCTACAGCGTGATGCACACCACCGGCCAGGCGTTCATGATGGCTTTTCAGGCCGGCGGCCCGCATGCACAAGACCGTGCCCTCGAAGCAGTCGTGTACGCATGGGACCAGTTACGCCGAGTTCCCGCCGACGCGCACTGGGAAAAACCCCAAGGCAAGAATCCGCCTCTCGCGATGCACAAGCGCTACACCGTCGTGCCACGCGGCACTGGCCTTGTACTCGGTTGCTGCACGTTCCCGACATGGAACGGCTACCCAGGCCTCTTCGCCGATCTCGCCACTGGTAACACGGTCATTGTCAAGCCGCACCCCGGCGCGATTCTGCCGCTTGCGCTTACCGTGCGAATCGCGCGGGACGTTCTGCGCGAAGCAGGCTTCGATCCGAACGTCGTCACCTTGCTCGCCACCGAGCCGAACGACGGCGCACTCGTCCAGGAGCTGGCCTTGCGCCCGGAAATCAAGCTCATCGACTTCACCGGTAGCACCCAGAACGGCACGTGGCTCGAGCGCCACGCACACCAGGCACAGGTTTACACCGAGAAAGCCGGCGTCAACCAGATCGTGATCGACTCCGTCGAGGACATCAAAGCGGCCGCCCGCAACATCGCATTCTCCCTGGCGCTGTACTCTGGCCAGATGTGTACAGCGCCGCAGAACATCTACGTGCCGCGCACCGGCATCCGCACCGCCGACGGCTCGCTAAGTTTCGACGACGTCGCTCAAGCCATTGCCAACGCAGTGCAAAAACTCGTCGCCAACCCGTCCCGTGCGGTCGAACTGCTCGGCGCGATTCAGAACGAAGGCGTTACCCAGCGCATCGGTGAAGCCTCAAAACTCGGCCGCGTTCTGGTCGAGAGTCAGGCGCTCGAGCATCCGGCGTTTGCAAGCGCTCGCGTGCGCACGCCGCTCGTGCTGCAACTGGACGCCGGCACCGACCACGCGCAGTTCACCAAAGAGTGGTTCGGCCCGATCTCGTTTGTTATTGCGACAGACTCGACCGCGCAGTCGCTCGAACTCGCCGGCGCGATCGCCGCCGAGCATGGCGCGCTGACACTGTCGGTCTACAGCACCGACCCGGCCGTGCTCGACGATGCCCACCAGGCGTCGATTCGCGGCGGCGTAGCACTGTCGATCAATCTGACGGGCGGGGTGTTCGTCAACCAGTCCGCCGCCTTCTCCGACTTCCACGGCACGGGGGCGAACCCCGCTGCCAATGCCGCGCTGGCCGATGCCGCCTTTGTCGCCAACCGCTTCCGCGTCGTTCAAAGCCGTGTTCATGTTGAACCGAAAGCGGCGCCGGCGGTAGCTGGCTGAATGGCATAAGAAAAAAAGCATGGCCCCGTTCCTATGCCGTTTGGCCGAATAGACCGGGTCGTGCGCCCCAACTAACATGAGACCTCGGATCGGCATTGAGCGCCGCTCCGCCCAGCGGAAACTCCAATGAACGACGCCATCATCTGCGATGCGATTCGCACACCCATCGGCCGCTACGGCGGCGCCCTGAAAGATGTCCGTGCCGACGACCTCGGCGCCGTGCCGATCCGGGCGCTAATCGAGCGCAATCCCGGTGTCGACTGGCGCGCCCTCGACGACGTGATTTACGGCTGCGCCAATCAGGCCGGTGAAGACAATCGCAACGTCGCTCGTATGTCGGCATTGCTAGCCGGTCTGCCTACGGATGCGCCGGGCGCCACCGTCAACCGCCTGTGCGGCTCCGGCATGGATGCCGTCGGCACTGCCGCTCGTGCGATCAAGGCGGGCGAAGCGCGCCTGATAATTGCCGGCGGCGTCGAAAGCATGACGCGCGCGCCGTTCGTGATGGGCAAAGCCCCGAGCGCGTTCTCACGCCAAGCCGACATCCACGACACGACCATCGGCTGGCGCTTTGTCAATCCGCTGATGAAGCGCCAGTACGGCGTCGACTCGATGCCCGAGACCGCGGAAAACATCGCCGTCGAATTCGGCGTGAGCCGTCCGGACCAGGACGCGTTCGCGCTCGCGAGCCAGCAAAAAGCAGCCCGCGCGCAACGTGATGGCACGCTGGCCGAGGAAATCGTCGGTGTCGATGTCGCGCAGAAGAAGGGGGACCCCGTGCGCGTCATACTCGACGAGCATCCACGGGAAACGTCGCTCGAAAGCCTGGGCAAGCTCAAGGGCGTGGTCCGGCCGGACGGCAGTGTGACGGCCGGCAACGCCTCCGGCGTGAACGACGGCGCCTGCGCACTGTTGCTCGCGAACCAGCACGCAGCCGACCAGTACGGCCTGCGCCGCCGCGCACGCGTGGTGGGCATGGCAACCGCAGGTGTCGAGCCGCGCATCATGGGTATTGGGCCGGCGCCGGCGACGCAAAAGCTGCTCAGGCAACTCGGCATGACGCTCGAACAGTTCGACGTGATCGAGTTGAACGAAGCATTCGCGTCGCAGGGGTTGGCCGTGCTGCGCACGCTCGGTCTGCGCGACGATGATCCGCGCGTCAATCCGAATGGCGGTGCCATTGCGCTCGGCCATCCGCTGGGCGCCTCCGGCGCGCGTCTGATCACAACCGCCCTGTATCAACTCGAACGGATCAACGGCCGCTTTGCGCTGTGCACGATGTGCATCGGCGTGGGCCAAGGTATTGCGCTGGTCATCGAACGGCTTTAAGAGCAACGCCGTAGTGACTATCAGTTAAAGAGACCTTGAGGAGACACCCAATGTCATATGAAGCGATTCGCCTGGATCTCGACCCATCGAGTCATGTCGCTACCATCACGCTGAACCGCCCTGACAAGCTCAACAGCTTCACGCGCGCCATGCATCGGGAATTGAGCGACGCGCTCGACCAGGTTGAAAAATCGGGCGTGCGCGCACTCGTGCTCACAGGGGCCGGGCGCGGCTTCTGCGCCGGCCAGGATCTAGCCGACCTCGATTTCACGCCCCGCGCAATGACGGACCTCGGCGATCTGATCGACGCGCATTTCAACCCGCTGATCCGCCGTTTGCAAGCGCTGCCGTTGCCGGTCATCGCCGCGGTCAACGGCACGGCTGCCGGCGCCGGCGCAAATCTCGCGCTGGCCTGCGACCTGGTGCTCGCGGCGCGCTCCGCAAGCTTCATTCAGGCTTTCGTGAAGATCGGCCTCGTGCCGGACTCGGGCGGCACGTGGTTGCTGCCGCAACGCGTCGGCATGGCACGGGCGCTGGGGCTTGCGATCACCGGCGACAAACTCGGCGCGGAAAAAGCCGAAAGCTGGGGCTTGATCTGGAAGACGCACGACGACGCGGAACTCGCCGCCGCCGCGGCCAAACTCGCGGCTCAACTCGCGCAGCAACCCACCCGCGCCATCGCCGCAATCAAGCAGGCAATGCGCGCGGGCGCGACGCACACCCTCGACCGGCAACTCGATCTCGAGCGCGATGTGCAACGTGAGCTAGGTGCATCTCATGATTACGCAGAAGGTGTGCAAGCCTTCGTGGAAAAACGCGCACCGCGCTTCGAGGGCCGCTGATATGTCCACTCAAACCAGGCACGCCAAACAGATGACGCCGGACGAACTCGCCCGCGCAACCGCCGCTGCGATGTACGAGAACGATGCGTGCAGCCGTGCGCTCGGGCTCGAAATCCTGGAGGTGCGTCCAGGCTATGCACGCCTGCGCATGGCTGTGCGCAACGACTTTTTGAACGGCCACCAGATTTGCCACGGTGGCCTGATCTTCACGCTCGCCGATTCGACGTTCGCGTTCGCGTGCAACACGTACAACGTCAACACGGTCGCGGCCGGTTGTTCGATCGAGTTCCTGAAAGCGGTGCAGGGTGGTGACGTGCTGACGGCGGAAGCGGTCGAGCAGACACTGAGCGGCCGCACCGGCATCTACGATATTCGCGTCACCAATCGCGCCGACGAAACCGTCGCCATGTTTCGCGGCAAATCGGCGCAAATCAAAGGCAACCTGATTCCGGTGGGCGATTGAAGGCCCAGCGCGCGGCGAACCGACGGTAAAGCAGCGGCCAACGCCGCAGTGGTGCCGCGGCAGACGTGCGATGCAACGTCGGATCATCGACGCTATCCAGAATAGCAGCCAGTCCCGCGTTTTTTGCGCACCAGCGCACCGTACATAGACTCACGCATTGAGGCAGCAAGGAGACATTCAATGACGACCGCCCTTCCGCTCGATCCGATCGAGACCGCCAGCCGCGACGAACTTGCCGCGCTTCAACTTGAACGGCTCAAATGGTCGCTGAACCATGCGTATGAGCATTCGCCGGTCTATCGGCGCAAATTCGACGAAGCCGGCGTGCACCCGAGCGAAGTTAAGACGCTTGCGGACCTGGCGCGCTTTCCGTTCACCACCAAGAAAGACCTGCGTGACAGCTACCCGTTCGGGATGTTCGCCGTCCCGCAGGCGCAGATTTCACGCATTCACGCGTCGTCCGGCACGACTGGCAAGCCGACCGTCGTGGGGTACACCGCGCGCGACATCGACACGTGGGCGAATCTCGTCGCGCGCTCGATCCGCGCCGCCGGCGCGAAGCGCGGCGACAAGGTTCACGTGAGCTACGGCTACGGTCTGTTCACCGGCGGCCTCGGCGCGCACTACGGCGCCGAGCGCGCGGGCCTCACTGTGATTCCATTCGGCGGCGGCCAGACCGAGAAGCAGGTACAACTGATCCAGGACTTCCGCCCGGACATCATCATGGTGACGCCGAGCTACATGCTCTCGATCGCCGACGAACTCGAACGTCAAGGCATCGACCCGGCCACTTGCTCGCTGCGCCTCGGCATTTTCGGCGCCGAGCCGTGGACCAACGACATGCGTCAGGCGATCGAAAAGCGTATGGGCATCGATGCCGTCGACATCTACGGCCTGTCCGAGGTGATGGGTCCGGGCGTCGCATCGGAGTGCGTGGAAACGAAGGACGGCCCGACCATCTGGGAAGATCATTTCTATCCCGAGATCATCGATCCCGAAACCGGCGAGGTGCTGCCGGACGGCGAACTCGGCGAACTGGTGTTCACTTCGCTGACCAAGGAAGCATTGCCGATCATCCGTTACCGCACGCGCGACCTCACGCGTCTGCTGCCGGGCAGCGCCCGCACGATGCGCCGAATGGAAAAGATCACCGGCCGCTCGGACGACATGATGATCGTGCGTGGCGTGAATGTATTCCCGACGCAAATCGAAGAACTGCTGCTCAAGCAGCACGCGCTCGCGCCGCATTATCAGATCGTGCTGACCAAGGAAGGCCCGCTCGACGTGTTGACGCTGAACGTCGAACCCTGCCCGGAAACCGCGCCGGATACGGCTGCGCTGAATACAGCCAAACAGACGCTTGCTTACGACATCAAGGCGCTGATCGGCGTGAGTGCGGTGGTGAACGTGCTGGCGGTAAACGGCATCGAGCGTTCGGTGGGTAAGGCACGGCGCGTGGTGGACAAGCGCAGGCAAGGGCTTTAAGTCGTCCCTACAAGAAGGCGTCACTTCCGGAAGCTCAACCGGCTGTGACGCCTTTTTCAATCATTCAGCGTAGCTCTGCCGCACGCGGGAATGAGTTGAATGCTGGTGCCGCGGCACACGGTGCGCAAAGCCGGAGCACGCGTCAACTGCTCCGTTATCCGAAAACCGCAGCTACGCCTGCCACGCAACACTCACGAATTCGGCAGCAACAACCACATCCGCCCGCCCTGCTTCATTTTGCCGGCGAGATCGCCGGCGTCGTCGCCGAGGCCCCAGAAGTAGTCGGCGCGCACACCGCCCTTGATCGCGGAGCCCGTGTCTTGCGCGAACACGAGGCGATTCATCGGCGAGTTCGTCAACGGACGCGTGGTCTGCAGAAACACCGGCGTGCCGAGTGGAATCGACGTCGGATCGACCGCGATCGACCGCTCCGGCGTCAACGGCACGCCGAGCGCGCCAACTGGACCGTCCGCGCCGCCGCTCGGTGTGCTTTCGCCGGACGGCATCTCACGGAAGAAGACAAAGCGCGGATTCGTGTCCAGCAGCCCATCGACGCGCGTCGGGTTCGCGCGCGCCCATGCCTTGATGCCCTGCATGGTCGCCTGTGCCGGCGTGAGTTCGCCGCGATCCAGCAGCCACCGCCCAATCGACTTGTACGGCTGATTGTTGGTGCCGCCAAAGCCGACGCGCATCACGCTGCCGTCTTCCATCACGATTCGCCCGGACCCCTGCACCTGCAGGAAGAACGCTTCGATCGGATCGTCGACCCACACGAGTTCATTGCCATTGAGCACGCCCGAGCGCTCGAGCTGCGCACGCGCCGGCAGCGCCGAACCCGCACGATACGTGGCGGGCCAGCGATACAGCGCCGTCTGATACACACCGTGCCGCGTACGCGAGCCACGCAGCAAGGGCTCGTAGTAACCGGTGACGAGCCCGTCGAGCGTGCCGTCGTTATTGGCCAGCTGGAACGGCGTGAAATAAGCCTCGAAAAAAGCCCGCGCGCTGGTGACGTCGAGATCGTCGATTTGCAAAGCCGCGGCACAAGCACGCGACCAGTTCGGTTGACGCGCGAGCCGCACGCAATTCTGTCGCAACGCAGCCGTCGCACCGATCAGCGAATCGTCCTGCCAGCCCGGCACCTGCCGCCAGGCGACTGCCGTGAGGCGCGTTGCGGCAATCTGCCCGGGTATGATCGCGGCACCCGTGGGCGGCGCAACCGACGGCCGGACCGCCCCGCCGCCGCCGCAGGACGCCAGCAGCACCGCAACCGAAAGCGCGCCGAGCCATGCTCCGGACGTGCGGACAAAACGCATACAATGTTCGTTCTTGATGGAAACCGCCATGTCTGATCTGTTCGACGAATACCCGATGCTCATCTTCGCGCTGGAAGCGCTCCTCGCGCTCTTCCTGCTCGTCTTTATCGTTGTATGGACATCATCCGGCAGGAAGAAAGCCACGCGCGCCACCCGAAGCGAACAACCGAAGCAGCAAAAACCGCAGTAACGCTATGCGATAAAACCGCGCGCCAAAGCGCTGCGCAGTTGAACATTGAATGACCGCGGGTCCGCCCTCCGGTTCAATGCAACGTGCGCGGCATGCGCAGAATAAACTCAGGCACCGGCGCGTCAAAACGCTCGCCGTCCTCCGCCACGCAGAAGTAATCGCCGCGCATGGTGCCGACCGGCGTGGCGATGACCGCCCAGCTCGTGTATTCGAAATGCTCCCCCGGTTTGAGCAGCGGCTGATGGCCGACCACACCCAACCCCTTCACTTCCTGCACCGTATTTTCGCTATCGGTGATCACCCAATGACGCGCAATCAACTGCGCGGGCACCTGGCCGGTATTACGGATAGTCAGCGTGTAGGCGAATGCATACTGGCGGCGCTCCGGGTCGGACTCTTCAGGCAGATATTGCACCTGCGACGAGACGCTGAATTCGTACTGGCTCATCCTGATTCCGGTCTGATAAAACGGGCTGTGAAAAATCGCGGGAAACCCCGGACGCCAATGGTTCGCGGTGCATCGGCGAAGCGATATGCATGGATTGGCATTCTGCTTGATGCGCGGCATGCCCGCAACCGGACATATCGTTTGGCCAAGGACCGTTAAGGCGCATGGCCACTGTCACCGCCGCCCTGGTGAACCCGGCGCGACCTCAAACCGCCCGCGCGCCGGTTCGGAGCGCTACAAAACGGTAAAATGGCGCTTTCCCGCTTGCACCCGCCCCCGCCATGACGCAATTTCGCATCGCCCCCAGCATTCTGTCCGCCGATTTCGCCCGTCTCGGCGAGGAAGTCCGCAACGTCGTCGCCGCCGGCGCCGACTGGATCCACTTCGACGTGATGGATAACCACTACGTGCCGAACCTGACCATCGGCCCGCTCGTGTGCGAGGCGATCCGCCCGCACGTCGACGTGCCCATCGACGTCCATCTGATGGTGCGCCCCGTCGACCGCATCGTGCCGGACTTCGCCAAGGCCGGCGCGAACCTGATCAGCTTCCATCCGGAAGGCTCGGACCATATCGATCGCACGCTGTCGCTGATCCGCGACCACGGTTGCAAGGCCGGCCTCGTGTTTAACCCGGCCACTTCGCTGAGCTATCTGGATCACGTGATGGACAAGCTCGACCTCGTGCTGATCATGTCGGTGAATCCGGGCTTCGGCGGCCAGTCGTTCATTCCCGAAGCGCTCAACAAGCTGCGCGAAGCCCGCAAGCGCATCGACGCGTACCAGGAACGGACCGGCCGCGAGATTCATCTGGAAGTGGACGGCGGCGTGAAGGTTGACAACATCGCGGAAATCGCAGCAGCCGGCGCGGACACGTTCGTGGCCGGTTCGGCGATCTTCGGCCAGCCCGATCACAAGGTCGTGATCGACAAGATGCGCGCCGCGCTCGCGAACGTTCAGCACTAAGGTTCAGCACTACAACCCGCACGCCCTATGACCGCTCCGTTCCCCACCCCGACCTTCACCAGCCCGCGCCTGCAAGCCGCGATCATCGACCTCGACGGCACGATGATCGACACCGCCGACGATTTCACCGCCGGCCTGAACGGCATGCTCGCGCAACTCGACGCACTGGAAACGTCACGCGAAGAAGTGGTCGGCTATGTCGGCAAGGGTTCGGAGCATCTGATCCGCAGCGTGCTCGCGCCGCGCTTCGAAGCGGACCATGCGCAGGATCGCTTCGACGAAGCGCTCGCGATCTATCAGGCGGAATACGCGAAGATCAACGGCCTGCACACGCGGCTTTATCCCGATGTCGAAGCCGGGCTGATCGCGATGCGCAATGTCGGCGTGAAGCTCGCTTGCGTGACCAACAAGCCGCACCGGTTCGCAGTCGAGTTGCTGCAACAGTACGGGCTCGCACGGTATTTCAGCGTCGTGCTCGGCGGCGACAGCCTCGCGAAAAAGAAGCCGGACCCGCTGCCGATGCTCACCGCCGCGGCGCAACTGGGCGTTGAACCGCAAGCAACCGTGGCGATCGGCGATTCAGAAAACGACGCGTTGGCGGGCCGCGCAGCCGGCATGGCAACGCTCACCGTGCCATACGGCTACAACCACGGCCAAGCTATACAAACGATAAAATCCGATGGTATAGTTGCCTCGCTGCTCGACGCCGCCAAGGCCATCGCAGCGCACCATTCCACGACTTGAAAAGTCCTTCATCCTCATGTTTCTGAATAAAAAACGGAGTCTGATTAGCATCGACCGGGGAGCCTGGCCCTGGCGTCGCTGGTCGCGCTAACCTCGCCTGAGGTACGCTGAGGCTTGTCTTCGGCAACCGTTTTTTACTTCGCTGCGCTCACGCGTTTTTTCCATCATCTAGTTTCGCTGCATCGGTTGATTCGGCCTGCGGGTACTCGCAAAGTACTGCTGTGCGCTGAAACCCGTTGCTCGCGTCGATGGAAAACTCGCGCCGGTCGGTATCATCATGTCGCAATGTCGACGCTCGCTCCGGCCGGTCGCGCAACGCCCCGCTTTGTCCGACGCACGCTGCCGCCGGACCACCGTACAGGATCGGAACATGACCGAACTCGAATTCCAGTCCCTCGCCAATGAGGGCTTCAACCGCATTCCGCTGATCGCCGAAGCGCTCGCCGACCTCGAAACACCGCTCTCGCTCTACCTGAAGCTCGCGCAGACCGAACGCAACGGCGCCAACTCGTTCCTGCTGGAATCGGTGGTGGGCGGCGAACGCTTCGGCCGCTATTCGTTCATCGGACTGCCGGCGCGCACGCTGCTGCGCACCCGCAACGGCGTGTCGGAAGTGGTGCGCGACGGCAAGGTCGTCGAAACCCACGAGGGCGATCCGCTCGAGTTCATCCAGCAATTCCAGGCCCGCTTCAAGGTGGCGCAACGCCCCGGCCTGCCTCGTTTCGCGGGCGGCCTCGCCGGCTATTTCGGCTACGACGCGGTGCGCTACATCGAGAAAAAGCTCGCGTACAGCGCGCCGAAAGACGATCTGAATCTGCCCGACATCCAGTTGCTGCTCACCGAAGAAGTCGCGGTGATCGACAACCTCGCGGGCAAGCTCTACCTCGTGGTGTACGCCGATTCGACTCAGCCCGAGGCGTACACGAAGGCAAAACACCGTCTGCGCGAACTGCGCCAGCGTTTGCGTTCGACCGTGCAGCCGCCGGTCACCTCGGCGAGCGTGCGCACCGAGACCTACCGCGAATTCGCGAAAGACGACTATCTGGCCGCCGTGCGCAAGGCGAAGGAATACATCGCCGCTGGCGAACTGATGCAGGTGCAGGTCGGCCAGCGTCTGACCAAGCCGTACCGCGACAATCCGCTGTCGCTGTATCGCGCGCTGCGCTCGCTGAATCCGTCGCCGTACATGTACTACTACAACTTCGGCGAGTTTCATGTGGTCGGCGCGTCGCCGGAAATTCTGGTGCGTCAGGAAAAGCGCGGCGAGGATCGCATCGTCACGATTCGCCCGCTCGCCGGCACGCGTCCGCGCGGCAACACGCCGGAACGCGACGCGGAACTCGCGACCGAACTGCTGAACGACCCGAAGGAAGTCGCCGAACACGTCATGCTCATCGACCTGGCGCGCAACGACGTAGGCCGCATCGCGCAGATCGGCTCGGTGGTCGTGACCGACAAGATGGTGATCGAGAAGTACTCGCACGTTCAGCACATCGTGAGTTCGGTCGAGGGCAAGCTGAAGCCGGGCACCACCAATTTCGACGTGCTGCGTGCCACCTTCCCGGCCGGCACGTTGTCCGGCGCGCCGAAGGTCCGCGCGATGGAACTGATCGACGAACTGGAGCCCGTGAAGCGCGGGCTGTACGGCGGTGCGGTCGGCTACCTGTCGTTCACCGGCGAAATGGATCTCGCCATCACGATCCGAACCGGCGTGATCGCGAACGGCAATCTGTATGTGCAGGCGGCCGCGGGCGTGGTCGCGGATTCGGTGCCGGAATCCGAATGGCAAGAGACCGAGAACAAGGCGCGCGCCGTACTGCGTGCTGCCGAACAGGTTCAAGACGGCCTCGATAGCGACTTCTGACCGGAGACACACCATGCTGCTCATGATCGACAACTACGACTCGTTCACTTACAACCTGGTGCAGTACTTCGGCGAACTCGGCGAAGACGTGCGCACCTACCGGAACGACGAAATCACGCTGGACGACATCGCGAAGCTCAACCCCGAGCGCATCTGCCTGTCGCCCGGTCCCAGCAATCCGCAACATGCGGGCATCACGCTCGACGTGCTGCGCGAATTCGCCGGCAAGACGCCGATTCTCGGCGTCTGCCTCGGCCATCAGGCGATCGGCGAAGCGTTCGGCGGCCGCGTGGTGCGCGCGCAAACGATCATGCACGGCAAGGTCAGCACGATCGAAACCGACTGCAAAGGCGTGTTCGCCGATCTGCCGAAGCATTTCGTCGTGACCCGCTACCATTCGCTCGCGATCGAACGCGAATCGCTGCCGGACTGCCTCGAAGTCTCGGCCTGGACCGAAGACGGCGAGATCATGGGGGTGCGTCATAAGGAACTGGCCGTCGAAGGCGTACAGTTCCATCCCGAATCGATCCTGTCCGAACACGGCCACGCGCTGCTCGAGAACTTCGTGAAGCAGTCGAAAACCGCCCACCGCACCGCTTGACGAAGAGAGACGAGATCATGTCGATTACGCCCCAGGAAGCGCTGCAACGGACCATCGAGCACCGCGAGATTTTCCACGACGAGATGCTGCATCTGATGCGCCTCATCATGCGTGGTGAACTCTCTCCCGTGATGGCGGCCGCGATCATCACCGGCTTGCGCGTCAAGAAAGAGACCATCGGCGAAATCACCGCCGCCGCCACGGTGATGCGTGAATTCGCCCGTCACGTCGACGTGCAGGACAACTCGAATTTCGTCGATATCGTCGGCACCGGCGGCGACGGCGCGCACACCTTCAACATTTCCACCGCGACCATGTTCGTGTCGGCGGCGGCCGGCGCGAAGGTCGCGAAGCACGGCAATCGCGGCGTGTCGAGCAAGTCGGGCAGCGCGGACGTGCTCGAAGCGCTCGGCGTGAATATCGATCTGCAACCGGACCAGGTGGCGGCGTCGATTGCCCAAACCGGCATGGGCTTCATGTTCGCGCCGAACCATCACCCGGCGATGAAGAACATTGCCGCCGTGCGCCGCGAGCTCGGCGTGCGGACCATCTTTAACATTCTCGGCCCGCTGACCAATCCGGCCGGCGCGCCGAACCAGTTGATGGGCGTGTTCCATGCGGACCTCGTCGGCATTCAGGTGCGCGTGATGCAGCGCCTCGGCGCAAAGCACGTGCTGGTCGTGTACGGGATGGACGGCATGGACGAAGTGTCGCTCGGCGCGGCCACGCAAGTCGGCGAGTTGCGCGACGGCGAAGTCCGCGAGTACGAGATTCATCCGGAAGACTTCGGCATGCAGATGGTGTCGAACCGCACGCTGAAAGTGGCGGACGCGAGCGAATCCAAAGCGATGCTGCTCGAGGCGCTGGACAACAAGCCGGGCGTCGCGCGCGAAATCGTCACGCTGAACGCGGGCACGGCGCTGTATTCGGCGAACGTGGCGGCATCGATCGCGGGCGGCATTCAACTGGCGCGTGAAGCGATCGCGAGCGGCAAGGCCCGCGCGAAGGTCGACGAGCTGATTCGCTTCACCCAGCAATTCAAGCAGTGATCAAGTAGCAATCAACGTAGCGAGACACTTATGAGCGACATCCTCGACCGCATCATCGCGGTCAAACGCGAAGAAGTCCGCGCGGCCGAACAGAGCGCGCCGCTGGAAGAGTTGCGCCTCGAAGCGTCGGCGCGCGATATCCGCGATTTCGTCGGCGCGCTGCGCGCCAAGCACGCGGCGGGGCTGGCCGCGGTCATTTCCGAGGTGAAGAAAGCGAGCCCGTCCAAAGGCGTGCTGCGCGAGCACTTCGACCCGGCTGAGATCGCGCGTTCGTATGAGAAGCACGGCGCGGCCTGTCTATCCGTGCTCACCGACGTGCAGTTCTTCCAGGGCAGCGTCGCGTATCTGCAGCAGGCGCGCGCTGCGTGCCGGTTGCCGGTGCTGCGCAAGGACTTCATCGTCGATCCGTACCAGATCGTCGAAGCGCGCGCGATGGGTGCCGACGCGATCCTGCTGATCGCCGCCGCGCTCGACACCGCGCAGATGCAGGACCTCGAAGCACTCGCGCATTCGCTGGGCCTCGCGGTACTGGTCGAAGTGCACGACAGCAACGAGCTGAAGGAAGCGTTGACGCTGAAGACGCCGCTCATCGGCATCAACAACCGCAACCTGCGCACTTTCGAAACGTCGATCGACACGACCATCGGCATGCTCGATGCGATTCCGGATGACCGCATCGTCGTCACCGAATCGGGCATTCTGGCGCGTGCCGATGTTGAACGCCTGCGCGCGATGGATGTGCACACGTTCCTCGTCGGCGAGGCGTTCATGCGCGCAGACGAGCCGGGCGTGGAGCTTGCGCGAATGTTTTTCTAGGCGCCGCATCGGTACACGCAAGGAAACGCATCATGGGCATGGAACGCGAAATCAAGCTGGCGCTGCCGGCCGCGCAGGTGCAGGCGGCGCAACAGTGGTTTATCGCGCGCACCGGTCGGGAAGGCAGCCCGGTCAAACTGGTGAACATTTACTTCGATACGCCGCAGCTTGGGTTGGCGAACTCGAAGAGCGCGCTGCGTCTGCGTCAGACGCCGGATGGCTGGCTGCAAACCTTCAAGACGGTGGGCAATGCGAAGGAGGGATTGCACAGCCGGCACGAATGGGAGATGCCGGTGGCGGGCGCGAAGCTGGAGATCGACGCTTTGCTGCACGCCTGTGATGAACCGGCTGCGGCGGATGCGTTACACCAGGCGGCGTCCACCTTGATCGAACTGTTCCGCACGAACTTCACGCGCACGCTGTGGCACGTCGAATTGGACGGCGCGGAAATCGAAGCGGCGATCGACCAGGGCGACGTGCTCACGGAAGTCGACGGCGAGACCCGCCGTGCGCCCATCTCGGAAGTCGAGCTTGAGCTGAAATCCGGCGATGAAGCTGCGCTGCACGCGCTCGCGGCCGAACTCGGCAAGCAGATAAGCGGACTCGCGCCGGACAACATCAGCAAGGCGCAGCGCGGGTATCAGTTGCGGGCGGCTTGAACAGCTGGCTTGAGCGGCCACGTGGCGCCGCGGCACCTTGAGCCGAAGTCCGTTTGCTGCGACACTCCCCCGCCATGACTTCCGCTTCCCGAACCCGCTCCAATCCGTCGCAGGCTTCCCTGTTCGACGACGCCGCATCCATATCGGCCAGTAACATGACTACACCATCGCCGGCCGGCTTCGCCCCACCGACGCTCGAAGCCCAATTCGCCGCCCTGCCCCCGGCATGGCGCACACATCTGAAGCCCTTCATCGACAGCGACGCGTACGCGCCGCTGTGCCGTTTCGTCGATGGTGAGCGCGCCGCCGGCAAAACCGTCTATCCCGCCGACGTGTTCCGCGCGCTGCGCCTGACGAGCCCCGACGAAGTCAAAGTGGTGATCCTCGGCCAGGACCCGTATCACGGTGAGGACCGCGGCACGCCGCAAGCACACGGGCTCGCGTTTTCAGTCGCGCCCAACGTGCGCACGCCGCCGTCGCTGCGCAATATCTTCAAGGAAATTGCCGCGAGTCTCGGCCACGAAACGCCTCGTCATGGTTGCCTCGACACGTGGGCCAGACAAGGCGTGCTGCTGCTGAACACGGTGCTGACCGTCGAACGCGACAGCGCGGCGAGTCACGCGAAACGCGGCTGGGAAAAATGCACCGACACGCTGATCCACGAACTGGCGATGCGCCACGACGGCCTCGTGTTCATGCTGTGGGGCGCGCATGCGCAAGCAAAGCGCGCGCTGCTCGGCGGCAAGTCGCATTGCGTGCTGGAAGCGCCGCATCCGTCACCGCTGTCGGCGCATCGCGGCTTTCTCGGCTGCGGCCACTTCGTGAAGGCCAACGAGTACCTCGTGAAGCAGGGCCGCCCCCCCATCGACTGGCGTCTGCCCGACGAAGCGCAAATGCTGGCGTGACAACGCCAGCAGCGCCGCAATAAGAAAACGCCACGGACTTGCGTGGCGTTTTTCATTTCCCTGCTATCCGCTGCTATCCGCAGTGATTGGCGGCTTCGGAGCAACGGTATCGAAGCAGCAACACGCTTACGCGGCAGCAATCGCTTCACGCGCGGCAGCCAGCGCGGCGGTGGCTGCGTCCGGGCCCATGTTCAGGCCTTCTGCGTAGATGAAGTTCACGTCGGTCATACCGAGGAAGCCCAGGAAGCTCGTCAGATACGGCGTCTGGCTGTCGTTCGGCGTGCCCAGGTACTTGCCGCCGCGTGCCGACACGACATAGACCTTCTTGCCCTTCACGAGACCTTCCGGACCGTTCGCCGTGTACTGGAACGTGATGCCAGCGCGGGCGATGAAGTCGAAGTACGTCTTGAGTTGCGACGAGATCCCGAAGTTGTACATCGGCGCACCGATCACGACGATGTCGGCGGCTTGCAGTTCGGCAATCAGTGCTTCGCTGCGCGCGGCAATCGCGGCTTGCTCGGCCGTGCGCTGGTCCGCCGGCGTGAAGAACGCGCCAAGGACGGCGTCGTCCAGGTGCGGCAGCGGTTCGGCTTGCAGGTTGCGGACGACGACTTGCGCGCCCGGATTCGACTGTTGCAGTTTTGCGGTCAGCTCGTTGACGAGCAGCGTCGAATTCGCGCCTTGCGAGCGGGCTGCCGAGTTGATTTGCAGGATCGTGGTCATGGTTGACTCCAGTAGGGGCGCGCAATGTTGCGCGAGTGGAGGCATTGTGTTTTTTTACCGACCCGGGAAAAAGCCATCCGGCAGCGAAGGATTGTTGCACTGGTAGAACAATCCCGCGCCCTCGCCCGCTCATTCATGCCGCAAACGCTGACGATCAGCTTGCCAGCCAGCGTTCGCGCGCCTTGCGCGCGGCGGCCCGCCTGTCGCTGACGGCGAGCTTGTAGCGCACCACCTCCGGCCCGTCCAGCTTGACTTGCATGGTGCGCAGCTCGTCACGCCGGAACGCATGGATTTCGACCTTCGCACCCGGCTGGTAACGCGCAAGCAACCCTTCAAGATTCGAACCGGTGACGCGCAGGCCGTCGAGCGCGATCAACACGTCGCCGGCCGAGAGTCCCGCTTTTTGCGCCGCGCTGCCTTCGTGGACCGCCGCCAGTGTGCAATCCGCGCCGCCGCGCAGACGCGCGCCGAGCGAAGGCTTGCCGTTCTTGTCGAGTTCAGGCGCGAGCGCGACGCCGAACGGCGCGAGCAACGGGCCGAGCGGCAGATCGCGCGTGCCGTGCACGGCTTCGGCGAACAGTTCGCCCAGTTCCGCTCCGGTCGCTTCGGCAAAAATCGCTTCGATCTCGCTTTCGCCGACGCCGACCGGCTTGCCGCGATAGAAGTCGCGGCCAAAACGCTGCCACAGCAGACGCATCACGTCGTCGAGCGATTTGCGCTCACCGGTCTGCGCGCGAATCGTCAGATCGAACGCGAGCGCGACGAGCGAGCCCTTGGTGTAATAGCTGACGATCGCGTTCGGCGCGTTCTCGTCCTGCCGGTAGTACTTGACCCACGCGTCGAACGAGCTTTCGGCAACAGTCTGCTTGAGTCGTCCGCTGCCGCGCTGCACGCCGCCGATCACCTTGCCGAGCATGCCGAAATAGTCGTCCTGCGAAATCAGGCCGCTGCGCACGAGGATCAGATCGTCGTAGTAAGACGTGAAACCCTCGAACAGCCACAGCAGCGACGTATAGTTTTCGACGCTCAGGTCATACGGTGCGAACACGGCCGGCTTGATGCGCTTGACGTTCCATGTGTGGAAATACTCGTGGCTGCACAGGCCGAGGTAGGTTCGGTAGCCTTCACTCATCGCTTCGCGGCCTTGCACGGGCAGATCGCCGCGATTGCAGATCAGCGCCGTGGAGGCGCGGTGTTCGAGGCCGCCGTAGCCGTCGGTGACGGCTTGCGTCATGAACACATAGCGGTCAACGGGCGCTTTCTTCGTCTTCGGTTCGAACAATGCGATCTGCGCTTCGCAGATGCGCTTCAGGTCGGCGCTCAAGCGCGCCATGTCCAGCCCAACCACCCGCCCCGCAATCACGATGTCATGCGGCACGCCATGCGCGTCGAAAGTCGCCAGCTGGAATTCGCCGAGCGTGACCGGATGGTCGATCAGCTCGTCATAGTTCTGCGCGCGATACTCGCCGAAGCCATAGCGTTTCGTGCCGCGCGCTTCCGGCAGTGCGGTCGCGACCCGCCAGTTGCGATATGCCGCGCCTTGCGGCTTCTGAATGTCGACCACGCACTGCGCTTCCTCGTGACCGAGCGGCGATAAGAACACACTGGTGCCGTTGAAAAAGCCCGTCGTGTCGTCGAGATGCGCGGCGCGCACCGACAGATCCCACGCGTACACCTCGTAGCGCAGCGTCAACGCGCCTTTGACCGGCGCGGCCTGCCACGTGTGCTTGTCGGTCTTTTCCACCCGCACCTTGCGGCCAGCGTCGTTGGTGGCGCGCAGCGTGACGATGTTGCGCGCGAACTCGCGCACCATGTAGCTGCCCGGAATCCACACCGGCAGCATGAAACGCTGGCCGGCGGCGTCGGGATCGGCGACGGTCACAGTGACTTCGAACAGATGGGCGGCGGGTTGCTTCGGAACGATGGTGTAGCGGATCGGCTTCATCGGCGGCGATTAGGAGATGGGGGACGAAAAGTTGATCGATGCGTCGATCGAGGCGCCGGATCGATGCGTGAAACTCTACGCGTCGGCATGGCTGCGGCAGGCCGGATGCGAAAGGAGGCGCCCTGCGCGCCTCCTTGCTCCTGCATGTGCCGCGTGGTTCAGTGCACGGCGGACATTTCGCGGTCCAGCCGGTCGGCCGGCACCGCGCCCGGCAGGCGGCGGCCGTCGGCGAGGAACACCGTGGGCGTGCCCTCGACGTTCATCGCGTGGCCGAGCGTCAGGTTCTTGTCGATCGCGGCGGTGTCGCAGGTGCCGGCGGCGGTGGGCGCCTGGTGGTTCTGCATCCATGCTTCCCACGCTTTCGCGCGATCCGTCGAGCACCAGATCGACTTCGACTTGGCCGTCGAATCTGGTGACAGAACCGGGTACAGGAACGTGTAGACCGTCACGTTGTCGAGCGACTTCAGCGACGTTTCGAGCTGCTTGCAGTACGGGCAGTTCGGATCGGAGAACACGGCGATCTTGCGTGCGCCATTGCCGCGCACGACCTTCACCGCGTTCGCGAACGGCAGGCTCGCGAAATCGATCCGGTTGGTCTCGGACAGACGCGCTTCTGTCAGATTCTTGCGAGTCTTCGCGTCGACCATGTCGCCGAGCATCAGGTAATCGCCGTTCGCGTCGCTATAGACGATCTGGCTGCCGAGGTTCACTTCGTACAACCCGGCAATCGGCGACTTCGTGATGCTCTTGATCGTCACGTCGGCCAGACGCGTTTGCAGCGTCGCTTTGAGCTTGTCGGTCGTCTGGTCGGCCTGTGCCGAGCAACCGATCGTGAAAGCGGCAATCGCGAGCGCGCCCGCCACCATGCGGAAGATTTTTTTCATGCTGAATTCCTGTTTCGATCGCGCGTGTCGCGCGCTGTGTCACGTGCCGGGTCGGACCGGCAGGCCGTCAATCCGTTCATGATACCTGTGTTGCCGGCCGGGGCCGCCAGCCACGCGTTTACCCCAGCGCGGCCGACACCAGCCAGCGCTTGATGAACGGCTGCGCCCCGACGAAAGCCATACCGCTATTGCGCAGCGCCTTCGCAAACGGACCGGGTACGGAGAAGAGCTTCTGCAAGCCATCCGTGGCGATCATCAGCGCGCGGATATCTTCGCGGCGGGCGCGCTCGTAGCGGCGCAGCAGCACCA
>NZ_NPIH01000004.1 GCF_012275575.1 Paraburkholderia sp. SG-MS1 | reverse complement strand
CTACCATTCGGCAGGGATACACACTGCGATACTACAAAGAGGAGAAAGATACCAAACCATTCGATACCGAATACATGTACGCATCGGATACCGATCAGAATCGCATCAATTACCTGGGGAAAAACAGGAAAATGCGGGCCGATTATGCAATCAGGAAACCAGAAAACAGCATAACGTGGCATCGGGGGAGTTCGCTCGACGTGGAAGTAAACGTTACGGAGCCGAGCAACTCTCGCGGCTCTACTCCCACAGCGAAAACCAGCACTCATCCAGTGCAGTGTAGGCAGATTGGTAGTTCGCCTGTGTGTTATCCCGTGCGTTTTGTGCCCTGGGGCGGGTGACCGGCGGCGGGCTCTGGGCGATTGCTTGCGCAATACCATCCGGCGACCGCTCCTCGGCGACGGGACGCTCCGGCTTTGTTCTGAACGGTCTTTGGCGCACGACCCGGCACGCCGCGCGCATGCGTTCGGCCATTGACGAACCGCGCCCTAAGGTCCCCGTTGCAAACAAAAACACAGTCCGATCATGGCGCGGCGCCTGAGGCTCTCGTTGTACTCCTGGGCACTGGTGACGTGGTAGCAGCCTTTTTGCAAAACCACTCCGCAAGCCCGCCCCGCTCGCCTCGCAACAACCCGCCAATCTCGCCCGATTGCCCGCTAGAATGGCCGCCTTTTCTCGCGTCGGGCGCGCCGCAAGGCAAAATACGGCTTTTGCGCGTATCGCACGCGCCGCGATTGCCGCTGAATGATCCCCGGCTGCAAGCTTGCCGCCGGCCTTCGCAAACACGCGCGGCAGCGGCCGGATCAAGGCAGCAAGGGCTAAGCGGCCCGTCGCGTGCGGCGCAGCCAGGACAGCTCGTCCTTTAACAGAGCACCTCAGGAGCATTGATGACCGATTCGACCCCATCCTTCCTCGGCAGAATTTCACT
>NZ_NPIH01000039.1 GCF_012275575.1 Paraburkholderia sp. SG-MS1 | reverse complement strand
GTGCTCGTATCTGATCGTGACGAAGCAGGGCCGGCTCGGCATGAACGGCCCCGAGGTGATCGAGCAGGAAGCGGGCATCGGCGAACTCGATGCGAGCGATCGCCGTCGCGTCTGGCAACTGATCGGCGGCGAACAGCGCACGGCGAGCGCGCTCGCCGACCAGCTGGTCGACGACGATGCCGATGCGCTGCGCGCCGCCGTGCATGCGGCGTTCAGGCAAGGCGTGCCGGCCGCGCACCGCAGCGAACAGGTCGACGTGTTTCTGAACCGGCTCGCACAGATCGACCCGGCCAGCGTCACACCGCAGAGCATGCGTGACGTGTTCAACCCCCACGTCCAACACGCCGCGCGCAAGGAGCAAGCATGAGCGACACTCAAATAAGCCGCGGCGCGCGCTGGTTCCACGCACTCGCCGGCGAACCGTCCGGTCGGGCGCCGGTATGGAGCGGCGATGCCCCGCTCGGCGGCGAGACGGCGCGTTTCATCACGGTCGTGCCCGATGCCGCGAACCGCTTCCCGCGCGCAACCGACAACGTGGTCGGCCTCGAACAGGGCTGGCAGCTTGCGCGCGCCGTGCGCGAAACCATCGCGCAGGACGATGCGGGCGGCACGCGCCGGCCGATCGTCGCGATCGTCGATGTGAAAAGCCAGGCGTATGGCTATCGCGAAGAAATGCTCGGCATCCACCTCGCCTGCGCGGCCGCCGTCGATGCCTATGCGTCGGCGCGAGACGCGGGTCATCCGGTGGTCGCGCTGATCGTCGGGCCGGCAATGTCGGGCGCGTTCCTCGCGCACGGCTATCAGGCCAACCGCATCGTCGCACTCGACGCGCCCGGCACGATGGTCCACGCCATGGGCAAGGAAGCGGCCGCGCGTGTCACGCGCCGCACGGTCGAAGCACTCGACGCGCTTGGCGAAACCATCGTGCCGATGTCGTATTCGATGGCGTCGTTTGCGAAGCTCGGGCTGCTCGATCAACTGATCGAGGGCGTCGATGCAGATGCGCCGGATGCATTGCAGATCGAACGTGTGCGTCAGGTCTTGTGCGAGCAGGTTCGCAGCGCACGCGACGGTGGCCGCACGCTCGCGCATCGGCTGGAATCGGCGGCGGCGCAGAAGAATCGCGCCGCGTCGATCGAGGTGCGGCGGCGGCTCGCGCAACAATGGGATGCCGTGTAATGCGAGTGTGCGCGGCGCCGCCGTTCGCTGCTGAACCCGCGTTGTCGTGCGATGCGCGCTGGCGTGCGCACGACTTGCTGTGTCTGCAGCAACTGCATGTGTTCGATGACGAGCCGGCATGGGTTCGTGGCGCGTTCGAGCGCGCGCCGTATGCGGTCGTCAGACGCGCGCCGGCGCCAGAAGGCTTCGTGGCGATCGGCTTGCGCGGTGTCGAACGGGCGCAGCGTTATGGCACGTGGGCGCGTGCGGCCGATGTCGTGACGGTGGTCTCGCCGGAGAGCTTGCGGCAAACCAGGCCGCTGACCGGTCGCGACACGTTGCCTCCTTTCGCTGCCCTCGCCTTTTTGCAAAGCGGCCCGGGCGGTCCATTGGCGGGTTTTGTCTGGGGGCCGACGGGCAGCGCCGGTTTTGAACTAGCCACGCGGGCACCGGCAGTGAGCGAATCGAGCGATCTCGATCTGCTGATTCGCACGCCCGAACCGCTCGCGCGAGACGGCGCCCGTGTTCTGCTCGATGAACTGCAGGCGCTTGCGAAACGCATCGGCATCCGTATCGATGCGCAACTCGAAACGCCGGCGGGTGGTGTCGCGCTCGCCGAGTGGGCTGCCGGCAAAGCGCGCGTGATGGTGCGCCATGCAAGCGGTCCGCAATTGATCGGCAATCCGTGGGCACAAGCCGCCGCTCGCACAACTCGAAGCCGTGTCGTCTGATGCTTGCGCTGCTTTTTCCCGGCCAGGGCGCGCAGACCGATGGCTTCCTGCACGGTCTGCCGCAGCATCGCGCGGTGCGCGACACACTCGAAGAAGCCTCGCAAGTACTCGGCCTCGATGTGTTGACGCTGGACACGCCGGACGCGCTCCGTTCGACTGTTGCGGTGCAGATCGGGTTGACGATCGCGGGCGTGGCCGTGACGCGCGCGTTGGCTGACGAACAGCTCGCGCCAGAAATCAGCGCGGGGCTCTCGGTCGGTGCGTATGCGGCCGCGGTGAGTTGCGGCGCAGTGCAGTTCGCTGACGCGCTGAAAATGGTGCGGCGGCGTGCCGAACTGATGGACGCGGCGTATCCCTCTGGATATAGCCTCGCGGCGATATCGGGTTTGACCGAGCATCAACTGGAAACACTCGCCGCGCGGCATGCGGATGAGAACCGGCAACACGTCTATATCGGCAATGTGAATGCCCCGCGCCAGATCGTCATGGCGGGCGCAAACGACGCGCTGGATGCGTTCATCGTCCGCGCGCTGGCCGCGGGCGCGCGTAAAGCCTCGCGGCTCGCGGTGAGCGTGCCGTCGCATTGCGAGTTGCTCGCGCAAGCCAGCGACGAACTGCTCGCCTACGTGAGCCAGGTCCCCTTTCAAGCGCCGCGCAGCACGTATATCGGCAATCGCGGCGGCCGACCGTTGTATACGGCCGACGCGATCCGTGACGATCTCGCCACCAACATGCGCTACACCGTGCGCTGGTTCGACGCGCTCACCGCCATGCAGGAAATGGGTGCACGCGTGCTGATCGAGGCGCCCCCGGGGCAGGTATTGACCGACATTACGCGCGAGCATTTTCCGGATGCCGCAGCGCTTGCGGCCAGCGGTCTTTCGTTCGACAGACTGGTGGCGACGGCCCGGCGGCGGTTAGAGACTGGCTAACGGGGCCGTGAACCGCGATGGGGTCCACATCCGCTTTGCACCAGCGCCAGCTTTTCCACCTTCTACCCTCTGCTCAGCAGCTCGAACGTGTGCAAATCCAGACAGCAGGCGCAGTGGTTAATCTGTGAATCGCAGATAGACGCGGTCGACGAGAATGGGCGAAAGACCGCTTTGCATCACGTATCCATGAACGCGCCCCAACGCTTTGATGCCTGCCGGTACGACTTGTGTGTGGTCGAGACGTCCTGTCATCTCGCTCTCCCTGCTCAACTGTTCGGGCCAGCCTGCTCGTGCGGTCAACGCAGAACATAACCGGCCGCACGAATTCAGACGGCCTCGGCTTCGCGCCCGGCCGTTGCGCGACGCTCGGCACGGGGGCGCTCGATGCAACGATGAGCGGCCTCCGCCAGGATAAAAGCCAGTGCAATGAGAGCTGCCGCGACGATGCCAAGATAACGGACACCCAGCGACTGGAGCACCGCGCCACCGAGCACACTGGAGCCTGCGAGGCCTACGTAAGTGGCCGTATTGTTCAGCGCGAGTAAAAGCGGTGCCGCTTTCGGCGAGATTTGCACGAGGCGGTGTTGTTGCGGGACGATTAATCCCCATCCGCAGATTCCCCAGACGCACAGCGCGGTTAAGGCGCTGAGCGCATGCGTGGAGGTCCAGGGCAGCGCGCCGAAATTGATGATCGCGAGCCAAAGCATGGCGTTGATGATGCTACGACTCTCGACTCGATCGACGAGCCGGCCGGACAGCACGTTGCCAACCGTTGCCGCTACGCCCCACAGGAGCAGCATGCCCGCGAGGATGCGCTCGTCGCCGTGCGTCACCCGTGCAAGGACCACCCCCGCATAGGTGTAGACCATCAGGAACCCGCCGAATGCAAACAACGACGTGAGCAAGGTGAGCGCGATCCGCACGTCCCGAATGGGCACGAGCCGCTCGCTGAGCTTGACCGTCGCCGGCCGTACAACAGACGGCAGCAATGTCCAGACGCCTATCAGGGCGACGATGCCAAGCATGGCGACGAACCAGAGCGTCGTTCTCCAACTCCCGAATCCGCCGATAAAAGTACCGATCGGCGAACCGAGCGCGGTGGCCCCCGTGAGGCCGACCGTTACCGTCGAAAGCGCGCGACCGCGCTTGTCGGGCGTGGCAAGCGCGGAGGCAACACCGAGTGCCGTCGGAGAAAAAAGCGCGGCGCCGAACCCCGCCAGCACCCGGCTCAGCAGCACCCAATGCAGGTCGGTGGCGAGCGCACTGATTGCGTTGCCGGCGACGAAAATGCCGAGCGCCGACACCAGCAGAAGCTTGCGCGGCCATCCTCCGGCGACAGCCGCCATGACGGGGGCCGCAACCGCATAGGTCAAGGCGTAAAAAGTCACCATGAGGCCGGCCAGGCTGACCGTGGTGTGCAGTGATGCCGCGACGTCCGGAAGAATGCCGGCGACGACGAAGTTGTCCGTCCCCATGGCGAACATGCCCAGAGCGAGTATCAGTAGTCGACGATCCATACGAAAGTGGTTCAAACGCGGTTAGGGGTGGCCTCGCGCAGCCGCCGCGACAGCGCGGCTGAAGCTCGCATTCACGGCATCGTCCCGGTCGGCCAGAGACTGCTTGAACGGTGCATTGCCAAAGGATAATCGCGCTTGACCGTGTCTCAAATGTCATATATACCAGCGATTCAGGACATAACGCAGGACACGCAATGCACACGATCGGCTTCGTCGTATTTCCGAACTTCTATCTGCTGGGCCTGGCAGCGGTCACCGCGTTCGAGCTGGCGAACGTGGTTCTGGAAGAGCGGGCTTACGACGTGGCGGTGCTGTCCGAACAGGGAGGGCTTGTCGTGTCCTCGGCAGGCATCCGCGTCGAGACGGTCGCCTTCAGCGACGCGAGATTCGACACGGTCATGTTCGGCTCGGGCGTTGAACTGGACATGGTTTCCAGCCCCTTGACCGCGTTCGTCAGGCGCGCGCTCACCACGTCGAGACGGATCGCGGCGCCCTGCACGGGGGCTTTCATCCTTGCTGAAGCGGGTGTGCTGGACGGCCGGCGCGCCACCACCCACTGGCGTTTCGCCCACGAACTGCAGCGCCGTTTCCCGCAAGTCGCCGTCGAAGATGATCAGATTTTCATCGTGGACGGCCCGGTCTGGACGTCCGCAGGCATGACGGCCACGATCGACATGGCGCTCGCGATGATCAAGAAGGACCATGGACCGGACGTCTCGCGCTCGGTGGCGCGCAGGCTCGTCATCTACCACCGGCGCGCAGGCGGCCAGTCGCAGTTTTCGACGTTGCTGGACCTCGACCCGAAGTCCGACAGAATCCAGAAAGCCATCGACTACGCGAGCGCCAATCTGCGGAGCGCGTTGACCGTGGACGAACTGGCTCACGTCGCCGGGCTGAGTCCGCGCCAGTTCAGTCGGGCATTCAGCACGGAGACCGGACAATCACCGGCCAAGGCGGTCGAACATCTGCGCGTGGAAGCCGCAAGGCTGATGCTGGAAAAAGGGCGTCTATCGATGGACGTCATCGCAGCCGTGGTCGGTTTTTCGGACCGCGAACGAATGAGGCGAGCGTTCCTGCGCACCATTGGGCAGCCGCCTCAGGCGGTCCGTCGACTTGGCAGGGAAAGTCGCGGACCGGTTGTTCGCGAAGACGAAGAAAGCGCGCGTTGAGTGCCGTTCGTATCGCCTTGAAGCTGCGGGTGTGTTGGTGTCTTATCACAGCCGTTGTCCGGTCGAGGATGCGAATCACCGCAACGTGCGTCGATGCGCGATTGACCACCTCTCGCGAACCCTCACGCCCGGCCATGCAATCGGCGTATTTGCCGCAGTCGCGTATGGCGCGGTAATTCTCGCCGCGCCGACGCTGGCCAAACCAGGGCAGGCAGCTCGGCGCCTGAGTCAGGCCGCGCGTGCGCAGCCCCGCCTCACGCCTGCTCCGGCGCCCCCCGCCCAAGCACCTGCGAATCCGGCGCCGTCGCCGACGTTTCGCCATGCGCATGTCCATGCCCATGCCCCGGCGTCGTCACCGCGGCGGTGCCACCGGGCCGCCGCACCGACTTCGCGTGCCGCTCGATCAGCCGTTGCAGCAGGCAGAACGCGCACAGCAGCGCACCGATCACGATACGCGTCCACCACGAGCTGAGCGTGCCGTCGAAGGTGATCAGCGTCTGGATCGTGCCGAGAATGCCGACGCCGAACAGCGAGCCGATCACATAACCCACGCCGCCCGTCAGCAGAGTCCCGCCAATCACGGTCGCCGCAATCGCGTCGAGTTCCATGCCCTGCCCCTGCAAGCCATAGCCCGACAACACATAGAACGTGAACACCGCACCGCCCAGCGCAGAGCAGAAACCGCTCAGCGCGTACACACCGATCCTCGTCTGCGCGACCGGCAGACCCATCAGCAGCGCCGAACGCGGATTGCCGCCCACCGCATACACATTGCGGCCAAAGCGCGTGAAATGCGCAACGAAGATCGCGGCCAGCAGCGTCACCATCGCAATCAGCACGTTCGCCGTGACCGAGCCGACGCCGATGTCGAGACGAAACGCCGAGATCTTCTGGAACGTCGGATCGGTGATCGTGATCGATTGCGTCGTGATCAGAAAACACAGGCCGCGTGCGAAGAACATGCCGGCTAACGTCACGATGAATGCCTGCAGACGGAAGAAATGAATCAGCGCGCCCTGCACCGCGCCGAACACGGTGCCCATCAGCAGCACGATCGGGATGATCACCCACACCGACAGATGCATGTGTTCGGACAGCACCGCCTCGACGATGGTCGTCAGCGCGACGACCGAGCCGACCGACAGATCGATCCCGCCCGACACGATCACGAACGTCATGCCGATCGCGACGATCAGCAGGAACGCGTTGTCGACGAGCAGATCGAGCAGCACCTGCCACGAGAAGAAACCGGTGTACATCACCGAGCCGAAACCGAACAGCGCGCAGAACAACAGGATCGTGACGGCGATCGGCAACGTGCGCGGATCGACGACATGCGCCAGGGCATCGAGAAGTCGTCTCATCGTGCCACCCCGCGTTGCTTGAAGACCGACGCGCCGAACGACATCGCGAGAGCACGCGCCGCCGGCGACTGGATCACGCTGACCGCGAGCACCACGGCCGCCTTGACGACGAGCGTCGCCTCAGGCGGCACGCCGATCGAATAGGTGGTGTACGTCAGCGTCTGAATGATCAGCGCGCCCAGTACCGTTCCTGCAAAACTGAAGCGGCCGCCGAGCAGCGACGTGCCGCCAAGCGTCACCGCGAGAATCGCGTCGAGTTCGAGCAGCAGGCCCGCGTTGTTGCCGTCGGCGCTGCGCACATTCGAGCTGATCAGGATGCCCGCCATCGACGCGGTCAAGCCCGAGAAGCCGTACACCGCGAACACGAGCGCCTTGGAGCGCAAGCCGACCAGACGCGTCGCCACAGGATTGACGCCGATCGCGCGAATGAAGAGTCCGAGCGCCGTGCCTTCGACGAGCGCCGCGGTCGCCAGCACGACCACCGTGGCAATCCACACCGAACACGGCACGCCGAGCCAGTAGCCGCCGCCGACGAACAGATAGCCGGGCGCGCCGATCGGGATGATCTGCCCGGCCGTCAGCAACTGCGCGATGCCCCGGCCCGCGACCATCAGGATCAACGTGGCGATGATCGGTTGCATACCGACAAAGGACACCAGCACGCCGTTCCACATGCCGCTCAACACGCCGACGATCAACGCCGCCGCCAGCGCCTGGGCAACGAGCCCACCGCTCGGTACCGGCTGCGTCGCGAGAATCGTGGCCGCGGCGGCGCCGGCGATCGCCACCACCGCGCCGACCGAAATGTCGATGCCGCGTGTCGCGATCACCAGCGTCATGCCGATCGCGACGAGCACGAGCGGCGCGGCGCGATTGAGCACGTCGATCGGCGCGCCGAACAGATGGCCATCGAGCATGCGCAGCGACAGGAAATGCGGATTCACCCATAGATTCAGGCCGCACAGCAACGCGAGCGTGACGCACGGCCAGATCAACGGACGTTCGACGCCGTCGCGCGCGAACCAGTTCGATAGCTTCATTCGCCGCTCCCCGCGATGAGTCGATAGATGTTGTCTTCGGTGGACGCCTTGCCGGCGACTTCGGCGATCTTGCGGCGGTCGCGCAGCACCGCGACGCGATGGCTCACGCGCAGCACCTCGCTGATCTCCGACGAAATGAACAGGATGCTCAGACCATTCGCGCACAGCGCGAGCAGACGGTCCATGATGTCGAACTTGGCGGCGACGTCGATGCCGCGCGTGGGTTCGTCGAGAATCAGCAGCTTGGGGTCGGTGGCGAGCCAGCGCGCGAGCAGCGCTTTCTGCTGGTTGCCGCCGGACAGCAGGCCAATCGGCTGTTCGGCGTCCGAGGCCTTGATGCCGAGCCGCTCGATCCACAAATCGGCCAGTTCGCGCGCGCGCTGCCGGCTGATCTTGCGCCACCAGCCGCGCCGCGCCTGCAAGGCGAGCAGGATGTTCTCGCGGATCGACAGTTCGGCGACGATGCCCTCTTTCTTGCGGTCTTCCGCGCAATAGCCGATGCCGTGGCGCACCGCGTCGCGCGGCGAGCGAAGCCGCACGGGATTTCCGCCGACGAGGATCGTGCCGCTGTCCGCGCGGTCCGCGCCGAATAGCAGGCGCGCGGTTTCGGTACGGCCGGAGCCGAGCAGGCCGGCGAGGCCGAGAATCTGGCCGGCCTGAACGTCGAGATCGATCGGCTGCAGCGTGCCGCGCCGGCCGACGCCGCGCAGTTCCATGAACGGCTGCGCACCCTGCGATGCCCGCACGCCCTCGTCAGACTCGTGCGCCGCTTGCGCTGCCTGCGCGTCGTGCGCGGCTTCGCGCAAACGCGCGCTCATGCGCTCGTGGCCGACCATCTTCGAGACCAGCTGATCGGCGGGCAGATCGCGGGCGAGATATTCGCCCTCGCGCTCGCCATTGCGCATCACCGTGATGCGGTCGGAGATCGCATAGGTCTGTTCGATGAAATGCGTGACGAACAGAATCGCGATACCCGATTGCTTAAGATGCCGAAGTATTTTAAAAAGCTGCGCGACTTCGCTGTCGTCGAGACTCGACGTCGGCTCGTCGAGAATCAGCACGCGCGCGTCGACTGACAGCGCTCGCGCGATCGCCACCATCTGCTGCACGGCGATCGGATATGCGTCGAGCGAGCGCGTGACGTCGAGCGACACGTCGAGACGCGCCAGCGCGGCCTGGGCACGCCGCTTGATGTCGGGCCAGTCGATCGCGCCGAAGCGCCTCGGCTGCCGGCCCGCGAAAATGTTCTCGGCCACCGACAGATTCGGGCACAGGTTCACTTCCTGATACAGCGTGCGCACACCGGCTGCTTCGGCCTCCTGCGGTGACGCGAACGCCACCACTTCGCCGCCGAGGCGGATCGTGCCGGCATCCGGCGCGACTACGCCGGTGAGCACGTTGATCAAGGTGGATTTGCCGGCGCCGTTCTGCCCCATCAGCGTGTGAACCTCGCCGGGAAAGAGACGGAAATCGACCCCTTGCAGCGCTTTCACGCCAGGGAATGTCTTGCTGACGCCGGCGGTGGCCAGAATGGGTTCGGGCGCGTTCACGGCGGCCCTCGCGCCCTGAGCGCCGTGGGCACCGATAGCCGGCTGATTCGGTTCGGAAGCGGGATGGGTCATGGACCTCGCTCGATCGGCTATGCGTGGGTTCGGCAGGCTCCAGCGGCATCCATCTGAAAAGAGACCGCCCGCTGCCGAAGCAGCCCGGGCGGTCAGGCACCACTGGAGAAACCTGTTCGATCTATCCGTACTGTGTGTCTCCTCTGCGCCGCGAGGCGGCGCAGGTCATGAGGATGACTGAGTACTTCGCTTCAATACTTGCGCGTCGGCAGAGTCTGCGCCGCAACGCTCATCGGGAAGACGGTCTCTTCCGTGAGGATGCGCTTGGGCAGCGGCTTGCCGGCCACGACATCCTTCACCGCCGACATCAGTTGCGGCCCTAGCAGCGGGCTGCACTCCACGTCGACGTTCATCTTGCCTGCGGCCATCGCCTGGAAGCCGCCCTTGGTTGCGTCGAACGACACGACGATGACGTCCTTGCCTGGATGCATACCGGCCTCTTCCATCGCCTGGATGGCGCCGAGCGCCATGTCGTCGTTATGCGCATAAACTACATTTATTTTATTTCCATAAGTTTTAATAAACGCTTCCATGACCTGCTTGCCGCCGGCCAGCGTGAAGTCGCCGCTTTGCGACGCGATGATCTTGAATTTGGGATCGTTCTTGATCACTTCCATCAGACCGGAGTGCCGGTCATTGGCGGGCGCCGAGCCCACCGTTCCCTGCAATTCCGCGATGTTGACAGGGCCCTGGCTGCTTTTGTAGTGCTCTTCGAGCCAATGACCGCCACGCCGGCCTTCTTCCAGGAAGTCGGAGCCGATCATCGTCACGTACAGCGACGTGTCTTTGACGTCGATGTTACGGTCGGTGAGAATCACGGGGATTTTCGCGGCCTTCGCTTCGCGCAGCACCGGCTCCCAGCCGGACTCGACGACCGGCGAGAATGCGATCACATCGACTTTTTGCGCAATATACGAGCGGATCGCCTTGATCTGGTTTTCCTGCTTCTGCTGCGCATCCGAGAATTTGAGCTTGATTTTCGCGTCCGCTGCAGCGGATTTGACCGACTCGGTGTTGGCGGTTCGCCATGCGCTTTCCGCGCCGACTTGCGCGAAACCGAGCGTAATCTGTTTGTCCTGCGCATAGGCGCCGGGCGCGGCCAGCGTCAGCGTGCCGATGCCAGCGGAAAGTGCGAGCGCGCCCAACGCACGACATGCGGCACGTCGTGTATTCGCCATGACTGTCTCCTGATGTTGTTGTGTAGACGACCCAGCGAACCTGCCCAGCCCTCGCGGCCCTCACGGTGCGTGGATCGTGATGTAGCGTACTGTGCGGCGCGTTAACCGTCCAATCATATGATTCGCACCGGCGATATCAATTCTGGTATCGCTGGTGGCATCGGCTTGCGTCGGGTATGAGCGTGGATCGACAAGCAAATTGGCCGGCGAACTAGCGTTCAGCCACTCGCGGCGTGACCCAGCGGAACGTCAGATTGATGCGCTCGCCGGCCACGCGCGGCTCCTTCGGCACCCGGTGCCGCCACTCCGCCTGAGTGTTGCCCTTCATCACGAGCAGGCTGCCACCCTTCAGCGAAAACGACTGCACGACGCCGGTCTTGTTGTGCCGCAAGTCAAAAGTACGCGCGACGCCCAGGCTAACCGACGCGATTACCGGCCGGGAGCCCAGCTCGGGTTCGCGGTCCGCATGCCAGCCCATGCTGTCGGCGCCGCTGCGATAGCGGTTGAGCAGCACACTGTTGAAACGCGTGCCGCAGACCGCCTCGGCGGTCTCCTTCAGTTGCGCGACGGCCGGCGTCCACGGCTGCGGCACGTTGCGAATCCCCGAATAGACGTACACCGCGTCCGGTTCGCCCTGCCAGGCGGTCAGCCGCGGCAGCGCGACGCGGCCCGCAGGCGTGCCCATCGTGTCCTGACGCCACTGCACTTCGTCGATCAGTTGCGTCAATACCTGCGCCGCCGTGGCAGGCGTGAGCCAGTCGGGATACCAGTCGACCTCGGGCGTCGGCAGGTCGTCGAAAAGATCGGTCATACCGTTACCTGAATACCTGTGTGCGATTGCGCGAGCAAAACCTGCGCGCATGAAAACCCTCGCTATTATGGCGGCAACGACGCATGCGCTCACCCCGGCGCGTCGCGCTGTCATTCCAGTCTGTCACCTGTCTTTCATTTTTATTTTCAACGGATCCTCATCATGACTCTTTCCGATCAGGCGCTCGACCAACTCTTCCGTCAGGCGCGCACGCATAACGGCTGGCTGCCAAAACCCGTCGACGATGCCCTCCTCAGGCAATTGATCGAACTGACGCTGCTCGGCCCGACGTCGGCCAATTCGAGCCCTGCCCGGTTCGTCTTCGTCAAGACGGCGGAAGGTAAGGAAAAGCTGCGCCCGGCGTTGTCCACGGGTAATCTCGACAAGACGATGGCCGCGCCGGTCACGGCAATCGTCGGCATGGATATGGCGTTTTACGAGCAGCTGCCGAAACTCTTTCCGCATGCGGACGCCCGCAGCTGGTTTGCCGGCAATGACCGCGCGATCGCGGATACGGCGTTTCGCAATTCGACGCTGCAAGGCGGCTATCTGATTCTCGCCGCCCGCGCGCTGGGTCTGGACACAGGTCCCATGTCGGGCTTCGACGCGGCCAAAGTCGACGAAGCGTTCTTTGCCGGCACAGCCGTGAAGGCGAACTTTCTGATCAATCTCGGTTACGGCGACCCGTCGACACTGTTTGCGCGCAGCCCGCGCTTCACGTTCGACGAAGCCGCCCGGATTGCGTGACGTTGCCTGAGGCGTGTGACGCGCGGCGGCCCGTCCGCCCGCGCGTCCACCTTGCCTTCAGGTGAGCAGCGCCACGTAGAACACCACGGTGCCGATCAACGCGCCGACAAAGCAGAAGCCCTCGTTGGCGTCGTCGTCACTCGAACTCGAACGCAACCAGCCACCGACGACGCCGAACAGTCCCGCGATACCCAGCGCGACGCACAGCATCACCACGCCGAATAGCGCGCTCCTGCCTAGCTCGGAGAAGTCGATGTTGCGCACGCCGAAGTACACGCCGATGGCCATCAGTGAAATGACGACGAGCGGCAGCATCACGTGACTGCCTTCGTATCCGACGTGGTGCGCATGATGCGCGTGATGTAATTGTTGGCTCGATCTGAGCAGCTTCATGATGTGCCTCCCCCTCGCCCTCTTCCGGCGCTAAAACTCATCGCTACCGAACCGCTGCGGCCCCGTTGCGACCGTCAAACGAGCCGGTTCCTTTTGAGGATAGTCCACGCGCGAACACAATTCAAAGCCCATTTAATTAGGTTGCGCAGCGCGTTTCCATGCGCGCTTTACACTCGCGCGGATTGCTGCACCGCACGACTTTGCGGACGCCTTCAGGCACGGAATCGAGCGCGTCGTGAGGGCTAATCCGGCGCTGCCGGCAAGCGCCGGTACATGCCGGTAGAATGGTTCGCCCGGCCGCGAACCGCATTGCCGCCGACGATTCGCCGCCACCCTTCCGTTCCGTGTCGGCCCCTTCCCGCCTTGATCCTCCTTATGCGCCGCTCATCCTTTCTTGTTCGCATCATCCTGATTGGCATCCTGCTGCACATCTACGTCGGCTTGCGTCTTATTCCGGACATGCCGATCGACGCCACCGGCCGCTGGTTGAGCGTGTTATGGCTCGTGCTGTCCATTTTCCTGATTCCGTTGGGCATGATGGCGCGCAGCATCAAGCGGCAACCGCTCGGCGACCGGCTCGCCTGGATCGGGCTGCTGGCGATGGGCTTCTTTTCGTCGCTGCTGGTGCTGACCTTTGCGCGTGATCTCGCACTCGCCTCCCTGTTGACCGTGGACGCGATCTGGCCAAACACCATCGCAATCGCGCATTGGCGGACAGGCTCAGCGGCAGCGGTGCCTTTGCTTGCGCTGCTCTCGACGTTGATCGGTCTGTTCAATGCCCGTCGCCGCGCGCGCGTCGTCACGATCGAGGTGCCGATCGACGATTTGCCGGCGGCGCTCGACGGCTTCACAATCGTGCAGATCAGCGATATCCACGTCGGCCCGACTATCAAAGGCCGCTATGTGGATGCCATCGTCGACGCGGTGAACCGGTTGAAGCCGGATCTGATCGCAGTGACCGGCGACGTCGTGGACGGCAGTGTGCCGCAACTGACTAAACACACGCAGCCGTTGTCACGGCTTAGCGCACGTCACGGCGCATTCCTCGTGACAGGCAATCACGAGTACTACGCGGGCGCCAATGCGTGGATCGCCGAATTCCGCAGACTGGGATTGAACGTACTGCTTAACGAGCACGTGATTGTCGATCACGACGGCGCGCGCGCAGTGATTGCCGGTGTGACCGATTACTCGGCAGGCCATCACGACCCCTTGCACCGCAGCGATCCCGTCGCGGCGCTCGCCGGCGCGCCTGGCGACGTGCTGATCAAGGTGCTGCTCGCCCACCAGCCGCGTTCCGCCGAAGCGGCTGCGGCGGCGGGCTTCACGTTGCAGTTGTCCGGCCATACGCACGGCGGCCAGTTTTTCCCGTGGAATTTCTTCGTGCGGTTTCAGCAACCGTTCACGGCCGGTCTCGCACGTCTGAACGGATTGTGGGTGTATACGAGTCGAGGCACCGGCTACTGGGGACCACCGAAGCGCCTGGGCGCTCCTTCCGAAATTACGCGTTTGCGGCTCGTGCCCGGTGAGCCGGACTGAGCTGAATGAGCCGAACGTGGCGGCGTCGACCGCTACTGGGCTGGCGCCACGGCCACGCTCACTTGCGGCGCATAGGTCACGGACACTTGCATGCCCGCCGCCAGATTGGCGACCGCGGCCGGCGCGCGGCTCTCGATATGGAACACCGAGCCGTTGGCGCTTTTGAGCGCCAGCACACCCGCTGAACGATCCACCGCTGTGACTTCGGCCGTCACGTTCTGCATCGTGTCGCGCGGCGCTCCCTGAGCGAGCCTGCCTTTACCGTCCCCGCCGTCCGTGACATGGATCACCGCATTGCGGATCATCTGGATATGGACCTTGCTGCCCGGCCGGACTTGCGTGAGATTGCGAGCATCCGTGACGGTGAACGAGCCTTCACGACCTTGCGCGTCGAGCACGGTCAGCGACTGTTTCGTCTGGTCGATCGATTTGACCACGCCGTCCGCCTGCAACAGGCTGCGGCCTTCGAACGGTGCGGGCAGGCCCACGGCGAACGACACCAGCGGAGCGACCGCCAACAATGCGCCGGCAATCACACCGGAAGCTTTAACTTTCATACATTCCTCGATGGGCTGAACAGCGGGAGAGCGCCGACGTCGCGCTGATGAATGGTGCAAACGAAACACGAAACAAAGCGACGAACAGCAAACTTGATTGATGTGAACAGTGCGACCACAGGACACGTTCCGAAGTGTTCAGACAGTTTGTTTTCCGGGATGGAGTCCGTCAATATTCGGAGTCCGCATGTGAGCAAGGATTATTCGCCGATGGCGCCGGAAATTTCAGAAAAGAACGCCTAATGAATTCGGCCGTCCCGTTCAATCCAGGTTGACTTGCCTTGACACCACCGCCTAAAATTCGGCCACTTCTTTTTAACCGGAATAACGATCTTGGACAGTAGCAGTCGTCCCCGAGCCGCGCTTCGCCCGCTCGCCTGATCGGCAGGATTTCCGCGTCAGTCTTTATCTGCCGCCATCTTGCCTCCAGGCCTGATGGCGCGCTTCGCTCAATACCGTCGCATTGGCGAGTGAATCGCGGCATGGCGCATTGCCATGCCGATGCTTCACGCCTTACGCTTCGCGAGCCCTTGCTCGCGTGTATTGCCACGACTGATCCACGCGTGTCTATGACCAATGACGCGCTGCTGTCACGCGTCGTATTCACACTGCGCGAATCTGCGCTTGAACCTTACTGAACGATGACACTCGAATTCGTCTGGCGGCTGCTTGCCGCTTTCGCCTGCGGCGTCGCCATCGGCCTCGAACGGCAGATGCGTCAGCGCAATGCAGGACTGCGCACCATTACGCTGGTCGCGAGCGGCGCGTGCCTGTTCGTGACGCTCGGCGTGCTGACCGGCACCGGGACGGCCGGGGTCACCCAGATCGCCGCGTATGTGGTCTCCGGCGTCGGCTTTCTCGGCGGCGGCGTGATCATGCGCGACAAAGGCTCCATTCAGGGCATCAACACCGCCGCGACGCTATGGTGCTCCGCGGCGGTGGGCGTGTTGTGCGGTGCGGGTCATTACGGCCCGGCGCTCGCAGGCACGGCGGTCGTATTGCTAACCAATACGGTGCTGCGCGAAGTTAGCCGTACTATCAATGCGACGCCGGTTTCAAACGCCGACCTGATTCGCGAGTACGTCTTGACGGTTGTCTGCCGCGAGGCCGATGAGATCCACATTCGCACCGCCATCTCCAACTCGATGTATTCGACGCCGTTGTCGTTCCAGAGCCTGACGAGCGAAGACGTCGAGAGCGATCCCGGCCGTATTCGCGTGACCGCGACGCTCAAGCTGCATCCGAAAGACCAATCGAAGCTCGAACAGATGGCCAGCCGTCTCAGCATGGAAAAGAGCGTGTCCAGCGTCAGCTGGACGGCACGCGAAGCGGAGCCGACGCCAGAGTGACGCGCGGCTCGTCATGCTCCCCATGTTGGCATGCATCGTCTACACTTAGACGGCAATAGTTTCAAACAATGTCAATTGCGCATCCGCAACCTGGACTGTCCCATCACCTTCGACTAAGCTCTAGCCGCGTGATTTTCTTTCACTCAACCTTGGAGTCTCGAATATGGAACACGGCATCATTGCATGGCTCATCATCGGCGCGATCGCGGGCTGGCTGGCCGGCGTGCTGGTCAAAGGCGGCGGCTTCGGCCTCATCGTCGACATCATTGTCGGGATCGTGGGCGCGTTCATCGGCGGCTGGCTTGCTGGTGTTTTGCATATCTCGCTGGGCGGCGGCTGGATCGGCTCGATCATCACCGCGGTGATCGGCGCGGTCATTCTATTGTTTCTTATCCGGCTCGTGCGACGAGGCGGCTGAGCGCAGCAGTTGATGTCCGAACGCGTCAGGGGCGAACGCCACCTGACGCCACATTTGCTTTAAAGCATGGCTTCCATTGCCGGCAACATCGAGCCGGTGTCACGCAGCCGTGCATGCCAGGCGAAAGCCTGGTCCAACCGATGCGGCGTCTGCCCGCCTCCTTGCAACGCGTCCCGATAGTAGTCTCGCAGCAGATCGCGATACAACGGATGCGCACAGTTTTCGATGATCAAGGTCGCACGCTCGCGCGGCGCCAGGCCGCGCAGATCGGCCAGCCCCTGCTCCGTCACGACCACGTCGACGTCGTGTTCGTTGTGATCGCAATGCGGCACCATGGGCACGATGCTCGAAATGCGGCCGTCTTTCGCGGTCGACTTGGTGGCAAAAACCGCGCACGACGCGTTACGCGCAAAGTCGCCCGAACCGCCGATACCGTTCATCATATGCGTGCCGCCCACATGCGTGGAATTGACGTTGCCGTAGATGTCCAGTTCGAGCGCAGTGTTCAACGCGATCAGCCCGAGCCGGCGAATGACTTCAGGATGATTGCTCACTTCCTGCGGACGCAGGACGAGACGATCGCGATAGCGTTCGAGTTCGCCGAACACCTGCGTCTGACGCGCGGCCGACAACGTGATCGACGCCCCCGAGGCGAACGTTACCTTGCCTGCGTCCATCAGATCGAAGGTCGAATCCTGCAGTACTTCTGAGTAAATTTCGAAGGCGTCGAACGGCGAATCGACGAAGCCGGCCAGCACCGCGTTCGCGATCGTGCCAATGCCGGCCTGCAACGGCGGCAACTGCCTGGGCATGCGAGCGCGCGATACTTCGTGCTGGAAGAATTCGATCAGATGACCGGCGATCAGCTCGGTCTCCTCGTCCGCCGGCAGCACCGTCGACGAACTGTCGGCCATATCGGTGATGACGATCGCCGCAATCTTCTCGAACGGAATATCGATGGCCAGCGTGCCGATGCGATCGTGCGCATGAACGATGGGCAGCGGCTCGCGGTTCGGCCTGCGGCCCGGAATCCAGATGTCGTGCAGCCCTTCGAGCGCCAGCGGCTGCGCGAGATTGATTTCGACGATCACCTTGTCGGCGAGGATCGCGAAGCTGGCCGAATTGCCGACCGAGGTCGTCGGCACGATGCCGCCGGTCTCGGTGATCGCGGCCGCTTCGATAATCGCGACGTCGAGTTTGCCGAGCTGATTTGCGCGCAGCATCTCGACGGTTTCGGACAAATGCTGATCGACGAACATCACTTCGCCGCGATTGATCGCGTCGCGCAAGGTCTTGTCCACCTGGAACGGCAGACGGCGTGCGAGCACGTGCGCCTCGGTCAGCATGCGGTCCACGTCGTGACCGAGCGAGGCCCCCGTCATCAACGTGATGCGCAGCGGCTTGCCTTCCTCACGGGCCCGTTGCGCAAGCGCAACCGGCACGGCCTTCGCGTCGCCCGCGCGCGTGAAACCGCTGGCGCCGACGCGCATGCCATCCTGAATCAGCAACGCCGCTTGCGCAGCCGAGGTGATCTTTCCGCGCAGCGCGGCACAACGAATCCGGTCTTCGTACATGAACTTCGGTCTCTCCATAATCATCGATCCAGTCTACCGGTGCGCACGTCTGCGGTGTGCTTCGCTCAGTAGCCGAATTGCCGCACCCGCCGCGGCGTCTCGATGGGACGGCGTCGCGGCCTGGTGTTTCATCGCATGCGACGTGCTCGCGACGGGTCCTGCAAATACTTCAGGTGTTGCATGCGGCGCATGCCTGGCTTTAGCTGCCGAAATAGATGCTGCAGAAGCTCACAGGACCGACGCACTCCTCCTGCTTCGCCTTCGGCGCGATGCTGCGCTTCGGTGTGACGACGACGTTGCCGGGACGCTGCGCGTCGGCTTGCGCAACCTGTTGCTCCGGTGCCCCGGCGGCTGCAGGCGCAGTTTGCGCATGTGCGACGGCGGCGGACAAAGAACAGGCTATCAGGACAATCTTCAACACTTTCATCTCGCTCTCCAGTACTTACGGTGACTGCGTGGCAGTGATGAAACTATATGACCGCCACCTACGCCGATAAAGCGGCCTGCCGGGAAGTCATCCTTCCAGCTGGCGGAAGGATCAGTGGGAATCGGCGGCTGCGAGCGAGTCCAAGTCCGGCGTTCAACGCGCGTTGAACGGCGCGTCCTTGTCGAGCAGCGCGGTGCGAATGAAGTGCAGGCAGCTCAGGATGCGCTGCAAATCGTGGCGTCTGTCGCGATCGGCGTGCACCGTTTGCAGTATGTCCTGCGCAATCCACGTGGCCGAGCGCACGGAAATGAGCGCACGTTCGGCCGCGCGGGTGTCGGGCCGCTCGAAGAGTTGCGCGAGGTCATCGCAGGTGCGCTCGATCGCACTGCGCCAACGTGGATGGAGCGCATGTGCATAGGCGGCGTACGCTGTTTCGTTGCGCAGATCGATCGCGGCGCGACCGGCTTCGAGCGTGGCGAGCATCCAGCGCAATGCATCGCGACGGCGACGGGATCGCCGCGACAGGAGCATTCGCAATTGCGAGGTCAGATCATGCGTGCCCGACTGGAAGCGCTGGCTGAGTCCGCGCAATTCGCCCTTACAGGCGGACACCGCTTGCCCACGCAGGTCGCCCATGATCCGCTCGATGAGCCAGGGCATGTCGGCGGGAAAAACCACCGCAAAGACAATCGCGGCGGCGAGCATCGACACAGTGAGCGCGATGCCGTTGTTGATGAGCAGATCCGGCACAAAGGTGACGACATTGTCCGGGCCCGCGAGCAGGCAGAAAAATACTGAGAAGCCGATGCCGTATCCGGCGGCATGCTTGCGTGTCGCGATAAACGCGCCTAGTGCGAGCACTGGCGCGAGCGATATGCATAGCAGCGGGAATCCATCGATGTTGGGATACACGTAGCACGTGAAGAGATAGCCGGTCATCGTCGCAAACATGGCGCCGACCGCCATTTGCAGGGCCATTTTCGTCGCGTTCGGCGAGGTCGAGGTGAGCGCGCACGCCAGCGCCGTGCCGATCACGGCAAAGCCGCCGCTCGGCCAGTCGGTTGCAATCCAGAACCAGCCGAGGATGGCCATCGCCACAGCGGAGCGAATAAACGCAAACGCGACGACGAAGCTATTCGTCCGGCTTACATAGCGGCTGAAGTCGCGCTGCGAGCCGACCGGTTTGCGCCGCGCCAGCGACGCGTAAGTCTCCGAGTAGCGAATCCATTCGTCGACGAAGCGGTATAGCAGTTCCGCTGCCGTATCGAAGTCGGCCAGCGATTCGGCGAGCACGGGTTCCAGCGGCCGCCTCGTTTCGCGCACACGGCGTGGCAGGGCCGCCTGAAAGAGGCGTAAGCGGGCCGCTACGCCTCCTTCAAGGGTCGTTTCCAGTCGTGGCGCCAACAGCGTGGACAGTTCATCGAAATACGGCCGGATTGCGGCGAGCGTCGGCGTCGAGCCATTTGCGCGCAGACGTTTGAGCAGTTGATGCAGTGCGTGCAAACGCGTGCATGCATCCATGAATTCGCCATTCAAGCGGCCGAGGTGTTGACGGCGAGAACGCATCGCGGGATCTTCAAAGGCGGCGAACGAGCGCGTCGCCTCGAAACCGACGATCTCGTCGACAATGTCCGCAAAGCGTCGCTCAAATTGACCACGCTCGATTCCGCAGCCCAGCACCTGCGCGGCGAACACCATAAAATTCGCATACCGGATCTGCAAGGCGTGGCGCAGTGCGAGGCTGGAGCGCTGCGGCACGATTAGCGCACTGACTGCACTTGAGCAGATAATGCCGACCGCTACTTCTGCGGCACGCGTGAGCGCCGCAAGAAACAAGGCGTCCGGCTCGGTAACGTTCGGAATGCCAATCAACGCTGCGGTGTAACCCGCCAGCACAAAACCGTACCATCTGAAATGCCGGTATCGGACTGCCGCGGCAATGCACGCGCTCACCCACCCGATCATGCCGAGCATGTACAACTCGGGCTGTTGCACGAACAACGCGCCGAGCACGATGGCGGCGACTGCCCCAACCGCCGTCCCGAGAATGCGGTAGAAACTCTTGGCGAGTACCATTCCGCTGAACGGCTGCATCAGCACGAACACCGTGGTCATCGCAATGCGCGGTTGCGACAGGTCGAGCAGCATCGCGATGCCCAGCGCCAGCAGACCGGCGGTGACCGTTTTCAGCAGATGCAGCCAGGTCAGGCCATCGCTGTTCGCCCAGTCGCGAATGGCGGGACCGAAGCTTCGCCGGCTGAACGCCTGCCACAGGATGCTCCACGAGCGGAAGCAGTCCGTGGGTTTGATCGCATGATAGCGTTTCATCTGAAGGCAATGCGCCGCGGTTGGTCGCTGAAAGAAGCGCCGGCGAAGACTGCGTACACCGGCAGGCAAGGCGCCGATTTTAGGAGCATGCTATGTGCGCATTAAGGGCACCGGCACGGAACGTCTCTTCCAGAACGGGCAACAATGCGGGGGCTAGACAGGCGGACAATACGGCTTCTGCCGTGAAATAGAAGGATTGATGGATACGTTACAAAATATGCGAGTGTTCGTGCGCGTGGTTGAGGCGGGTAGCTTTACCGCGGCCGCGCAGTCGCTCAATTCGACGACGGGCGCGATGTCACGCGCAGTCTCCGAGCTCGAGGCGCACCTGCGTACGCGCCTGCTGAACCGTTCGACGCGACGCCTCGCGCTGACCACAGCCGGCGAGCGTTATCTGAAGCGCTCGCAGCAAATACTTGCGGATATCGACACCGCGGAAGAAGAAGCCAGTTGCGCGCACGAGCGTCCGGCAGGCGCATTGCGCATGCATAGCTTCGCGAGCATCGGGCAGCATTACTTGTTGCCGGCTATTTCGCGTTATCGCGCGCTTTACCCGGAGGTGACCGTCGAGTTGTCGTTGTCGCAACGCATGCCCGATCTGTTCGAAGGCAGCGCCGATGTCGCGGTGATCGGAGCGTCGACTCTGCCGAATTCGGATCTCGTATCGCTACCACTGGGGACGACTTTCAGCATCCTGTGCGCGTCGCCCGCCTATGTGCGCGCGCACGGCGCCCCGCAAACACCGGCCGATCTGGCGCTCCACGAATGTTTGATTCTGCATACGCCGGCCTTTCCACCGCACGAATGGGTGCTCGACGGCCCGCATGGCAGTGAAACGATGGTGGTGAACGGTCCTGTGCAGGTGAACATCGCGGAATCGTTGATCGTGGCGATTCGCGAAGGCATGGGTATCGGCATGGTGCCGCTTTACTCGGCCATCTCCGGGTTGCGTGATGGCTCATTAGTGCGAGTATTGCCGGACTATACGCTGCAAAAGATGAATGTCTATGCGCTGTATCCATCGCGCAAGTTCATCGATGCAAAGACTCGGACCTGGGTCGAATTTTTGCGAACACACCTGCCGAAGGTGATAGCGCGCGATAAGACGTTGCTTGCTGAAGTTGGGCAAGCGGAGGCTGGTGATACTGAGTTGCCTGTTGCGGAAAGCGGCCACGGGGATATCGCCAGCCAGTGATTTGAGATGACGGTGGGCGATGTTGGCTGGGTGTTGGTATGGCGGCGCCGAAGATGTGTCCGCGCGAATTCACACCGGTTCGCAGCTGGCGCTCTGAACTGACCGGTTACGCGGATGCGCTGCGGATGGGGAAGCGCTGAGGGGCTGGCGCGCGGGTCCGGAGCGACGCGCGAAGCGCCTGCCCGGGGCCGTTGTCC
>NZ_NPIH01000038.1 GCF_012275575.1 Paraburkholderia sp. SG-MS1 | reverse complement strand
GTGCACAGCGCGGTGTTGCCCGCCGTCACGCCGGACAGCGCGACGGATTTCTTCGGTTTGAATGCGCCTGTGTCCGGCGTGCTGTTGTCTGCTTCACTCATCCGTTGTCTCCAGAAGGCATGGTGGGGGTTTTGACTGGCATCCTTAAACGCAAAGAACGGGCCAGCCGGGATACAACGCGCTAAGTGCCTGATTTAAAGGGCGACAGCCGCCACACCATAGCTACGACCCATTTCACAAATGAAATTGCCATTTCAGTTTGGGAATGGGCGCGCATAATAGACATACTCTCCCACCCTGCCGCGAGCCTCCCGTGAGCACACCGCTTTTCGAACCGTCCCCGCGCCCGCGTATCTGGGCGCTCAGCATCAGCCGCCTGCGCGATCTGTTCTTCGACATCGCCGGCGAATACGTCGAACGCGCGGACCTGCGCATCGTCTCGCACGGTTTCGAAGACGCCGTGCGGGAAATCGAAAGCGCGGGCGCGGGCCGCCCCGACGTCGTGATCGCGGGCGGTTCGAACGGTGCATATCTGAAAACACGCGTGTCGGTGCCGGTTGTGCGAATCAACCCGACCGGCTTCGACGTGATGCACGCACTCGCGCGGGCGCGACGCGACGGCGCGCGGGTTGCGCTCGTCACGCACGGCGAGACGCCCGACGAAATACGGCGCTTCACGGCCGCCTACGCGCTCGACATCACGTTCGCGTCGTATCAATCCGTGCAGGACGCGGAGAGCGTCGTGCTCGACCTGAGCGATCGCGGCGTCGACGTCGTGGTCGGCCCCGGCCTCGTCACCGATCTCGCGGCGAACGCCGGGATGGGCGCGGTGTTTCTCTATTCGCGCGCGTCGGTGCGCGCGGGCTTCGACACCGCGCTCGAAGTCGCGCAGGCCACTCGCCGCGAAACCGTGCGCCGTCAACGGCTCGACAATCTGCTGCAACATCTGCGCGACGGCGTCGTCGCGCTCGATGCGCAGGGCCGTGTCGAAGTGATGAATCAGCGTCTTGCCGGCGTGCTCGGCATCGACGCGACGAAAGCCGCGGGCCGCGTACTGCTCGAACTTGCGCCCGATCTCGCCGGCAGTCTGCCCGACGCGGACGGCGACAGTTTCTGCACGGTACGCGGCGCAAGCTATGTCGTGCATCGCGGGCCGCTCGCGAGCACCAGCGCGGCGGCGGGCACCGTGCTGACGTTCCAGGAATCGCGTGCGCTCGAGCGGCTCGACCGCACGTTGCGCGCGCGCCAGCGCGTGCAGCAGTTCACCGCGCGTTACCGGCTCGACGACATCGTCGGCGCGTCGGAATCGATCGAGCGGGTGCGCTCGCTCGTGCGGCGCTATGCGAGGTCGGACGCGACCGTGCTGATCCTCGGCGAGAGCGGCACAGGCAAGGAGATGGTCGCGCAGAGCATGCATCAGTTGAGCGCGCGGCGCGACTTCGCTTTCGTCGCGATCAATTGCGGCGCGTTTCCCGAGGCATTGCTGGAGAGCGAGCTGTTCGGTTACGAAGAAGGGGCGTTCACGGGTGCGCGCAAGGGCGGCAAGGCGGGGCTCATCGAAGTCGCGCATCGCGGCACGCTGTTTCTCGATGAAATCGGCGAAATGCCGCTGTCGTTGCAGAGCCGCCTGTTGCGTGTGCTGCAGGAGCGCGAGGTCGTGCGACTCGGCTCGACGGAGCCGACGCGCGTCGATATCCGGGTCGTCGCGGCGACGCATCGCGCGCTGACCGAGGGCGTCGAAACGGGCAGTTTCCGCGCCGATCTCTACTACCGGCTCAACATCCTGAGCATCGCGCTGCCGGCGCTGCGCGAGCGGCCGAACGATCTGCTGCCACTCGCCGCCGAATTGCTGCGCCAGGCCGCGGCGCGTGAACCGAGGCTCGCGGCGCGCGTGCCCGACGTGGTGACGGCGGAGCATGTGCTTGCCGGTCTCGGCGGATCGTTGCGGCGTTATGCGTGGCCGGGCAACGTGCGTGAATTGCAGAATGTGATCGAACGGATCGCGGTCGAACTCGCGGACGCGGACATGGGCTCGGAGACGGACGCGAGCGCGGGTGCGCAAGCCGGCAGCGCCTTCGTCGTCACCCGCGAGATGCTGCACACCATCGCGCCTGAAATCGCCGACGCCCACGCGCGCCCGGCAAAACCCGCTGCGCTCACGCTGCGCGAACGCAGCCGTCATGTGGAAGCCGACCAGATCCGTGCCGCGCTCGCGGCCCACGACGGCGATCGCGACGCGGTCTGCGACGCGCTCGGCATCAGCAAGACGACACTGTGGCGCAAGCTCAATGCGGCGGCCCGCTAGCGCACGTGCCGCCCATCTGAAACCCGCTTCGCGCTGCAGAATCGCCGCGACGTAGTGCAGCGCGCGTCCCACGAAAATAGTCGCGAGCGGCGGACGTACGCCGCCGACACTGACATCGACAGCGCCTGCGCCGCCGCGCTGAAACTGGATGACTTAACCAAAGCCGCCATTTTAGATAGAACGACGGGAATAGAATAAGCGCCGTTAAAGCGTCGAAAGCCCTGATCGAAGCCCCCAAGGAGGAGCACAACATGTCGAAGAAATATCGGATTGCCGTCATACCCGGCGACGGCATCGGCGTCGAAGTCATGCCGGAAGCCATTCGCGTGCTGGACGCGGTCCAACAGCGCTTCGGCATCGAACTCGAGTACCAGCACATCGAATGGGCGAGTTGCGACTACTACGCAAAGCACGGCAAGATGATGCCGGACGACTGGAAGACCCAACTGCAATCGGCCGATGCGATTCTGTTCGGCGCGGTGGGCTGGCCGGACACCGTGCCCGATCACGTCTCGCTGTGGGGCTCGCTGCTGAAGTTCCGCCGCGAATTCGACCAGTACATCAACCTGCGCCCGGCCCGTCTGTTTGCCGGCGTGCCTTCGCCGCTCGCGGGCCGCAAGGCCGGCGATATCGATTTCTGGATCGTCCGCGAGAACACCGAAGGCGAATATTCGTCGGTGGGCGGCGTGATGTTCGAAGGCACTGAGCGCGAATTCGTGCTGCAGGAATCGGTGTTCACGCGGCACGGCAGCGAGCGCGTGCTGAAGTTCGCCTTCGATCTCGCGCAGCGCCGAGAGCGCAAGCAGATCACCGTCGCCACCAAGAGCAACGGCATCGCGATCAGCATGCCGTGGTGGGACAAATGCGCGGCCGGCATCGCGGCGCAGTATCCGGAGGTCAAATGGGACAAGCAGCATATCGACATACTGTGCGCGCGCTTCGTGCTCAATCCCGACCGCTTCGACGTGGTGGTCGCTACCAATCTTTTCGGCGACATTCTGTCCGACCTCGGTCCGGCATGTACCGGCACGATCGGCCTCGCGCCGTCGGGCAACCTGAATCCGGACCGCAAATTCCCGTCGCTATTCGAACCGGTGCACGGCTCGGCGCCCGATATCGCCGGCAAGAACATCGCCAATCCGATCGCGATGATCTGGTCGGCCGCGATGATGCTCGATTTCCTCGGCCAGTCGAGCGGCAAGGAACGCGAAGCGCACGACGCGATTCTCGCGGCGATCGAAGCGACGCTGATCGAAGGCCCCCACGCCGGCGACCTCGGCGGCAGCGCAAACACGACCGAAGTGGGCGAGGCGATCGCGGCGAAACTGGGCTGACGCGGTCTGCCTGCTTCCTGCCAGTTAACGTTCAGCAATGAAGTTCTGGCCATCCTCACGGGCGCCGGGGTTGAAGCATTCAAAGCGGCGCCCTGCCCGTTCTTTCCTCTGCAGCCGGCGCACTGCGCGTGCGCCGCGGCATGCACGATCGCCGCACCGTTCCGGGCCGCTGCCCTGAGCCGATGTGCGCTCGCAACATCTCGGGTAATCCCGCCTTGACCCCCGGTTGCCAGAATACTTACAGTGCGAGTTCGTAGAAAGAATCGCCGTTCTATATACGAACACGCCTACAAATCAGTCATGCCACCGCCACGGCAATCGCCGGTTACGGCTTCCGACCGCGCTGCCGTCGTCATGCAAACGGTTTGCGGCGGCGGGGGCATCGTGCATCGCTTCCAAACGGCGTACGATCGTGAAAGAAAGGAAAGGCTCGTGTTCCACGAGCCTTTTGACAATCGGGAGACCATCATGAGCCGCAGCACTGCTGTGAACGTTCAGACATTCATCAATGAACACCCCTTCTCGCCGTTCCAGTGGCTGGTATTTTTCATGTGCTTCATCATCGTCCTGCTGGACGGTTTTGACACGGCCGCCATCGGCTTCATCGCGCCTTCGCTGATCGGCGAATGGGGCATCGCCAAGCCGGCGCTCGCGCCGGTGCTGAGCGCCGCGCTGTTCGGCCTCGCGTGCGGCGCGCTCGGTTCGGGCCCGCTATCCGACCGCCTCGGGCGGCGCGTGATGCTGCTGGGTTCCGTGCTGCTGTTCGGCGTCGCGTGCCTCGGCTCGGCCTTTTCGAACAACATCGAACAACTGACCGCGCTGCGCTTCATCACGGGCGTCGGCCTCGGCGCGGCCATGCCGAACGCCGTGACGATGATGGGCGAGTTCTGCCCGGACCGCCGCCGCGCGACCGTGATCAACCTGATGTTCTGCGGCTTTCCGCTCGGCGCCGCATTCGGCGGTTTTCTCGCCGCGTGGATGATCCCGCATTTCGGCTGGCGCAGCGTGCTGCTGCTCGGTGGCATCACGCCGCTGCTGCTGACGATCCTGCTGGTGAGCAAGATGCCGGAGTCGGTCCGCTACATGGTGGCGAACAACAAGCCGGTCGAGCGGATTCGCGCGGCGCTCTCGCGCATTTCGGGCGACGCGGTGCAGGCGAGCGCCTTCACGATGACCGAAAGCGCGCCGCAAACCGGCAGCAAGGGTCTGGGCGTGGTGCTGTCGCGCTCCTACATCATCGGCTCGGTGATGCTGTGGGTGGCCTACTTCATGGGTCTCGTGATCTTCTACGCGTCGATCAACTGGATGCCGATCCTGTTGAAGGACGCCGGGCTCACGCCGCAACGCGCGACGCTGATTTCCGCGCTGTTCCCGCTCGGCGGCGTCGGCGCGGTGGTGTGCGGCGTGCTGATGGACCGCTTCAACGCGAACCGGATCATCGCGGCCTGCTATGCACTGACTGCGGTGAGCGTGTATTTCATCGGCCAGGCGGCCGGCAACGTGGGCGCGCTAGTGTTCATCGTGTTCGTCGCGGGCGTGCTGATGAATACCGCGCAATCGTCGATGCCGGCGCTTGCCGCCGCGTTCTATCCGACCGAGGGCCGCGGCACGGGTGTCGCGTGGATGCTCGGTGTGGGCCGCTTCGGCGGGATCGCGGGTTCGTTCCTCGTGGCCGAGCTGACGCGCCGCCACTTCACCTTCGGCGGCATCTTCGCGACTGTCGCGGTGGCCGGCCTGCTGTCGTGCGTGGCGCTGCTGATCAAACAGGCGGCGCGGCCGCATGTGGCGACGACGAACACGTCGAAGGCGGAGTCGTTCGGGCATTGAACGACGCGCGCGGCAAGAACGCGCCCGCCGGATCCGCTGTTTCCCGAAGCCGCCCGCCTGGGCGGCTTTTTCGTTTCCACCGCGTGCCAGCAAAGAGGGCGGAGGGTAAAAAAAGCGTGCCTCGCTACTTCCCGATAAACTACGCGGCTGTTTACCCGTGTGACCGCCGCGCTGGACGATGCCATCGTGGCGGCCGCACCGCTCATCTCAAGTCAGGATTCCAGTAATGAAACGCGTCGTCGTCTCCGCGCTGCTGGCGGTATGCCTTGCGCAACCGGCCGCACAGGCCGTTGCACAGACCGTCAACGATCAATGTTTTGCGCTCGGCGATATCGCCGGTCAGGTCGCCTCGTGGCGTGCCCACAAGAAGACCAAGGCCCAGGCGCTCGACCAGGCGGCCAGATACTACAAGGACCCGGCCGACTTGCAGGCGGTCGACGCGATCATCGAAAAGATTTTCAGCGCGGGCGCGCCGCGCATGACGCCCGACCAGGCCAGCATGACGTTCACGTCCGAGTGTCTGAAGAAGAACGGGCAGGCAGCCTCCCAGTGACGCCTGCCAGCGGCGCACGGGGCGGTGTGATCTGGCACGGCCCGCGCGCCGGACGCTAAGCGGCGCTCAGGCCGGTGCGGATGCTAGCGTCGGCGAAACGCATCCAGCGACGGCAACGCGTTGCCGTGAAAATCGAACAACGTGTTGTTGTCCCACTGATCGCCCGCACCGTTCTCCCAGCCGACGTTCGGCGTCGGAATCCATTCGGGCTCCCACCAGAACACGCCTTTGCCGCGGCCGTCGGGGATCGCCTTGACGACGTCCGTTACCGCACCGAGAAACTGCGCCTGCCCCGCCGGAGTCTGCGCAAAGGTCGAGGTGCCGACGTTGGTCATCGAGTTGGGCTCGGAATCGCCGTCGCTGGTGGTCCACGGATAGGCAGTCTCCACCACCATCACGTCCTTGTCGTAGCGCGCCGCCAGATCGTTCGCGTTGTTCTGCAGGTCGCTCAGCGAGCCTTGCCACTGCGGGTAGTACGACAGACCGATCACGTCGAACGTCACGCCGCGCTGCGTCGCGCTGTCGAACCACCAGCGGCTCTTCGCGTTGTCGCCACCGCTGTCGATATGCAGCATGACCCTGGTGCGCGGATCGACGGATCTGACCGCGTCATGCCCTGCCTTCAACAGCAGCGCGAGGTTGTCCAGCTGGTCGTACTTGCCGAGCGGCCACAGCATGCCGCCGGTGATTTCGTTGCCGATCTGCACCCACTCCGGATGCACGCCGTCGCGCTTGAGCATCTTCAGCACGTTCGACGTGTACTCGGACAGCAGCGCGCAGGTCTGCGTGATGTCCTTGCCTTCCCACTCGTGCGGCGGATACTGCTTGCCCGGATCGGCCCACCAGTCGCTGTAGTGAAAGTCGATCAGCACGCGCAGGCCGAGCGCGGCCGCGCGCCGCGCCAGCACGCGCACGTGCTCGGCATTGTTGTAACCGGCGGCGGGACTCTGATTGGCCGGAAAATAGTTCGGATTGCCAGGGTCGTTCCAGACCTTGATACGAATCGAGTCGACACCATGGCTCTTCAGAATCCGCAAACAATCGAGCCGCTCGCCATGCTCGTAGAACTTCGCGCCGTTCGCTTCCAGTTCGAGCAGCGTCGAGACGTCCGCGCCCATCGCAAAGCGGGCATCGTGCGCGGCGGATTCCCGCTCTCCCGCGATGGCCGGCATCCCCACCGTCGTGCCGACACCCGCCGCAGCCGCCGATGCCAGCCACCCCAGCATTTCTCTTCGGTTCATTCGTCATCCTCCATCTATTGAATGGCGGCTCTTCTCGAGGCCGCCTGGTCCGGTGTGATGCGCCTGTGTTTCAACCTCCGGTCTTGCCACTTCTCCGACTACCCCTCTGCCAAGCCGATCCGGTAGGAACGGTCCGCTATTTCAGGCGTCTTTCCATACGCAGACATCGCCGGTGTTCAGGCGCGGCGCGCCGAGCACGAACGTCGCGTGGGGCGGCGCCGGCGCCTGCACCGGCTGCTCGCCGAAGTTGAACGCGAAGGTCAGGCCGCCGCGCCGGCGAATGCGCAAGCCGTCGGCCAGCAGTTGCGTCTCGATGCCCGCGTCTTGCGCGGCCTGCTGCAACACCGTGCGATGCAGCGCATGCGACAGCCACGCCGCCACATAGCGAACCTTGCCGTGCGTGAGGAGCGCCGGCCAGGCGTCGTCGAATTGCGCGGCGATGCGCGTGTCGGCATTGGCCCGCACATGCTCGCGCCAATACACGGCGGTGCCCTGCGTACCGTCGATCGACAGCGCGGGCGTGAGCGTGGGCCGCAGCGACTCGACTTCGAGCACCTGCATCGGCAGCACGCGCTGCAATGCGCCGGGCGGCAGGTTGCCGGGAATCGCGAACGCGTCCGTCCTGGAGCCGCTACGCGGGCCGAAGACCCATTGCGCGCTGCTGCGTTCGATCTGCTGCACCAGCGCGCCATCGATCACGGCGATACTCGGCACGACCACGAGGCGATACGCCGACAGGTCCGCACGGCTCGACACGATATCCACGTCGAGCCCGAGTTCACGCAGCGCTTCGTAGTAGTCGAACACCAGCGTCTGATAGTCGAAGGTCTTGCCATGACGCTGAATCTCGAACATCCATTGCGTCTCATAGTCGAAGACGATCGCCACGGACGCGCGCGCGGGCGCACCGAGTGTCGAGAGCGCCGTGCACTCCGCGATTTCGCGCGCCGCCTGCCGTACTTCGAGGCCGCCCGGCGAGAGTTCGTTGTTCGGCAGGTTGAGGCCCGAATGCATCTGCTCCTGCGCATAGGGACACTGACGCCAGCGGAAGTACGACACCAGTTCCGCGCCGTGCGCGAACGCCTCGTACGCCCACAGCCGCACCATGCCCTTCGCGGGCACCGGATTCCACGGCGCCCAGTTGACCGGCCCCGCCTGCTGTTCCATCACCCAGAAGCGTCCCTTGCCGATCGCGCGGTAACGGTCGTGGTCGAACGCGGACACGTCGGGATGCGCGGTGCGCGCGAAACGCGCCTTCTGCTCTTCCGGCAGCGCGATCGACTCGGTGCGCGCGATCGGATAGCTGTCCCATGCCGCGACGTCGAGCGCGTTATCTTCGGAGAAACGATAGTGGTCGAAGGTCGTGAAGAAGCCCATGAAGTTGTGCAGCAGATCCGCCGTCGGCGCATGCTCGCGCAGCACTTCGATCTGCTCGCGATGGAAGCTCGCCACTTCGTCGGACATGAAGCGGCGGAAGTCGAGCAGGTGGCTCGGGTTGGCGTCGGTCGGCGTCAGGTTCGGCAGGCCGATCGCGTCGAACGACGGGTACTCCATGCTCCAGAACACGTTGCCCCACACATCGTTGAGCGACGCGATCGTTTCGTAGCGCTGCCGCAGCCATGTCTGGAAGCGCCCGAGCGCCGCAGGCGAGTAACTCGGCACGGTCTCGTGACAGCCGAGTTCGTTATCGGTCTGCCACGCGACGATCGACCGATGCCGCCCGTAACGCTGCGCCATGGCCGCCACGATGCGCGCGCATTCGCGCCGGTACGTCCCGCTCGAAATATCGTAGTGACGGCGCGAGCCGAAATTCCAGCGGGTGCCGTCGGCACGCACCGGCAACACATCCGGATACGCGTCGATCAGCCACTTCGGCGGCGACGCGCTCGGCGTGCCGAGCACGAGTTTCAGCCCTGCAGCAGCGAGCGTTTCGACGGCCTCGTCGAGCCATTGCCATTCGAAAACGCCCGCGCGCGGTTCCATCCGGCTCCACGCGAATTCAGCGATCCGCACGTGCGTCATGCCGAGTTCGACCATACGCTTTGCATCGTCGGCCCACATCGCGCGCGGCCATTGTTCCGGGTAATAACAGACACCAAGTTGCATGAGAGAAGTCTCGTTATGAGTTGACGAGTAGAGGGGTTGAGCTCAGGCAGGTGCTCAGCCTTTGCTTGCACCGAAAGTCAGGCCGGCGACGAAGTGCCGTTGCATCGCGAAGAACATCAGCACGGACGGCAGCGCTGCCAGCACCGAGCCTGCCGCGACCAGGTTCCACGCGGTGGTCCATTGCCCCTTGAGCGCGGCGACGCCCACGGTGATTGGCGCGGCCTCGTCGCCTTGCGTGAGACACAGCGCCCAGAAATAGTCGTTCCAGACGAACGTGAACACGAGGATGCCGAGCGCGGCGAGCGCGGGACGGATCAGAGGCAGCACGATGCGCAGATAGATGGTCCATTCGCTCGCCCCTTCCACGCGCGCCGCCTCGATCATCTCGAAGGGCAACTGCTTGATGAAGTTGCGCAGAAACAGCGTGCAGAACCCGGTCTGAAACGACACGTGGAAAATCACCAGCGCCCACACGGTATTGAACAGGCCGAATTTCAGCGCCATGTCGCGCACCGGAATCATCAGGATCTGGATCGGTACGAAGTTGCCGGCGACGAAGGCGAACAGCACCGCCGTATTGCCGGGAAAACGATAAGTAGCCAACGCGAAACCGGCCATCGACGCCAGCACGATCGCACCGAGCACCGAGGGCACCGTGATCAGCACGCTGTTGGCGAAGTAATGCAGCATCGGCGTTTGCGTGAGCGCCGCGCCGTAGTTTTCGAGCAGTGCAAAATGCTTCGGCCAAGTCCAGTAATCGCCTTGTGCGAGCTCGTCCGACGAACGGATCGACGTGACGAGCACGGCCAGCATCGGCAGCAGCCAGAGCAGCAAGGCCAGCGGCAACGACGCCTTATAGAGCGTGCGATTGACGGGTTTCCAGCGTTCGACGGGAAGCGGATACATGACACGTAACTCCTGGCAAGCGGCAAAAAAAGCAAGCGGCGAATCAGCGTTCTTCGCGCAGCATGCGGCGAAGATGGAACACGATATAGACCAGCATGATCGCGAACAGCACGACGGCAATCGCCGCGGAATAGCCTTCGCGGTAGTACTTGATCGCCTGGTCGTACATGTAATAGGCGAGCACGGTGGAGCTGTCGAACGGACCGCCGCCGCTCATCACCGCGATCAGGTCGAAGCTGCGCAGCGCGCCGATCACGGTCAGGACGACCGCCATGAAAGTGGCCGGGCGCAACTGCGGCAGGATCACGTGCCACAGCAGACCCAGGCCCTTCGCGCCTTCCATGCGCGCCGCTTCGACCACTTCGGGATTGATGCCCGTCAGTCCGGTGAGATACAGCACCATGCAGAACGGCGTTTGCGGCCACAGCGCGGCGAAGATGATGCCGAACGTCACCGTGCGCGGATCGCCGAGCACGGGAATGCCGTGCCCCACGATCAAACGCAGCAGGCCGAAGCCGGGGTCGTAGAACCAGCTGAACACCAGTCCGACCACCACGCCCGACAGCACGAAGGGCGCGAAGAACAGCGACTTCACGACCCGCATGCCGCGCACGCGCTGGTTCAGATACAACGCGAACATCAGACCCAGCGGCGGCGCGAGCAGGAACAACGCGAGCCAGATGAGGTTGTTCTTGAGCGCCGTATAGAACGTGTCCGACTGGAACAGTTCGACATAATTGCCGAGACCCACGAAGGTCTTCGGCGTCATGCCGTCCCAGTTGTAAAAGCTGAGCGAGATGCTGCTGATGATCGGGTAGACCACGCACAGACAAAACAGCAGACATCCCGGCAACAGGAAGAAAAACGCGGCGCGGTGCTGATGACGGCGCGTCGTCGAGACGTGACGACGCCGGGCCGCCGGTAAGCGGCTCGCTGCGGAATGAGACATGGATCGAGCCTCGTCGGGAATCGAAGGCGGGCGCCGGCGGTGGTTACGCCGCCGGCGCTGCGGACTTACTTCTGGTAGATGCGCTTCCTGGTCGCTTCGAGGCGCGCGAGCACGGCGTCGAGTTGCGACGGATCGCTGTAGAACTGCTGCATGGCCTTCATGCCTTCGTCGGCCATTTCCTTCTGCATGTCGCGGTCGTAGAACTGCGCGATGCCGCCCTTGGTGTTCGCGAGCGTCTGGAAGCCGACCTTCGAGATCGCGTCCTCAGGCGCAGCGGCCTGGCTGTTCGACGGCAATTGACCCCACCCCTTCGCCAGTTCGGCGTTGATCTGCGGCTGCTCCATGAACGCAAGCAGCTTGCGCGCGTCGGCCTTGTTCTTCGCCTTGGCGGGAATCAGCAGCACGTTCACCGGGCCGTCCTCGGCCATCGGCACGTTCGCGTCGATCACCGGGAAGCGGAAAAAGCCGATCTGCGGTTTGATCGACGGCGGCAGACCCGCCGAGAAGAAGGTGCCCATCAGCATCATCGACGCCTTGCCGCTTGCGAGGAATGGCGCGATCGAATCAAGATCGTACGAGAGCGCGTTGTCGATGAAGTAGTGATCGTCGATCAGCGTCTTCCACGTCGTGTAGACCTTCTTCACGCGAGGATCGGTGTAGGGAATCTCACCGGCCATCAGCTTCTGATGGAACTCGTTGCCGTTGATGCGCAGATTCAGGTAGTCGAACCATGCGGCGAGCGTCCAGCTGTCACGCGCGGCCACCGCGATCGGCGCGACCCCGATCGCCTTCAGCTTCTTGTTCGCTTCGAGGAATTCGTCCCAGGTTTTCGGCTCGCTCTTGATGCCGGCCTTCTCAAAGAGATCCTTGCGATAGAAGAAGCCGTACGCGTCGTAGCCGAGCGGCGCGGCGTACTGCTTGCCCTTGTACGTGGACGCTTCCTTGACCGACGCATACTGTTGCGACCAGCCGTTCCTGCTCCAGTCCGACGACAGGTCTTCGAGCAGGCCACGTTGCGCGTAATAGGCCATCCGTTCGCCGTCGTGCCACGACACGACATCAGGCGGATCGGTGGCGAGCCAGCCGCCCATCTGCACCTTGTACGCTTCCTCGGTGATGTAGGTCACCTTGAGATCGACGTCGGGGTTGGCTTTCTTGAACTTGTCGAACGCATCCTGCCATGTGGAGCGCTGGTTGCCGCGCGCCGATACGTTGACGTTGAGCGTGGCGGCGTCGGCCGTGACGCTGGCTAACGCGCCGGCCACCAGGGCGGCGGCAATCGACACCTGAGCAAGACGGCGAAGGCGAAGAGCAATCATCTTGTGTCTCCTTGACTACCTTGTTGACTGACAGCGCACGGCTGTCAGCGAAGTAACCCGCTCTGTGGCGGAATTCGGCTGGGTGAACCCGGCGGATTCATGGAGTTTCGGCATCCTGACTACCTTGGTTCAGGCGGCGATGCGCTCGGGCTCGAACGTGCCACGCCGCAATGCGATTCCTTCCGCGTCGAACAGATGGCACGCGGACGGCGGAACATGAATGCGGATGCGCTCGCCGGAGCCGATCGGCGTATCGCCGGCCGCCTTTGCGATCAACGTGCCGGTCGCGTGGTCCGCGTGAATGTAGCTGTGCTCGCCGAGCCGTTCCGAGAGCACCGTCGCGCATTGAATGAACTGCTCGTCGCCGTCGAGCCGCACATGCTCCGGCCGCACGCCGAGCGTGACCGGCTGGCCGCGTTGCAGACGCTGGCCGTCCACGTGCGCGATCAGCTTTTCGCCGCCTTGCGCGAGCGACACCGTCACGCTGCCCGGCTCGATCGCATCGACCGTTGCGTCGATGAAGTTCATGCGCGGCGAGCCGATGAAACCCGCCACGAAGCGCGACTTCGGATGGTGATACAGCTCGAGCGGCGCGCCGGTCTGGGCGATGCTGCCGAAGCGCTCGGCGTCCGCGCCAGCGTGCAGCAGCACGATGCGATCGGCGAGCGTCATCGCTTCGACCTGATCGTGCGTCACGTAGACCACGCTCGCATTGGCAAAGCGCTGATGCAGCCGCGCGATTTCGACCCGCGTCTGGCCGCGCAATGCGGCGTCGAGATTCGACAGCGGTTCGTCGAACAGAAAAACGCCCGGCTCGCGCACGATGGCCCGGCCGATCGCGACGCGCTGGCGCTGCCCGCCCGAGAGCGCTTTTGGATATCGCTCCAGCAAGCTGTCCAGTTGCAGAATGCGCGCGGCTTCGCGTACCTTTCGCTCGATCACGTCCTTGGGCTGCTTCGCGAGCTTCAGGCCGAACGCCATGTTGTCGAACACGGTCATGTGCGGGAACAACGCGTAGCTCTGGAATACCATCGCGACGCCGCGCTGCGCGGCGGGCACGTCGTTCACGAGACGCTCGTTGATGTGCAGTTCGCCTTCGCTCAGGTCTTCGAGACCGGCGATCATTCGCAGCAGAGTCGACTTGCCGCATCCCGAAGGGCCCAGGAAGACGCAGAACTCGTGCTGCGCGATCTCCAGATTGACGCGCCGGATCACCGGCGAATGGTCGCCGTATGATTTGTGCACGTCCGTCAAACGAATGCTCGCCATGCTCTCTCCCGTTGAATTTAACCGCTTAAATTTTACGAAAAAATAACCGTCCGGCGCTTGTGCAGTCGGCATTTAATCGCTTAAATTGGAGTTCGAGGGAAAAAGTCATGGCAGGTTGTCTCCGTGTGTTTTCCAGAAACTTAGCAATGTCGCAGAACGCTTGCAAGATTTGAATCGCATTCCCCAAATATGGGATAAACGACCATGGTCACGCTGTCCGAAGTGGCAAAGCGCGCGCACGTCACTGCCGCCACCGTCTCCAACGTGCTGCGCAATCGCGATAAGGTCCGGCCTGAAACGGCCGAGCGCGTGCTGAAGGCGATCGCCGATCTCGGCTACCGGCCGAACCTGAACGCACGCGCCTTGGCCGAGGGCCGCTCGTCGACGCTCGCGCTGATGCTGTCGAACATCTCGAACCCGTTCTACCCGGAGTTCGTGCTGGCCGCCGAGCGCGCCGCGCGCAAGACCGGCCACTTCCTGATGGTCTGCAATACCGACGACGACGCCGAGATCGGCCGCGCGTATCTGAACCAGATCGCGGGCACGCTGGCCGACGGCGTGCTCGTGATGAACACCGACATCACGATCAACGATCTGTGCGCGTCCGCCACGCACAGCGCGCCGATTCTGCTGGCGATGTGGGAACACCCGGAGTCTCCACCCGCGCTGCCGTGCATCGCAGTGGATTTCGCGCATGCGGGCGAGCTGGCCGCGCGGCATCTGCTCGAACTCGGCCATCGCGAGATCGGCCTGTTGATCGGCGACGGTTGCGGCGGCTTGCAGGATGCGCGCTCGAACGGCTTTCGCGCGGCGATGCGCGCGGCCGGCATCGAAGCGGATGCCGCTGCGGTGCTGCAGATCCGCGACTCGATCGATGCGGGCTACGCCGCCTGCATGCAGTTGATGGCGAACCGTCCGCACCTGAGCGCGATCTTCGCGACCAACGACCTGCTCGCCATCGGCGCGGCGCAGGCGTTGATCACGCTCGGCCGCGCAGTGCCGGACGACGTGTCGGTGATCGGCATCACCGACATTCAACTCGCCCATCAGGTGCACCCCGCCCTGACCACGGTCGCGATCCAGACGGCGGCGGTCGCGGAGCTGTCGATAAACAGCCTGATCCGCCTGATTCAGGCGCCTGAGCAGCAGCCGTCAATGGTGCTCGCGCCGTTGCCGGAACTGGTGGTGCGGGCATCGACGGGACCTCGGCGGCCGAATCAGACTTTCTGCCGCACCGCCTCCTGATGCGCTTTCACGAACTCGGCCATGCTGTTGAAGCGGAAGTCGACCCTCGGCAGCGAGCCCGGCTGCATCGTCGCGCCGAAGCCCTGCTTCGCATGCCGGCGATAAATCCAGCACGACGCCAGACCGAATTCGTTGGCGGGCTGGTGATCGTGAAACAGGCTCTCGGCCGTGTGCAGGATTTTGTCTTTGCCGATGCCCCGCTCGCCGAGTTTTTCCAGCATGTATTCGAAATTGCGCGGCGACGGCTTGTATGACCCGACGTCTTCGGCGGTGATGATTGCGTCGAATTCGACCTGCAGTTTTGCGTTGCTGCAGGTGAAGCTCTCGTTGTCGACATTCGACAGAATGACGAGCTTGTAATGCTGCTTCAGGTAATGCAACGCTGCTGCTGAATCGTCGAACGCGGGCCAGTGGCGGATGGACTTGCCGTACGCAATACAGTCGGCAAGTGTGCAGGGCACGCGCCATTCCTCGGCGAGACGCTTGTAGACGATCGGCAGCAGCTCCTGATAACGCCGCGCGGGCGTGTACTTCTGCTGCGACGACTCATGCCGCGCGTGCGCTTGGAGCACCTGGTCGCGCGTGAGTCGGGGCACGACGCGCTCCAGCAGCGGCCGCAAGCCGTCGAGGATGCCGGTCTCCCAGTCGATCAACGTCCCGTAGCAGTCGAAGGTCAGCGTATCGAAGTCGGTCAGTTGCATAGGGATGTCCTCATCGGATGATGGGCTCGCGCTGCGCATCGATCCCGCCCATCATGCGCTCATCGAGACACGCGGTCCATCGCCATGCGCGTGACGATGTCGAAGGCCTTCTGGGTCGCGCCGACATCGGCCTTGCCCTGGCCGTGTATGTCGAATGCGGTGCCGTGCGCGGGCGTCGCGATTGGAACCGGCAGGCCGCCGTGCACGGTGACGCCGCGCCAGAAACCCATCAGCTTCATCGCGATCTGGGCCCGATGCGTTTGAGAAGACGCCGCCACGGTGTGGGCTCGCGCGTTTTCTCGACCACTACCTTGCCCGCCGGCGGCAATTGCGCTTCTTCCTGCGGCGTCATATGGCGGTGCTTGCGCGGGTTGTCGGTGAAATACCATGCGTAGACCACGACCCACACGAACGTCAACGCACCGACCACGAAGAACGATGCGCGCCACGACGAGTACGCGACCAGCAACGCGACGAACGGCGGCGTGATGGCATTGCCGAGCCGCGAGAACGAATGCGTCAGCCCTTGCACGAAGCCGCGCTTGCTGGAGGGGAACCAGTTGGTCAATGCGCGCGCCTGCGCCGGCAACGCCGCGCCTTCGCCGATGCCGATGCCGATGCCGATGCCGAGCAGCATGCGCGCACAGAACAGCGACACGATACCGCCCGCGAGCCCGGTGGCAACCGTCGCGACGATCCAGATGCTCGCGCAGGTGACGAGCGTGAGCTTCGCGCCGAAGCGGTCGCTGACCCAGCCGCCGATCACCTGACAGATCGTGTACGTGTATGCGAATGCCGCGAAGACGAGCCCCACATGGGTGTTGCTCAAATGCAGGTCGTCGCGGATCAGACCCGCCGCGGCCGACAGATTGACGCGATCGAGATACATGATGAACGACATCGCGCACATGATCGCGAGAATCGCTCGACTGACTTTGGGTCGATGCAACATTGTCTCTGTCTCCTCCGGATATTTCGCCTCGTTGCCCCATATGACTCGGGATGCGGGCTGCTGATGCGTCCAGCGGCTTAGGAAGCGTGGTGCTCAGTTTTGTGCGGCCATTATCTGGACCCCCGCGATAATTGGCCAATGAATTGTTTCGATACTGCGATCACCGGTGGTTATCGCTGAACGTGAGCGCAGACCGGTTCGCCTTCGCACCGCTGGCAGGCCGTGCGCCGCCGCAATGGGCATTCGACATGCTGGCGCGCCGCACGGCGAAAACGGCCGCCCGCTCATGCACGAAGCGCGGCGCGTCGCCGCGGATGCTGCGGTGTCATCGGCGGATGTCGTGCGGATTGCACACGCCGCGCTGGTAGTTGCGGAACCGAACGACCCGCTCCAGAGTGTCGGCCCGGCGACCCATTGACAATGGAGAAGCCATGACAGTACGACTTGCGAGGTATACGGACAGCGAAGCGTTTCCGACGTTGACCCTAACGCTTGGAGAGCAGGCGCGCGCCGAAGCGATCCGGCGCGGCGGCGAATGGAAAACACACGCCGCTCACACGCCGCTCTCGCAGTGAAATGGTACGGGCGCAGACCATGCAAGGGGGGACGATCTGCGCTTCGTGTTTGACGAAGTATTCCGTGTGAACAACTCTCCCCGGAATATTGCAGTGCCCCTTCCCGACTTACTGATGTGAACTGGCGGGCATCGAGGATTACCGCCTTCGTGCAAGAAGAAGCGACACCAGCACGAGCGTCACTGCAGCGGCGGCACACAGAAAAACTGCGGATCGGTTCCATCCATTGGCGTAGCCAACTAAAGCCGGTCCAAGCAACATAGCGGCGAGAATCTGAATCAGCTTCTCCCGCAAACCAAGCTCAAGAGTTGGCCTGCGAGCCAACCAGAAGGTCGGCCCGTACGTGCACGATGAAATCCACGCTTTTGACTGCCTGTCACGAATCAGTGCCATCGCACCGAAACGCAGGATGACGCAAGCACCGATCAAAAGAAAGGCCCACGCGCCAATGCGCAGAAGCCAGGGCTTACCGAAAGGCCACCAAAAGAGGCTCAAAGGCGCAAGTAAGATAAAAGTACCGTAAGCCCACCTGCGCCGCCGTAGACAACCTATCAGCACGACTGGATGAACGCAGACCGCGACCGCCAAGGCGACCATGCCGATGGATGCCAGGGATTGTGACTGGATCAGCACGACGACAATCGCCAGTTCGCACGCGGCGGCTAGAGACCACACCGAGAGCGCCAGTTTGATGCGGGTAAGCATTGGCCTCATTCTCTACCTGAACTTGACGTTCTTGCAGTAGTCCATCCCGCTGACTATATCGCCCCATCCTTCCTTGGCGCTCAGGTATCGGCAGTAGTTTTCCTTGTATGAATTTTCATTGACCGGCGTCAGGCTACCGGGAATAGGCGAGTAATTCATAAACAGAGGCCCCGTAGTGCCTTGATCACTCAAGCAGACGAACAACCCCTGCTGGGTTAGAATTTCGTCGTAGGTAGCCAAAGTGACGGTCTGCGAACTCGGTACAGTGGCCCAATAGAGTGACGAACTGGCGGTGGAGATTGGGTCGACGATTGGTAGTGTGTTCTGCATGGCAGTTCCTGGCCAGATTTTTAACGAAGGCAGGTAAGGTTGAGCGGCCGCCTGCACGTCTGCCGCGAGAGCCAGCGCCGCCACTGTCAGAGCGACCCCTTCGCCAATTTCGGCCCACACCAGCATCTGCATGACCACTGCGCCCGATCCTGAAACGAGCGTCAGCACGTCCCCCGGCTGAACCCGCTTCTTTGGATCGGTCCAGTCGGCGACAATTTTTGCCATCGCGGTCGTGGCTAGCAGACCGTTCGACACGATTCTAACCGGCTGCAGCATTGGAACGATGTTTGTCACAACTGCCAGCACACCGACACTACTCTGTACGATAGATAGTGAATCTGAACCACTATGTGCAACGTCCAGCAGCGTCTGATAAGTATTCGCACGCATTCCGATTCGCAGATCGAGCAAATCGCGGTGTCGCTGCATGAATGGGGCTGGACAAAACCGATACTGGTCGATGATGCGGCCAGCTGATCGCCGGGCATGGCCGCGTGCTCGCTGTGCATCGACTCGGATTGATCGAAGCGCCAGTTACGGTGGCGCGGGACTGGACCGATGCTTAAAAGCGCGCCTACGTGTTCGCGGACGATAAACTCGCGTCCAGAACGGGCGCGGCGACGATTGCGCTCATCAACACTGTCGCGCAGTTCGGCGGAAAAGAAGCGGCTGCGCTGGCGTCGATAGCCGACGGCCGTTTGGACCGCGCGTGAGTCGCTCCCCAGCGGAACCGGATGATGAACCCCTAACTGTGAGCCCCATGGCGCAATACCTGAACGCTGCAACCCTGCTCGAGCTCGCGCGCGCGGCGCAAATGCGCGCCACCGCGCCTTGCGCATGCACGAAAACGCCGCTGGACGGCTGGCAATCGCAGCCGCTGTCGTTGGACGAGACGCAATTCGAGGAAATCGGCACGCTGTTGCCGCAAGACGATCCCGAACCGACCTTCAGCGAGTATCTGCCGGGCAAGACGAATTACTGGTCGGCCGATGCGCCGATCGCGCCGCGCTACTTCCCGTACAACCGCTGCGCGGTCTGGCAGTGCGCATTGTGTACGCGGCTTTATCTTCGCTACGTCGAAGGCGGCGGGTATTTCGTCGACCGCAGAATCCGTGCGGTGCAGGCAGAGTTGATCGAGGACGTGCCGCTTCCGGCGTGAGGCGTGTGGCGTGACGAACGCTTCGGCATTGCGTGTCGAGGCGTTCGTCACGCACAGATACAACGACGCACCGCTCAAACGCTCGCGATATGCGTGTCGGAAATCGCACGCACGTCGATACGGCGCGGCAGAATCGCGTCGCGGTTCGCGCTGTCGGCGACCTTCTGAAGCGCGGCAATGTCGGCGTCGGTGACGAAATGCTGCTTCAGCGACGCGCGCCGCGTGATCCGTTTCGCGGCATCGAGCGGCGAGCGTGTCAGCGTCGCGTAGATTAGTGCATATGCGTCGGGATTGGCCAGCGCCCAATCGCCCGCGCGTTGCAGTCTCAGCAGAAAATCGGCGATCGCCTTGCGCTTGTCCGCATCCGCGAGCGCGGCGCCCGAAGCGGTGATAAAGCCCAGCCCGCTATTGATGCCGGTGCCATCTCGCAGAATCCGCGCGCCGCGTTGCACGGCGATGCCGTAGTAAGGATCGAACGTCGCCCACGCTTCGATCGATCCCGAGGCGAATGCCGCGAACGCATCCACCGGCAGAATGAAGCGGACCGTCACGTCGTCTCTGGACAATCCCGCCTCGGCAAGCGCGCCATATAGCTGGAACTGCGAAATGCTGCCGCGTGCCGACGACACGAACACCGTGCGCCCTTTCAGGTCCGCCACCGTCGCGATCTTCGAATTCGGCGCGACCAGAATGCCCAGTTGCACACCCGAACCCACACGCGTTGCGACGATCTTCAGCGTGGGATCGCCGAGCGCGGCCGCGAGCACCGGCAAGTCGCCCGCTGGCGCGAGATCGACGGCGTTCGCGCGTTGCGCTTCGAAGAGCGGCGCCGCGCCCTGAAAGTTGGCCCAGCGATACGCGTACGGCGCACCGTCGAGCACCTTGGCGGCTTCGACTAGCGCGCGCGTACCGCCCGCCTGGTCGCCTAGCACGAGCGTGGTCGACGCTGCCCCGGCTGCGTGTACTCCACGTGAAGCAAACACGCTCGCGGCGAGTGCCGGTGTGGCGCCGAGCAGTTGCAACGCACGGCGTCGCTGGAAAAACGACGGGGAAACGGATGCGGCCATATGCCCTCGCTTACGATTGAGTGACAAGCGTAGCGGCGGGCGCGGGCCGTGGGAATGAATCGATTGCGATATGTATATGAACGCTCGCGTGAATATCATTGCTCGTGATCGATAACCACGCATTCGAAGCTGGTCGCGCACGCCGCCGCCTCCATCGCTTCGGGCAGCGCGGCAAACGGATAGACACGCGGACGCAGCGCCGCGAGATCGAGCTGCCCGCTGCGAACCAGGTCGAGCAACCGACGATACGATTCACGCGGATACATGAACTGGCCGAGAATTTCCCAGCTGTTCAGCATGACTTCGGTATAGGGAATCGGCAGCGGCACGGTCATGCTGCCCATCAGAACCAGCCGGCCGCCTTGCGCGAGACCACGTAGCGCCGCTAGCGTGAGATTGGGATCGCTCGCATTGCCGACCATGTCGAATGCCATATGCGCGCCGCCGTGCGTGGCCTCGCGCAGCGCTTGCGCATCGGTCTGCACGTCGCCGGTGGCCGTGACCGTGACGATCCGCGCGCGGTCGAGCGCCCCAAGCGCCTCGAGCGCTCGCGCATTTCTGCCGACCGCGACGATCCGGCTCGCGCCCATCGCCAAGGCAAGCAGCATGGCGCCGGTCCCATAGGCACCCGTCGCGCCGGACACGATCAGCGTTTCGCCGGCGGCCAGCCGGCCGCGCAACAGCCCGCCGAACGGCACGATGCAGCGGGTAGTCATCGCGAGCTGAACGGAACTCAGATGCGGCAGATCGTCGGCCGGCGTCACCGCGCTCGCGGGATACGACGCGTATTCGGCCAGCGTGCCGTCGGGCCAGTCGGCCTGCACGCGCTCTGCCGCCGCCCCGTTAGCGGTCACGCGGAGCAAGACCTGTGCGGGCTCCCGCACATTTTCCTGCGCGACGAAATACGACGACAGAACGACACGCTGCCCGGGCCGCAAATGCCACACGTCGCGACCCACCGCATGTACGACACCCACGCCGTTGCCGCCCGGGACGAACGGCTGTGACGGCACGTGATAGATCGGCAGTTTGCCGACCACGTAGGCCTTCATGTACGACATCAGCGAGGACGCTTCGACGCGAACCACGACGCCTCCCGCGCGGGGCTGCGGAACGGGAATGTCGTTCAGGCTCAGGGCGCCGCCCAGCCGTTCGAGTTGCCATGCTTTCATCGAAGATGATCCTCCTTGTATGGACGTTGTCACGGCTCGCTTGTTGTTGCATCAAGCCGCACGATTCGTCGCGTGAATGGCGCTATGATCCCGCCAAAGAACCTCCGTGCCTATAATAGAAAAGCCCTCATTCCTATTAGACCGTACATTTATGGACGCGCTTTCCGACGTTCTCTCGATGCTGCGCGTGAGCAGCGTGCTGTCGTCCCGGTTCGAAGGCAGTGGGGCGTGGGCCTTCCGCTTCCCGGCGTATCAGGGCATCAAGTTCGGTGGGGTGCTGGCGGGCCGCTCTCATCTGTGGATCGAAGGCAGCGAGGCGCCGCTGACGCTCGAACCAGGCGACTTCTACATGCTGACGGACGGTCAGCCGTTTTATTCGGCAAGCGACCCGCGCCGCGCGCCGCTCGATGGTCCGGCAATTTACCGCGCTATTCGCAGCGCGGATGGCGTCGTGCGTTATCGCGGTGAAGGTGAAAGCGGCGGGCGACGTGGTCTCGACCGCGTGATCATCGCGAGCGGCCGCTTCACGTTCGAAAACGACGTCACAGGCAAGCTGCTGAGCCATCTGCCGCCGCTGATTCATCTGCGCGCCGCGGAACTGGGTTCGCACGCGCTGTCACGTGTGCTCGATCTGCTCGAATGGGAGACGACCGGCCTGCATGCGGGTGCGGACATCGCGCGCAGCAGTCTTGCGGCGCTGGTGCTCGTGCACGTGCTTCGCACTTATCTCGCGTCTACGCCGCAACCCCAGGGCTGGCTGGGCGCGCTTGCCGATCCGAAGATCGGCAGTGCGTTGTCGATGATGCACGCGCAGCCTGGCGAACGCTGGACCGTCGAGAGCCTGGCGTACGCGGTAAGTATGTCGCGCACCGCGTTCGCGGCGCGCTTTCGCCGCCAGGTGGGCAGTGCGCCCGTGGAATACCTCGCGCAGTGGCGGATGACGATCGCGTGTTCCGCGCTCAAGCACTCGGAAGCGTCGCTGATCGACATCGCGTCGCGCATCGGCTATTTGTCCGACACCGCATTCAGCATCGCATTCAAGCGCTCGACCGGGCAGAGCCCCGGCCGTTTTCGCGCGCTCAGCCGCGAGACGTGATATTGCCGGACGGCGCCGGGCACTTCGCTGGCGGTGCGCCGATAGAAAGTGAGTCACAGGGTGCTTTTTTTGCGTTTCAAGCCAGCTTCCGGCGCCCGCGCTCGCCCTTCGCTCAGGCCGCGCGATACATCGGCATCCACGACGATCTCAGCGCCGGTCATTCCCGACGCGCCCCTCGACGCAAGAAATAGCACGGCGGCCGCCACGGGTAAAACCGTTGTGCGCCGTCTCGCTCGCGTTGCCATGACGGTCGTTCAGGCAACCAGCCAATCTATTTCAATGAAGCCCACACGTGTGGCCCGTGTATTTTTCGTTCCGGTGACGGCAACCGGCAGGGCTCTCAACCGGCCCGCCGCCCGCCCTACTCAGACTCGCGCTATTTGCCGCGCGCCACGGACACCAATTCCTTGACACGCCGTGCGATGCTGCCCAGCACACCATCGGCTCCATTCGTGGCCGCCCGTCTGTGCGGCATGTTTTGCAAATCGTGCCAGTCATCATGGAGCGAACGCGCATGACTCGCCGGTGTGAACGGCCATTCGATCACCACTGCCCGCAGGATCGCCGCACGCGGACCTTTCTCGGCCCTGTCGATATATGCATTGATCGCCAACGCTTCTTCCGTCGCCGATTCCCGGGAATCGGTGGCAATGAAGTCGTTCAGTCCTTCGATATGGACGCACCATAACTGTTCGCTCACGTCCTGTCTCCGTATGGGTTCCTGTTGGCCGACCCGCTTGCTGCGAATAACGCGCCATTCGTCTGCGGCATTCCCGCTCAGAACATCACCGGTATACCGCCATTTTTATACCGGGGCCATTCGGGGCTCCGCTTTTCAATACCCACTACCGAACTTCCTGTACCGTATTACTGGGGCCTCGATCTAAGATCAGTAAGCATTAGGATGATGAAGCCCCTTGAATACAGTCGCGAAAATGATTTTTACGTCCAGTGCGAATGACCAGTTGCGCAGGTAATACAAATCGTGCGCGACGCGGCCCTCCATCTTTTCAATGCGATCGGTTTCACCGCGAAAGCCATTGATCTGCGCCCATCCGGTGATGCCGGGTTTGATCCGGTAGCGATGGATATAGCCGGACACGATGTGCTGATAGAGATCATCGTGTTCGAGCGCGTGAGGACGCGGCCCGACCACCGACATATCGCCGCGCAGCACATTGAAGAACTGCGGTAGTTCATCGAGACTCGTGCGCCGAAGGAATCCGCCCACCTTCGTAATGCGTGGATCACTGCGTGTCGCCTGCTCCAGCAAGCCCGGCTTCTGCTCGTGCAGACGCATGGTGCGAAACTTGTAAATGCTGAAAACCCGCCCGTCCGCGCCTTTGCGGCGCTGCCTGAAGAAGACCGGGCCGGGCGAACTCAGCTTTACGGCAATCGCGCAGGCGAGCAGAATCGGCGACACCGCGATCAGCGCCCCGAGCGCAAAAAGCCGGTCGAACAGCTCCTTTTGCACCAATGCCTTGGGCGGTAGCGGCGACGCGGCCAGATTGATCGTCGGCAGCCCCAGCAGGTCGGTCATGCTGCCTTCGAAGAGCGCAAGCGTGCGCACATCGGGCATGAACCGGATATTGATCAGGTCGTTGCGAAACTCGTCGACGAGCCGGAGAATCGAACGCTCTTCGCTCAGCGGCAACGCCAGCCACACTTCGCCGATATTCTGCTCACGGACGTAGCGGGCAAAAGCGGCATGCTCTTCAAAGACCCTGACCGGCGCCGCGGTCGCGACTGCGCTGCCCGGGCGCAGGTTATACAAGGCATTGGCGCGAAAACCGGCGGCGGGCGACATTTCCATCTTACGAATGATCTCGTCGCAATGCTCTGCGCACGCCGCAACCGCGACCTGCTGCAAATTCAGTCCGGCGTTGCGCATGCGCCCGAGCAACGCATGCGTCACCATGCGCCCGGCCATCATCGCCGCACCCGAAATACCGGTCCAATACACGAACCAGAGACGCGATACGAAATCGATCCGGTGCAGCGAAAACATCAGCACCATCGCGCACGCCTGAACGAGCAGCCAGCCGAGCGCGACGTGCCCCGCGAGCGCGCGCTTGGAACGGCCGCGCCAAGACTCGTACACGCCCAGCGCCGGAAACAGCGCGAGTGCAAAGGCCGCCGCAAAGGCCACGAACGCCAGATAGAAACTGCGCTGCGAGTCCGTTTCGAAACGGATCTGCGAGGCCACGAGAGCGCCCGAGAGGATCATCGCCACGTCGAACAATCTTGCCAGTAGACCAGTAATCAATCGCATTGCAGCCCCCTAAGAGCACGCATCCGTTCGACCCACCTGATTCAGCCGCAACGCCCATACTTGTCGTCGAATCTGACGATGTCGTCTTCGCCAAGATAGGTTCCAGACTGAACTTCGATGATCTGCAGCGGCACGCGGCCAGGATTTTCCAACCGATGACGAATGCCCAGCGGGATATACGTCGACTCGTTTTCGCCGAGAAGAAACTGCTCTTCCCCGCGTGTGACGAGCGCGGTCCCGCTCACGACAACCCAATGCTCCGCGCGATGGTGATGCATCTGCAACGACAGGCGCGCGCCCGGCATCACGACGATGCGTTTGACCTGAAAGCGATCGCCGTGGTCGATCGAATCGTAAAAGCCCCACGGCCGGCGTACTTTTCGATGTGCGTCGGCTTCCGGCGATTTTTCCCGCTTGATGCGCGACACCAGCCCCTTGATGTCCTGAACGTGCGAGCGGTCCGCCACCAGCACGGCGTCGTCGGTCTCGATCACGATCAGATTGTTCGTGCCGACACAGGCGAGCAGCCGGCCGCCTTGCGAACGCGCATAGGTTGCGGTCGCGCCTTCGAACAGTACGCGCCCATTTGATGCGTTGCCGCAGTCGTCCTTTTCCATCGCCTGCCAGACCGCATCCCACGACCCGAGATCCGACCAGCCCGCGTCGAGCGGCACCACCACGCCGGCGAAAGGCGAATCCGGCTTACCTAACTGCTCCATCACCGCGTAATCGATCGAATCGGAGGGCGAGCGCAGGAATTCGGTGGCGTCGGGAATGACGCACTCGGTGGTTTTTCTCGCGCCCTGATGCGCCTGAACGCACGCGGTGTGTATCTCCGGCTGAAAACGTTCGATCATCGCGAGCCATACCGAAGAACGGACCACCACCATCCCGCTGTTCCACCAGTAATTGCCCGACTCCACATACTGAGCGGCGAGTTCCGCTGCAGGCTTCTCGACGAAGCGCTCGATGCGACGTGCGCCATCGCGCAACTCGCTGCCGAGCCGGATATAGCCGAAACCGGTGTCCGCGCGGTCAGGCGGAACGCCTAACGTGGCGATCGAACCTGCTTGTGCGTGGCGTGCTGCGATGTCGATGGCGCGATGAAGCGCGTCGAGATTCGCTATCGAATGATCGGCGGGCATCACGACCAGAATGGCGTCCTGTCCATCGGCGCAAGCGGCCAAGGCGGCGAGCGTGAGCGCCGGCGCGGTATCGCGGCGCGCCGGTTCCACCACGATGCGCGCGTTCACCCCGACCTCGCGCGCCTGTTCGTAGGTGGCAAAGTAATGCTCGGCACCGCAGACGACGACCGGGTCGGCCGAAACATCCCACAAGCTGCTGAAGCCCGCCATGCGCCCCATCGTGGCTTGCAATAATGTCTGGTTACCGATGAGGTCGATCAACTGCTTTGGAAACTGCTCGCGCGACATCGGCCACAGACGAGTCCCCGATCCCCCGGCGAGAATGACCTGCACGAGCGGCGGATAGTCCACCAGAGCCTTTTCGATCGAATCGGCATCCGTCGTTGCGTCCGTCACTGCCGTAACCTTTCCCATATAAAGCTCCCTTAGCTCGATGCCGGCTCGAGAGCGCCCGCTCGATGTCCGCGCATAACGCATAGCGACGCGAAGCGCGTCGAAAACTTCTCATGTGATTGCTGACAGGACGTCTGTAACGGACGGACAGAGCCAACCAGTTCGTTGCGCGGAGGATGTCCGTGGCGGCCTATCGATCTGATTCGGCCTCCCAACGCAAACATCGGCGCGATCGGGTCGCGGCAGATCGCGTAAGGGCAATAAAAGCGAACCGGCGTTATGCCGACAGACTGATGCCCATAGCGCCGCACTCGATGTGATCAATCATAGACAGCCTACGCTGCACCACAGCATACGTGGCGCGAACAGTGGAGATTTTGGCTCTGCTCGTGGGGCCGGATTTCTTGAATATCTGGATGAAGCTGACGCGGCCAACACAGGCCTACGCCGAGGTTGGAAATCAATTGCGACACGTGATACCGTGCAGTGAAGGTGCTCCCGTTTGATTCCTCAAAGATACGGACACCGATGTTGTCCATGCCAGTATGACGCTGGCTTTTCCGTCTCCGACTCCATGGCGGCTTTCCACATGGACGAGTCTTCGGACACTGTGCGCCATTTCGTTTTCATGGAGTCGCAATGGCTTACATATCGTTACTTGCGCTATTTCTGACCGTGACCAATCTGGTACCGGTAAGCGCGGTAGGACTTGCCCCGCTCATCTTCTGTTCATGGCGCTTTTTCGGCAGAAGTTACCCCGCGTTTATCACGCCACTGACCTTGTTGACGCTGTTAATCGTGGTTTCGACACTGCTCTACGATCCCGCGTCGTTTCTTGAATTCGATTTTTATCGGCGCGATGGCAATTTTTTTATCTCCTATGCGCCGATCTTTGCCGGTTGCCTGTACATGCACCGGTGGGATCTGAACAAAGTGCTTCGCACGTTCTTCGTGTTTGCGGTAGTGATCAACTTGCCGCTTTACGCTTACTACGTTCTTGAGAATGGCTTACTCAGCATTTTCATGCATCCCGACGCCAGCTTTGGCAGCTACTTCATTGCACGCAACGCGGCCGGCGGCTTCTTTGCAATGCTGTTCTGCCTGGGCGCCGCGTGCTATCTGCAAAAACGCAGCAGGCTGGTTCTTGCGCTGCTGGCCGCCAACGCGTTGATGCTTTTCTCCACTTATAGCCGGGGCTCGCTGCTGGGCGCTCTGGCGGTGCTGCCCTATGTCTACTTCGGCCGCAAGCGCTGGATGCTGGCCTCGCTGATCGCCGGTCTTCTCGTGGCGTCCATCGCCATGGCGCTCTACAACACCGACCCGACGGTCAACTATATGGGTTACTCCTTCACGATTCAGAATCAGGATGCGAAGGTCGCCAATCTGAGCATCCGCTACGAATGGCTGTGGCCGCGCGCGCTCATGTACTTCGAACAAAGCCCGATCATCGGCCTCGGGTTCGGTTCTTTCGACGACCATATCGGCAGCGTCATCTCATACTTCCACATGGTGGGTATTCCGTCGGATGTGTCAATCGAACATAGCGACTCGCATGCACACAACTCCTACCTCAACTTCCTCGCGGAACTCGGCCTGGTCGGACTCGCGCTGTTACTGAGTTTTTTCTGGAAGTTGATTGAATGGAGCCAGCACGGCGCGGCGGCCGCCGCGCTGATCGGCCGTGGACAAAACTTCGCCGCGTTCCGGTTTGTCGAAATTTCGTCGGTTTGCCTGCTTGTGATGGCCGCGACCGAACATCGGCTCGTCTCACCGTCGAACGTTCTGATCCTTTCGCTTGTCATCTCGTTGTTGCTCGCATGGCGGCCGTCCAGCGCCGTCGCGTTCGAACGGCCGCCGCGCGCGCCGAATGGCCGCACGCCCTCGTGAGCGACAATACGGCGGCACTCAATCAATCTGCCCGCGAGAGGCGCTCTTTTCAGCCACGCGGCCGCCAGAAAGCGACAACGAGAGAACTGTATGTGGACTGTGTTCACCAACCTGGGCGACGCCGCCATCACGTTGCCCGTGGCGGCCATTTGCGCCGGCTGGATTGCGCTATTCAATGTGCGTCTGGCATTTCGCCTGATCGGCGTACTCGCCGTGGGCACCGCGCTCGTGGGCGCCACCAAGATCGTCTATGCGAGTTGGGGAATCGCTATTCCGGCTGATGATTTCCGCGTCATTAGCGGTCACACCGTGCTGTCGACGTCCATCTGGATGGTCGCCATTACGCTCTTGCTGAAGTGGTGGCGGCAACCGCTGTTGCCCGGCATCGTCGCGGGCATGGTGATCGGGGCGCTGACTGGCGTCTCCCGCCTCGTCGACCATTCACATTCGCTGCCCGAAGTCATTTCCGGCTGGCTGCTTGGCGCACTCATGGCGCTAGTTTTCTTGCGGGCGGCCGTCAACGTTGAGCCCGAACGATTCGGAGCCATCTGGCCCACGCTAAGCCTTCTGCTTGTCTCCACGCTCGCCTATGGTCACAAGGCGCCGCTTCAACATCTGATCGAAACACGTTCGCCGCAAATTCGCAAACATGTGCCATCCGTCATGGCCGCGCTGGGGCGGATTCGCTATCGCATCAGGTCTTACGATGCCACGTCGGCCAGATGACGTTCGTCGACGGACTGCGGGTCTCTGACCGGATACGGAAGAAACTGCTCGACACAGGCGTACGGAAGCCGGGAGTCGATGAAATCCGTCAGTGCCGCCTTGAAGTTCTCCGTTGAAAAGCGCTCGGCATTCCGGCGGCATTGCCGGGAGTCGAACAGACCGGCATTGTTTTCAAACCGGCCGACTGCTTCCAGCAGCGACTCCAGTGTCTGCTCGCCAAAGAACACGCCTGTTGGCCGATCGAGCGGCAAGCCGACGACCGTTTCGAGCGCGCCGCCCCGGCCGAATGCGATGACCGGCGTTCCGCATGCCTGCGCTTCCACCACGGAGATACCGAAGTCTTCTTCGGCCGCAAACACGAATGCGCGGGCGCGTCGTAAGTGATCGACGAGAACTTCTGATGGTTGATGACCGAGAATCGTGACGTTTTCTCCCGCGCACGATTTGATCTTCTTCATCTCAGGGCCATCGCCGATCACCACGAGCCGCCGCTCGGGCGTTTGCGAAAACGCTTGCACGATCAGATCGATGCGCTTGTACGGCACCATTCGTGACGCCGTCACGTAGAAGTCGTCCTTCTGGGTGCACACCGTCATGCTGGCAAGGTCGACCGGCGGATAGATGACGGTTGCCTCGCGTTGATAGGCCTTCCTGATCCGCCGCGCAATGAACTGCGAATTCGCGACCATGTAATCGACGCCGTTGGCCGAGCGTGAATCCCATCCGCGGATGTAATGAAGCAGCACGCGGGCCATCGCGGACTTGATGCCGGTACTCAGGTGAGATTCCCTGAGATACTGATGCTGCAAGTCCCACGCATAGCGGATGGGCGAATGAACGTAACTGACGTGGACCTGGTTCGGCCCGGTCAGTACGCCCTTCGCGACCGCATGCGAGCTGGAAATGACGAGGTCATAGCCGGACAGATCGACCTGTTCGATCGCGATCGGCATGAGCGGCAGGTAGGCGCGGTAGCGCCGCCGGGCAAAAGGCATTTTCTGAATGAACGACGTATGGACGGTCTTTCCCTTCACGCAGTCGCGGTCTTCCAGAAAATCGACAATCGAGAAGATGTCCGCGTTCGGGAAGCACTCGATGATATTTTTCAACACCTTCTCCGCGCCGCCCGAGACCACCAACCAATCGTGAACAATAGCGACTTTCACTTCGACCTCCTGTGAGATAGCAACCGGGACCCCCGCGTGCGAGGTCCTGCTTCATTCATCCTTGGCGGCGCCTGCCTGAGGCCGAAAGCCGCACGCCATTCGAACCATGCCAAACGCCCGCTCGGCGCCCGGCAACAGATTGATCAACTCGAGGCGGATCATGATGCTCATCAGCATCACGGCCAGTGCTGCTTCGCCGATCACCCGAGCAGACGCCATACCTACCGCACCGTATCGGGAGGCAAGAAAAAGGGCCGCCACGACATTGATCAACCCGGAAACCACACCCGTCATGGCAAGCAGCTTGTCTTTCTTTCGCGGCACGAATACATAGAACGCGACAAACTGGTTAAAAGCGGCGAAGGGGAACATCCATGCGAAGATCTGCAATACGTGCGCACTCGGTTCAAATGCGGGTCCCAGGATCAACGGCAGCACAAATGGCGAAAGCGTGAGCGCACCACAAAACGCCAGTAATCCGTAGCCGATCAACAAGGTGGCGCCTCGCCGGGTCGTGACATGCGCGCCTTCTTTGTCGCCGAGCGCGAGTTGCCGCGATATCGTCGGAATGAACACCTGCGACGCCGGCCCCATCAGACTGAGCCCGATCGTCGCGAAGCGTTCGGCCGCGCCGAAGTAGCCCACCTGGGCGGGCGTGGACAGGAGCGTCAACAGGTAAGTCGACGACGCCGTGAGCACGACCGAACCCGACGAGTAGCAGAACAGCATCGTCGAGCCTCGCACGAGAGGCACGACGCCCGCGAACCTGAGACGCGGCAAGCCCAGTTGCCAGGTCGTCAAACCGTACGAAATGATCGAGGACGCTACGCCCGCGATCAGCAGACTCGCCAGCACCCACACGGCGTCACCGGGCCCCTTGACCAGATTCAGAACCAGCACGAGACTCAGTGCGAAACCGAACACCTCGATCATGATCGGGGTTCGAAAGTGCTGGCGCCCCTGGAATAACCAGCCCAGATTCATCGCCGACACGATACCCAGCAGCGTGGCAAGCAGACCGATCATCGGCCGCTCCGACAGGACCGGCGAGCTCATCGTCGCGACGACGCCGATGCTGCCACCCAGCAATCCCATCACAAGGCGTGCGCTCACATGCAACGAGTAGATGGAGTTGCACTCCGCCGCCGATTGCGCCTTCGACACCTCGCGCATGCCGACGAACGTGAATCCATAACTGGCGAGCATCCATATCACGTTCATCAGCGACATCGACGCCAATACCCGGCCGTACTCGGCGACGCCGAGAATCCTGCCGTAGAACGGCACGACGATGATGAGATAGATGTACCTCATCAAATAACCGCCGTAGACAAACGCAATAACGTTGGCGCCCGCTCGTCTATCCATGCTGCCCCCTTTCTCGCGCGTTCCGGAATTCAGCGCCCGGCCGCGCGGCGGCGGGCAAGCGGGTTGGAGATATAACGCACGACGAAGTCGGACAGCGGCGAGTAAGGCACGAGACACAAACTCGACAGCACGAGCGTGCCGAGTTTCTTCTTCACCCCCCAGAACGGGTTCGCGATGATCGTATGCAAATAGGTGCGGGAGTCCCGCGTCATCCAGCGCCAGCGTGTCGGCAGGGTCGCGCGATAGACGCTCGAACAGAACGTGGCCCTTTCGTGAGAAAAATCGTAAAAGACTGGCGGCAGTTCTGTCTGCAACCGGGTGCGGGCGATCTCCCTCAGTATCGCCCAGCGGAGGTTGAAGATTTTCGGCGCCTTGTTGATCTGCTCCGAATTGGCGAACGAGACCGTCTCGCTGTGTGCGTTATGCACACGATAGCCGCCGAGTGATTTCGGCACCGTGGCAATAGGCCCCGTTAATGCCGCGCCGTAGATCGCGTAGAAATCCGCGCCGTAGCGGTTAATGCCTTCCTCCGGTATGGGAAAGAAGCGCCTCAGGGCACTCACACGATATGCATTGCCCGACGCGGGCGGAGAGGGATAAAGCCAGCCGCCCAGCAACAGCTTTCTGCAGTCGTGTGGTGGTTCGCTATGGGGTACATGAGTGCCGGTTAGCACGCTGGAGCTGTCCATCACGTCAAGGCGGAATTGCACCTTCGCCCAGTTTCCCTCCGCAAACAGGCGCATCACTTCAGAGACCGCACTCGGATAAAGAATGTCGTCGGAATCGAGGAAGATCACATAGTCCGTTTCGAGCACGCCGATCGCATGGTTATACGCGGAGACCTGGCCGCCGTTCGTCTTGAAGATGGAGGAAATGCGCGTGCCATACTGTTCGATGATCGCTTGCGAGCCGTCGGTCGAACCGTCGTCGATGACGAGCACCTCCGTTCCTGGATAGTCCTGAGCAAGCGCCGAGTCGATCGCCTCCACCAGATAGCGCTCGTAGTTGTAATTGCAAATCGCAACGGTAACGTGGTTCATGATTTCTCGACGGTATCCAAAAGTTCGATCAAGCGAAATCCGATGACCGTAAAACTGACGACACACCCGGCAAACACATCGCTTCGGCTGGATCCGGCATAGCTTTGCCTGATCGCATGACTACGTGGCACGATGCAGAACTACATAAGCGAGGTGCTTCGGCGGATTGTTGCCAGCACCGTTGACTTGATCCGGCACCCTGAATCGAACCTTCACCCTCTGGTCGTCCCACGTCAACGCAACGTCGTCGGGGGCGCTCGCCGCGCCGGTGAGTGCATCGATAAACTCGACCCGCGTAACGCGCGACGACGACGGCGGTCCAAGCCCCGGCAAGCCGACCGTCTGCCAGCCCGGGTCCGCCCTGACCTGCATCACGATGTCGCTGCCGGAAAACAAGGCGGTTCCTGCGGCGCCTGGACTGAACTGCAACGGCTTCGACAAACTGGCAAGCGGTCCATTGACGGTCCGATGCAGTACGACCAGACTCTGCCCGGATACGTTGTAAGTCCGCTCGGGCGGACCTCGATGCGTAAGACGGAATGGCTCATAGCCATCCCAGTGATAGATCATCGACAGATACTTGTCCTGGTCGTTCCAGTTTCTATCCAATGCCCATACGGCGAAGTCGAAGAAATAGCGCGGCAGGTAGTGCGGATCTTTCATGTACGCATCACCTATTTCCGTTTGCCAGATTCCGCGTGCAGGACCGTTCTTCACGTACTGCTCATACAAAGGATCCAGATCGGCGACGGGCAGGTAATGCGTGTCGAGGTAATCGACCCAGTCCAGCATGCGTTCATTCAACACCGGGCTCCTGTACTCCAGCCATCGCTTGAAGTTGGAGAGCCCGCCCTGATCCGGCCAGCCGCCGTACACGACATACGCGTGGTAACCGCGGATAATTCGTGCCGCCGGAATATGAATCCGCTCGACGTAATCCTGCATGGCCCGCTCATAGGGCCTCGCGCGCTTGCGGTCCGGACTGAAATCCGGGCCGTGCCAGAACGAGGCCTGCGGCGAACCACCGGACAATGGGCCGGCCGCCTCGTTCCAGATCTGGAAATAACGCAGGTTGAACGGCGGTGTCGAATACTTCCGAACCACCGCGTCGACGTAGCGCGTCCATGCCTTGTCGTCGACAGGCGCCGACTTCGAGTCCCCCGGCACGCTCGCGTTCCACTTCGGCGTGTAGGCGAGCAGCAGCAACGAGCCGATTCCGTTGCGATCGTTTCGAATCAGGACCGACGGCAGATCGCTATTGAATGTGGGGCCGGTCTTGTCGATGCGCATCGCGTCTCCCGGTCCGTACTGCTGGCCAGGTCCCACCGAATCGCGTCCCCAACTGATGCCCATTGCGCGCCACATCTGAATATCGCCGGCCGATCCGGGCCAGCCATTCGAGCCGATCAGGTCGATAATCCTGCGAGCAGTAGCACGTGGTTTGCGCGCATCGGACACCGCCGCGAGCGCGCTCCGCGTACGCACCAGCGGTATCGTCGCGCCCGCGAGCGCAGCGAGTATGCGCAGTGCTCGCCGTCGGCCGGCACCATTTTCGACGCGATGCATTTGCCTGCCCAGAACCATGCGTCAACTCACCGACGCGCGCGGCGTCAGATCCGGCAAGCGATCGCCGGTGTGGCCGTAAAGAATCTCAAGCACTGTCTGCGCCGAATACTCCCAGCGAAACTCGCGGGCGTGAAGCAAGCCCATCGTTCGGTGACGCTCCCTGAGTTCTGCGTCGCCCATCATTTTTGAAATCTTTGCGGCGATGTCGTCAGCCGACATCGCATCGCAATACATCGCGGCATCGCCACACGCTTCGGGTATCGACGTGCGCGACGAGGCAATCACAGGACAGCCGCAGTACATCGCTTCGAGTGGCGGCAGTCCGAATCCCTCATACAACGACGGAAAAATGAGGCAACCGGCGTTCTCATACAAAGACTTCAATTCGCCGTCCGACACGAAGCCAGCCCACAACACCTGCTTCGAGAATGCCGGCTGCCCCTCATTACCGCTATTGAAGATGCGCGGATTTCTACCGCCCACTACGACGAACTTGATTCCGGTGAGATGTCCGAGCTTGTCGATCGCCTCCAGCGCCCGCTGCAGGTTCTTGCGTGGATCGAGACTGCCGACAATCACACAGTAAGTGTCTTTCGCCAGTCCAAGACGGCTCAATACCGCAGGATCCGACGTGACCCGGTCCAGGTGGTCCGCGCCGGGCGTCACGACCGTCACGCGCGATTCATCGATTTTCAGGTGATGGCAAATGCGCGTCTTCGAGAATGCCGAGACCGTCAGGATCAGCGGCCGGGTTCGTCGGAGGCATGCGAAGCAAACCCGGTACCAAAGCCGGAATTTTTTCGAGAAGCCTTGCGGGACATCGTAGATCGCCATGTCATGGACCATCACGACCTGTCCGCGCTTGAACAGCGGATTGGTATTGCACAGATTCAGGAGCATCATGCCCCGCGCCGCGATCGGCAGCGTGATCTGCTCCCAGAGCGTGCCGCGCAGCCACGGAAAACGCCGCTGGCGTGCGAGCAGCGCGCCTGGCTCGATTGCGTTTTGCGGCATGAAGACTTCCAGTTCATCACCCGGGAGTGCGCGCATCTGCTGCATCGCTCTCGTCAGTTCATAGGCGACCCGCTGGACGCCGGTGACGGGCTGGGAAGTGAACTTTCCGTTGATTGCAAAGGTCATCCGGTTCTCCGTTTATCGCCGTCACGAGATTACGCTGCCTGCCATTTGCCTGAGCCCCGAGTGAGATCAATGCACTGCTTCCGGGTCGCCTGCATCACTGGCGTAGTTCGTCGCGTAGCCGTAATTCCGTGTACTTCGCCGCAACGGGATGCCGTTGAAGACCGCGCCCGCTATGCGTCCCTCGGCGCGCTCCATCTTCTTGACCGTGTCGGCGATCTCCTCCTCGCTTTGCATACCCGAACGCAGGACGAGCAACGACGCGCCCGCTTCACTCGCGATGATGGAAGCGTCCGTGACCGCGAGAAACGGCGGCGTGTCGATGATCACCAGATCAAACTGAGCTGCGAGCCGCTCCAGCACATCCTTGAAGCGCGGTTTCATCAGCAGTGCGGCGGGATTCTCCGGACGCAAGCCGCAGGACAGGAACGTCAGGCCCTCGACGCTCGTCTGCCGCAATGCACTGCGCAAAGGCATTCGCTCCGCGAGCACCTCCGAGAGTCCGCCACGATTGCTGCCGTTGAACAACGACGCGAGATGTCCGCGCCGCATATCGGCGTCGATCAGCACGACACGCGTGCCGATCTCCGCGTGCAGGATCGCGAGGTTTGCGGCAACAAAGCTTTTGCCCGCCGAAGGCGTCGGCCCGATGACCATCAGGACGTTATTGCGCGCGTGTGCAAGATCGCGCGTCACCGCAGTGCGCACGTTGCGAAGCGCCTCGACCGAGGTATCGTGTGGAAAACGCGAAGCCAGAGCCCGGCTGATGTCGCCATCGAGCAAGGCCGCCGCACCATGAAACTGGATATCGGGCGCGCTTTTCTGGAAGGGCAGATTGCTTCGCCCTCCCAGACCCGGTAGTGATTTTCGGCCCACGCCAGCAGACATGCGATCGAGCAACAACTGCTGCTGGCTGAACAGGATTTCTCCGAATACCGGTACGCTCATGCGGCGCTCGACGTACTTGGGGTCGGTTACGCCGGTCATCACATGGCGGCGCATGAAGACGAGCGTGATGCCGGATACGAGCCCGAGTATCAAGGCGCCACCAAGCACCAGGGCGGGCTGCGGCTTGACCGGACGATGGGGGCGGATCGCCCGGTCGACGATATGCGCGCCGCCCGTCGTACTGGCGCGCCGAACCTGCAATTGCTCCGCTTTCTGAACCATCCCTAGATAGATCGTTTCCGCCACCTTCTGCGCGCGGAGCAGATCGACGCTCTCACGCTCGGATGAGGGCATGCCGCTGAAATGGCCGTCGAATTTCTCCTTCGCATCCTTCAATTGCGCCAGTTGCGTGTCGATGTTCTGTATCCAGCGGCTATCAGGTCTATAACGATCGAGGAGCTGCGTTCGCTGCAGTTGCAGGCTTGCTATCTGTCTGTCGAGGTCGATGCCGCCCTGGAGATACGCTTGTGCCTCGCTCGTCGGTTGCATCGACTGCACGCTCGAACGGAAATGCTTGAGATTGTCCTCGGCCTTTTTGAGGTCCGTGAGCAAGCGCGGAAGCTCTCCGTTAATGAAAGCGAGCGTGGTCGTGTCGTTGAGTTGCCGGCTGGCAATGGCGGAAGCAAGATATTGCTGAGCTACCGCATTGGTGACTTCAGTCGCCTTATCCGCGCTTTTATCCTCATACTCTATCTGAATGAGGCCCGACTCTTTCACCTTGTCGGTAATCTTGACGAGATTATCAAAACGTTTGACCGCGTCGAGTTCGTTCCAGCGAATGACCTGAAACTTCGTGCCTGGCCGCGCATCCAGCTGCTTCACGAGCATCGAAACGCCGTTGTCCATTGCCGGCGTGCCCACTATGCCTCTGACGAGCAACTGATCCGACGGTCCGCGCAACTCGTACGCGCCGTCTGCGAGGGCGATCAAGGTGAGCTTTTCTTCCTCGAGTTCTCGCGGCACATCCAGAGCGCCAATCTGAATACGCTCTCCTCCCCACGCAAAGGACTTCAACCCAAACCACGGCGCTGCCGGCTGACCCGGTGTCGCAAACTTCTCGGCGATGGCGCCCAGAACCGGAACCCTGTGCGGCGTCACCGACACGTCGAAGCGGAACCGGTCGATCACCGGATCGAGCACCGAGCGGCTACGCATGACGGCCATTTCGGTCACAGGGGACGGCGAAGGCGCCGGAAGCATCTCCTGGTTCTGCAAGGCCAGGCCAAGCGCATTCGGCTCCGGCGGGTCCACGCGCAGGAGGACATCTGCCGAGTAGATGGGTGTCGCGATGAGCAGATACACCACGGCAAGTGTCAGAACGACCACCGTCGTGACCACGATTTCCCAGATGTGATCGCGCATCAACGTGAGCATCCCACTCGCGCTGAGTTGGCCACGTTCGGTGCTGGCACCCGGAGAGAGCGAATTCTGAGGGTAGTAGTCCACCGGTTTGATCCTTCCATGTTTGATGGGCAGAGTAGTGATTCGATACTGCTCTGCTGCTCCACCAGTTCGCGATCTGAAACCGCCGCCGGACGATGTGGGTATTACATTGCCCGGCAGCACCTCGACGTGACGTGCTTCGTTAGATTGGCTCGGAGAGCCGCGTGGCGGACCGCGTACACGACGGATGACAGTACTGCGCACTACAAATCACCGGCGTGCTTCCTACATCATCTGCAACGCCCTCTCCACCACGATCTCAACGAATTAAATCCTCAAGATATTCGTGCTACGAAAAGCTATTCTGTAATGGACCCTGAAAAACTGATGTATTGAGATTGTTATGGTCATTGCCTGCCGCTACTTCACAAAATGGGAATAGCAGCTCATGGCATTGACGATGCCAACCTCCAACTGCACAGGTAGTTCGAGAGAACGCCTTGCGATCCAATGGCTCACGTCTGGCCTGATGGCCTTTTCGCCAATCAGACGCTCGCCCGGCAAGGTCGACCTTCATGTATGAGAACGCCGGATGATCCAACCATATGTCACGATCGCCACGAGCGCCAGCCGCGGCACGATCAACGCAGGCACCGCGCCCCTGCGGGCACGGCGGTACATGATCGCGCGTCTGCCTTCTCGCGCAATGCTTCGACCCGACACAAATCCAGCGGTCCAGGGAGGACGGTTATTGGACATATCCTCGCCGAAGCACGGCGATGGCGCGTTAAAGCATACTCATCTTGCGGAGTTGGAAATCGGCCCATTCAGGCCGCCAATTTCTCTCTTGATGCTGCAGTGAAGCATAGCCTGCGTAAAAAGCGGCAATTCGTGATCGGCATAAATTCGGGTGTTAATGGCCGATTATGCAGAGGGGATTACAAATGCTGAGCTATTGCAGAAAGCCTTGTTGCTATCTGCAATTAATGTAACAGAGTTATACGGGTCAGTGCATATGCAGTAACCGAAGCAGCTCCGCAATTCATGTACACAAATTGCCTGTCGGAGTGCACTTGTCGCGCGGCAACCCTTGTGCCACCGAGTAAAAGCGCGCCCAGGCGCACGCGCTATTCACAAGATCCTTGCGTATTAGTTACGGAAAATGTTTCTCGCGGAAATACATATTAGAACGCTTTTTCTTCCATTGCGAGGTAAGAATTTCCCTCGTCATGACTATTACGCCAAAACACCCGCGAATGCCAGCCAAGTTCGTCGTGGAAATTTCGATGCGTTAATCTCGCTACCTAGGGTGATTGGCCTGTGCAGAGAACTCAGCCTGATGACTTCCACCGATTGTCTTACGTCGGACGTGAATAAGCGTCGGAATGGACGGAATGCGATGAAACACATTGGCCTTCTGGTTTTTCAGCACTGTTCGATGGCAACCACAGGAGCTATCGGCGACATATTTCGCCTTGCCAACGAGTTCGAGAAAGCCGCGGGCAAGGAACCGCCATATCGACTGTCCGTGTTGTCCGATGCGGGGGGGCTGGTAACCAGTTCGTCCAGCATCTCGATCTGGACGCAAAGCTTGCAGCGTTATAGCCTCGCCGATTTCCACGCGTTCTTTGTAGCGTGCCGGGACGCGACCGACATCGCGGAGTCCAATGACCGCTTTCTTTCCTGGATCTCGCTTCAGGGGTCCATTGCATCGTTTCGTGTGCAGCAAGGCGCGAATCTGGCCGTCGTCTGCAGGAATCCATTGCAATCGACTGTGCCCATATTTCTCTTTGATGACAGCGGCGGCACTCGGGACGGCGGCGGTGTGAAACCTACAGACCTGGCTCTTTCCCAGATCGAGCGCGACCTGGGTTCCGACACCGCGCGAAAGATCGGCCGCATCCTGCAAACCGGCTATACAGAGAAGAACAAGTCGGAGCTGGACGATGCAAGCGTCACCACGACCACCGAAAAAGTCCGCGAGTCGGCGCGCTGGATCAAGGAGAACTACAGCAAGGCGATTTCAGTCGCTCAGGCCGCCGAGTCCGCGGCCATGAGCAAGCGCAATTTTCAGCGCCGCTTTAAATGCGAATTCGGTATGACGCCACTCGAGTATCTGTTGCGCACGCGCTTCGAGATCGTATCCGCGATGTTGAGAAACACCGATTTGCCGGTCGACAAGATTGCGCGGCGCTGTGGCATGGGTGACGGCAATCGTTTGGGGCGATTGTTCAAGGAACGGTATGGGATGTCGCCTACGCAATTTCGCGCCCGGCAACATTTCTCATCCGAAGAGCGATATCTGGCGCCCGAGGAAAACTGGAACACCTCTACCGAGATCGTGCGAGAAGCCCCTTAGGACTTTCAATACCGCTTCGCGGTGCCGCCAGTTACGGATGAAAACATGACGACGATAAAGTCCGCGCAGTTCGACGGGGATGCCGCTGCATCCGTTGCAAGGCACAAGGCAGTCGTGCTGCCCGAAGATATCCCGGTCGACGGGCCACAGCTATTGGCCGATCCGTATCGGTTGCCCGAGCACCCCGTCTCGACGATCAGAAGACTGAAGGAAGCGGCAAAGTCGTTTTTGCCGGACTCTCTTTTCCTGAGTCTGTTGCATCATAAATGTATCGGCCGCTATCCGAATCTTCGTCGCCCCGCCACTTTCAACGAGAAGATCCTGCAACGCAGTCTCAGGCCGGACGCTCGCTACATCGGCTTGACCGACAAGCTTCTGGTTCGTAAATACATTGCCAGCAAGATAGGTGCGAAGCATCTGATACCGCTCATCGCAGCGCCGGATGTGTTCACACGCGAAGTATTCGACGCGCTTCCGAGTGCTTTCGTGATGAAGGCGAATCATGGCAGCAGCTTCGTCGAGGTGGTGAGGAACAAGTCGGACACATCGTTCGAAGCGCTGCAGCGTCGCGCCGAGCAGTGGCTGGCAATCGACTTTTACAGCATTGCGCGAGAGCGGCACTATCGCACCATCGAGCCGCGTATCTTCTTCGAGCATCTGCTTCTCGATGCACACGGCCAGATACCGGCAGACTTCAAGGTTCACTGTTTTAGTGGTCGACAGGGACCGCCGATCATCTACATACTGGTGATATCGGACAGATTTGGAAACGCGACGCATGGCGACGTGTACGACATCAATTGGAATCACCTCGACGTCGAGATCGGCTTTTACAAGCGGAGTGCCGCGCCGGCTCCTCGCCCGGCGAACCTGGAAGCGGTGCTGGACACCGCGATCGCGCTCTCTCAAGACTTCGACTACGTCCGCGTGGACCTGTACGCACCTGATAACCTGGTCTACTTCGGCGAACTGACTTTCACACCCGGCGCGGGCGTATTACCATTCACGCCCGACAAGATCGACTACGAGTGGGGAAAGCTGCTGGCGTGAGTACGCGGCAAAAAGAGATCCCAAGTGCGGTGACGCGCCCGTTTGAGCGCTCGATAGCAACGGGGCTTTCCTTTGCGTCGCAGGGAATACGAGTTTTTCGCCTGGGAGAACATGACCGGTCGTTCGTATTGTTGAAATCGACCGGCTTTTGCCGCGATCAAGCGGGCTCCATCCCGTTCTCCAACTTGGCGCTGTCGGCTTCGCGCGACGTCAGAAACGCCAGCAGCGCCCGCGCGGTTTCGCGCTGGGGCGACGCGGCGCAGATCGCGGCCGCAAAGACGGTGATGGATTGCGCTTCGGGCGGCAATGCGCCAACCACATCGATACCCCGTACGTGGATCAATTCACTCAGTTGCTGAAAACCCAGCGCGACCTCGCCCCGAGCGACCAGTACCCCCACCGGGACACCGGGCGGCGCCTGCACGATGCATGGAGCAATGGTTTCCGCTATGCCCCAACGCTCGAACAGCCGGCTCAGATGCGCCCCGCTAGGACCCGTCGAGTAGCCGATGCTGCGTGCGCTCAGGATCGCGTCGCGCAGCGCCGCTTCGGTACTGACGTCCGGCCGCAGCTGCCCTGCCGCCACCGCAATGGCAATGCCTGAGCGCGCAAGTGCAACCCGGCTTGCCGGATCGACGCGGCCGGCCGCCGCCAACCGGTCGAGCGCGTCCGCTGCCAGCACGACGATATCGAATGATTCGCCTTCCTGAACACGCCTCGCCGCATCGACACCGCCGACCGACTCGATCGCAACCGGCTGGCCCGCCAAACGTTCGTAGGCGGCGGCGAGTTCGGCCAGTACCTGGCGCGTGGCCATCGACGAGATGCCGGTGATCGGCGTGCGCACGGTTTGACCGCTGACCATCTTTTGCCGCCCTCTTCAGTCTTTGTAACGCAAGCCGGCCTGTTCCAGTGGCCCGCGCATGGTGTACATGTCCAGACCCAGCACGCCGGCGGCCAGCTTCGCGCGCTTCTCGGCTTCGTTCGCTTCGCGGGCGGCCGCTTTTTCGAGCACCGATCGCGCCGACGCCGCGGGCACCACCGCGACGCCGTCGTCATCCGCGACGACGACGTCGCCCGGCGTGACGAGCGCACCCGCGCATACCACGGGGATGTTCACCGAACCGAGCGTCGCCTTGACCGTGCCTTTCGCGGAAATCGCCTTGCTCCAGACCGGGAAGTCCATCTCCGTCAGCACGCTCACGTCGCGCACGCCGGCGTCGATGATCAATGCGTGAGCGCCGCGCGCCTTGAAGCTCGTTGCCAGCAAGTCGCCGAAATAGCCATCGGTGCAATCCGCGGTGACCGCGGCCACGACGACGTCGCCCGGCCGGATCTGCTCGGCCGCGACGTGCAGCATCCAGTTGTCGCCCGGCTGCAGCAGCACGGTGACCGCGGTGCCGCTGGCGCGAGCGCCGACATAGATCGGCCGCATGTACGGCTTCAGGAGACCCGTTCGTCCCATTGCCTCGTGCACGGTCGCCGAGCCGAGCGCACCGAGTTTCGCGGCAACATCCGCGTCCGCGCGCGCGATGTTGCGATAGACGACTCCAAGTTCATACATGATTACTGTCCCTTCGATGTAAGCAATGCATCCAGACGCGGATAGACTCGCCGCGCATTTCCTTCGTAGATCTTGTGACGCTCTTCTGCATCGACATGCGCCGCTTCGATATAGCGTTTCGTGTCGTCGAAATAGTGGCCCGTCTCGGGATCGATGCCACGCACCGCGCCAATCATTTCGCTCGCGAACAGAATGTTGTCGACGGGAATCACGCGGGTGAGCAGATCGATACCCGGCTGATGATAGACGCAGGTGTCGAAGAAAATGTTGTTGAGCAGATGGTCCTTCAGCAACGGCTTTTTCAGCTCCTGTGCAAGTCCGCGGAAACGCCCCCAGTGATAGGGCACCGCGCCGCCGCCGTGAGGAATCACAAAACGCAACGTCGGAAAATCGCGGAACAGGTCCGATGTCAGGCACTGCATGAAGGCCGTCGTATCCGCGTTCAGGTAGTGCGAGCCGGTGGTGTGAAAACACGCGTTGCAGCTCGTGCTCACGTGGACCATCGCCGGCATGTCGTACTCGACCATCTTCTCGTAGATCGGATACCAGTAGCGATCGGACAGCGGCGGACTGGTCCAGTGACCGCCCGACGGATCGGGATTGAGATTGATCGCCACGTTGCCGTACTGCTCGACGCACTTGACCAGTTCCGGAATACACGTGGCGGTGTCGACGCCCGGGCTTTGCGGCAACATCGCCGCCGGCACGAAGTGGTCGGGAAAGAGTTGGCTCACCCGATAGCACAACTCGTTGCAGATGGCTGCCCACGTGCCGGAGATCTGCGCGTCGCCGATGTGATGCGCCATGAAACTCGCGCGCGGACTGAAGATCGTCAGATCGAGGCCGCGCTCGCGCATCAGCTTCAACTGGTTGCTTTCGATCGACTCGCGCAGCTCGTCGTCGCTGATCCGCAATTCGGACGCCTTCGGCATCTCGGACGGATTATTGATGCCCGCGATCTGGCGGTTGCGCCACAACTCCAACGCTTTCGGCGCAGTAGTGTAGTGGCCGTGAATGTCGATAATCACGGTCTCTCCTCAGAAAATTGATTCGACCAGCGACGCGCCCCGATAAAACTCGCGCGCGCCGCGTTCCATTACTATGTCACTCAATGTGCGGTATTCGGGCTTGCCGCCGTCTCGCCGGCACTCACGCGCTGACTGACGAGAATAGCGATCGCGGCCAGTGTAGCGGGGATCGCCAGCATCGCGAGAATCGCGCCGAACTGCCAGCCGAAGCCGAGCAGCGCACCGCCGATCGCCGAGCCGAAGATGCTGCCGAAGCGGCCCATGCCGAGCATCCAGCTCACGCCCGTTGCACGCGCGACGGTCGGATAGCGGCCCGGCGCATACGCGTTCAGGCCGGTTTGCGCGCCGCTCATGCAGAAGCCCGCAGCAAACACCAGCAATGCCAGCGATGAAGACAATGCGCCGATGTAGCCCAGCCCGAGCACGCACAGACCACCGCCCAGATAAGCCGCGCTGATCACCGGCGCGGGCCGGACCTTGTCCATTATCCAGCCGACCAGAACCGCGCCGACCGTGCCGCCGATCTGGAACATCGCCGTGATGTTGGCCGCCGCGGTGACGGTGAGACCCGCGTCCTTCATCAGCGTGGGCAGCCAACCGGTCAACAGATAGATCACGAGCAGGCCCATGAAATACGTGACCCACAGCGCGAGCGTCATCGAACCGTAGCCTTGCGAGAACAGCACGCCGATCGGCTTGCGCGTCGGCAGCGGCGGTTCGCTCGAAACGAACACTTCGTCGCCGGCAAAGCGCGCGCCGCACACGCGGCCGAGCACCGCGCCGATACGTTTGGGCGATGCGCCGCGCACGGCAAGCAAACGGGCCGATTCCGGCAGCAGCCAGATCTGGAACGGAATCAAAAGCAACGGAAGTGCACCGCCAAAAATCAGCACCGAGCGCCAGCCATGAATCGGAATCAGCCAGCCGGCAGCGAAGCCGATCAACGCCGAGCCGAGGTTGAAGCCCGTGAACATGATCGTGATCAGCAATGCGCGCTTGCGTTGCGGTGCGTACTCGGACAGCAGCGTCGTCGAGTTAGGCATCGCGGCGCCAAGACCGATGCCGGTCAGCAGGCGCAACAGCGCCATCGCGGTCGGCGTTTGTGTGAACGCGGTAGCAATCGTGAAGACGCCGAATAGAAACACCGACGTAATCAGCACCCACTTGCGCCCAATGCGATCCGACGCCGGTCCCGCGGTCAGTGCGCCGATCACCAGACCGATCGGCGCCGCGCTCATCACGAGGCCGAATGCGGGGCGCGAAATGCCCCAGTCGTGAATGATGGAAGGCGCGACGAATCCCATGATGGCGACGTCCATGCCGTCGGCCGTCACGATCAGAAAGCACAGCGCGACCAGTAGCCACTGGTAGGCCGAAATCGACCGTTCGTCGATGAACGCCTTGATATCAATTCTCTTACCGCTCGTTATTCCGCTTGTCATCAGATTTCTCCTGTCTCCTTTACTGGTTTTATCGCGCGGCCGAAGCTCGTGGCTTCGCGCTCTCGTTGATCCCGCTTGCCGTCATCTCGGTGCCTTGCATACCTTCCCCAAATGATCCGGTCTGAAGGTAGCGGTTCGGGCTCCAGCTTCAAAAGGGCGGGTTAACCAGATGTGTGAGTGCAGTATCCGGATTCTGGTTGTTCCGCATAGCATCGCCGGAACCCGCGAAACGCCCACATCAGCCCTTTAAATAAGGCTCGAGCGCAATCCGGCAGCCCTCGGAGACGGCCTCGCCCGACGCCCTTGCAAGCGCACCTCGATAAATAGATCAGATGACTCGGGAACGAAGTCGCATAGAACGGTGGATCGAGTCGATGCTTTTCGCCGCACGCCTGGGTTCTTCACCTCGCGATGATGCGAGGCTGATCGATATCGGTCCAATGCCGCGTTCACGAGGCAAGCAAATCGACGGGGATGACGAAGCTCGCACCACGCCGTCTTTTTCAATCTCTTTCGATCTCTTTCTCCATCTAAAAAAATTATTGCGTGTCGTCGTGCAGACTGCTCGCGCTAGCGCGATGCCGATCCCGGCGCGAGACGCGAATGCTTGTGC
>NZ_NPIH01000037.1 GCF_012275575.1 Paraburkholderia sp. SG-MS1 | reverse complement strand
GCCAGCCCAGTACCAGCGGCACCGGCAGCTTCTGCAGCGCCTCGCCGCAGGCAAAGGCATCACAATCGGGACCCGCGGCCAGCTGCTTGAGCGTCCAGTCGCGCAGCGTGCGGTTCTCGTCGCTGGCGAGCACGAGCGCCGCAAGCGGCGCACCGCCGGCTTCGGCGAGCAGCGCAGGCGCTTTGGCGACGCCTTGCGCGGCCAGCCACTTCGCCGCCACCTCGGGCGCGGGTACGCTCATCGGCCATTGGCGGCAGCGGCTGATGATGGTGGGCAGCAAACGGTCGATGCGCGCCGACACCATCAGGAATACGACGCCCGCCGGTGGCTCTTCGAGCGTCTTGAGCAGCGCGTTGGCCGCCGCGACGTTCAGCGCTTCGGCCGGATACAGCACGACCACGCGCGCGCCGCCGCGATGCGAACCGACGCCGACGAAGTCGAGCAGGCCGCGAATCTGTTCGATCTTGATTTCCTTGCTCGGCGCGCGGGTCTTCTTGCCTTCGTCGGCGTCGACCTTGTCGGCTTTTTCGTCGGCGCCGCCGCTCACCCCGGCTTCGGCCGCGAGCGCCTCGGGGACGACGATGCGGTAGTCGGGATGATTGCCCTGCGCGAACCAGTTGCAGGCCACGCACGCGCCGCACGGCTCGCCATTGGCCTGCTGGGCCTCGCACAGCAGACCTTGCGCGAGATGCTGCGCGAAGCGCAGCTTGCCGATGCCCGCCTGCCCATGCAGCAGCAATGCGTGCGGCCAGTGGCTGCGCAGCTGCTGCAGGCGGGTCCAGTCATCGGCTTGCCACGGATAGATCATGTTTCTTTTGAAAATCAATCAGTTGAAAGCGTTGTGCGAGATTCGACGTGAGCTTGGGCGCTGTCATAAAAGGAAATTATATTTCCTTTAAATCAAAGGCTTGAAATCAATTCTTCAAGTTGCTTCTGAATACGCACGATGCTCAGCGAAGAGTCGATGATAGCGAAACGGTAAGGTGCCTCTTCCGCGCGGCGCAGATATTCGGTGCGCGTGCGTTCGAAAAACGCGGCCGACTCGCTCTCGAAACGGTCTGGATCGCGCGCCGCGCTGCGCCGTTCGCTGGCGATTTCGGGCGGCAGATCGAACAGCACGGTCAGATCCGGCTGAAAGCCACCCTGCACCCAACGCTCCAGCGCTTCCAGCTTGTCGCGCGGCAAGCCACGGCCGCCGCCCTGATAGGCGAAGGTCGCGTCGGTGAAACGGTCGGACAGCACCCAGTCGCCGCGCGCGAGCGCCGGTTCGATCACTTCGGCCAGATGCTGGCGGCGCAGCGCGAACATCAGCAGCGCTTCGGTTTCGAGGTCCATCTTCTGGTGCAGCACGATCTCGCGAATCTGTTCGCCAAGCGGCGTGCCGCCCGGCTCGCGTGTCATGACGACCGAGCGGCCGGTGCTCGCGACCTTCTCTTCGAGCCGTTCGCGAAACCAGCCGAGATGGGTCGTCTTGCCCGCGCCGTCGATGCCCTCAAACGTAATGAATTTGCCCCGCGCCATCATTGCCCTCGAATGTATTTGTCCACGGCTTTGTTGTGGTCGCCGAGGGTGTCTGAAAAGATGCTGCTGCCGTCACCGCGCGACACGAAGTACAGCGCGGTGCTTTGGGCCGGATTCAGCGCCGCCTGCAGCGACGCGACCCCGGGCAGCGCAATGGGAGTGGGCGGCAAGCCCATCCGGGTGTACGTATTGTAGGGAGTGTCGGTCTGCAGGTCTTTCTTTCTGATGTGCCCGGTGTAGTTCTCGCCCATGCCATAGATCACGGTCGGGTCCGTCTGCAGCGGCATGCCCGTGCGCAGGCGATTCGCGAACACCGCGGCCACCATTGGGCGGTCGGAGGGTTTGCCGGTTTCCTTTTCGATGATCGACGCCATCGTCAATGCGTCGTACGGCGTTTTATACGGCAGGTTCGGCGCGCGCGCGAGCCAGGCTTCGTCGAGCCGCACGCGCATCAGCCGGTAGGCGCGACGGTAGATCTCGAGATCGCTCGCGTTCTTGTCGAACAGATACGTGTCCGGGAAAAACAGCCCTTCGCCCGTACCGAGCGAGGCTTCGGGCGCGCCGATCGCCGTCAGCAGGTCGGCGTCGCTCATGCCGAGCGTGTCATGTTTGAGCGCCGGATTGGCGTCGAGCTCGGCGCGCATGCGCTTGAAGGTCCAGCCCTCGATGATCGTCGCCACGTATTCGTTGACGTCGCCTCGCGCGATTTTCTGCAGCACTTCGTAGGGCGTCACGCCCGTCTTGAACTCGTAGTTGCCCGATTTCAGATCGGTCTGCAAGCCCAGCAGCCGCGTCATGAGGATGAACAGCTCGGGCTCTACCGGCACGCCGCCGCGATTGAGCTGCAGCGCGACACTGCGCAGGCTGCTGTGCGGTTTGACGGTCACGTCGAGTTGCGCGGGGGTCAGTTCGAGCGGACTGGTCGCCCAGTGATACCCGCCAGCAATTGCGGCTGCGGCCAGCACAACGACGATTGAGCCGGCGACGAAACATTTCTTCAGGAGGGACATGCGAAACGGGACATGGGTGGACTGCATATAATAGCGGTTTGCCTTAGCTAAAGTCAGAATTGACTGTTCCCGGGACCCATGAACACACCGCTCGCTACCGCTTCAGGCACTCCTTCAGGCACGCCGTCCAGCACCGCGCCGGGTTCCGCCGCTGCGCTCGCCGTGCTGCCGCGTCCGTCGGCCGATGAATTCGACGCCGTGCTCCATCACGGCGCCTACATGCCGCTCACGCAGTTCGGCGTGATCGACGCCACCGGCGACGACGCGGCGAGCTTCCTGCACGGCCAGCTGACCAATGACACCCAGCACCTCGACGGCGCCAGCGCGCGGCTCGCGGGCTACTGCTCGGCGAAGGGCCGACTGCTCGCGTCGTTCCTGACGTGGCGCAGCGGCGACACGATCCGCCTGCTGCTGTCGAAGGACGTGCAGCCCGCGGTGCAGAAGCGGCTGTCCATGTTCATCCTGCGTGCGAAGGCGAAACTGGTCGACGCGAGCGGCGAACTCGCGGCGGTGGGTCTTGCCGGCGACGTCCGCAAGGCGTTGTCCGGCGTGTTCGACGCGCTGCCCGATGGCGTGCACGTGCAAGTGGACGGCGCGGCGGGCTCGCTGATTCGCGTGCCCGATGCGCTGGAGCGGCTGCGCTATCTGTGGATCGGCCCGAAAGTGCAGGTCGAGGCGCTGCTGCCCTCGCTCGACGACAAACTCAAGCGCGTGTCGCCGGCCGTGTGGGACTGGCTCGACATCCGCGCGGGCGAGCCGCGCATCACGCAGCCGGTGGTCGAGCAGTTCGTGCCGCAAATGGTCAACTTCGACGTGCTCGGCGCGGTGAATTTCCGCAAGGGCTGCTATCCCGGCCAGGAAGTGGTCGCACGCAGCCAGTATCGCGGCACGATCAAGCGGCGCACGTCGCTCGCCAGCGTGGACGGCGAACTGGACGACATCAGGCCCGGCGCGGAACTGTTCCACTCGGACGATCCGGGCCAGCCGTGCGGGATGATCGTGAACGCGGCGTGGGCGCAAGGCGGCGGGGTCGATCTGCTGGTCGAGATCAAGCTCGCGGCGCTGGAAAGCGGCTCCGTGCGTCTGGGCGCGGCCGACGGTCCGGCGCTGCGCTTTCTCGCGCTGCCCTACGGGTTGCCGACCGAAGTCTGACGTCTTGCATGGTTCGGCGCGGCGCCCTCACGCGCCGCTTTTTTTGCTGGCCGCTTTCGCTCACCGCCTTTGCCGGCCTCTTCAACGCCCACGCCCTTTCGCGGGAGACGCCCCCCGATGTGCCTGATCGTTTTCGACTGGCGGCCCGATGCGCTCGACGGCCCGCTTTTCACGCTCGCCGCGAATCGTGACGAATTCTTTCGCCGCACGGCCGATCCGATCAGCTGGTGGCAGGACGCGCCGGATGTCCTGGCCGGCCGCGATCTGGTGGGCGGCGGCACATGGCTCGGCCTGTCGCGCGACGGCCGCTTTGCCGCGCTGACCAATTACCGCGCGCCGCACGAAATGCGCGCCGACGCGCCGACTCGCGGCACCCTCGTGAGCGACTGGCTAAACGGCGCGGCACGCGCATCGAACGGCAGCCCGCACGAGACCCCGCTCGCGTATCTGCAGCACGTCGCGCAAACCGGCGACATCTACAACGGCTTCAATCTGCTGGTGGGCGACTGGGCGCGCCGCGAGCTCGCCTGGTATTGCAACCGGGCAAAGCGCCCGCCCGCTCTGCTCTCACCCGGCACGCACGGCATCTCGAATGCGGTGCTCGATACCGCGTGGCCGAAGCTCGTGAAAAAGCGCGCCGAGCTTGGCACGCTGCTCGCGCGCGACGCCATGCCGCCGCTCGAACGTCTGATCGATCTCATGCGAGACCCGCGTGTCGCTCGTGATGACGAATTGCCCTCCACCGGTATTCCGCTCGAACGCGAACGGGTGTTGTCGGCGGCGTTCATCGAGTCGCCGGACTACGGCACGCGCGGCACGACCGCTTTGCGGGTGACCGCGCATGGCGAGGTGGTGAGCGTGGCGATCGCCGAGCATAGCGACGACAACGGCTCGCATCGGATCGTGCGGCCCGGCGATTTCGAGCGCAGCTTCGCGTTCAACATCGAACGCGAGATTGCGTGAAATAGTCCGGCGCAGTCCGTACTGCTGCGCGCCTCGTCTTCTTTCACCTCTCACGGGGTCATGCGCAGGACCGGCTGGCCCGCTGCGTCACAGCGAGACGACGAGCTTGCCCATGGGCGTCCAAACCGTCGCGGCTACTCCACCGCAAACGCCGCCCGCAATGCCGCCGCGGCATCCGCATGCGCCGTCGTGACAGCGGGCACAAAGCCGCCCATCTTGAAGAACTCGTGAATCATGCCCGGATAGCGTATGAGCATGACTTCGTTGCCGAGCGCGCGCAGTTTGCACGCATACGCATCGCCTTCGTCGCTCAGCGGATCGTATTCGGCGGTCGCGATCCATGCCGGCGCGACGCCGCGAAAATCGGGTGCGCCGCGCTCGCCGTCGAGCGGCGCGAAACGCCAGTCGTCGCGATCGCTTTCGTCGCGCATGTACTGCTCGAAGAACCATTGAATCGTCTCGCCCGAGAGCAGGAAACCATCGGCGAAGCGCGCGTGCGAACCGGTTTGCTGATAGCCGGTCGTGCCGGGATAGATCAGCAATTGCAGCGCGAGCCGGATGCCGGCGTCGCGGGCAAATACCGCGCAGACGGTCGCCAGCGTGCCGCCCGCGCTATCGCCGCCGACCGCGAGCCGCTCCCCGTCCACGCCGAATTGCGCGGCGTTCCCGTGCAGCCAGCTCAACGCGTCGAACGCGTCCTCGACCGCGGTGGGGAATTTGTGCTCGGGCGCGAGGCGGTAATCGACCGACAACACCGTACATTGGCCGTCGCGCGCGAACATCCGGCACAGCGCGTCGTGCGTGTCGACGCTGCCTACCGTGAAGCCGCCGCCGTGGTAATAGACCAGCGCCGGCGCAGGCTGGGCCCAGCTCGGCTCGACCGCCTGGTACAAACGGGCGCGAAGCGCCGCGCCGTCGCGCGCCGGAATGGACAGGTCGTCGAGCGTGAACATCGGCGCGCTCGCGATCTCCAGGATCGGCGCGCTATTCTCGTACGCCGCGCGCGCCTGTTGGGCGGTCATCTGGTGATACAGCGGGCGCCTCGCCCGAGCGATCATGTCGAGTATCTGCTCGATCGTTGGATTCAGCGGCATGGTGCGCGTGGTGGACCGGAAGGCGCCTGTGCGCCAAAGGTTGGAAGAAAGCCGGCACGCAACGCGCCGGCGATCGGACGACGTTCAGACGATGAACACGCCATACGACGGGCAGCCACCACTCATGCGTGGCCCGCTTGCTTCACCTCGGGCTTCAGCGACATCGGATCGGTGGGATTGCGCAATTGCTCGATATCCTCGTGACGCAGCTTCACCGTCGCCATGATGCCCGGATGCGTGATGATATAGAAA
>NZ_NPIH01000036.1 GCF_012275575.1 Paraburkholderia sp. SG-MS1 | reverse complement strand
GCGCAGGACTATCTGCAATTCGCGCAGCTGCTGCTCGCACGCGGGCGCGTCGGTGCGACGCGCCTGCTGTCGCATCGCTCGGTCGATCTGATGCGCTCCAACTTTCTGACCCGCGACCAGCGTCGCCTGCCGGCTTTCGGGCACGTGTTGTGGGCGGGGCAGGGCTTTGGCCTCGGCGTGTCCGTCGTCGACGACCCGGCGCAGCAACTGCCGCTCGGCTACCGCTCGATAGGTTCGTTCGGCTGGCCGGGCGCGTTCGGCACGAGCTGGTTCGCCGATCCGGTCGAGAATCTGATCGGGCTCATGCTGATCCAGCGGCGCGCCATCGAGCCCTTCCCGATGGCGCTCGATTTCGAACGCCGCGTGTACGATGCCATTGACGAGTGAGTGCAGAGGCCGCCGGCACTGAGTCGCTCCGCATGGAACGGCGCGCGGCGGCGGGCCACTCTATCCCGCACTTTATTCGTCTGATAGTGTGCCCCCCGAAGGACTTCCTTCGGGGCGTCCGCACAGTAATTCATTCAAACAAATGGGGAGAGCACCGCCATGGCCTCGTACAAACAGTTGACTGCCCAGCTCGAAAAACTCCACAAGGAAGTCGCAGCGGCCCGCGAAAAGGAAGTTGCGCACGCAATCGCCGACATCAAGCAGAAGGTTGCCGAATACGACCTGACCGCCGAAGAGCTGGGCTTTACCAGCCAGCCGAAGCCGGCGCGCAAAGCGGCGGGGGCGTCGGTCGCCAAGTATCGCAACCCGAAAACCGGTGAGACATGGAGCGGTCGTGGCCGCTCGCCGGCGTGGCTCGCGGGCAAGAATCGCGAGCGCTTTCTGATCGATCTGTGACGCACGTCACTGCGCGGCGCCTTGCTCGCCGGGCGTGACGCGTCGCGCATGACGTGGCGAATCGTCTGGAGTGATGCAGCACGGGGCGAAATTCGCACCGCCGCACGAGTCCCGAAAACGCTCACCTTTGAGATCAACCAGCGCAGGGGAAGTGTGCTGATTCACGGGACATCCCTCACGGCCCATTGCTTCGATGAGCCAGGTTTTGTCGCGTGACGCACCTTGCGGCGCCGGCTGCCGCGACGCCGCCGCGTGCTTCGCCATAGTCTTCCACAACCGACTCCAGCCTTTGCTGGCGGGTGTTCCAAAGCTATGCGAAGGATTCTGCCGAACGTTCTGTCGAATGTTTCATGAGGGTCCGTTGCATTTTACGTTCTCGTGAAATTCGCTTCGCAGGTGCGTGAACCATGCGTGTCCAGCATCACCTTTTGATGCGCTTCGACGCTCGCTATCAAGTCCCGAAAACCCTCACCTTTGCAAGTTGCCGCGCCAGTGGCGCCAGATAGACGAAGCGTGCGATCCATCGGCGTATGCCGATCGGTCGCCGCTTCAGCCCGCCGCATGGCCGCGCGCCGACGGGCGCGGGCGACCCCGTCTCCCCTCGCGCCGCCCCGGGCGTGTATCATTCGTTCCCTGCGCTGTTCTGCGCTGGCGATTCCCGTAGTGTCGAACGTCTGTTCGAGACCTGTTTCCGACGCGGCGAAGTTTGCCAGTCGATGCGGGTTCCGGCCCAATTCCCGCAGCCCGACGCCGCCGCGCAAGGCGCGGCACCCGGTCGCCACAGGCTGCCGGGAACCGCCCGAACCCCCTTTCTGCGACCGCCAGACCCGATGTCAGTCTCCGAACTCAAACGCCGCCGCACGTTCGCGGTTATTTCCCACCCGGACGCGGGTAAAACCACGCTCACCGAAAAACTGCTGCTGTTCTCGGGCGCGATCCAGATCGCCGGTACCGTGAAGGGCCGCAAGAGCAATCGCTACGCGACGTCCGACTGGATGGAAATCGAAAAGCAGCGCGGCATTTCGGTCGCCAGCTCGGTGATGCAGTTCGAGTACGGCGACGCCGTCATCAATCTGCTCGACACGCCGGGCCACGAAGACTTCTCTGAAGATACCTACCGCGTGCTGACCGCGGTCGATGCCGCGGTGATGGTGATCGACGGCGCAAACGGTGTCGAAGCGCAAACGCTGAAGCTGCTCGAAGTCTGCCGCAGCCGCAAGACGCCGATCGTCACCTTCATCAACAAGCTCGACCGCGAGGTGCGCGAGCCGCTCGAACTGCTCGATGAAATCGAGCAGCATCTTGGCGTGGCGGCCGTGCCGTTCACGTGGCCGATCGGCATGGGCAAGGAATTCCAAGGCGTCTACGACATCCAGCGCGATCAGGTGCGCGTGTTCCGTGCGGGCCAGGATACGGCGGGCGGCGCGGTGGAAACGCTGCAGGGTCTGAGCGACGAGGAAGGCGAGCGCCGTTTCGGCCATAGCTGGACGAAGGCCAAGGAAGAGATCGATCTGATCACCGGCGCGACGCCCGACTTCGATCGTGAGCAGTTCCTGGCCGGCCAGCAGTCGCCCGTGCTGTTCGGCTCGGCGATCAACAACTTCGGCGTGAAGGAAATTCTCGACGCGCTGGTCGATCTCGCGCCGCCGCCGTCGATGCGCATGACCGTGCAGCGTCCGGTGTTGCCGGATGAGCCGAAGTTCACCGGCGTCGTCTTCAAGGTGCAGGCGAACATGGACCTCGCGCACCGCGACCGCGTGGCGTTCATCCGCGTGTGCTCGGGGCGTTTCGAGCGTGGCATGGCGGTGAAGGTCACGCGTTCGAACAAGACGTTCCGCGCCAACAACGTGGTGACGTTCCTGTCGCAGCGCCGTGAGACGGTGAGCGAAGCCTATCCGGGCGACATCATCGGTATTCCGAATCACGGCACGCTGAGCCTCGGCGATACGCTGACCGAAGGCGAGCAGTTGCAGTTCGTGGGCCTGCCGTTCTTCGCGCCGGAAATTTTCCAGACCGTCGAAGTAGTCGACCCGATGCGCGCGAAGCAGCTCGGCGAAGCGCTCAAGCAACTCGGCGAGGAGGGTGCGATTCAGGTGTTCCGTCCGGAAGTGGGCGGCCTGATGATTCTCGGCGCGGTCGGGCAACTGCAGTTCGAGGTGGTGTCGCATCGTCTGTCGACCGAGTACAAGGTCGACGTGCGGATGGCGCCGGCGCGTTACCGCCTGTCGCGCTGGGTGACCTGCGACGACGCGGCCGAACTGCGCCGCTTCACCGATTCATACGCGGCGCGGATCGCGCTCGACGCGTCGGACGCGCCGACGTATCTGGCCTCGCACGTGTCCGAAATCGAAGTCGCGCAAAAGGCGTGGCCGAAAATCGTGTTCAACGAACTGCGCGAGCACTCGGGTGCGCCATTCAGGAAGTCGATGTGATTGCCGGCAGCGCATGAATGAGGAAGCCGCGTCGACGACGCGGCTTTTTTTTGCCCGTCTGTTGCGACGCGTGGGCGAGAGTCTTGACGCCAACATCCGCGCAAGCGCGCGACTTCGCCTATGCTGACTGAGACACGCGCCGAGCCGCCGGGCCGGCGCGTCCTCCTCACTTTCGCGGAGCGCCCGTGACCGTACGCAATCTCGACGCCTTGTTTCGTCCGAAATCCGTCGCAGTGATCGGCGCGTCCGAGCGGCCCGGCAGCACCGGCGCGATGGTGTGGGCGCGTGTGCTGGAAGGCGGCTTCGGCGGCCCGCTGTGGCCGGTCAATCCGAAGTACGAAAAGCTTGGCGAACATGTCGTGTTCGGCGACGCCGGCGATTTACCGCAAGCGCCGAGCGTCGCGCTGATCTGCACGCCGCCCGCCACGTGGCCGGCAATCATCCACAAGCTCGGTGGGCTCGGTACGCGGGCCGCGATCATCGTCGGCGAAGCGCGCAGCGATGACGACCGGCTCGCGCTGCGGCACGCGTTGTCGGCGGCGCGGCCGCATCTGCTGCGCCTTGTCGGGCCGGGCAGTCTTGGGGTGGTGTCGCCCGCGCTGCGCGCGCATCTCGGCGCGCCGTCGTGCACGGTCAAGGCGGGCGGCGTCGCGTGGGTGTCGCAATCCAATGCGCTGACCAATGCGGTGCTCGGTTGGGCGCAAGCGCGCGGGCTCGGTTTTTCCCACGCGGTGGCGCTCGGCGATGAGGCCGATGTGGATGCCGGCGACGTGCTCGACTATCTCGCAAGCGACCCCGGCACGCGCGCCATCCTGCTCGAACTCGATACGGTGCGTGCGGCGCGCAAGTTCATGTCGGCGGCGCGGGCGGCGGCGCGCAACAAGCCGGTGCTCGCATTGCGCTCGGGCCGCGCCGATCCCGTCGACGCGCTCTATACCGCCGCGTTCCGGCGCGCGGGCATGGTGCGCGTCGATGCGCTCGACGATCTGCTCGACGAGGTGGAGACGCTCGGCGTCGGCCGTGTTGCCGCCGGTGGCGCGGCGACGCTGATCACCAGCGACAGCGGTCTCGCGACGCTTGCCTGCGACGCCTTCGCCGCCGCTGGCGGCATGCTCGCGCCCTGGCCAGACGAAGCCTCGGACGCGTTGCAGCAGGTGCTCCCGCATGCGGTCGGCGGCAATCCGCTGCAACTCGGCGACGACGCGCGTCCCGAGCACTTCGGTGCCGCGCTCAAACTGCTGGCGGAGCATCGCAGCACCGGCACCGCGTTCGTGGTCCATGCATCGACGCACGGCGCGCCGGTCGGTGAAGTCGCGCAGGCGCTGATCGAGAATCAGCGCTTCGCCTATCGCGGCTTGCTTGCGTGCTTCTTCGGCGGCCTGGACGCCGCCACGCGCGACGCGCTGCATGCGCAGGGCATCCCGGTTCACACGACGCCGCAGCGGCTCGCGCGCGCGTTCGCCCGTCTGGTCGATTACCGGCTCGGGCGCGAGCTTCTGATGCAAACGCCGGAAGGATTGCCCGCGCGGATTCCCGATGCGATCGATGCGGCTCAGGCGCAGGCTTGCGCCGCGCTGGCGACGGGCGAGCATGAGTGGAAGGGCGAGGCGGCGGCGCGGTTTCTCGAGCGTTTCGGGTTGGAGGTCGAAGCGCAGGCGGAGAGCGGGGCGCCAAGCGCGGGTCATGCCGCCGCTGCGCAGACGCCCACGCAACGAGCGGCACGAGCGCCCAACGCATCTGTGGCAACGTCCACGGCGGACTGCGCTGAAGACAGTGCCGGGTCGTCCGCAAAGCCGGTGGTCGATATCGCTATCGAGCTGCACGACGACGACAACTTCGGCCCGGTGTTCGTCTTCACCGCGCCCTCCGCCGACGGCGTGTCCGAGGCGTTGCGCGTCTACGGCCTGCCGCCGCTGAACCCCGTGCTCGCGCGCGACATCGTCACGCGTTCGCGCTACGCACGGCTGGTCGCACCGGAGCCGGCGCTTACCGCGTTGACGGCGCTCTCGCAGGCGGTGTGCGACGTCAAGGAGATCGTCGCCCTGGCGCTGACATTGAGGGTCTATCGTGACCGTGTGACGGTGGTCGATCCCGTGCTGAGCCTCGCCGCCAAACGAAGCCGCCTTGCGATCGTGCCTTACCCGCGCCGCTTCGAAGAGACGCTCGACTGGCAAGGCTTGCGGGTGACGGTGCGGCCGATCCGTCCGGAAGACGAGGCCGCGCATCATGACTTCGTCGAAGCGATGACACCCGAGGATTTGCGTTTACGCTTTTTCGGCGCGGTGGGCAGCTTCGACCACTCGCAACTCGCGCGGATGACGCAAATCGACTACGACCGCGAAATGGCGCTGATCGCGACCGTGACGTCCGACGAGGGTTTCGTCCGGACCCTGGGGGTGGTGCGCGCCGTCTCCGACCCGGATAACGAAACCGCTGAATTCGCGGTCGCGGTGCGCTCGGATCAGAAAGGCCGGCGCCTCGGGCAATTGCTGATGGAGCGGATCATCAGATACGCGCGCGCGCGCGGCGTCCATTGGCTGGTGGGCGAGGCGCTGCGCGAAAACGGCGCGATGATCGCGCTTGCCAAACGCTGCGGGTTCACGATTACGCGGACCGAAGACCCGGGGGTGGTCGGGTTTCGGATGGCGTTGGACGAGACGGCGGGGTAGGGCGTTCAGAGGCTATCGAACCTCCGAAGCTGGCCGAACGACGGTGAATCAAAAGCGGCCGTGTTCGAAGACCCCAACAGCTCCCACACCGCGAGAGGCCCCACCGGCCTCTCACACTGCAATAAAATCAGACCGCAAGCTCAAGCCGGCAGCTTCGCCGCGGCTTCGTCGACTTGCGTGCGCGTCACCGACAACTCTTCCAGCCACGCATCTGCATACACCGCGCCGGTTTCACGCTCGAGACGCGCGATCGTCACCGCGCAACGGTTCGCATCCTTGAGCGTCGCAATGAATGATTTCACCGATTGGCCCGCCTTGAACGCATCGAACAACGGCACGCGAATATCGTCCGGCAGCGCGCGCGTGGTCCACTGGTACGGCTTGCCGTTGAACGTGAACGACGGCGGCAGCACGCGCTCTTTCTTTGCGGCCGGAATCAGGCCGTAAGTGCGGGCGGCTTCGCCGATCTGTTCCGGCGAAAACAGCTCGTCCGGGCTGATGTCGAATTGCTGGATGAACGTCTCGATGCTTTGCATCGCCGCGGCGCGGTCGTCGCGGCGCTTTTGCGCATGAGCGACGATGTCGCGCAGTTCGTCGGCTTCTGCGGGCGTGATCGTGAAGCTCGACTGCTTCTGCTGGAGTTCGGAAAAACGCTGGAATTCGGAATCGGTCAGAAGTTTCGCCATTGCTTATCGATGAGCGCGCATGAGCGAACCCATGCGGCGTAATTTGAGAGGGTCGCCATTCTAAACCATGTGCGCGAGCGGTCTATTTTCAACGGATCAGGGCACGCTTGCGCGCGTCGGCAACGCAAGTTGACACGGTCCGGAGCAGATCAAAGCAACTCAAACGTCGTGCTCGTGGAACATCGACAGCGCCTGCACGGTCTCGCGCAGCAGTACGGTCGCGGCTTCGAGCGTCGGGGCGACGTACTCGTCGATACGCCGCAGGTACGGACAGGTCAGCACCGCGATCGCCTGGCCGGACGGCCCCTGGATCGGAAACGTCACGTCGGTGACGCCGAAGGTCTGCTGACTGTCCTTCTGCGAAAAACCCGCCGCGCGAATCCGCTCGCACGCGAGCTCCAGCGCGTCGCGGTCGATCGTCACCTCGCCCTTCACCTTGGTGTGCTCGGCCAGCATCTGCTGACGCTGCTCGATGCTTTGAAACGCGAGCATCACACGGCCCGAGCCGGTATCGATCAAGCCGACTCGCGAACCGAGCCGCACCGACATGCCCCACGTGCCCGGCCCATCCACCTGGGCGATCACCAGCAGGTTGCCGCGGTCGTACACCACAAGGTGGCACGATTGTTCGGCAGCGTCGGCAAAGCGCTGCATCAGCGGCAGTGCTTCGGAGATCAGCCGGTTCATCGGCGGATGACGGTGGGCGAGCGCATACAGCTTCAGGCTCAGCGAATAGCGGTCGCCCGCCGCCGAGCGCACCACATACTGCCGCGCGACGAGGCGTTCGAGCATGCGGTACATCTCGCTCGCGTTACGCCCCAGCAGCTTGGTGATTTCGGCGCGCGTGAGCCCTTCTTTCTGCTCCGCGAGCAGTTCGAGAATGTCGAGGCCTTTGTCGAGCGCGGGGGCCCGGTAACGCTCGGCGTCGTCTTTGTCTTCTGCGTCCATCGTCGGCCCGGGTCCGTGTGCATTTCTCATTATCTGGCGCATGAATGTAAGCGCGGGGCGAATCTTGAGCAAGGCGGCGCGCGTCCAGGGAAAGTACGGAGCCCCATCCGGCGTAGATTCCTTGACTTCGAAAAGTCCGTATATGAATAATACGTTCATTGGTGAATGAGCGCACGCCAATAGCCGATAAGACATCCGATAAGAAAGCGCGGGACGAAGTGCCGGCATTCCATGACCGGTTCACGCAGTTCAACAAACGCATCGTAGGAGACAACCCCATGTTCACGTCCGTTCAGAGGCCGCACGCGGCCCATCGCCTGTTCCGCCGTTCACTCTTCACGCTCGCCGCGGCCGCATGCGCCGCCGGTGTCGCCGTGAGCGGCGCCGCGCAAGCCGCCGACGCCGGCAAGATCGGCCTCGGCCTGCCGCTGCTCACGTCGCCGTTCTGGCAGTCGTACAACAACTACCTGCCCAAGTACGCGAAGGAGATGAGCCTCGACATCCTCGCGCCGGTCAATTCGAACGGCGATCCCGCGCAGCAGATCACCGACATGAACAACCTGCTGAACCTCGGTTCGAAGGGCATCGTGGTCGGCCCGCTGGATTCGGCGGCGATCAGCCGCGCACTCGACGCCGCCGCGGCCCGGAACGTGCCGGTAGTCGCGGTGGACGTCGCGCCGACGCAAGGCAAGGTCGCGATGGTCGTGCGAGCCGACAATCACGCATACGGCGAGAAGGCGTGCAAATACATCGGCGAACACGTGAAGGCGGGCAAGGTCGTGCAGATCATGGGCGACCTCGCGTCGGTCAACGGGCGCGACCGGTCGGAAGCGTTCCGCGCGTGTCTGAAGGGTTATCCGGCTTTGTCGCTGCTGGAAATTCCGGCCGCCTGGAAGGGCGACGTCGCGGCTACCGCGCTCGACAGTCTGCTGACCGCCAATCCGGACGTGAAGGCGATCTACATGCAGGCGGGCGGCGTTTATCTGTCGCCGACGCTGCAAACCTTGCGGCGCAAGCAGATGCTGTTTCCGGCAGGCGATGCGAAGCACGTCGTGATCGTGAGTAACGACGGCATTCCGCAGGAATTCGAAGCGATTCGCCGTGGCGATATCGACGCGACCATCTCGCAGCCCGCCGATTCGTACGCGAAGTACGGCCTGTTCTACATCAAGGCTGCGTTGGCGGGACAGACCTTCAAGCCGGGCCCGACCGATCACGGCAGCAACATCATCCAGCTCGCGCCGGGTGTGCTCGAAGATCAGTTGCCCGCGCCGCTCGTGACGAAGTCCAATGTCGACGATAAGGCGTTGTGGGGCAATACGGTCAAATGAGCGGCCAAATGAGCGGCCAAATGAGCGCACCGACGCCATCCGTGCCGGTCGTCGAAGCGTTGGAAGTGACCAAACGCTTCGGCTCGACGGCCGCGCTGAAGGACGTGAGTATCCGCGTGATGCCCGGCGAGTCGCATGCGCTCGTCGGGCGTAACGGCGCAGGCAAGTCGACGCTGGTGTCGATACTCACCGGCCTGCGCAAGCCCGACACCGGCGAGGTGCGGTTCGGCGGCGTGAGCGCGCCGTCCATCGCGGATCGCGACGCGTGGCGCGAGCGCGTCGCCTGCGTCTATCAGCATTCGACGATCATTCGCGAGCTGAGCGTCGCCGAGAATCTGTTTATCAACCGGCAGCCGGTGCGCGGTGGCATGATCGATTGGCAGGCGATGCGCCGCGACGCGCGCGAACTGCTCGATCACTGGAAGATCGACGTGCGCGAAGACGCGCGTGCCGGCGATCTGAGCGTGGAAGCGCGGCAGCTCGTGGAGATTGCGCGGGCGCTGTCGTACGGGGCGCGCTTCATCATCCTCGACGAGCCTACCGCGCAGCTCGACGGCGACGAGATCAAGCGTCTGTTCAAGCGCATCAGCGAGTTGCAGCGCGAAGGCGTGACCTTCCTCTTTATCTCGCACCATCTTCAGGAGGTCTACGAGATTTGCCAGGCGGTGACGGTGCTGCGCGATGCGCGGCATATCGTCAGCGCGCCGGTGTCCGCGTTGCCGCGCGAGCAACTGATCGAAGCGATGACCGGCGAACGCGGCGGTCTGAACGTCGCCGACGCGGCCGCGCGCGCCGCCTTACCCGCCGATACGGCGATCGCGCTGCGCGTCGACGAATTGGCCGGCTCCGATTACGAAGGCGTGTCGTTTACCGTCAAGCGCGGCGAAGTGGTCGGCCTGACCGGCGCGACGAGCAGCGGCCGCACGAGCGTCGCCGAAGCGATCGCCGGCTTGCGCACGGTCAAAGGCGGCACGGTCAGCGTGGACGGCAAGGCATTGCCGCCCGGCGACGTGCCTGCCGCGTTGGCGCACGGCATTGGCTGCGTGCCGAAGGACCGGCATCACGAAGGCCTCGTGCTCACGCAATCGATCGCGGAAAACGCATCGATGACGATCGCGCGCGTGCTCGGCAAGTTCGGCATCGCGCCGCCCGCGAAGAAGCACGCGTTCGGCCAGAAGATGATCGACGCGCTCGGCATCGTCGCGCAAGGCCCGGACCATGTCGTGTCCGGACTGTCCGGCGGCAATCAGCAGAAGGTGGTGATGGCGCGCGCGCTCGCCACCGACCCCGACGTGCTCGTACTGATCGACCCCACTGCGGGCGTCGACGTGAAATCGAAAGAAGCGTTGCTCTCCGTCGTGGATCGCGTGCGCGAAGAGGGCAAAGCCGTGCTGGTCGTGTCCGGCGAGCTCGACGATCTGCGTACCTGTGACCGTGTGCTGGTCATGTTCCGTGGCCGTGTCGCGGCCGAATTTACCGCGGGTTGGCAGGATCACGACCTGATTGCATCCGTTGAAGGAGTCAGTCTCCATGAAGAATAGTGTATCCAGCCCCGCTTTCGCCACGGCGCAAGCGCCGGCGCAATCCGCCGCGGCGGGCTCGCGCGGCAAGCGCGCGCGCACCGAACTCGCGCGCCTGCGCGAACTGGCGTTGCTGCCCGCGCTCGCGTTGCTGATCGTGATCGGCGCGTTCGTCAGCCCGAGCTTTCTCACGAAAGCGAATCTGATCAGCGTGCTCGGCGCGTCGGCGGCGCTCGCGCTCGTCGTGCTCGCGGAATCGCTGATCGTGCTGACCGGCAAGTTTGATTTGTCGCTCGAATCGACCGTGGGCATCGCCCCCGCCGTAGGCGCGATGCTGGTAATGCCGGCGGCGTCCGCAGGCTTCGGCACGCAATGGCCGACGGCGGTCGGCCTGGCCGCGATCGTCGCGGTGGGCGCGGTGATCGGATTGATCAACGGCTTTCTGGTGGTCCGCTTGCGGCTGAATGCGTTCATCGTCACGCTGGCCATGTTGATCGTGTTGCGCGGCATGCTGGTCGGCGCGACCAAGGGCGGCACGTTGTTCGATATGCCGCCGTCGTTCTTCACGCTCGCCACCACCATCGTGTTCGGCTTGCCGTTGTCGGTGTGGCTCGCGGCGGCAGCGTTCGCGATCGCCGCATTCGTGTTGCGCTATCACCGCCTCGGCCGCGCGTTGTACGCGATCGGCGGCAATCCGGAAGCGGCGCGCGCGGCGGGGATTCGCGTCGAGCGCATCACGTGGGGCGTGTTCGTGTTGGGCAGCATTCTGGCCTCGCTCGGAGGTCTGATCGTTACCGGCTATGTCGGCGCGATCAACGCGAACCAGGGCAACGGCATGATCTTCACGGTGTTCGCGGCGGCGGTGATCGGCGGCATTTCGCTCGACGGCGGCAAGGGCACGATGCTCGGCGCGCTCTCCGGCGTGCTGCTGCTCGGCGTCGTGCAGAACCTGCTGACGCTCGCCCAGGTGCCGTCGTTCTGGATTCAGGCGATCTACGGCGCGATCATTCTCGGCTCGCTGATGGTGGCGCGCCTTGCCAGCGGCGAAGGCCAGAACTGATGCGCACGCTTCGTACGCACCCAACCGGAGACCTCACTTGACCAGCCGTCCATTGCCAACCGATGCGCGCCTGATCCTGCTCAGCCCCGCCGACAACTGCCTGATCGCGGCGGCGCGACTCGACGCGGGCACGCAGGTCGACATCGAAGGGGAGCGCGTCACGCTGACCCGCACCATCGATCTCGGCCACAAGGTCGCACGCCATGAGCTCGCGAAAGACGACAAGGTGCTGCGCTACGGCGCCGTGATCGGCCACGTGACCGAAACGGTGGCGCGCGGTGCGCATCTGCATACGCACAACCTCGAAAGCGACTACTTGCCGACCTATACGCACGACGCGGGTCACGAGTTCGTCCATCACTGACACGCGCACCCTCACGCGGCCTGTTGCGCCGCTGGAACCATCATGACTGACACTTCCCTAGCAAGCGCCGCGCAGCAACCGATGCTGCAAGGCTATCTGCGCAGCGACGGCCGCAAGGGCATCCGCAATGTGGTCGCCGTCGCGTATCTGGTCGAATGCGCGCATCACGTCGCGCGCGAGATCGTCACCCAGTTTCGCGAGCCGCTCGACGCGTTCGATGACCCGTGCGCCGAACGCGAGCCGCCCGTGCATCTGATCGGCTTCCCCGGCTGCTATCCGAACGGGTACGCGGAAAAGATGCTCGAGCGCCTCACCACGCATCCGAACGTGGGCGCGGTGCTGTTCGTGTCGCTCGGTTGCGAGAGCATGAACAAGCATTATCTCGTGGACGTGGTGCGGGCGAGCGGCCGTCCCGTCGAAGTCCTGACGATCCAGGAGAAGGGCGGCACGCGCAGCACGATTCAATACGGCGTCGACTGGATTCGCGGGGCGCGCGCGCAACTCGCCGCGCAACGCAAAGTGCCGATGGCGCTGAGCGAACTGGTGATCGGCACGATTTGCGGCGGCTCGGATGGCACGAGCGGCATCACCGCAAACCCGGCGGTGGGGCGCGCGTTCGATCATCTGATCGACGCGGGCGCGGCCTGCATCTTCGAGGAGACTGGCGAACTGGTGGGCTGCGAGTTCCACATGAAGACGCGCGCGGCGCGGCCGGAACTCGGTGATGAAATCGTCGAGTGCGTCGCGAAGGCGGCGCGCTACTACTCGATTCTCGGACACGGCAGCTTCGCGGTGGGCAACGCGGACGGCGGCCTCACCACGCAGGAAGAGAAATCGCTCGGCGCGTATGCGAAGAGCGGCGCGTCGCCGATAGTCGGCATCATCAAACCCGGCGATATTCCGCCGACCGGCGGCCTCTATCTGCTCGACGTCGTGCCGGACGGCGAGCCGCGCTTCGGCTTTCCGAACATCAGCGACAACGCGGAGATCGGCGAGCTGATCGCGTGCGGCGCGCATGTGATTCTGTTCACGACCGGGCGCGGCTCGGTGGTCGGCTCGGCGATCTCGCCGGTCATCAAGGTATGCGCGAATCCGGCGACCTATCGCAATCTTTCCGGCGACATGGACGTGGATGCGGGCCGCATTCTCGAAGGCCGCGGCACGCTCGATGAAGTCGGCCGCGAAGTGTTCGAGCAAACGGTCGCGGTGGCGCGTGGCGCGGCGTCGAAATCCGAAATGCTCGGGCATCAGGAATTCATTCTGGTCTACAAGACGTTCGAGCCGGTTGGGCCTGCCTGCCTGCCGTCGAGTGGGGCGCCCGTGCAACGGGTGGTCGCGATCGAGCCGCATTGACACGCAGTGGGCAAACCCTGTCCGCGCATGGTAAAAATAGAAACGAGACCGGCGTGAGTGCTGAAGCACTCACGCCAGTCGACACAAGGAGACGCGCTCAATGACGGCGACGATCGCATCGAAGATCGGCCAGCGGCGCCGCATTGGCCGCGGCACATTGCAGGTGAGTGGATTGGGTCTCGGCACGGCGCCGCTCGGCGGCTTGTACCGCGATTTGTCCGATGAGGAAGCCCACGCGACCATTACCGCCGCGTGGGACGCGGGCGTGCGCTACTTCGACACTGCGCCGCATTACGGCAACACCAAGGCCGAGCATCGCCTGGGCGACGCGCTGCGCCGTTATCCGCGCAGCGAATACGTGCTGTCGACCAAAGTGGGCCGCCGCTTCGTGCCGCGCACCTCGCCCTTCGACGACCGCGAGGGCTGGCAAAACCCGCTGCCCTTCGAAGCGATCTACGACTACACGCACGACGGCATCATGCGTTCGTTCGAAGACAGCCAGCAGCGCATGGGCATCGTCGAGATCGACATTCTGCTGGTGCATGACATTGGCCGCATCACGCACGGCGACCAGCATCCCCATTACTGGCGGCAACTCACCGAAGGCGGCGGCTTGCGCGCGCTGGACCGGTTGCGCTCGACAGGCGCGATCAAAGCGGTCGGGCTCGGCGTCAACGAAGGCGCGGTCATCCTCGACGCGATGGCCGAGTTCGATATCGATTGCGCGTTGCTCGCGGGCCGTTATACGCTCCTCGAACAGACCACGCTCGACGACCTGCTGCCCGCCTGCGAAGCGCGTGGCGTCAGCATCCTCTTAGGCGGCGCGTTCAACTCGGGCATTCTGGCGCGTGGTGTCGAGGGTGATCTGAAATTCAATTACGGCGACGCGCCTCCCGAAGTGATCGAGCGCGTCGCGCGGTTGGAGGCGGTGTGCCGCGCGCATGGCGTGCCGCTCGCCGCTGCCGCGTTGCAGTTTCCGTATGCGCATCCGGCGGTCGCCACCGTGCTGACCGGCGCGCGCAGTGCCGAAGAATTGCGTGAGAACGTCGCGTCGTTCGGGCAACCGATCCCCGCGGGCCTGTGGTCCGCGCTGCGCGACGAAGGCTTGCTCGACGCGCGCGCACCCGCGCCAGAGGATTGATTCGACGATGTTGATCGACGCCCACCAGCACTACTGGGACCCCGCGCGGGGCGACTACGAGTGGCTCACGCCGGAGCTGAAGATTCTGTACCGGCCGTTCGGCCCGGCCGATCTCACGCCCTTGCGCGAGCGGGCGGGCATCGAGCGGACAGTGGTGGTGCAGGCCGCGCCGACCATCGACGAAACACGCTACCTGCTGGACCTCGCGCGCAACGAGCAGTCGATCGCGGGCGTGGTCGGCTGGGTCCCGTTGCTGCTGCCGAATGCGCCTGCGTTGATCGAAGCGCTCGCGCGAGAGCCCAAGTTCAAGGGTGTGCGGCCGATGCTGCAGGATTTGCCCGACCACGGCTGGATCGCGAACCCCGATCTCGCGCCGGCGATCGAAGCGCTGATCGCGCACGACCTCGCGTTCGACGCGCTGATCTACGCGCGTCACGTCGAATACGTCGAAATTTTCGCGAAGCGTTTTCCGACGCTGCGCATCGTCGTCGATCACGGCGCGAAGCCGCCGATCCGGTATCGCCAGGCGGGCTTCCAGGTGTGGAAGGATGCGATCGCGCGGCTTGCAAGCCTGCCGCAAGTCCATTGCAAACTCTCCGGTCTCGCGACCGAAGCGTCGCCCGGCTGGACCGAGGACACGCTGCGGCCTTACGTCGAACATCTGCTCGCGTCGTTCGGCCCGGCGCGGGTGATGTGGGGCAGCGACTGGCCGGTGCTCGATCTGAACGGCGACTATCTGCTCTGGCATTCGGTGGCCACCACCTTGCTCGCGTCGTTGAGCGAGGCCGAGCGCGCAGCGGTGTTCGGGGAGAACGCCGCCGCGTTTTACCGGCTTTGATTTCTGGAAGAGTCAGCAGGACACAAGCAGCCCATTCACATGGAGTCGTAGATGACACAAAGACTGGCCGGCAAAACGGCCCTGATTACCGCGGCAGGACAAGGCATCGGTCTCGCCACTGCGGAACTCTTCGCACGGGAAGGCGCGCGCGTGATCGCCACGGACATCCGCATCGACGGACTGGCGGGCAAGCCGGTCGAGGCGCGTCAACTCGATGTGCTCGATGGTGTGGCGATCAAGGCGCTGGCCGCCGAGGTCGGCCCGATCGACGTGCTGTTCAACTGCGCGGGCTTCGTGCACGCCGGCTCGATTCTCGAATGCAGCGAGGAGGATTGGGATTTCGCGTTCGACCTGAACGCGAAGGCGATGTACCGTATGATCCGCGCGTTTTTACCGGGCATGCTCGAGAAAGGCGGCGGCTCGATCATCAACATGTCGTCGGCGGCGTCGAGCGTGAAGGGCGTGCCGAACCGCTTTGCCTATGGCGCGTCGAAGGCCGCGGTGATCGGACTGACCAAGGCCGTTGCCGCCGATTTCGTCACGCGTGGTGTACGCTGTAACGCGATCTGCCCGGGCACGGTGTCTTCGCCGTCGCTCGAACAGCGGATCGCGGCGCAGGCTCAGGCGCAAGGTACGACGGTGGACGCCGTGCAAGCGGCGTTCGTCGCGCGTCAGCCGATGGGCCGCGTCGGCAAGCCCGACGAGATCGCGGCGTTGGCGCTGTATCTCGCGTCCGACGAGTCGTCGTTCACCACGGGCCAGGCGCATGTGATCGACGGCGGCTGGTCGAACTGACGCGCACTGATTGACGAACCGAATATCACTGAACACAAAAGGGAAGTACCACGATGAAACTGCTTCGTTATGGGCCGAAAGGCCAGGAAAAGCCGGGCCTGCTCGATGCGCAAGGCAAGATTCGCGATCTGTCCAAGGTGATCGGCGATCTCGACGGCGCCGCGCTGACCGACGAAGGTCTCGCCAAACTGCGCGCGCTCGACCCGGCTTCGCTGCCGGTGGTCGAAGGCAATCCGCGCCTCGGGCCGTGCGTCGCGCGAATCGGCAAGTTCATCTGCATCGGGCTGAATTACGCGGACCATGCCGCGGAATCGAATCTGCCGGTGCCGGCCGAACCGGTCATCTTCAACAAGTGGACGAGCGCGATTTGCGGCCCGAACGACGATGTCGAAATTCCGCGCGGCTCGAAGAAGACCGACTGGGAAGTCGAACTGGGCGTCGTGATCGGCAAGCCGGCGAAATATGTCGATGAAGCCAACGCGCTCGACTACGTCGCGGGCTACTGCGTGATCAATGACGTGTCGGAACGCGAATGGCAGATCGAACGCGGCGGCACATGGGACAAGGGCAAGGGCTTCGACACGTTCGGCCCGATCGGCCCGTGGGTCGTCACGCGCGATGAAGTCGCCGATCCGCAGAACCTGAACCTGTGGCTCGAAGTGGACGGCCACCGTTACCAGAACGGCAGCACGAAGACGATGGTGTTCGGGGTCGCGAAGCTGGTGTCGTACGTGTCGCAGTGCATGAGCCTGCAACCGGGCGACGTGATCTCGACCGGCACGCCCCCGGGCGTCGGTATGGGCGTGAAGCCGAATCCGGTGTTTTTGAAGCCGGGTCAGACGATCCGCCTGGGTATCGAAGGCCTCGGCGAGCAGACGCAGAAGACTTACGCGGCGGATTGATTCGCGCGCTTCATTTAACTGCGTTGCCGCTGTGAAGTGCCGTTCCCGCGTGATGCGGGAACGGCCTTTTTGCATGCGTCGGTCGTGCAGCCGCGATCAGGCGCGCTGCTCAGCAAGCAGCCGTGTCAGCAGCTCGACCAATCGGTCGATGTGCTCGTCTTGCGTGCGCCACGACGACACGCTGATGCGAAACGCGGGCCGCCCTTGCCAGACCGTGCCGCCGAACCATGTTTCGCCGGAGGCTTGGGCCGCTTCACGAATCGCGACGGTTTGCGCGTCGGTCTTTGCCCGCACCAGCACCTGATTCAGCACCACGCGATTCAGCACGTCGAAACCCGCGGCACGTAAGCCGTCGGCGATGCGCGCGGCTTGCGCGCAATGCCGATCGACCATCTGCTGCACGCCGCTGCGCCCAAGCGAGCGCAGCGCCGCCCAGATCGGAATGCCGCGCGGACGGCGCGAGAACTCGAGCGTCAAGTTCTTCTGCGCGTCGTGTGCGCCGCTCAGGTAGACCGCGTCGCTGTTCATCGCCGAGGACATCGCCTGCGCATCGCGGCAGATCGCCATCGCGCCGTCATAAGGCGTGTTGAGCCATTTGTGGCCGTCGGTGGTCCAGCTATCGGCGCCGTCGATGCCTTCGGTCAACACCCGCTGCGACGACGCGCGCGCCCACAAGCCGAACGCGCCATCCACGTGCACCCATGCGCCTGCCGCTTTGGCGCGCGGTATCAAGTCGGCGAACGGGTCGAATTCGCCGGTGTTCACTTCGCCCGCCTGCACGCAGAAGATCGTCATATCGTCGAGAGGCGGCAGACGGGCGGGATCGATGCGGCCATGTGCGTCGACCGGCGCGGCGATCACGCGCTTCATGCCGAAGCCGAGCACGCGCAACGCCTTCTTCACCGTGATATGCGCCATCTCGGAGATGACGACGCGCACCGGTGGCGCACCGTCGAGCCCGTCGCTATCGAAATCCCAGCCCTTGCGTGCAAGCAGCGCGCGACGCGCGGCGGCGAGGCAAACGAGCGTGCATGCGGTCGCACTGGTGCCGAAGCCGATCGCCGCTTCGCGCGGCAGATCGAGCGCCTCGAGCACCCAGCGCCCCGCGATTTTCTCGATCGCGGCGGCGGCCGGCGAGTTGTCGAAGGTCGAGGCGCATTGGTCCCACGCGCCCATCAGGCGCTCGGCCGCAGCGGCCGCCGGCAGCACCGCGCCGATCACGAAACCGTAATAACGCGGATCGTTCGACGCCACCGTCGCCGGCGATCCGCTTTCGTCGAGCAGGCGCAGCACGTCGGCGGGCGCGTGGCCGTGCAGGGGCAAGGCTTCGTCGAAGGCGGCGAGCTGCGCGAGCGCGGCTGCGTCCGGAAACACGCGGCGCTTGCCGATGCCCGCGAGATAAGCGTGTGCGCGCCGGTCCGCGTCGGCGGCGAGAGCGAATTCGTCCATAGGGTTCCTCAAAAGGGTGAGAGATGGTGTCGCGCAGATGCGGGTCGCGCGTTCGTTCAGAGAGGGGGGAGAGGGCGCGGCCGGGCTTTCGCGACGCGGCGTCATTGCGTTTGTCATAGCGAATTCGCCGATTCGCTGCGCGCGCACGAGTCCCGCATCAGCGGGAATGCGCGATCACGCGAGACCGGTGCCGCGCCGAAGCATTCCCGTCAGATTATCCCGCCGGTTCGTGTTCGCCGTTTTCACCGATCCGGTTGACCGTCCCTTGCGCGACGGCGACGAGCTTCTCGCGGTTGCCGTCCATCACGTACACGTTGCATTGGCAGGTGGCCTGATGGCGGCCCGCGTACACGACCTTCGCGCGCGCGACCAACGTGCCGTTCACTGCCGGGCGCAGATAGTTGATCTTGTATTCGCCGGTCACGACTTTCGGCCCGAGCGACAGCGCGCCGGCGAACGTGAGCGCATTGTCGGCGAGATAGCTGATGACCCCACCGTGCACGAAGCCATGCTGCTGCCGCAACTCGTCGCGGATCGGCAAACTCAGGGTGAGTTCGCTGGTGCCGGTATGCATCAGCTCCGCGCCTAGCAACATGCTGAACGGCTGGGCATGCAGTGCGCCGCGCGCCCGGTCGAGGAGGTCGGTCATCGTGATTCCTTCGGGCGAGGCCCGTGGTGGCATCTGCACTGGCCTGCGTCGTGCAGTCCCTACCCACTCTAGGAAGCCTGAATGCACCGCGTCAAGGTGATTCGGAAAAATGTGTGGCGTATTGTTGTGCAAAACAACCGCAATCATGACGTTGGCCGATGAAAAGGGGTTGTAAGCCGATTTTTAATGAAATTGGCCTTAAGCCGCACGCGACCCTGCCGTTAACCCTGGCGTAGCTCCCGTTATTCTTCGCCCTCAGGATTCACGATGTTCAGCAAGATCAAGGTCGCCTCGGGCCTGTTATGTGTTCTGGCCGCGTTCTGCGTATTCCAGCTCGTCACGGTGGGGCTGGGCTTCTGGTCGCTCACCCGTACTCATGACGACGTCGGCGATCTGTCGAACATTGCGTTGAAACAGGTGGATGCGGTCAATGAGACGACCCAGCGCCTGATGGACGCCCGCATCAATCTGTCGCGCGCCGGCACGCGCATGGTGCGCGGCGCCGCGGAGCCGACCGACATCGTGCAGCACGCGCGCGAACAGCTCACGGCGGCCGATCAGTCCTTCGGCGCGTTCATGAGCGCGCCGAAGACCAGCGACGAAAACAGCGCCCGCGCCACGGCGCTCGCCGATCGCTACAAGAAGCTGCACGACGCGCTCGCCGAACTCGTGCAGTTTCTCGATTCGAACAACATCCAGGCCTTCCTCGATCAGCCGACCCAGTCGTTCCAGGACGCCTATCTCGCGGAGTCGCACAACTTCGTGCAATTCGGCGAGGCGGCGAGCCGCGCATCGCTCGATTCGATCGACACCCGCATGGCGGCATTTCGCGTCGTCAGCATGGTAATCCTGCTGTTGCTGGTGGCCGGCACCGTCGCGGTCTATGCGGGGCTGCGCCGGGGCGTGGTGGCGCCGCTGGAGGAGGCGGGCCAGCACTTCGAGCGCATCGCGCAAGGGCGTCTCGACCAGCCGATCGCCGCTCGCGGCACCAACGAGATCGGCCGGCTGTTCTCCGGTCTCGCAAGAATGCAGGCGAGTGTGGCGCGCACGGTGCAGTCAGTGCGCGAATCCGCCGACTCGATCCACCTCGGCGCCGATGAAATTGCCACCGGCAACGCCGATCTGTCGGCACGCACCGAAAACCAGGCGGCATCGCTCGAAGAGACCGCGTCGAGCATGGAGGAACTGACGGCCACGGTGCGCCAGAACGCGGATCACGCGCGGGAGGCCAATGCGCTTGCCGAAACCGCGCTTGAAGCGACGTCGCGCGGCAGCGAAGTGGTCAACGAGGTGGTCGACAAGATGCGCGGCATCGCGCAAAGCTCGGACAAGATCGCCGAGATCATTTCGGTGATCGACGGCATCGCCTTTCAGACCAACATCCTCGCGCTAAACGCGGCCGTCGAGGCCGCGCGCGCGGGCGAGCAGGGCCGTGGCTTCGCTGTGGTGGCGGGCGAGGTGCGCGGTCTTGCACAGCGCAGCGCGCAGTCGGCGAAAGAGATCAAGACCTTGATCAGCGAATCGGTCGCGGAGATTCAGGGCGGTTCGGCGCTGGTCGAGCATGCCGGCGAGGCGATGAGCAACGTGTCGGCATCGATTTCGCGCGTCACGCAGATGATGGCGGAAATCAGCGCGTCGTCGCTCGAACAGAGTACGGGCATCGAGCAGGTGAACCAGGCGGTGGTGCAGATGGACGAGATGACGCAGCAGAACGCGGCGCTCGTCGAACAGGCCGCGGCGGCGGCGGCTTCCTTGCATCAGCAGACGCAGCAGTTGAAACAGGCTGTATCCGTGTTCGAAATTTCTGAAACTGTGTTGCGCACGCAACAACTCGATGACATGCGCGGGCCCGTTCCGGAATTCGGAGTACCCGGAATGCGCGCGATTTAAACCACGCCGGCGCTTAAAAAGAAGGCAGGGCACCAAAGAAAATGGCCCGCGAACGCGGGCCATTTTGCATCAGACGCAAGCGCCTAAGGGTGCCTCAAAGTACCTGAAGGTACTTAGGCCGGCTGGATGTTTGCAGCCTGCTTGCCCTTCGGGCCTTGCTTAACTTCGAACGACACTTTCTGGTTTTCCTGCAGGGACTTGAAGCCGCTGCCTTGAACTTCCGAAAAGTGTGCGAACAGGTCTTCGCCGCCGTCGTCCGGCGTGATGAAGCCAAAGCCCTTTGCATCGTTAAACCACTTCACAGTACCTGTTGCCATTTTTAATCCAGTAAATGTTGTGTGTTGCATTCGCGACCCGCTTTTTCTCAACACGAGATCGAGCGCGAAGTGAGAGTTGTATCACGTCTTTATGACGGACGCCAATCAACCCGTATTCGGGTATTCCCCGCATCGGCCTTTTTGAGGCTCCGGAAGGCATTTGGAAGGGTGTTCCGGCCGGTAGGGTAAACTGCGTGTATTACTCTTCCAGGAAAAACTTTGACACATTATTTGCAGGAAGAACTTACGTCGTTCTGGAGTCGATTGACCCCCTATCTCGCGATATTGGAGTCTAACTCTCCTCAAGAGGGCGCCTTGGACCCGGTCGGTCGCATCACCGTGGATACCGAAGACCGACAGGCTTTTGCCCTTCATATCACCGATCAGAAGCCGCACGGCGACACATCGGATATTCCCACCGGCCATAGCGCCACTTATATGCGTTTTAAATCTTCCGGCGCCGATTGGGGACCTTGGCAACGCGAAGAGTATTGATCGACCGGGTGGTCGGCCTCGGCGTCGGCCGCTTGGTGAACTCGTCGCCGGCGCGTAGCCGGTTTCGCGATGGGTGGCGCTTCAGCCGCATCTCACCCATGTTTCACCGGCTCGCTGCCCCTGGGCTCCTCAGCTTTCCCTCGTGCCGCGGCGAGTTTGCTCCTGGAAATCATTCGGCTTGGTACGAACCCAGCGGACATAGGTGCGCACCGCTTCGTCGGTGAGGAGGTGGCGACCGTCGCGTAGCGCTTTGCGAGTTCGGTCTCTGAAAACAGCGCGTGAAACTGTCGGTGGCAGATGCGCTGCTACGCGGGCACTTCCTTGCCGCCCTTCGTTTTCGGCACCCAACCCAATGATGCAGTTCGCGCTGGCTCGGCGGGATTGGCCTGGCAAGAGCGGCCAAATTTCCTGCCCCGGGGGCGCGTGATACCAAGGTTCGGCGAGTGTCCTGGCCGTGGCAGCGAGACAGGAGGTGGACGGCTCTGCGCAGCGACGCGGTTAGCCGTCGCTCAGGCCGGCAACCCGGCGTACGCAGTGGCGAGGTGATAGGGCGTGGTGGACGGCATGTCGGCGCGCGCCACATCGCCGGCAGGCGTCTTGCACTCGAACCACCCACGCGGATGCAGAAAGCGTTGCTCGAACAGTTCGATTTGCCGTGGCAGCGCGGCGAGCGAAGCCGGATCGTCGTGGCAGGCCAGCGCGCGCAGATATTCCGTTTGCGCCCAGATTCGCTGGGTGGCGTCCTCGATCGCGCCGGTTTCGTCGAGCGATGCGCACACGCCGCCGGTGGCCGGGTCCACGCCGTGCTGCTGCGCGAAGGCGAACGCGCGTGTAAGCGCTTCGTCGAGGCCGGTCCCAGCGAACTGCGCGCCCGCCTGCCGAACCAGCCAGAACCACTCGAACTGATGGCCCGGCTCGAGACGGTTGCCGCTCGCGCCGATCGGCAATTCGGCGATGCAGCCGGTCGGCTCATGCACGAAGTGATGCGCCACCGCGCCGGCAAGACGGCGCAAGGCAGCGCCGAAGACGTTGTCGCGCGTGGCTTCGCAGGCGGCCAGCCAGGCTTCGGTCAGGTGCATCAGCGGATTCTGGATCGGCGTGCCGGTGACGCGGCCGAAGTCCGCGCTCAGCGCGGCGTTGAACAGATCACCGTCGGCGGCGAATTGCGACTGAATCAGCGCCGACGTGTTGTGCACGAGCGCCAGCGCGTCGCGATTGCCAGACCGCCGCCCATATTCCGCGCACGCGAACACGACGAACGCATGTGTGTACAGGTCTTTGGTGGTGTCGAGCGGCGCGCCGTGCGCGTCCACGCTGTAGAACCATCCGCCGTGGACCGTGTCCTGAAAGGTATGCCTTAGCGAGTCGAACAGCACCTGTGCATGCTCCACGTCGCCGGCTTGCGAGAATACGAACAGCTGCCGCGCGCAGGCCATCGCCCGATAGCGCGCGGCGGGCAGCGGCGCGTGATCCGCGGCGCTGAGGGATTCACGGGGCAACTTGAGCACGGTGTCGAATCCCGGTCCGCGCCACATGGGCAGCACCACGCTCGTGAAGTGATCGCGCAGTGCGGTGGCGAGGGCGATCGTCGTAGCGGCGGGAGAATTCATGCTCGGTATGGTCAAGTTGGTCAAGCGCGGGATGCCGGAGCACCCACGGAACCGGTCCGTGGTTTGAGCGGCGGCGCGGCGCGGTGGTGGCTCAGGTCGGCGGCGAGTGCGGATGCTACCCGGTTTGCACGCCGACGGCGCAGCATTGCCTCGGCACTCGCGCGCCCTACTGCCGACCCCCGTCGACGCAACCGCACGCGGCTTAGCATAAAGCAAACGGGTCCCGCTGAACACGCCGCCACGGGCGCAAAAACCGCTTCGAATAATTTCTGATAAGGGGAAAAACAATGCTGGGGAACCTCGAACTCGTCTCCCGCCTCGTGC
>NZ_NPIH01000035.1 GCF_012275575.1 Paraburkholderia sp. SG-MS1 | reverse complement strand
GCCCTCACCCGAGCGACCGTCCCCGCCCCGCTCAAGACTCGCCGGCGAGGCTCAACTGCGCGTCGCACAAGCGGCGCGCGTACGCACTCGCGCCGACCGGCCGGCTGTACAGATACCCCTGCTGCTTGTCGCAATCGATCGTGCGCAGAAAGGCCGCCTGCTCGACGGTCTCCACGCCTTCCGCGGTCACGTTCATGCCGAGCGAATGCGCCATCGCCACCACGGCCTGCGTGATCGCGATCGAATCGCGATGATCCGGCAAGCCCGCGACGAACGAGCGGTCGATCTTCAGGTTGTGCAGCGGAAAGCGCTTCAGATACGACAGCGACGAATAACCTGTGCCGAAGTCGTCGACCGACATCCGCACGCCCATCTTGCTCAGCGCGCTCAGGATCGGCAGCACCGTTTCGCTGTCGCTCATCAGCAGCCGTTCGGTGATCTCGAGTTCCAGCGCCGCGGGTTCGAGCCCGGACTCCTCCAGACAGCCCTCGATGCGCTCCAGCAGCCCATCGTTGAATTGCCGCGGCGAGAGATTCACCGCGACGATCAGATCCGGTGCCAGCGTGCGCCGCCATTGGGCGACCTGCGCGCAGGCCCGTGCCAGCACCCAGCCGCCGATCTCGACGATCAGGCCCGCGTCTTCGGCGACCGGAATGAATTCGCCCGGCGACACGTTGCCGAGTTCGGTGTTATACCAGCGCAGCAGCGCTTCGGCGCCGATCGTGCGGCCATCCTGGCTATCGACGATCGGCTGGTACACGAGGCTCAGCTCGTCGGCGGCGAGCGCGCGCCGCAATGACTGCTCGATCGTGAAGCGCCGTTGCAGACGCTGGTTCAGCTCGGCGGTGAAGAACTGGAAGTTGTTGCGGCCGCGCTGCTTCGCGTGATACATCGCCGAGTCGGCGTTGCGCATCAGCGTGGCGACGTCCTGGCCGTCCTCGGGAAACAGACTGATGCCAATCGACGCCCCCAGGTAGTATTCGTTGCCAGCCACCGCGAACGGCACCGCGATCATGTCGAGGATGCGGCGCGCGAGCCCGATCAAATGCCCGCTGTTCTCGTACGCGCTGATCACGATCACGAACTCGTCGCCACCCACGCGCGCGAGCGTGTCGCGGCGTCCGACGCAGGCCGACAGCCGATCCGCGACGCTGCACAGTAACGCGTCGCCGGCCTCGTGACCGGCGGTGTCGTTGACCTTCTTGAAGCCGTCCAGATCGACGAATAACACGGCGACGCTCGCCAGTTCGCCGCCGGCCGCCACGCCCGGTTCGAACAGGTCACGCATCCGTTCGGTGAGATAAGCGCGGTTGTACAGGCCGG
>NZ_NPIH01000034.1 GCF_012275575.1 Paraburkholderia sp. SG-MS1 | reverse complement strand
CGCCGGCCTCGGGCCACTCGTCCAGCACCGACGAAGGCGCGAACTGCGCCCACGCGATCCGATGCAGCAAGCTCGCCAGATCCTGCAAGGCCGTCGAAAACGATAGGCTGCGCAATGCCATCTCGTCGGCGACCGCCAGCACCGCCGCGCCGTCGCCGTCCGCGAGCGCGTCGAGCAAGCGGATCAGATAGCTCTGATCGAGCGCGCCGAGCATGCCGCGCACCGCGTCTTCATTCACCTGATTGGCGGAGTAGGCGATCGCCTGATCGGTCAGCGACAACGCATCGCGCATCGAACCATCGGCGGCACGCGCCAGCAGGCGCAGCGCCTGGGCGTCGTACGGCACTTTCTCCTCGCCGAGAATGTGCTCGAGATGCGAGACGATATGACCCGCGGGCATCTGCTTCAGGTTGAACTGCAGACAGCGCGAGAGCACCGTGACCGGAATTTTCTGGGGATCGGTGGTGGCGAGGATGAACTTGACGTGTGACGGCGGCTCTTCCAGAGTCTTCAGCATCGCGTTGAAGGCGTGGTTGGTGAGCATGTGCACTTCGTCGATCATGTAGACCTTGAAGCGCGCGTCGACCGGCGCATACACAGCACGCTCCAGCAGCGCCGCCATTTCGTCGACACCGCGATTGCTCGCCGCGTCCATCTCCACATAATCGACAAAGCGCCCCTCGTCGATCTCACGGCATGCACGACATACGCCGCACGGAGTGGAAGTCACACCGGTTTCGCAATTCAGCGCCTTGGCGAAGATACGCGACAGCGTGGTCTTGCCGACGCCGCGCGTGCCGGTGAACAGATAGGCATGGTGCAGACGGCCGCCGTCGAGCGCATGCGTGAGCGCGCGCACCACGTGCTCCTGTCCGACGAGCGACGCGAAATCCTTCGGCCGCCATTTGCGTGCGAGAACTTGATAGGTCATCCGGAAATTGTATCAGTAACGATGCCGCTCAAAACCAGCACATGAGGGCGTCCCGCCGCTTGATTGAAACCGGCTACCGAACCGATAGGAAAAAATAGATGGAGCGCGCGCAGGACAATGGCGACGCGACCGCATACACCTAAAATGGCGATGCCAAGGGTAAATCACAAGTTTGAAGACGGTGCGGAGAAACCCGCGGAGACACAAACAGAAGAAACAGACAGATGCAAGAAAAAGGAAGGTGACGAGCCCGACCCTCGGCACTGGTGGAAAACGGCTGTGGCTGCTTCGTTCCCGACCTGACCAGGTTGACCATCCCTCCATGCGAGGAGGCCCGTCACGAAACATTCTATCACCGCTTGGCCGATCGCGCGACTGTTAATACGAGCAAAGCGACCTCGAGGCGCGAATCAAGCTCTTCGGTTCATATAGCAGCCGCCCGGCGCGAGCGTCTGCGGAGGCACTTGAGTTCGCCGCGCCAGCCACCAGATACAGTGCGTTGCAGTGACTGGGACGTCGCGGCACTTCACCGGCAGCCGTTGGCCCCACTGCCCCTGATGAGTACTATCGCCCCCGGCAACGCATAGCGAATTAAGCTAAACTGCCGTACGGATGACCCGCATGCGCGTGCCTTGCGCACATGTCAGGAGAAGGCATCATGTTTTTCCGGGCGTGTCAGCAAGGTTCCGCATGCGGCAAAGCGAACAGAAGTTTCCTTAGGTTTTGACGTATCGTGGCGAGCAATTCAGGCGGGCCTCGAACCGATAGAGGTATTCATACAATGAGCGAACAAATCAAGCATATTAGCGACGCATCGTTCGAACAGGACGTCGTGAAATCCGACAAACCCGTGCTGCTCGATTTCTGGGCCGAATGGTGCGGTCCGTGCAAGATGATCGCGCCGATCCTCGACGAAGTCGCAAAGGATTACGCTGATCGCCTGCAAATCGCCAAGATCAATGTCGACGAGCATCAATCGACGCCGGTCAAGTTTGGCGTGCGCGGTATCCCCACGCTGATCCTGTTCAAGAACGGCGCGGTCGCCGCGCAGAAGGTCGGCGCATTGTCGAAGTCGCAGCTCACCGCGTTCCTCGACGGCAATCTGTAAAGCAAGCGGCGCATAGCGGCGCGCCCGCAGTCCGCTTGACGGGCGAGCGCGTCGAGATGAGCGTGTTGTCAGCCGGCAACACGCTCGACAAGAAAGATGCCATCACGCCGCACTGGCGGAAATTGGCGTGTGCTATGCTAGAATCCGCAAAACGTCGAAAAGACGTGTAAGTCCTTGAGCGGTTCCGCTCACTCTCCTCCCAGATTCCATTTCGTCGCACCTTCTCCTGCGGGTTCTCCGTATGCATTTATCCGAGCTTAAGACTCTGCACGTGTCCGAATTGATCGAGATGGCCAACGGCCTCGAGATCGAAAGTGCGAACCGCCTGCGCAAGCAGGAACTGATGTTCGCCATTCTAAAAAAACGAGCCAAAACGGGCGACACGATTTTCGGCGACGGCACGCTCGAAGTGCTGCCGGACGGCTTCGGCTTCCTGCGTTCGCCGGAAACCTCATACCTCGCCAGCACGGATGATATTTACATCAGCCCGTCGCAAATCCGCCGCTTCAACCTGCATACGGGCGACACGATCGAAGGCGAAGTGCGTACGCCGAAAGACGGCGAACGCTATTTCGCGCTGGTGAAGGTGGACAAGGTCAACGGCCAGCCGCCGGAAGCCTCGAAGCACAAGATCATGTTCGAAAACCTGACGCCGCTGCACCCGAACAAGGTGCTGCTGCTCGAGCGCGAAATGCGCGGCGAGGAAAACGTCACGGGCCGCATCATCGACATGATCGCGCCGATCGGCAAAGGCCAGCGTGGCCTGCTGGTGGCCTCGCCGAAGTCCGGCAAGACCGTGATGCTTCAGCACATCGCCCATGCGATCAAGCAGAACCATCCCGACGTCGTGCTGTTCGTGCTGCTGATCGACGAACGCCCTGAAGAAGTGACCGAAATGCAGCGTTCGGTGGCCGGGGAGGTGATCGCGTCCACGTTCGACGAACCCGCTGCGCGTCACGTGCAGGTCGCCGAAATGGTGATCGAAAAAGCCAAGCGCCTCGTCGAAATGAAGAACGACGTGGTGATTCTGCTTGACTCGATCACGCGTCTCGCGCGCGCCTACAACACCGTCGTGCCGGCCTCGGGCAAGGTGCTGACGGGTGGTGTCGACGCCAACGCGCTACAACGTCCGAAACGCTTCTTCGGTGCGGCGCGCAATATCGAGGAAGGCGGCTCGCTCACCATCATCGGTACGGCGCTGATCGAAACCGGCAGCCGCATGGACGACGTGATCTACGAAGAATTCAAGGGCACCGGCAACATGGAAGTGCACCTGGAGCGCCGTCTTGCCGAGAAGCGCGTCTACCCGTCGATCAACCTGAACAAGTCCGGCACGCGCCGTGAAGAACTGCTGATCAAGCCCGAAGTCCTGCAAAAGATCTGGGTGCTCCGCAAGTTCATTCACGACATGGACGAAGTCGAGTCGATGGAATTCCTGCTCGACAAGATCCGCCAGACGAAGAGCAACTCCGAGTTCTTCGACATGATGCGTCGCGGTGGCGGCAGCTAAGGCCTCGCGCCGGCATAGCTATATCGGCCGTCCTGCATGAAAAAACCGCTCGTCGATGACGAGCGGTTTTTTTTTCGTCCGCAGAGTTTGCGCCCCTGGCCCCGCCCGCGTACACAACATGAACGTGAACGTGCACGTTGGAGTACAATGCGGCCAGTCCGCCCTACCTGTCCATTACTCATGTCGAAGGACTCACCCGCCCTGCTGACCGTGCGCGACGCAGCCGAACGACTCGGCGTCACGCCACGTACGCTGAAGTACTACGAGGAACGCGGCCTCGTCTCGCCCACCCGCAGCGAAGGCCGCTACCGGCTGTACGACGAAGAGGATCTGAAGCGCTTCGGCCGCATCCTCCGTTTGCGCTCGCTCGGCTTTTCGCTGCAGGGCATCACCGAAATGCTCAAACGTCCGCTTGAGGCGGTCGATGGCGGCCATCGCTTCTCGACCGAATCGCTGCAGCAGATTCGCGACGCCATAGCACAGCAGGTCGAAGCGCTCGACGCTCATATCGAAACGATGCGCCGCGAACTCAGGGAAGCGCAGAAGCAGCGCGCCGAACTGAGCCCCGACCTCGACTATCTCGAACGACGCCTCGCCGGCGAGAACGCAGACGCGTTGCTCGAGCAACGCCGCAACGCGCTGGGCAAAGCGGCCGGCGCATCGTCCGCCAGACGCACCAGGAAATCACGCACGTCGGCGGCGGACGAATCGTCATGAACGCCACGTCCTCCCGCGTCGCGCTGTTCAGCGTCGAAAAGCTGCGCGGCGATTTTTTCCCATGGGTGCTGGCGGTCGTGACCGGCCTCGACTATTTCGACAACGCGATCTTTTCGTTTTTCACCAGCTACATCGCCGGCGGCATCAACGCATCGCCTGACGAACTGGTGTGGGCCTCGAGCGCCTATGCGGTGGCCGCCGTGCTCGGCATCCTTCAGCAGCAATGGTGGGTCGAGCGCGTCGGCTACCGGCGCTACGTGGCCGGCTGCATGTTGCTCTATTCCGCCGGCGCGGTGGCCGCCGCACTCTGCGAATCGTCGATCGAGCTCGCGTTGGCGCGCGGTTTTCAAGGCTACTTCATCGGTCCGATGATGGGCACCTGCCGCATCCTGATCCAGATGAGTTTCACGCCACAGCGGCGGCCGGCGGCCACGCGCGCGTTTCTTGTGCTGATCGTGTTGAGCAGCGCGCTCGCCCCGTTGGTCGGCGGCCAACTGGTCGCGCATTTCGACTGGCGCGCGTTATTCGCGTCCACGGCGCCCGTGGGTGTGCTGTTTGCGGTGCTGGCCCTGCTCGCGTTGCCGGACTCGGGCAACCGCCTGCCCGAAGAGCGCGGGGCGGCGCATTTCTGGCCGTATCTGATTTTCGCGTTCGCCCAGGGCGCGCTGCAGATCGTGATGCAACAGGTGCGCTTCCAGTTGTTCAGCGCATCGCCCGGGTTGATCCTGCTGACGGTCGCCGGCCTTGTCGCGCTGGGCTGGTTCGTCTATCAGCAGTGGCACCATCCCGCGCCGCTGATGCGCCTGCATGCGCTGCGCGAAAAGGTCTTCCAGGCCGGGCTCGTGCTGTACGTGTTCTACTACTACATCTCAACGGTATTCAGCTATCTGATCTCGCGCTTTCTCGAAAGCGGCCTCGGCTTTCCAGTCGAGAACACCGGGCGGCTGGTCGGCACGACGTCGCTGATTTCCGCGAGCGCGCTGTTCGTCTATCTGCGTTATGCGAAGCTGCTTCCGCGCAAAAAGTGGATCATCGTGCCGGGCTTCGCGGTGGCCGCCTTCGCCGCCGCGTGGATGACGCGCATGTCGCCCGGTGTCGGCGAAGCGGCGCTGATCGTGCCGCTGCTGCTGCGCGGACTGTTGCTGCTGTTCATCGTGTTACCGGTCGCCAATCTGACCTTCAGAATATTTGCGATCGAAGAATTCACCCATGGCTACCGGCTGAAGAACATCGTGCGGCAGCTGACGATCTCCTTGGCCACGGCCTCGGTGATCATTGTCGAACAGCATCGGCAGGCATTGCATCAAACTCGCCTCGCGGAGTTCGTGAATCCGTACAATCCAGTGTTCCAGAACTCGCTCACCGCGCTGACGAATAGTCTCGCCGCCGCGGGCCGTACCGCGTCCGACGCGCACTCGCTGGCGATCGCCGAGATCAGCCGGTCAGTCGCGCAGCAGGCAAGCTTTCTGGCCTCGCTGGACGGCTTCTATTTTCTGATCGGCGTAGCGATATGCGGCGGCCTTTTCGCCGCGTGGCAAAAACAGATCGACTAAAGGTTGCATCGGGCCATGCTCTCGAAACTCACTCAATGGTTGGGCACGCGTCGCCGCGACCGCGCGCTGCGGGACTACGCGATCGACGATGCGCTGTGGCAAGCCACGCTCGACGGCCTGCCGTTTCTCGCGTACCTCGACGCCCCGGACCTCGCGCGTCTGCGCGAACTGACCAGCCTGTTCATCGCGCAGAAGGAATTCTCGACCGCGCACGAGCTGGAGCTGACCGACGCGATGACCGTGGCGATCGCCGCGCAAGCGTGTCTGCCGGTGCTGAACCTGAGTCTCGATCTGTACCGGGGGTGGGTCGGCGTGATCGTCTACCCGGGCGAATTCGTGATCCGCAAGACGGTCGAGGACGAAGACGGCGTCGTGCACGAGGTCGAACACGACGCGAGCGGCGAAGCGTGGGAAGGCGGCCCGGTGGTGCTGTCGTGGGAAGACGCGCAGATCACCGAGGGGCCGGACGCCTACAACGTCGTGATCCACGAATTCGCGCACAAGATCGACATGCTCAACGGCGAGGCGGACGGCCACCCGCCGCTCATGCGCCGCTGGCACGCGCCGCTCGATTCGCAAGCCTGGGGCGACGTGTTCGACCACGCGTACGACCACTTCTGCGCACGGGTCGACGCGGTGCCGGAGCGTCGCTGGGCGCGTTTCGAACGCGATTCGCTGATCGATCCGTATGCCGCGGACCATCCGTCGGAATTCTTTGCCGTGTGCAGCGAGGCGCTATTCGTGCAGCCGCACGCGTTCGAGGCGGAGTATCCGGAGTTATACCGGTTGCTGTCGCGCTTTTACCGGCAGGATCCGGCGCGCGTCGGGTTGGGCTTCGCGCCGGCCTGATGCTGACGCGCGGGGAGCGCCCGAGGTCCGGCACCTGCAGGTGAAGGCGCTGCGCGCCGAATTTCCGGCACCGTGCGGCCCCGGGCGGCGCACCGCCCCGCCCTGGACCGCCAGCGCCGGTTAAGGCCAAGGCCGGCAGCTGCCGAAAAGCTGGCAGAAAAGTCGTCAAGCGACTGATTTTCTGGCATAATCGCCGTTTTTCGACCATAGGCAAGTGGCTCGCGCCTAGATGCGTTCCGCGCTCATTGCGGCCCGCACGCGGGTTGGCTACCGCCAGATTAAAGGAAAGATCATGAAAGAAGGCATTCACCCGAATTACCGCGAAGTCCTGTTCGTCGATATGTCGAACGACTTCAAGTTCGTGACGCGCTCGACCATCCAGACGCGTGAAACCGCCGAATTCAACGGCAACACCTACCCGCTCGCCAAGATCGAAGTGTCGTCGGAATCGCATCCGTTCTACACCGGCCAACAAAAGATCATGGACACGGCAGGCCGCGTCGAGAAGTTCAACAAGAAGTTCGGCACGCGCGCGACCGGCAAGGCAGCAGCGAAGTAATATCCGCGTCGTCGTCGGCTCTGGCCGACAGCGAAGCAGCGAAAAAGGGCAGCGTGAGCTGCCCTTTTTTGTCGCCTCGACCGGTGCATTGGGTCCGCGCCCGCTTTGAATTCCAGCGCGAAGCTGCGTCGGTCGCTTCGTGCGTCAGCAGCGCTGGCCTGGGCACGGATCCACCCTCCGGTGCTTGCCTGCGGTGCCGTGTTACAGCATTCGCCACGACGTTGCGGGCCGTTACCGGTCGTGACGCGCATCGCACGGCACGACTACAATGCCGGATGCTCCAGAAGGGCCATACCGGCCGGACCCGCCGTCCGGTCCTGGCCGCACCGCTTATCCAATTTCCACACACCGCATGAGACCTGTCGTTCGCCTCACTGCCTCCGCGACCAGCGCGCTGCCGCGCTGGCTGCTGCTAGCCATCTGTATCGTCTACGCGTCGTTTGGACTATTCGGCCGCGATCCGTGGAAGAACGAGGACGCAGCCGGCTTCGGTGTCATGTGGACGATGGCGAACGGCGGCGCACACGACTGGCTGCTGCCGAATCTGGTCGGCAAATACCTGACCGAAGACGGGCCGCTCGGCTACTGGCTCGGCGCCAGTGCGATCCGCGTGCTCTCGCCGTGGGTCGATGCGAGCAACGCTTCGCGCGTGTTCACGGGTCTGCTGTTCTGCGCGGGCTGTGCGTTCGTCTGGTATGCCGCCTATCTGCTCGGCCGGCGCGCCGAAGTGCAGCCGTTCAAGTACGCGTTCGGCGGCGAGCCTGAACCCCGCGACTATGGCCGCACGCTCGCCGACGGTGCGCTGCTGATCCTGCTCGCCTGCTTCGGGCTCGCCGAACGCGGCCACGAGACCACGCCGCAACTCGCGCAGTTCGTCTGTATCGCGATGCTCGTGTACGGCCTCGTGCGAATGATCGACAAGCCGATTCAAGGCGCGGCCATCTGGGGCCTCGCAATCGGTCTCGTCACATTGGCAAGCAGCCCTGTGCTGGTCGGCGCGCTGCTGCTCGGCACACTGGCGATGACCCTGATCGTGCGCGAAACACGCTGCCGCTGGCTGCTGCTGGCCGGTTTGCCGATTGCGCTCGTGGTGGCGATATCGTGGCCGATCGCGGCGCTCGCCGCCTTCCCGGACGACGCCGTCTGGTATCTGAATCAATGGCTGCACGTCAGCCTGAGTTCGTTCGCCGGCCCGCCCGGCTCGGTCGCCGCGTACGCGCTGAAAAACCTGCCGCTTTTCACGTGGCCGGCGTGGCCGCTCGCGGTATGGTCGTGGTTCAGTTGGAAGGGTCTGCGGCGCGGGCCGCACGTGGCGATTCCGCTGTCGGTGATCGGGCCGCTGCTCGTGCTGGTGATCCTGCAGAGCCACCAGTCGAACCGGCTCTACATGCTGTTGCTGCCGCCGCTCGCGGTATTGGCCACATTTGCGCTGCCCACGCTCAAACGTGGCGCGATCAATGCAATCGACTGGTTCGCGCTGCTGAGCTTCACGATTCTCGGCAGTTTCGTCTGGCTGGTGTATCTGGCCGGGCTGACCGGTTTCCCGCATCCGCTCGCGCGCAACCTCGCGCGTCTCGCGCCGGGCTTCGCGCCGCAGTTCAAGATCCTGTCGTTCGTGTGCGCGGTCGCCGTGACCCTGTGCTGGTTCATGCTGGTGCGCTGGCGTCTCGCGCGTCATCCGAAGGTCCTGTGGCGCAGCGTGGTGCTCTCGAGCGCCGGCACGACGCTGATGTGGGTGCTGCTGATGACGCTGTGGCTGCCGGTCGTCAACTACAGCCGGACCTACAAGGACGTCGCGCAACAGATCGCGAGCCATCTGCCGGAGGACTACACCTGCATCTCGCCGGTGCGGCTCGGTAATGCGCAGATCGCGACCTTCGCCTATTTCGGCGACATGCACTTCTCGTTCGACCAGGACTGCGACGTGATCCTGCGCCAGGACTCGCAGGAATACGGCGACCCGAGCGCGCTGCCCGACTACATCTGGAAGCTGGTGTGGGAAGGCCGCCGCGTGGCCGACCGCGACGAACGCTTCCGCCTGTACGTGCGCATCGACCGGCCGAAGCCGCCGGTTGTCAAACGCCGCAGCTGGCACAAGAAGCTCGACTGACCATGTTCGCCGACGTACGGAAAATTGCCGCGCTGGCATGGCCCGTATTGATCGGCCAACTGGCGATCATCGCGTTCGGCGTGATCGATACGGCGATGGTCGGCCGCTACTCGGCGATCGATCTGGCCGCGCTCGGTCTCGGCTCGTCGATCTATATCTCCGTCTACATCGGGCTAACCGGCATTCTGACCGCGCTGCAGCCGATCGCCGCGCAACTGTATGGCGCGCGCCGCTATGGCGAGATCGGCGAGGAAGTGCGTCAGTCCTTGTGGCTCGCGCTCGCGCTGACCGCCATCGGCTTCCTGATTCTGTTTTTCCCCGGGCCGGTGCTGCATCTCGCGCGCGTGCCCGACGCGCTGCATGAACGCACGGTCGCCTATCTGCGGATTCTGGCCTTCGGCTTGCCGGCGGGCCTCGCATTTCGCGTCTACAGTTCGATCACCAATGCGGTCGGCCGACCGCGGCTCGTGATGATCCTGCAGATCGGCGCGCTGCTGCTCAAGTTTCCGCTCAATACATGGTTCATCTTCGGTGGGCTCGGCGTGCCGGCGCTCGGCGGGCCGGGGTGCGCGCTCGCCAGCACGACGATCAACTGGGGCCTGGCGGTGCTCGGCATGGTGCTGCTCACGCGCGTCGACGTGTTCAGGCCGTTCGCGATCTTCGCGCACTTCTGTTGGCCGGTCTGGCGGCGTCAGACAGCGCAGTTACGGCTGGGCATTCCGATGGGCCTGTCGTATCTGATCGAGGTCACGTCCTACACGTTCATGGCGCTCTTCATCGCCCGCTTCGGCACGACGACGCTCGCGGGTCATCAGATCGCCGGCAACATCGGCGCGGTGCTGTACATGACGCCGCTGTCGATCGGCATCGCTTCGTCGACGCTGGTCGCGCAGGCGCTCGGCGCGCATCGGCCGGAAGCGGCGCGCACGCTGTCGCGGCACGGCATCATGATGGCGGTCGCGATCGCCTGTTGTTACGGTGCGATCGTGCTGGTGCTGCGGCCGTACATCATCGAAGGTTATACGCCGAATGCGCAGGTCGTGGCCGCCGCGCTGCCGCTCGTGCTGATCGTCGTGTGCTACCACCTGTTCGATGCGTTGCAGATCACCACCGCGTTCGTTCTGCGCGCGTACAAGGTGGCGGTCGTGCCGACCGTCATCTATGCGGTTGCGTTGTGGGGCGTGGGACTGGGTGGCGGATATCTGCTTGGCTTCAACGTAAGTGGCGTCACGCCGGAATGGCTGACCGGCGCGCGGGGGTTCTGGGCCGCGAATACCGCGAGTCTTGCGATTGCCGGTTTTGGCTTGCTGGCGTACTGGCGGGTGGTGAGCAAGCGG
>NZ_NPIH01000033.1 GCF_012275575.1 Paraburkholderia sp. SG-MS1 | reverse complement strand
GCGCACCCGCCTCGGCTGGGGCCTCGTCTTCCATCTCGCGCCGCTGCCGGACGAAGGCAAGGCGGCGGTGCTCAAGCTCGCCGCGCGCGAGCGCGGCATCATGCTCGCCGACGACGTGCCCGCCTACCTGCTCACGCATTTTCGCCGCGACATGCCGAGCCTGATGGCGCTGCTCGACGCGCTCGACCGCTTCTCGCTCGAACAGAAACGCGCGGTCACGCTGCCGCTTCTGCGCACCATGCTGGCATCACCCGACGCCGACGAACGGCGCGCCGCGCCCGGCTCGTCGGCGGGTTCGCACGCCGCTTCATCCGCTTCAAGTAAAATAGGCCCCCATGGCTAACCTCGCACTCTTCGATCTCGACCACACGCTCATCCCCACCGACAGCGACCACGAATGGGGCCGCTTCATGGTGAAACAAGGCATGGTCGACGCCGAAAATTTCGCCCGTGAAAATGACCGCTTTTTCGCCGACTACAAAGCCGGCAAGCTCGACATTCACGCCTATCTGATGGCCATGCTAACGCCGCTCGCGAAATACACGCGCGCGCAACTCGCCGAGATTCACGCGCAGTACATGCACGAAGTCATCACGCCGGCCATTTTTCCGGTCGCGCTGGAACTGGTGAAGCAACACCGTGAAGCCGGCGACCTCTGCTGCGTGGTCACGGCCACCAACGAATTCATCACGCGCCCGATCGCGCAGGCCTTCGGCGTCGACACGCTGATCGCCTGCGAAGTGGAAACCGTCGACGGGCAGCCGCATTCGCCGTACACCGGCCGTCCCACCGGCACGCCGAGCTACAGGGAAGGCAAGATCGTCCGTACCGAAGCGTGGCTCGCCTCGCTCGGCAAGACCTGGAGCGACTTCGAGCGCAGCTATTTCTATAGCGATTCGCACAACGACATCCCGTTGCTCGAAAAAGTCACCGACCCCATCGCGACCAATCCGGACGACACATTGCGCGCCCATGCGCAAGCCAAAGGCTGGCGCATCCTCGAACTCTTTCAACCCTCGTGATCAAAAAACTCATTCGCAAGCTATTCGGCCAGGACGCGGCGCCCGCTGACGACACCCTGCCCGCCGAAGCCGAAGCAGACGTAACCGGCCGCGCTCCCGCGCGCACGAAGTCCGCCACCGAAGGCGCGGCCAAGCCGCGCCGCAAAACCATCCGCGCGCCTGGCGCGGCCGTCAAAGCCGTGCGCGATCCTGACGTGCCGGTCATCATTCCGCACGACGTGCACGGCATCGATCCCGCGCTGATCTCGAGGAACGCGATTCGCGTGACCGAAGGTCTGCAGCAGGCTGGGCATCGCGCGTTCATCGTCGGGGGTGCGGTGCGTGATCTGCTGCTCGGCATCAAACCGAAAGACTTCGACGTCGCCACCGATGCCACGCCCGAACAGGTGCAAAAGCTGTTCCGCCGCGCGCGCATCATCGGCCGACGGTTTCAGATCGTGCACGTGCAGTTCGGCCAGGAGATCATCGAAACCTCGACGTTCCGCGCGCTGGTCGATCCGCCCGCAGCGGACGCGGCACCGCCACGGCGCCTCAAGCGCGACGAGCTCGACCGCCGCACTCACGCGGTGGACGCGAGCGGCCGCGTGCTGCGCGACAATGTGTGGGGCGAGCAGCACGAAGACGCCACGCGCCGCGACTTCACGATCAACGCGATGTATTACGACCCGGCCACGCAAACCGTGCTGGACTACCACAACGGCATGGCCGACATGCGCGCGCGTCTGTTGCGCATGATCGGCGACCCGGCCACGCGCTATCGCGAAGACCCGGTCCGGATGCTGCGCGTGGTGCGTTTCGCCGCGAAGCTCGACTTCGAAATCGAAGACAGCACGCGCGAGCCGATCGCGAAGATGGCCGATCTGATCAACAACGTGCCCGCCGCGCGTCTGTTCGACGAGATGCTCAAGTTGATGCTGTCGGGTCACGCGCTCGCCTGCCTGAAGCGTCTGCGCCAGGAAGGTCTGCATCACGGCCTGCTGCCGTTGCTCGACGTGGTACTCGAACAGCCCATCGGCGAAAAATTCATCACGCTCGCGCTCTCCAACACGGATGCGCGCGTGCGCGCCGGCAAGCCGGTGTCGCCGGGCTTCCTGTTCGCCACGCTGCTGTGGCACGACGTGCAGCAGCGCTGGCAGAAATTCGAAGCAAACGGCGAGTATCCGGTGCCCGCTTTGCATCGCGCGATGGACGAAGTCCTCGACATGCAAACCGAGAAGCTCGCGATCCACAAGCGCTTCTCGTCGGATATGCGCGAGATCTGGGGCCTTCAGTTGCGCCTCGAAAAACGCTCGGGAAGAAGCGCGCTGAAGCTGCTGGAACACCAAAGATTTAGAGCGGGGTATGATTTCCTCCTGTTGCGCTGCGAATCGGGCGAACTCGATGAGTCGGTCGGTGCGTGGTGGACGGAGTTCATCGAAGGAGACATCGCCGCGCGCGAGGCATTGCTCACGCAAGGCGGGAAGGACCGAAGCCCCAGAAAACGACGGCGGCGCAGCAGTGGCGCGAAAAACCGCAAACCGGGCGACGGAATGGAGGGCGGCACGCCAGCCGAACGCACGGACAACGACGCGGGCCACGACGGCTCGCACGACGATTGACCCAACGTTGGCTGAAGCCGTCGAACGACAGTTGCAGGAAGTTATGCCATGACGGTTGCTTATCTCGGCCTCGGCGCGAATCTCGGGGACGCGCGCCAGACCCTGAAAGACGCAGTGGTGTGCCTAGCACAACAGCACACCATCTCCGTGCTCGCCAAGTCGAGCCTGTATCGCACTGCCCCGATCGACGCGGGCGGTGACGACTATTTCAACTGCGTCGTCAAGGTGGACACGACGCTCCCCGTGCGGCATCTGCTCGCGCTGTGCCACAAGATCGAGCATCAGTTCGGCCGCGAGCGGCCGTTTCGCAACGCGCCGCGCACGCTCGATCTGGACATCCTGCTCTATGGCGATCAATCGATCGACGAAGCCGATCTGATCGTGCCGCATCCCCGCTTGACCGAGCGCGCGTTCGCGCTGGTGCCGCTCGTCGAAATCGACGCGGCGCTGGTCATTCCGCAACATGGCCGCGCTGATGCGCTGCTCGCCGGCGTTAGCGATCAACGCATCGAGAGAGTCAGGGGCCCGTGTCAATGCCCGATGCTCAATGCATTGGCAGGCGCCGCCGCGGTCGATAAAGGCCGCTGCGAATGAGCTCGCCGCCGCTTACGGTCACCGCGCCGCAACTGCGCCCGCCGTTCGGGTATCTCGCGATCGAGGGGCCGATCGGCGTCGGCAAGACCTCGCTCGCGCGACGGCTCGCGCAGCGCTGGTCGATGCAGGAGTTGTTCGAACGGCCGCAGGACAATCCCTTTCTCGAACGCTTTTATCGCGATACCGCGCGCTTTGCGTTGCCCACGCAACTTCACTTCGCGCTGCAGCGCGCGCAGCAGGCGCAGGAAGTGAGCGCGGCACACGGCTCGGGCATCCCCCTCATCGCCGATTTCATGACGCAGAAGAACGACATTTTCGCGCGTCTGACCTTGCAGGACGACGAGTGGCAGTTGTACCGCGCGCTCGCCGCGCGGCTCGACGTCAGTGCGCCGACGCCTGATTTCGTGGTCTATCTGCAGGCGAGCCCGGAAGTGCTATTCGCGCGTATCCAGAAGCGCGCCGTGCCGATGGAGTTGCAGATTTCGGACGCGTATCTGCGCGCGCTGTGCGACGCGTACAACGAATTCTTCTATCACTACGACCGCACGCCCGTGCTGACGGTCAACGCCGAACACCTGAATCCGCTCGATTCCGATGCGGACCTTGCGCTGCTCGCCGAACGCATCGAAAGCATGCGCGGCCGCAAGGAATTCTTCGTCAAAGGCACGTCGCTCTAAGCGGCGCGGCCACCTCCTTTTTCCAATGGATTGACCCATGACCTATTTGCAGGAAGCGAGCCGGAACGCGATCACCGTGCCGAAACTGCAGGCGATGCGCGACGCCGGTGAAAGAATCGCGATGCTCACCTGCTACGACGCGAGCTTCGCCGCTCTACTGGATCGCGCGGGCGTCGACGTGCTGTTGATCGGCGATTCGCTCGGCAACGTGCTGCAAGGCCAGACGACCACGCTGCCGGTGTCGCTCACCGACGTCGCATATCACACGGCCAGCGTGGCGCGCGCGCGGCCCGCCGCGCTGGTGGTCGCCGATCTGCCGTTCGGCACCTATGGCACGCCGGAAGACGCGTTTCGCAGCTCAGTGGAACTGATGCGCGCCGGCGCGCAGATGGTGAAGCTCGAAGGTGGCGTATGGCTCGCGGACACAGTGCGCTTTCTGGTCGAGCGCTCGGTTCCGGTGTGTGCGCATGTCGGTCTCACGCCGCAGTCCGTGCATGCGTTCGGCGGCTTCAAGGTGCAAGGCAAGACCGAAGCGGGTGCGAGCCAGTTGCTGCGCGACTCGCTTGCGATGCAGGCGGCGGGCGCACAACTGATCGTGATGGAGGCGATTCCGACGCAGCTCGCCAGCGAAGTCACCAAGCAGTTGCGCATTCCGACGATCGGCATCGGCGCGGGGCTCGACTGCTCGGGTCAGGTGCTGGTGCTGCACGACATGCTCGGAATTTTCCCCGGCAAGCGCCCACGCTTCGTGAAGGACTTCATGCAGGGGCAGCCAAGCATTCTGGCTGCGGTGCAAGCGTATGTGCGTGCGGTGAAGGACGGCTCGTTTCCTGGGCCCGAGCATACGTTCTGATGGATGGCGGCGCTTAGGCGTTGGGCCGCGGCGCTGCTGTTCGTTTGTTTTTGAATGTTGTTTGCGCGCGAGCGGTGTTCGTTCATACCGCAGCTTGGTCCGCGTTCTAGCGGACTAAGCGCGCCTCCAGCGCGCCACGCAACGCGTTGCAGATCAGGAGCGCCTCGGCGTTCAGCACATCCGCCTGCGTCAGGACTTTTTCAGCCGCTTGCAGGCCCGACGCCTCGTCCAGCAATACGCCTCGCATCACACCGGGCAGCACGCCCGACGCGAGCGGCGGCGTCCACCAGCGCCCTGCCAGCTTCACAAACACGTTCGACCGGCCGCCTTCGGTCAACTCGCCTCGTTCGTTGAAGAACAGCGTATCGAACGCCCCCTTTGCCTCGGCTTCACGCCAGCCACGGTCATAATCGGCGCGGCGGGTGGTCTTGTGATGCAGCAGCGGGTCGCCGGCTTGGGTTGCGAGAAAGGCGTGGTCGGGGCCGAACAGCACGCCGACGCTTGATTGCGTCAGCGGGGTCAGGACTGCAGCAGTGATTTGCACCGTACCGTCCTTGCGCAGCGCGAGCCGCATGCGGTGCGGACTGTGCGGCGGCAGCGAAGCGCATTCTGCAGCGATTTGCGCGCAAACTGCATCGATGTCGTCGAGCCTGAAGCCGAGCGCTGCGGCACTCGACGAAAGCCGCTGGAGATGACGTGCGAGATGCCGCACGCCCTCTTCCCGCGCCGCGTACATCGTTTCGAAGAGTTCGAAGCCTGGATCGGCGCCGGTCAGGAATCTGGCTTTCAATTGACACTCCGCGTATTCGTCGGCAGCCACGCTGTCGAGGACAATGCCCGCGCCGATACCCATCTTGCCTTGCAAGGCGCCGGTTCGCGCGGACCGGTTCAAGGTCAGTGTCCGGATGGTGACGGACAGGCAGAAATCGCCGCAAACGGATTCGGGTGTGGCGGCGGCATTCGCGGAGGCTTCCAATGGCGCATCGAGCCACCCAATCGCCCCCGTATAAAGACCGCGCGGCGTACTTTCGAGCTCGTCGATCAACTGCATCGTGCGATGCTTCGGTGCGCCGGTGATCGAGCCACACGGAAACAGCGCGCGCAGGATGCCGGCGAACGACGTGCCGGGCCGCAACGCCGCCTCCACCGTCGAGGTCATCTGCCAGACCGACGCATAAGGCTCGACCGAAAAGAGCGCCGGCACCTTGACCGAACCCGTCTGCGCGACCCGCGACAGATCGTTGCGCAACAGATCGACGATCATCACGTTTTCGGCGCGATTTTTTGGATCGTTGCCAAGGAACTCGGCCGTACGCCGGTCGGTGGCAGGATCGTCCGCGCGCGGCGCGGTGCCTTTCATCGGCCGCGCGCGCAACTTCGCGCCCTGCTTCTCGACGAAGAGTTCCGGCGAGCATGACAGCACCCAGCTGCCGCCCGGCAGCGCGATGAACGCGCCGAACGGAACCGGCTGTCGAGCCCTCAAGCGCCGATAGAGCGCCGTGGGCGAGCCGAACACGTCGAAGCCGAGCCGGTACGTGTAATTGACCTGATACGAATCACCCGCGCGCAAGGCGGCGTGAATAGCATCGATCGCCGCGTCGAATTGCGCGGGATCGACGCTCGCGTGCACATGGGCCGTGCCCGCCACCGACGGCTGCGCCGCCTCGCCGTCGCGTGCCATGAGCCACGCGTCGACTTCTTCGCGCGAACGCTTGTCGCAGCGTTCGAACAATAAAAAACGCAGCGTGGCATCGCCACGCTGCGTTTTCAGAGACCTGTCCACCTCTTCGCCGAGAAGAAGCGTCCGGCCAAACTCATAGTCGGCGAGCACGACGGCATGCAAACCATCCCGCGTATCGGCAACGACGCTCTCGCACACGGCTTCGAGCTGCGCGACATCCGCACAAACCCGTTCACGCACGAAACCCGTGTACAGACGACTCGAACGGCGCGCCGCCGTCGCGTCGCAATCATCGAGCAGTGCGAACACTGCGCCGCGTTCATCTGCCGTCATGCTTACCGCCAACTTCGAACTGCCATTAATCGAAGAAGCTCTTCACCCGATCGAACCAGCTTTTGCTTTGTGGGCTATGTCGCGCGCCGCCTTCCACCAGCGCCTTTTCAAACTGTTGCAGCAGGTCGCGCTGCGTTTCGTTGAGCTTGACCGGTGTCTCGACTTGCACGTGTACGTACAGATCGCCGGCAATGCTCGAACGCAGCCCTTTAATGCCCTTACCACGCAAACGGAACGTCTTGCCCGATTGCGTGCCTTCCGGCACGGTGAAGCTCGCGCGTCCCGCGAGGGTCGGCACTTCGATTTCGCCGCCGAGCGCCGCCGTGGTGAACGGAATCGGCATCTGGCAATGAAGGTCGTCACCATCGCGCTCAAACACTGCGTGCTGCTTGATGTGAATTTCGACGTATAGATCGCCCGACGGACCGCCGTTGATGCCCGGCTCGCCGTTACCGGCCGAGCGGATGCGCATGCCGTCGTCGATACCCGCCGGAATCTTCACTTCCAGCGTCTTCGTTTCCTTCACCTTGCCCGCGCCGTGGCAGTGGACGCATGGGTCGGGGATATAGGTGCCGGTGCCATGGCACTTCGGGCAGGTCTGCTGAATGCTGAAAAAACCTTGCGACATCCGTACCGTACCCGAGCCGCTACAGGTCGGGCAGGTTTCCGGCTTGGTGCCGGGCTTCGCGCCCGAGCCATGACAGATTTCGCACGAGACCCAGCTCGGCACGCGGATCTGCGTGTCGTAACCGTGCGCGGCCTGCTCCAGCGTGATTTCCATGCTGTAGCGCAGATCGGCGCCGCGGTACACCTGCGGGCCGGCCCGACCGCCGCCACGCGCGGCGCCACCGGCCGCCTGGCCGAAGATGTCGCCGAAAATATCGCCGAACGCGTCGGCAAACCCGCCGAATCCTTGCGCACCGCCTGCGCCCATGTTCGGATCGACGCCCGCGTGGCCGTACTGATCGTACGCGGCACGCTTTTGGGAGTCCGACAGCATTTCATAGGCTTCCTTCACCTCTTTGAAATGCTCTTCCGCATCCTTGTTGCCCGGATTGCGGTCGGGGTGATGCTTCATCGCGAGCTTGCGATAAGCCTTCTTGATTTCGTCGTCGCTCGCGTTCTTTGCGACGCCCAGAACCTCGTAGTAATCCCGTTTCGCCATATCGGTTCAACGCCACTCGCGCAATGCAACGCGGTGGCTCCTCTTGAATGCTGGAGTCTCACGACTCGTCCGGCCGTTGTTTTCACCCGCTTCGACACGGCTCAAAACAACGCCCTCCATAAAACAAATGTGCCCGGGAAGCCCCAAAAGGCTCGCCAGGCGTGATAACCGCTCTTGCACATTGGTCGTCCGGGTGGACGCAGTTCCTTGTGCAGCCGGGCCGCGCACATTGCTGTGCGCGGCTTTACGGTCGAAAGGCGACCTGGCTTTAGTCCTTCTTCACTTCCTTGAACTCGGCGTCGACCACATCGTCCTGCTGCTGGCTCGCGCCACCAGCCGATGCACCCGCACCCGCCGCGCCTGCTGCCGCGGCTTCCGCACCTTGCGCAGCCTGCATGTCGGCGTACATCTTTTCGCCCATCTTCTGCGAGGCGGTTGCCACCACTTCGATCTTGGCTTCGATCGCGGCCTTGTCGCTCGAACCGCTCTTCAGCGTTTCTTCGAGGTCCTTCAGCGCGGCTTCGATCTTTTCCTTCTCGCCCGCTTCCAGCTTGTCGCCGTATTCGGCGAGTGCCTTCTTCGTGCTGTGGACCAGCGCGTCGCCCTGGTTGCGGGCATCGGCCAGCTCACGCAGCTTGTGATCTTCTTCCGCGTTCGCTTCAGCGTCCTTCACCATCTTCTCGATTTCGGCTTCGGACAGACCCGAGTTCGCCTTGATCGTGATGCGGTTTTCCTTGCCGGTCGCCTTGTCCTTCGCGCCGACGTGCAGAATGCCGTTCGCGTCGATGTCGAAGCTCACTTCGATCTGCGGCGTGCCGCGCGGTGCCGGCGGAATGCCTTCGAGGTTGAACTCGCCGAGCAGCTTGTTGCCCGCTGCCATTTCGCGTTCGCCCTGGAACACCTTGATCGTCACGGCGCTCTGATTGTCGTCAGCCGTCGAGTAGACCTGAGCGTGCTTGGTCGGGATCGTGGTGTTCTTGTTGATCATCTTGGTCATCACGCCGCCGAGCGTTTCGATGCCGAGCGACAGCGGGGTCACGTCGAGCAGCAGAACGTCCTTGCGGTCGCCCGACAGAACCTGGCCTTGAATCGCGGCGCCCACGGCTACGGCTTCGTCCGGGTTCACGTCACGGCGCGGGTCCTTGCCGAAGAACTCCTTGACCTTCTCCTGCACCTTCGGCATGCGGGTCATACCGCCGACCAGAATCACGTCGTCGATTTCGCCGACCTTCACGCCTGCGTCCTTGATCGCCACGCGGCACGGTTCGATCGTGCGTTCAATCAGCTCTTCAACCAGCGCTTCCAGCTTCGCACGCGTGATTTTCAGGTTCAAGTGCTTCGGACCCGATGCGTCTGCCGTGATGTACGGCAGGTTGATTTCGGTCTGCTGGCTCGACGACAGTTCGATCTTCGCCTTTTCAGCCGATTCCTTCAGGCGTTGCAGCGCGAGCACGTCCTTCGACAGATCGACGCCTTGCTCTTTTTTGAACTCGCCGATGATGTAATCGATGATGCGCTGGTCGAAGTCTTCGCCGCCGAGGAACGTATCGCCGTTCGTGGACAGCACTTCGAACTGCATTTCACCGTCGACGTCAGCGATTTCGATGATCGACACGTCGAACGTACCGCCGCCCAGGTCATACACCGCGATCTTGCGATCGCCCTTTTCGGCCTTGTCCAGACCGAATGCCAGCGCGGCGGCGGTCGGTTCGTTGATGATCCGCTTCACTTCCAGACCGGCGATGCGGCCTGCGTCCTTGGTTGCCTGACGCTGGCTGTCGTTGAAGTACGCGGGAACCGTAATCACGGCTTCGGTGACCGGCTCGCCGAGGTAGTCTTCAGCGGTCTTCTTCATCTTGCGCAGCACTTCCGCGGAGATTTGCGGCGGCGCCAGCTTCTGATCGCGCACTTCGACCCATGCGTCGCCGTTATCGGCCTTCATGATCTTGTACGGCATCAGGCCGATGTCCTTCTGCACTTCTTTTTCTTCGAAGCGGCGGCCGATCAGGCGCTTGACCGCGTACAGCGTGTTCTTCGGATTCGTGACCGACTGACGCTTCGCGGGCGCGCCGACCAGAATCTCGCTGTCTTCCATGTAAGCGATGATCGACGGCGTGGTGCGCGCGCCTTCCGAGTTCTCGATCACTTTGACCGAGTTGCCTTCCATGATCGCCACGCACGAGTTGGTCGTGCCGAGGTCGATGCCGATGATTTTGCCCATTTTTCTAATCTCCTAACTTTGATCGCTGCGGGAATCGCCCTGTTTGCCCATCCAGCGGTCGGGCGATCCGCTCTCAATTCATACCTGCACTCAACATAAGTGCGTCCGCATCGTTTTCAAGACCTCTTTTACGATGCGGTCTTTATTTTTTTCAATCGGTCGAACTTTTCGCCGAATTCGTTCCATCGACTGCCCACACTGGCGCGCGGGAACAGCGAGCTGGATCTTTTCCGGGCCGCGGCGACCCTTGCCTCGAGTTGCCTCACCTGTGCTGACCGGATGCCCGGCCTGGCCGCTCGCCGCGATAGGAAAAACCACGTGAGCACGCCATGAAGCATGAAGCGCCTGCCCGGTTCGCGATGCTCGCGGACCTTGCTGTAAAACCATTTGCGGCCGACCGCGCGGATCGCGTCCGGCTGCGCCAGCATCGCCTTCCTGGCAATCTCGCGGTCAAAGCCGTCGAAAATCCGGAAACACACGGCAGTCGTCTCCAGCCTCGGCAGTCGCGCCGACGGAGATGCTCGCCATCGCGGCAGACACCAGATAGAACGGCTTGCGAAGCCTCGTGCCGCCTTACTTCGGCGCCGCGACCGTCACGAGTGCGGGACGCAGCACGCGATCGGCAATCACGAAGCCTTTTTGCAGCACGGCGACCACGGTGTTCGGCTCCTGATCGGCCGGCACCATCGAAATGGCCTGATGGCGGTGCGGGTCGAACTTCTCGCCAACCGGATTCAAGGCGACGACGCGGCCCTTCTCCAGTGCGCCGGTCAACTGGCGCAGCGTCAGCTCGACGCCCTCGCGCACCTTCTGCAGGTCGTCGGATGAGTGAGCGACGGCCGCTTCGAGGCTGTCGATCACCGGCAGCAGATGCTCCGCAAAACTTTCGATTGCAAACTTATGCGCTTTGGCGACGTCTTCCTGCGCACGACGGCGCACGTTCTCAGTTTCGGCCTTTGCGCGCAGGAAGCTCTCCTGCAACTCGGCGATCTTCGCCTGCGCTTCGGCCAGCGCAGCCTGCTCGGCGCTTGCCGGCGCATCCGCTGCGGCGTTCATGGCCGGATCCTGGGGCGTTGCGGCCTCTGCGGCCTGGCGCGCGGTTTCGTCGGCGGGCGTGGGGTTCTGGCTCGTCGGGTTCTCTTGCGTGTTTTCCATGTCGCTGAAAGTCGTTTAAAAGGTAAAAATCAACGGTAGCGCGAGCTACATAAAGACATCGCGATGGTGCGTTGCAAAATCGCGACAGGCGGCTCGTCTCGCCACTGCATATCAAAAGGCCAGATGGGGCCGGAAGGGGCCCTTTCAAGCGGATTCACACGTTCTTTTCGCACCACCGGCGCGGGTGGAAAGGCACCGTTACAACCCGCCGTTACAACCATTAATGCGACGCAATCAGATCGAGATTGAGTGCGATCAACAAGTGGCCTATGCTCCAATAAAGCATCGGAAAAGACACGTTAACCCTAATCTGACGTTAACCTTACCGAATTTGCAATTCAACCTGATTCGCCCGTTTTACTAATCGAATCATCCTTGGGGGAGTACCGTGAAACTGACCTTGGCAATCGGGGTGGTCGCACTGGTACTGGTTGCCGGCACCACGACCATCTGCATGTCGGGAGCGGTCAATGACCGCACGACCGAGTATGGCGGCGTGCATCAACTGTTCAATCCCCACCTGAAAATTTGTCGATAATGCGCCTGTCGCGCTTGGTCGGCCGGCCGTGCATGTCGGCGGCGGGTTCGCGGTACGTCCTGCGCCGCTCCTGCTCGAGCTGCCGCTTGACCTTGCTTTGCGCGGTTTCGGCATAGAGCGTCTGCGCGACGCTCGCGGGGCCACGTACCTCGCAGACGCCCAGCACTTCCACCTGCCACACGATCCGCTCGATCTCGATCTCGACCAGGTCGCCCACCCGGACGTCTTTGGCCGGCTTGACGCTGGCCCCGCCGATTCGCACATGTCCTTTGTCGACCGCGTCGGCCGCGAGCGAGCGCGTCTTGAAGAAGCGCGCCGCCCACAGCCACTTGTCGATGCGCAGCTTCGCGCCCGCTTCAGTGAAAATCCTGTAGTTCATGAACCTGCCCCTGTGGCGTGTGGCACCGGCACCGCCTGCACGGGCCAGCCCTGCAGATTCTGCGCAACGATCTCGCCGAGCGCCGCAATCCATGGTTGCGACGCGTTCATGCAGGCGATGCGGTGAAACTCCTTGCCGCCCGCATGCAGGAACTCGTCCCGCACTTCCATGCCGATTTCCTCGATCGTTTCAAGGCAGTCGGCGGTAAAGCCTGGGCAGAACACGTCGGCGCGGCGCACACCCGCGGCGCCCAGCTCCTTAAGCGTAGGCGCCGTATACGGCTGCAGCCATTCGGCCTTGCCGAAGCGCGACTGGAAGGTGACGCGGCATTCCACCGGCGTCAGCCCCAGCGCTTGGGTCAGCAGCAACCCGGTCTGCTGGCATTGCTCGTGGTAGGGATCGCCAAGGTCCAGCGTACGCTTGGGCACACCGTGAAAACTCAGCACCAACTTGTCGCCCGCCGCGAAGTCCGGCCGACCGTGCTGATGCCAATAGTGATGCACCTGGGCGGCCAGCGCGGCAATGTACGCGGGATGATCCGCGTATTGGCGCACCGTGCGGATTTCCGGCTGATTGCGCATGCGCTTGAGGGCCGAGAAAGCGTCGTCGAATGCCGTGGCCGTGGTCGACGACGAGTACTGCGGATACATGGGCATGAGCAGCACGCGCTCGGCGCCGGCCAGCTTCAACTGGTTCAGCATGGCCGGAATGCCCGGCGTGCCGTAGCGCATCGCGCAGTCGACCAGCACCGTGTAATCGTTCAATTGCAGCAAATGGCGCAAGCCTTCCACCTGCTTTTCCGTGTAGACGCGTAACGGGGAGCCTTCGGGCATCCACACCGCCGCGTACTTCCTGGCGGAACTGCGGCCGCGAAACGGCAAAATCAGCACACGCAAAATGATCTGCCACAGTAGCGCCGGAATTTCGACGACCCGTGGATCGGACAGGAATTGCGCGAGATAGCGGCGTACCGCGCGCGGCGTCGGCGCGTCGGGCGTGCCGAGATTGATCAGCAGCACGGCGACACGATGTGAGGTGGCGTTCTGTGAAGGCCGCTCGAGGTCGAAGCGCATAGGCAGCGGAAGTCACCGCTTCACGCGGAGAGTCGATTCAATGGAGATTCATTATAGCGGCGCGGTCCGTGGCCCGGTTCGCCGGACACCCCTGGCCATTCGGCCGATAGGCAAGCCGTGCGCGCTCACGCATCATTGCCAGTACGGCTCGCCGCAGCGGGATTGGCAGGCCGTTATTGCTGACTCAGAGTGAGCGAAAGCAGACGCGCGGTGATGTCGACAATTGGAATCACGCGGTTGTAGGCCATGCGGGTCGGCCCGATCACACCGAGCGTGCCGACGATCTTGCCGTTCACCTCGTACGGCGCGGTGACGACGCTCATCTCTTCGATCGGCACCAGGTTCGACTCGCCGCCGATGAAAATCTGCACCCCCGCCGCGTGACTCGACACGTCGAGCAATTGAAGGAGACTGGTCTTTTGGTCGAACACATCGAACAGCTTGCGCAGACGCGCCATGTCCGACGAGAGGTCGGCGACTTCGAGCAGATTGCGCTCGCCGGAAATCAGCACCGTCTCGCCGGTGTCGGATTCGTCCGTGCTCGCCGTGACGGCCGCATGCATCAGCGTGGTCATGTCGCCGCGCAGTTCGTCGATTTCTTCGCGCAGGCGGCGGCGCACGTCGTCGAAGGAAAGGCCCGCGAAGTGCGCGTTGATGTAATTGGAGGCTTCAACCAGCTGCGACGGCGAAAAATCGCGCTGGGTCGCCATGATGCGGTTCTGCACGTCGCCTTCAGGCGTCACGATGATAAGCAGGATGCGTTTGTCCGACAAACGCATGAACTCGATCTGCTTGAACACGTGGCTGCGCCGCGGCGTGAGCACTACCCCGGCGAACTGCGACAGGTTGGACAGCACGCTGGCCGCCGCCGCGACGATCTTTTGCGGCTCACCCGCCTGCAGCGTGGTCTGGACGGTACGCATCACCGCCTCTTCGTCCGCGGCGGACTCCACCGTCAGCATCGTGTCGACGAACAGACGGTAGCCGCGCGGCGTAGGAATGCGGCCCGCGGAAGTATGCGGACTGATCACGAGCCCCAGGTCCTCGAGATCGGACATCACGTTGCGGATCGTTGCCGGGCTCAGTTCGAGGCCCGAGTACCGCGACAGCGTGCGCGAGCCGACCGGCTGACCTTCGGCGATGTAGCGCTCGATCAGCGTTTTGAGGAGGGTTTGTGCGCGAGGATCTAGCATGAGGAAAAATTTTAGCTTAATGCCGGGACTACCGCGAGCGCTAACGGCGCCTGCCCGCGACGAATACGCGACGGCTTGCCGGAGCGGCGTGCGGCCGGCGTTCTGGCGCGACACTGCACAGCGCCCCGATCCCCTCTTGCGCCGACATTCGCAAGCTCCTTGCGGCCAGCGTCGGCGCAGGCTGATCGGCCGCGCGCCGCCGCACTTCAA
>NZ_NPIH01000032.1 GCF_012275575.1 Paraburkholderia sp. SG-MS1 | reverse complement strand
GGGCGGTGCGGTGCGGTGCGGTGTGGAACGATATCCGGAAGAAGAGACCAGCAGGGGTGCTCCACCTTCGACGCAAATTGGATAGGCCGCCGCCGCCAGTTGGCAAACCCCTAATTACGATACGGCGACCCTTCCGGCTGACGCGGATCGTCAGCCTGACGTTGGCTCGCTCGCGCGGAACCGCGCTCTTCGTTGTAGCGGGCAACGTCGGCACGAATCGAGCCACCGCGCACCGGCGCATTTTGCGGCGGTCGCGGCACCCCGCGTGACTCGGCGCTGACCGGCGTAATGGCCCCGGCGTACTGCATGCGGCCGTGCGCATCACCGGGATAACCAGACGGTCCGCCGACACGGCGCGTATCGGGGCGATAAACGCCGAAACCGTCCGCGTAATTGCCACCCGCGAAGTTCGCGCCCCCTTGGGGCATGCGCACGGTGCGGTCGGCCATCGAGTCACGGCTGGGCCTTGCAGCGGAGACGTTACGGTGGCGGTCGCCATTGCGTGCGTCCGCCCGCTTCGCATGGTCTGCGGCAGCATGCGAACGGCCGGAGCCACCACCGGCGTGCGGCATTTCCGGCGCTTTTGCATAGGCGAACGAACACAGCGCAGCGATGACCGCGCCCAACGCCCAGTGCTTCGTTCTCGACAACCCGTCCACCTGGTGACTCTCATGCCCGAAGACTTGCCTGAAGACCACCGTTCGAGCTGCGATGGACTTGTTCTGGGACTGACAAAGACGCCGCGTTTTACCCGCGACACCCGGACATCCCGACGGCCTTTGAACCGTAATTTATGGGCGCGGGCAAAGGGTGTCGAGCCAAAAAGTGTTAGGCCCCACCCCTGGATGTAACACCTTGTTACTGCGACGTTTTTCTGCGACAGAGCGCTTGCGCGAAAGCACCGAAGTGACCTGTGCGCGGGACGTTTGCGGGTTTACCTAGCCCCGGTTGCCATGACGAATTAACCGCTGCTTTTTACTGGACCCATTGTCAAATCGGCATGGACCAATCCATTCGCGGCGCCAATACTGACTACTATCCGTCGGCACCGGCCGGCGGCGTAGTGAAAACGTTTTGATGCGCAATGATCATTAGTCAATTCGGTAAATGAATTTGCTTTTTCAATCGATTTTCAACAACAATAGGCGTTTCCCATAGCCGGAGGCGGCGCCCTCGCACGCGCACTCCGTGCCATTCCGCACTACCGAATCGAGATTCCGACATGGCTCGCCCGAAACTGCTTCCCGATAACTTCACCCTGTGCCTCGTCGGCACTGTGATTCTCGCCAGCCTCCTGCCGGTTCACGGCCAGGCCGCCGTCGGGTTCAACTGGGTGACCAACGTCGCGGTCGGCCTGTTGTTCTTCCTGCACGGCGCCAAGCTCTCACGTGAAGCGATCATTGCGGGGGCGACGCATTGGCGTCTTCATCTGGTGGTACTTCTCAGCACGTTCGCGCTGTTCCCGTTGCTCGGCCTCGCGCTTAAGCCGATCCTTTCGCCACTTGTCACGCCGGCGCTCTATGCGGGGGTCCTCTTCCTCTGCACGCTGCCATCGACGGTTCAGTCGTCGATCGCATTCACGTCGATCGCCAAAGGTAATGTGCCGGCTGCCGTATGTAGCGCCTCGGCTTCGAGCCTGCTCGGCATCTTCATCACCCCCGCCCTCGTCAGCCTCGTCGTCACCAATCAGGCGGCTGCCAGCGGCGCGTCGCCGTGGCATACGGTAGGCAACATCGTATTGCAACTGCTGGTGCCGTTCGTGGCGGGGCAGTTGCTGCGCCCGCTGATCGGCAAGTGGATCGAGCGTCATCGCGGCGTGCTGAAGTTCGTCGACCAGGGCTCGATCCTGCTGGTGGTGTACGGCGCGTTCAGCGAGGCCGTCACGGAAGGCTTGTGGCACCAGATTCCGTTGTCCGCGCTCGGCGGCCTGCTGCTCGTCAGTGTCGTGCTGCTCGCGCTCGCGCTGGCCCTGACGATCTTCGTCAGCAAGCGGCTCGGCTTCACGCGCGCGGACCAGATCACGATCATCTTCTGCGGCTCGAAGAAGAGCCTTGCCGCCGGCGTGCCGATGGCGAAGGTCATATTCGCTTCGCACGCGGTGGGCGCGGTGGTCCTGCCGCTGATGCTGTTCCACCAGATCCAGCTGATGGTGTGTGCCGCGCTGGCGCAGCGTTGGGGCGCGCGCGACACCAGCGGCGAGGCCCAGGTCAACTCGCGCGAGCGGCCCGCGGCCGCCATCGCGCGCCGGTGAATACGCCCGCCATGCAAACAGGACATTCATAGCGCCCTCCCTGAGCGTCGTTCCGAACAAAGCCGCCCTGTGCGGCTTTTTTGTTATTTCACGCGCAAACGCAGGCGCTGTCGCCTCGGCTTGATGGCATAGGAGGATTCCTGGCCAGGTGAGGCAGATCCGCAGACGGCCGGCAAGCGCGCTGCGCGCACCATCGCGGTGCCACCCGTCACTAAAAGTTCACTTAATTCGAGACCAGAGGCGCCGATAAGCCGAACATCGATCGCTACGCCTTTTTGCCATGCAACTTCGTCCGCCCTCCCGATTCGCTGCGCCGCGTATCGAGGAACTGATCGCCCAACGTGATCTGTCCGCCGTCTTCCAGCCGATCATCGATTTCGAACACGGCGCAATCCTCGGCTACGAAGGGCTGATCCGCGGGCCGGCCGGCACCTCGCTCGAAACGCCGTTCGCGCTGTTCTCGCAGGCGCTCGCCGAAGGCTGCGCGATCGAACTCGAGCGCGCAGCCGCGCGCACCTGCATCGAGGCGTTCGCCAAACTCGATTGCGACGGCAAGCTGTTCCTCAATTTCAGCGCGGGCGCGATCCGCCAGCTGGCCGACGCACGGGAAGACACGCTCGCGCTGCTGCGCCATCGCGGCGTCGATCCGCGGCGCATCGTGATCGAGCTGACCGAGCAGAGCGCGATTCCGGATGTCGGCAATTTCGTGCCGGTGATCACGGCGCTACGCACCGCCGGCGCACAATTCGCGCTCGACGATTACGGCACCGCGAACGCCAGCATGAATCTGTGGGTGCGTCTGCAACCGGATGTCGTGAAGATCGACCGCTTCTTCATTCACGACATCGCCTGCGATCCGCTCAAGTTCGAAGCCGTGCGCGCGATGCAGCACTTCGCGCAGGCGAGCGGCGCGCAGCTTGTCGCCGAGGGCATCGAGAACGAAGCGGATCTGATCGTGGTGCGCGACATGGGGATCGGTTGCGGGCAGGGGTTTTTCTTCGGCCGTCCGCATGCGCGGCCGGCGCGCAGCGTGACCGACGACGCCCGCGACGCGCTGCGCGCCGGCCACATCGCGGTATTTCCGGAGACGACGCGCACGGTGAGCAGCGCGTCGCCTTCGGGCGGCATGGCATCGGAGAAGATGCTGGTGCCGGCGCCTGCGCTGCCGCGCCACGCCACCAACAACGACGTGCTCGACCTGTTCAACCGCCTGCCCGATCTGCACGCGGTCGCGGTGGTCGAACACGACGAACCGGTCGGGCTGATCAACCGGCGCAGCTTCATGGATCGCTACGCCCTGCCGTATCACCGGGAGCTGTTCGGCAAGCGCCCGTGCATGCAGTTCGCCAACGCGTCGCCGGTGGTGATCGAGAAATCGATGACCGTTGAGCAGATGGCCAAGCTGCTCGCGAGCGACGACCAACGCTACCTCGCCGACGGCTTCGTGATCACCGACCAGGGCAGATACGCTGGCCTCGGCACCGGCGAGAATCTGGTGCGCGCGGTCACGGAGGTACGCATCGAAGCGGCGCGCTACGCGAACCCGCTCACCTTCCTGCCGGGCAACATTCCGATCAGTTCGCACATTGCTCGCCTCCTCGGCAACGACGCCGGCTTCTACGCGTGCTACGTCGACCTGAACCACTTCAAGCCATTCAACGACCAGTACGGCTACTGGCAAGGCGACGAAGTGCTGAAGCTCGCCGCCGCGGTGCTCGCCGACGTGTGCGACCCCACGCGCGATTTTCTTGGGCACGTCGGCGGCGACGACTTCCTGATCCTGTTCCAGAGCGAAGACTGGCGCGAGCGCGTGCTGCGCGCGATTCTCCTCTTCAACGAGGGCGCGCAACGCTTTTACGCGCCGGCCGACCGCCTGGCCGGCGGCATCCACGGCGAGGACCGGCGCGGCAATCCGACCTTTTTCGGTTTCGTGACGATGGCGATCGGCTGCGTGCGCGTCGAACCAGCCACCGGCGCCTCGCTCTACACCAGCGAGCAGATCGCGTCGGTCGCGGCGCTGGCCAAGCGCCGCGCGAAGCTGGAGACAAGCGGCTTCGTCTTGATCGATGCCGATGAAAGCGCGGCGCTGCTTCGGCGCCAGGACGAAGCCCAGGCCGCGCCCCAATATGCAGACTGAAGACACACGCGGCACGCGCGCGCTCAAATTCGACTTTGTTTAGCCAATTTTACTAAACAGCATATTCCGGGCCAACGTCAACATTTACGGGTATTTACGGGTATCGAAGGAAGGCAAACGACGCTGATTTTGCACCGTTTTACTATACAATCGCCCGGACTCCACCACTGTGCGGCGCAGCCTGCGGCCGCTTCTTTCGATGGCCACCACCATCCGCGACATTGCCCGCGTGGCGAGCGTGTCGATCGGCACCGTTTCGCGTGCCCTGAAGAACCAGCCGGGTCTCTCCGAGGCCACTCGCGAGCGCGTCGTCGCCGCGGCGCGGCAGCTCGGTTACGACGCCGCCCAGTTGCGGCCGCGCATTCGCCGCCTGACCTTCCTGTTGCACCGTCAGCACAACAACTTCGCCGTCAGTCCGTTCTTTTCGCATGTGCTGCACGGCGTGGAAGACGCCTGCCGCGAACGCGGCATCGTCCCGTCCGTGCTGACCGCGGGTCCCACTGAAGACGTCATTCAGCAGATGCGCCTGCATGCGCCCGACGCCGTGGCCATTGCCGGCTTCGTCGAGCCCGAGACGCTGACCACGCTGGTGGCGATGCAACGCCCGCTCGTGCTGATCGATCTGTGGGCGCCCGGCCTGCGCTCCGTGAATCTCGACAACGCCGCGGGCGCCATGCTCGCCATGCGGCATCTGTTCGAACAACAGCGCAAGCGCGTCGCGTTCATCGGCGGTTCGCTCGCGCACTTCAGCATCGCGCAGCGCGCGCTCGGCTACCGCCAGGCATTTTTCGAAGCGGGCATGCTGTTCGACCCGTCGCTGGAAGTGACCATCGACGCCGGCCTCGATCCCGACAGCGGCGCCGCGCGCGCGATGCACCGGCTGCTCGACGCGCCCGGCCCGCGTCCCGACGCCGTGTTCGCCTACAACGACGCCGCCGCGCTCGCCGCGCTGCGCGCGTGCCTCGCACGCGGCCTGCGCGTGCCCGAGGACATCGCGATCATAGGTTTCGACGACATTCCCGCCGCCGCCCATGCCACGCCACCGCTGTCGACGATGTCGGTCGACAAGGAAGCGCTCGGCCGGCGCGGAGTCGAACTGCTGCTTGAAG
>NZ_NPIH01000031.1 GCF_012275575.1 Paraburkholderia sp. SG-MS1 | reverse complement strand
GGCGTGCAGCTGCGCGCTGACGTCGATCTGTTCGACGCGATCTGGCCGCAGCGTCCGTCGCTGCCGAGCGCCGCCGTGTTCGAGCACGCGGCGCCGCATGCGAGCGTCGAGCGCGCGGAAAAGCTTGCGCGGATTCGTCGCGCAATGGCGGACCAGGGCGCGCAATGGCACTTCGTCTCGACGCTCGACGACCTCGCATGGCTGCTGAATCTGCGTGGTGCCGACGTCAGCTATAACCCGGTATTCGTCGCGCATGCGCTGATCGGCGTCGATCGGGTGGCGCTGTTCGTCGCTGACGGCAAAGTGTCGCCCGAACTGGCCGCCGCGCTGGCGGGCGACGGCATCAGCGTCGAGCCGTATGCGAA
>NZ_NPIH01000030.1 GCF_012275575.1 Paraburkholderia sp. SG-MS1 | reverse complement strand
GACCTGGCCCGCGGCGGCGCCCGTCAGATCGACGCGTGCCGCGCCTTCGACGAGACACTTCCAGTAGCGGCTGCCGCGGCACCACGTCTTGATCGCGTCGCGCAACTCGGCTTCGCTCAGCGACAGTTCCTTCGCATGCACGACGAGGTCTTCGAAGATGCCGACCTTCAGCGGCAGCTTGGGCGCCGGATTCTTCGGGAAGGCGATCGGGAAGCGCTTTTGCAGACGCCCGATCGATCTCACCACCGGGTCGACCGGTTTGGCGTCCGCCGCCGGCTTCGCTTGCGCGGCGGGTGCGGACGCATCGCGACGCGGCTGCGCGGGCTTGCGGGCAGGCCTCGCGCCCGGCCTGGAACCGGCCTTGGAATCGGCCTTCGAAGCAGGCTTGGATGCCGGCTTGGCATCGGACCTGGCGGCGGGCGCAGCTTCGGCGCGTGCCGCGGCCAGTTGCTTCTTCAGTTCAGCGAGTTGTTCGAAACCCATAGCGCACAATCAATCGAGAAAGAAGAGATTGTAGCAGCGAGTGGCAACGCGCTCGTGAGAACACCGTCGGGACGCAAGCCCGGGTGGCCGCGAGGCGATGAGCGAGCGAGGTTCGGCCTGTGTGCATTCCGGGGCGACGCTGAGCCGGTGGGCGGCGACTTCGCCGCTTTACGGCCCGCTTTACGGTGCGCTTTACAGCCCAATTCCACAGCGCCATTCAAAGAGGCGCCAGAACCCGCGATCCCCCGCGAATAGCGTGTGCGCGCCCAACGACGCGCCCTTCCCGCGAGCCCCGTCAGACTCTGACCGCCACAGGCGCCTCGGCATCGTGCGCTTTCAGACCGAAGACGGCCACGCACAAGCCCGGCCGCCCCTCGTTATTGCGCAACGACAGTCCCAGCTGATGCCGCTCGGCGATCCGCGACACGATCGCGAGCCCGAGGCCGCTGCCGTCGCCGCGCGCTTCCTCGCCGCGATAGAAGCGGTCGAACACGCGCGCGATCTCGACCTGCGGAATGCCCGAGCCATTGTCGACGATGTCGAACCCGACCCGGCTTCCCGCCCGCTTGAGTATCACGTCGACACGGCCACCCCGCGGCGTGTGCCGGATCGCGTTATTGATCAGGTTACCTAACATTACGCCCACGCCGTGCGGCTCGGCGAGTACCGTGTAGGCGTCGTTGGGTGTACGCGCGTCTTCGCATTCGAGCCCGAGATCGATCTGCGCCGATTCCGCCAGCAGCGACAGGTCGCCCACCACCTGTTCGCCGATCCGGCGCAAGCTGACCGGCACCATCGACGTCACCGGTTGTGCGTCCTCGCGCGCGAGCGTCAACAACTGCTGCACCAGATGAATGATCCGGTTCACGCGTCCCTCGACGCGCTCGAGCGTCTGCCCCTCGCCCTTTAACGAGCCGTCGCGCGAAGCGGCCTGTAATTGCAGCTTCAGCGCGGCAAGCGGCGAGCGCAGCTCGTGAGCGGCATCGGCAATGAACGTACGCTGTGCCTGTGATGCGGTATGCAGCCTTTGCAGCAGATCGTTGAGCGCTTCCACCAGCGGCTTGATTTCGACCGGCACGGTGCCATCCAGACGCAACGGTTCGAGCGAGTCGATCGAACGCGTTGACAGCGCGCGAGACAGGCCGCCGATCGGCGCGAGCCCGCGCGCGACGACCAGCAACACCAGCACGATCGTGACCGGGACCAGCACGCCGAGCGGCCACAGCGTGTGCAGCGCGAGCCGCAGCGCGAGGTCCTCGCGCACCGAGATGGGTTGTGCGACCTGCACGTAGCGCTCTTTCTGCTGCACGCCGAAAGTGCGCCATTGCGAACCGCCCCGCTCGACCATGCTGAAGCCCTCCGGCAGCCGTTCGAACGCCGGCGCCTGCATCGAGTGATAGATCAGCTCGCCGCCCCGATCCCAGATTTCGATGACGACCCGGTCGTCGGACAGTCCGCCGAGGTCCGGATGGCGATGTTCGCCGTCACCCGCGCCATTCAGGTTCGACGGCAACGACACCGCGATCGTGCGCAGCTCGTAGTCGAACAGTTCGCCGGCTTCCTGCCGGGCCGTCTGAAAGATGCCGAAGGCAGCCACGGCCGAGGCCGCCGCCATGCCGAAGATCAACCAGCCCAGCAGCCAGCGGCGAATCGACCTCATCAGCACCTCTTCAGACGGTAACCGACGCCGCGCACCGTCACGACCTGCTCGGCGCCGATCTTGCGCCGCAAGCTGTGCACATGGACCTCGATCGTGTTGCTGCCCACTTCCTCGCCCCAGCCATACAGCTTTTCTTCGAGCTCGGCCTTGGTGAAGACGCGGGTCGGCTCTTCGATCAGCGCCTGCAGCAGCGCGAACTCGCGCGGCACGAGCGGCAGCGGCGCACCGTCCTTGGTGACCTCGTGCGCGGCGGGGTCGAGCGTGAGTTCGCCGTGCGCATAGATGGGCTGCTTCTGGCCAGTGCGCCGGCGCAGCAGCGCGCGCACGCGCGCGGCCAGTTCGTCGAGGTCGAACGGCTTGATCAGGTAATCGTCGGCGCCGGCGTCGAGGCCGCGAATCCGTTCGTCGACCGCATCGCGCGCGGTCAGGATGATGACCGGCGCTGCGCCGCCGCGCTTGCGATACGCGTTGAGCACTTCGATGCCGTCCTTCTTCGGCAAGCCGAGATCGAGCAGCACCAGGTCGTACACATCATTGCCCAAAGACAACTCCGCCGCGCGGCCGTCTCCAGCCCAGTCGATCGCATAGCCGGAACGGCGCATCGCGCCCAGCACCGTTTCCGCAATCATCTCGTCGTCTTCGACCAGTAGCAGGCGCATGGCCTTTTCTCCGTCCTGTTTATTGCCCGCACATTGTCCAGGCCGCCAGCTTAACGCTTCCTTAATGCTTCCTTATTGCTTCCTTAGCGCTGCCTCATCTTCACCTTGCAGCGGCCCCTATGCAGCGACGTCCAGCTTATTTTCAAGTTAAGCGTGACTTAAGCGCTCCGTGCGCAAACTCGGCGTCACTTTTCCGCGGTATGCGCTCGCGGTTGCTTCAACGCTTCATTCAGGAGCCGGATTTTGCCCGTTTTCGATGCCGCGCCCGCGGCCTTCCTTGCGGCAGTCCCCGAGCACGCCGTCACCTGCGCGCCACGGCTGCGCGCGCTCGTGGCCCTCGCCGCGCTGCTGCTGGGCGGCTGCGCGTGGTATCACCGCGAGCCGCTCGCGCCGCACGACACGTCCACCTCGGCGCGCTCACTCGAGCGCATCCAGATCGACGGGTCGCGCATGCCGCTGCCCGAGCTGGCCGCGCATCGTTTCGAGCCGTCCGACGGGCTCGACATCGACGAAGTCGCGATGCTCGCGGTGGCCAACAATCCCGAGCTCAAACTGGCGCGCGACGATCTCGGCATCGCGCGTGCTCAAGCCTACTCGGCAGGATTGCTGCCCGACCCGCAACTGAGCGTGTCGAGCGACTACCCCGGCGCCGCCGGCACCACGCGCGCGTTCAATTATGGCTTGAGCGTCGATGTGATGGCGATCGTGCTGCGCAGCGCGAACCAACAGTCCGCCGACGCCACGGTCGCCAAGACCGATCTCGGCCTGCTCTGGCAGGAATGGCAGATCGTCGCGCAAGCGCGGCAGTTGTTCATCAGGACGCGCTTCCAGCAGGACACGCTGCCGCTGCTGCAGCAACAACGCGAGCTCGCACGCACGCGCTACGAACGGATGGCCGAAGCGCGCCGCGACGGCAACCTCACCGACGACGCGCTGAGCGCCGCGCTCACCGCGTATAGCGACGCGCGCAAGCAGGCCACGGACGCCGAACGCGCCGCGCAGCAGACGCGCCACGATCTGAACGCATTGCTCGGCCTCGCGCCCGACGTCCAGTTGCCCCTGCGCGGCAGCGAAGACATCGCGCCGCTGAGCGCCCCCACGCTTGACGGCGCGCTCGCCTCGCTCGCACAACGCCGCCCGGACCTGATCGCGCTGCAGGCGGGCTACGAAGCGCAGGAGCAAAAATATCGGGCGGCGATTCTGAGCCAGTTTCCGAGCCTGTCGGTGGGTTTCGTGCGTGCGCGCGACACGTCGAACATCTACACCAGCGGCTTCCAGATCAACCTGAGTCTGCCGATCTTCAACCGCAATCAGGGCAACGTGGCGATCGAAAAAGCCACCCGAGAACGGCTGCGCGACGAATATCAGACGCGCCTGAACCAGGCCTACGCGGACGTCGCGCAGATGCGCGCGGACCTCGCGATCCTCACGCGGCAATTGCAGGAGACGCAAAGCGCGCTGCCCGATGTCGACCTCGCTGCCCGGCATGCGGCTGCGGCCTATGCCGAACACAATCTCGCGCTCGGCGCATACACCGACGCGCAAAGCGCCGCGCTCGCCAAACGTGTCGACATAGCGACACTGCGCGAGTCGCTCGCCGAACAGCGCGTCGGCCTGCAGGCGCTGTTAGGCAGCGCGATTCCCGACGCCTTCACCTCCGCTCAGACCTTCATCGACACTCATGCGAAATAGTCCACTCCCACGCTCACGGCCGCGCGTCGCCGCTGTGGCGACCGCGCTTGCCTGCGTCGCGCTGCTGTGCATGGTGGTCCACGCCGCGAGCGGCGCTCATGCAACCGGCGCAAGCGCGGCTCCCGCGGACGACGCCGCCAATCAGCCCGTCGTGTCCGTCCGGACCGTTCGCGTGCAACGCGCCGACATCGCCCAACCGGTGCGGGGTTTCGGCATCGTCGCCGCGTCCGCCTCCAATCTCACGACGATCAATCTGCCCTATGTCGCACGCATCGTGCAGATGCGCGTGCAGTCCGGCCAGCGCGTCACGCGCGGCACTCCGCTGTTCATCGTGCAGGCCGATCCTGCCGCCGTGCTCGCCGCGACCCAGACGAAGAGCGCCTTGACGCTCGCGCAAGGCGAGTTGACGCGCACTCAGTCGCTGTATGACAAGGGGCTCGCCACGCAGTCGCAACTCGCGGCCGCCCGCAAGGCCGCTGACGATGCACAACAGGCGCTCGCTGCGCAGAATCAGACCGGCGTCGAGAGCGGCAACAAGGTCGTCACCGCGCCGCTCGGTGGCGTGGTCCTGCAACTGTCGGCGACACAGGGCGACCAGGTGCAAGCGGGCGCAGCGATCCTGCAACTGGCTGGCGGCAATGCGAAAGACGCGCGCGCGAACGTGATGCTCGGCGTCGAACCGTCGGACGCTGCCGCGATCCACGCGGGCGACTCCGTCACGCTGCGCGGCCTGTCGAGCGCACTTGCGAACACGCCGGTCAATGGCCGCGTGGTGGAGGTCGGCGCGGCGATCAATCCGCAGAGCCAACAGGTGGACGTCGGCGCGAACGTGCCGCTCGGCCAGAGTGCGTTCATTCCGGGCACACGCGTGAGCGCCGAAATCGCGACCCGCAGTGGCACGCATTGGGTCGTGCCGCGCGCGACCGTGCTGAAGGACGACAAGGGCGCGTACGTATTCCAGATCGCCCCGCAGAACAAGGCGCGCCGTGTCGCCGTCAGCGTTCAGATCGAGAACGGCGATCGCTACGGTGTGGACGGTCCGATCGACGCCGCCCAGGGCCTCGTGGTCAGCGGCAACTATGAGCTGAAGGACGGCATGGCGGTGCGAGTCGGCGAAGGCGCATCGCAATGAACTTCGGTCAATGGATGCAGACGCACCGCCGCTCGCTGCTGTTCGTGATCGCGCTGCTGGCGATCGCGGGCGCACTGACCGCGTTCCGTCTGCCGATCTCACTGTTTCCGAACGTCGCGTTTCCGCGCGCGGTGATCTCGCTCGACGCGGGCGACCGCCCCGCCGAACAGATGGCGACGCTCGTCACGATGCCGGTCGAAGAAGCGCTGCGCCGCGTACCGAACGTGCGCGACGTCGCGTCGACCACCAGCCGCGGCGCGGCGGAAATCTCGCTGAACTTCGACTGGGGCACCGACATGGCGCAGGCCACGCTGCAGGCGCAGTCGGCCATCAGCGAGATTCTCACGACGCTGCCGCCCGGCACTTCGATGCAGGTGCGGCGCATGGACCCGACCGTCTTTCCGGTGCTCGCGTACAGCCTCACGTCGACGCAGCAGTCGTTGTCGGCATTGCACGATCTCGCGCAGTTCCAGATGCGGCCGTTGCTGTCGTCGGTGGAAGGCGTCGCGCGGGTCGACGTGACCGGTGGCGCTCAGGACGAGTTCGAAGTCGCGGTCGACCCCGCACGGCTCGCTGCGTACAAGCTGTCGCTTGCCGACGTATCGAAGGCGATCGGCGCGCACAACGTGCTGATGGCCAACGGGCGCATCGAGGACCACGACAAGCTGTACCTCGTGATCACCAACACGACGATCACGCAGCTCGATGAACTGCGCAACGTGGTGGTGTCGGCGAGCGGCGCGGCGCAGATCCGTCTGGGCGACGTCGCGACGGTGCGCCAGGGCGTCGTGCCGCAGTGGATGCGCGTCACCGCCGACGGCCAGGACGCCGTGCTGCTCAACGTCTACCAGCAGCCCGGCGCGAACAGCGTCGCGATGGCGAAGGCGATCCGCGCGAAACTCGCCGACTTCCAGCATCAACTGCCGCCGGGCGTGCATCTGTCGAACTGGTACGACCAGAGCGAACTGGTCATCGCATCGGCCACCAGCGTGCGCGACGCGATCATGATCGGCGTGGTGCTCGCGGCGCTCACGCTGTTCGTGTTCCTGCGCAACTGGAAGATCACCGCGATCGCCGTGGCGCTGGTGCCGGTGGTCATGGCCGCGACGATCCTGCTGCTCGACGTGTTCGGCATGGGCTTCAACATCATGACGCTCGGCGGCATGGCGGCCGCGGTGGGCCTTGTGATCGACGACGCGATCGTGATGATCGAGCACATCGTGCGGCGCATGCGCGAAGCCGGCTCGCGCGCGTTTCATGGTCGCGTGATGGCCGCCGCGCTCGAATTCACGCGGCCGCTGGCCGGGTCCTCGGCGGCGACGCTGATCATCTTCGTGCCGCTCGCGTTTCTGTCGGGCGTGACGGGTGCGTTTTTCAAGGCACTCTCGGTGACGATGGCAAGCGCGCTGTTCATTTCGTTTCTCGTCACCTGGCTCGCGGTGCCGATTCTGTGCGACCGTTGGCTGAAACCGAAAGACGCCGAAGAACCTGCGGAAACCCGTTTCGCCGCATGGTTGAACCGGCGTTACGCGACGCTGGTCGAGCGCGTCACGACAAAGCCCGTACTCGTGCTGCTCGGCCTCGTGCCGCTGATCGTGGTGGCCGCGTTCGCGTTCACGCGGGTAGGCAGCGGTTTCATGCCGAGCATGGACGAAGGCGGCTTCGTGCTCGACTATCACACCGAACCCGGCACCTCGGTGACCGAAACCGACCGGCTGATGAAGCAGATCGAGACCATCATCCGCGCGAATCCGAATGTGTCGACCTATTCGCGCCGCACTGGCGCGGGTCTCGGCGGCGACCTGAACGAGCCCAACAAGGGCGACTTCTTCGTGCGGCTGAAGTCCGGCCAGCGCGAGCCGATCGACACGGTGATGGAAGAAATCCGCTCGCAGGTCGAAGCGCAGGTGCCCGGCGTCAATATCGAACTCGCGCAGTTGATGGAGGATCTGATCGGCGACCTGACGGCGGTACCCCAGCCCGTGCAGATCAAGATCTTCTCCGACGACGCGGCCACGCTCGACACCACCGCGCGCAAGGTCGCCGCGCGCATCGGCAAGATTCAGGGCGTGGTGGACGTGAACGACGGCATCAACCCGGCGGGCGACGCGCTCGAATTGCACATCCTGCCGGCCGCGGCCGCAGCCGAGGGGATGGACCCGCAGTCGATCGCGCAAGCGGTGTCCGACATGGTCGAAGGCAACGTGGCGACACAGTTCCAGAGCGGGCCGAAAACGGTCGGCGTGCGCGTGCGGGTGGACGGCGCGTTGAAACTCACCGATACGCAACTGGGCCAGTTACAGATTCGCGCACCGGACGGCCATCTGTTCGCGCTGAATCGCGTCGCCGATCAGGTCAAGGTGACGGGCCAGCCGGAGATCAGCCGCGACAACCTCAAGCGGATGGTCGCAGTCACCGCGCGCATCGACGGACGCGATCTCGGTTCCACCATCGCCGACGTGCAGAAGGCGCTTGGCGAAGCCAACCTGCTGCCGACGGGCGTCTACTACGAACTGGGCGGCTTGTACCAGCAACAGCAGATCGCGTTCAAGGGCCTGCTGACCGTGTTCGGTGCGGCGATCGCGCTGGTGTTCGGCCTGCTGCTGTTCCTCTACGAACGCTTTCGCGTCGCGGTGGCGGTGCTGGCGATGCCGCTGCTGGCAGCGGGTGCCGTATTTATCGGCTTGTGGATCACAGGCATCGAGTTGAACATCTCCGCGATGATGGGGATGACGATGATCATCGGCATCGTCACCGAGGTAGCGATCTTCTATGTGTCGGAATTGCAGGGCCTCGTGCGTGACGAGGAGATGCCATTCTACGAAGCGTTGCGTAGCGCCGGCCGCAATCGCCTGCGCCCGATCGCCATGACGACGATCGCCGCGATCCTCGCGCTGCTGCCGCTGGCGTTTGCGCTAGGGCAAGGCTCGGCGATGCAGCAGCCGCTCGCGATCGCGATCATCTCCGGGCTGATCGTGCAGTTGCCGCTCGTATTGTTGCTGCTGCCGGTGCTGCTCAAACTGTTGATGAAAAAGCAGCCGATATGACGCGCAGCTTTCGCCGCCCGCGCGCGGGTGCGGGCGGGCGTCATTGTTGGTACGTCCACGGCCGGTCGCGTGGACGTACCCGTCCGCAGTCAAACACCCCCCGCTATCACATGCGCTGCGCCAGCACGTCCGCAAATCCGCCGGCCCGCGCGCCCGATGCGCGAATAGCGGCGGCCACCTTGGGCGAGAGCAGCGCCTGTCATTCATCGGCATGCCGGTAGTCGCGCATGCCGTCACTCAACGGCAATTCGCCATATTGATCAGTTTGCTGACCTTGAGATTGCTGCCGTGCACCCGCGTGTCGATGGCCAGCTCGATGTCGTGCGCCGGATAGGCCGCTTGCAAACGGCGCGCCACCGCGATCGCGGGGTCGCGCGGCGACGACACGCCGAGCACCAGCTGAAAATGCCCGTGACGTTGCTCGCAGAAGGTTTGCAGGTTTTCGTACAGACGCGGCTCGGCGCCGCACAGCGGTTTGAGCACGCTGACGCCAACCTGCCCGAATGGATGCGACGGCTGCGGTGATTGCGTTGCTTGTGCGGACTGCCACGCGCAAACGGAGGTCGCTCGATAATCAGAGGCGTTCTCCCGATGGACCGAAGCGTGACCGCTCGTGCCGCGAACGGCGTCGCCATTACGGTGGCCATCGCGTAGAACGCGGCGCCAATGCAGTCTGTCGACAGAATCCATTGGCATACGGTCCATGCGTGCGCCGCCATACCCGTTTCCGTCAGTGCCCGGCCAGCACGAACGGTTGGCCGGTCAGCCGCAGATGAAGAATGACGAGCCAGCGCCGCGGACAATCCGGGCCGATCTCGACCGGCAGCTCGCAGCGCTCAGCCGGCAACATGTGACGGCTTTTGACCGCGATCTGGAACGCAGCCTGCGCGAATTCACGCGTCACGACGACGCCGCCGACGATCACCGCAACCGCGAGCAGCCGGAACGCAGTAGAGCCGAAGAATTGCTGCGACACGGGCAATACCAGCAGTGCCACACAGACGATCGCCTCGGTGCCCACGGCCGTGAGTGAGGCTATTAGCAGATGAGCGCGCAGCATGTCGACGGCGAGTGGCTTCATGACGTGGCCTCGTGACGCGAAGAAACGCACGGCGGGATTTGTCGGCATGGACATCGCCGAAAATATTCCATCGATGTCCTTACGATCGAGTTGCAAATGGCTGACGAACGTGGGTGACAAGCGAGGTCGACAAGCGCGGTTCAAAAGCGCGGTTGACAGGCGCATCACGTATTCATCATCGCTTCGCGAACCGGGTCGTTGAGGGGCGATACTATCCATTCGAACTGAAGGAAACCTTAAGCATGCGCGCGGTATAAAGGCACTCTGATGAAGAGGCTGGTTAAACTGCGAATGCACGAGCGGCGCTTACATGAAAATGCCTGCCGTCATGCAATACCCATTCGAAACGGACATTTCCCACCATGCGCGTACTCCTCGTAGAAGACGACGATCTGATCGGCTACGGCGTCGAAGCCGGCTTGCGACAAGCGGGCTTCACCGTCGATTGGGCACGCGACGGCCACAAGGCCGGCCTTGCGCTCGACACCACCACGTATGCGCTGGTGGTGCTCGATCTCGGCTTGCCGCGCGTCTGCGGTATGGAACTGCTCAAGCGCCTGCGCGACACCGGCAAGGACGTGCCGGTGCTGGTGCTGACCGCGAAAGGCACGGTCGCCGATCGGGTCGGCGGCCTCGAAGCCGGCGCGGACGACTACCTCGGCAAGCCCTTCGACCTGACCGAACTGATCGCGCGTTGCCGCGCTCTGCTGCGCCGCGCGCAAGGCCGCAGTGTCGAGCTGATCCGCTATCAGGACCTGACGGTCAATCCGGTCGCGCAGACGGTTGAAGTGGGCACGACGCGCGTGCCGCTCACGTCGCGCGAATGGGCGATCCTGTTGCAGTTGCTGACCCATCAGGACATTCCGCAATCGCGCTCGCAACTCGAAGAAAGCCTGTACGGCTGGCAGGAAGAAATCGAAAGCAACGCGATCGAGGTGCACGTCTCGAACCTGCGTAAGAAACTCGGAGCGGGGCTGATCAAGACCGTGCGCAACATCGGCTACGTCGTGGAGAAAGCGTGATGGGCGCGTCGATTCGCCGACGGCTCGTGCTGTTGGTGCTCGCCAGCATCGTGTTGATCTGGGGCATCGCGCTGGTGTCGAGTTATCGTCAGGCCACGCGTGAAGTCGACGAATGGGAAGAGGCGCGTCTTGCGGAACTCGCGCAGATTCTCGCGCTGCTCGACCCACGCAACCTGAGCACGCTCGCCAACGCGCGCATCGACGTGCGCGAAGAAGAAAAAGGCGGCAACCCCGGCGCCAGCGATCTCGATGATGACGACACCCTGCCGCGCGACGCACTCTTCCAGGTGCGCGGCGCGAATGGCGACGTGCTCGCGGGCAGCCCGCAATTGCACGCGCTCGGCGCATGGGACCTGCCGGCGCCGTCCGTCAGCGGCGCGCGCGACATCACGCTCGGCGGAGAGCGGTATCACTCGTTCACGCTGCGCGACACCGCGCTCGGTCATACCGTGCGCGTGTTCGAACCGGCCAATACGCGCAGCGACCTGGTGAGCGGCGTCGCGAGCCGCATCGCGCGTCCCACGCTGATCGCATTGCCGGTGCTGGCGCTGCTGGTGTGGTTCAGCATCGGCTGGAGTCTGGCGCCGCTGAAGGTGCTGTCGGGCGCGATTCGCTCGCGCGACGTCAACCGGATGGAGCCGGTCGACATCGGCCGTGCCCCGCTCGAAGTGCGCCCGCTCGTCGATGCGATCAATCTGATGCTCTCGCGTTTGCAGAACTCGCTGGAGCGTGAACGCGCCTTCACCGCCGACGCCGCCCATGAACTGAAGACGCCGCTCGCCGCGATCAAGGTGCAGGCGCAAGTCGCGCTGGCCGAGCCCGACGCCGCATTGCAGCGGCTCGCCATGGAGCGCGTCGTGCAAGGCGTGGATCGCAGCGCACGGCTCGCGGAACAACTGCTGCTGCTCGCGCGGCTCGACGCACACGAAAAATTGTCGACGGCGCCGCTCAAGCCCGCGACGGTGGCGAAGAACACGCTGCGCGCGAACGAACTCAACGCGCAGCAGAAGAACATCCGCGTGACGCTGACCGGCGACATGCACGCCGAGATCGATGCGGAGCCGGTACTGGTCGGTATCCTGCTCGACAATCTGCTCGATAACGCGATCAAGTATGGGCGCAGCGGCGGCAGCGTCGAAGTCGCGGTCAGCCAGGCCGGCGACCGCGTGCGGATCAGCGTGTGCGACGACGGCCCCGGTGTTGCGCCGGACGACCTCTCCCGCCTGACCCACCGCTTCTTTCGCACGACGGGCAACACAGCTTCCGGCAGCGGCTTGGGGCTGTCCATCGTCGCGCGTATCGCCGGACATTTCGGCGCGCGGCTAAATTTGACCACGGGCACCGGCGGACGGGGTCTGAAGGTGGAGGTGTCGTTTCCGGCTCACGTGCAGGCGCGCGCACAGGCACACGCGAACTGACGCGGCTGCACGCCGGCCCCGTCTTTTCAAGGCCTTGCGCCGGCCCGTCACGCCTAACGCCTGCCGCTCTCCGTCACAGCGGAACGCGGCTCGCGCCGTTGCGCGCGCCCTCCCTGTTTCGCCAGCGCGTTTGCGCGCTTCGGCGACTCGGCGAACTGCCACGCGATCAACCCCGGCACGAATATCAGCACGTCGCGAATCCGTCGCGCGGCGGCCAGCGCCAGACAGGTGGACGGATCGAGCCCGAGCGCGCCGCCGATCAGAATAAACCCGCCTTCCTGTACGCCCAGGCCGCCCGGCACGAAGAACGCCGCGCTGCTGATTGCCTGAATCAGCGATTCGATCACGATCGCTTCGACGAACGTGATCCGCACGCCGAGGAAATACAGCGCGAGCCAGATTTCGAGGGCCGTCATCAAGGATTGCAATACTTGCCAGACGAACAGATAGCGCAGCACCACTGCGCGCCGCCGCCAGATCAGCTTGATCGACTGATCGATTTGCGCGGACTGACCGACCAGCGCCGCGAGCTTGCCGCTCGTCATCCGGTTGAGCACGCGGGTGATGCGTGCGAACGGGTTGGCATGCTGCACGAGCGCGAACAGCAGCAGCAACGGCGCGAGCACCACCACGCCCCATGCGAGTTGCCCCGCGAGGCGCAGCGTGTCGGACTGCGCGTGCGCGAACAGGAAACCAATGCCGACCATCGTGAACAGCAACTGGCTGATCACCGTGAGCTGCATGTCGACGACGATGCTGCCCACCGCTGTCGAAGCCCGCGTGTCCCAGCGCCGGAGCATGCGGAACGCGATGACTTCGCCGCCGATGCGCGCGACCGGCAGCATGCTGTTGACCGATTCGCGCACCCACACGAGGTGCAGCATCCGGAGCACGCTCGGCTGCTGCGCGCCGCGAATCAGCGAGCGCCAGCTACAGGCGTTGGCCAGCATCGGCAACAGGTGCACGAGCGCCGCCAGTACGAGACCGGCGCCCGCGGCCCGCAGTGCGCCGAGCACGGCGCCGGGATTGTCGCGCCATACGAGCCATAACGACAGGAGCAAGCCGAGCAGCGCGGCGGCGCGGCCGAAGTGCTTCATCACGCGGGCACCTCGCGTGCGCGCATCGTCGGCGCGATCCATTGCGCAGCGGGTACGGCGCCACGCGCCGCGCATGCAGCCGCACAGTCCGCTTCGCGCGGTTCGAAAAGCCCATCCATCATGACCGCCCTGCCTTGCCGTTCATCCGTCACTCGTCCTGTGTCGCCGACAACAGGCCGTCCCCGTCCACCTTGAAGCTGAAGCCCCGCCAGATCACGCGCGATGAGCGGAAGCTCGCAACGAAAATCGCAAACGACACGATATCCCATATCGGGAGCAGCCACCGGTCGCGCGGGCGCAGCCGCAACGCGCGGTCGGTGAGCAGTTGCAGCGCGAGCCGCGCGCACATCGCGATGAAGACGAGCGGCCATGCCCAGATCGCCCCGCCCGAGAAAGCGAGGGCCAGCAGCGCGAACGGCAGCGGATGAATCAGCGCCGAGCCCAGATGACCGGCTGGATCGATATAGCGAATCGTGCGGCTCCAGCGCAGTTCATGCGCGACAAGCTGCGTCGCGCTCGATTCGACGCATGCATGCGAAATCGGAAACGGCGGAATCACGACCTTCTTGCCGATCATGCGCACCGCTTCGCCGATCGCGTGGTCCTCGGCGAGATGCCGCACGAACGGCGTGAAGCCGCCGATCCTGTCGAACGTGTCGCGCCGCATCACGATGGTCTGCCCGAAGCACGGCCGTGCGAGTCCGACTGCGAGCCCGATCACGACGCTAGGCAGGAACTGGTAGTTGGTGGCCTTGACCGACAGCCGCGGCCAGAAGCCCGGGTCGGGTCGCCCGTGATACGCGCAGGTGACGAGCCCCACGTCCGGCTTCTGCAGCTCGCCCACGACGTTGCGCAGATAGTCGCGCGCAACGCTCACGTCGCTGTCGGCAAACACCAGCACGTCGTGCCTCGCCTGCGGCATCATGTTGATGATGTTGCTGATCTTGCGGTTCGGGCCGTACAGACGCGCATCGGCGACCACCGTGATGTCGGCGTCCGGATGCAGCCGCCGCAGTTCCTCAACGGCTTGAAGCGCGGGGTCGTTCGAGTCGTGCACGCCGAATACGAATTGCATCGGTCCCGGATAGTCCTGCTCGCAAAAGCTCGACAGATTGGCGAGCAGCGCCCACTCGTTGCCGTGCAGCGGTTTGACGATCGTTACCGGCGGAAAACTGGTGGGCGTGGACACCGGCCGGGCGAAGAAGCGCCCGATCAGCACGCCGGCCAGCACCGTGTAGCCGATGCCGAACACAGCCGCCGCCGCACACGCGTAGGCCAGCGTGACGGCGAGCAGGTGTGTGGCGTTCACGCCTGATGGGCACGCAGGAAACGGAAGAATTCGACGCCTTCACGCAAGCGCCGTTTCATCATGTCCCAGCTGGTAAACATCTCGCGCAGGATTTCCCAGATTTTCGACGGGCGGAAATAGAAGCGCTTGTAGAAGTTTTCGAGCTGGTGGTACATCTCGTCGCGCGACAGATGCGGATAGCCGATCGCCGCCAGCTGCACGCCTTCCTTGCTGACGAGATTGATGACCTTGTTCTCCGCGAGCCAGCCGTTCTCGACCGCCTGGTTATAGAGCACGGTGCCGGGATACGGCGCAGCAAGCGACACCTGGATCGTCAGCGGATTGACCTCTTTCGCGTACTCGATCGTCTTGCGGATCGTGTCCGGCGTCTCGCCCGGCAAGCCCAGAATGAAGGTGCCGTGAACCTTGATGCCGAGCGCGCGGCAGTCTTTCGCAAAGCGCCGCGCCATGTCCGTGCGCAAGCCCTTCTTCACGTTCACGAGGATCTGGTCGTCGCCGGATTCATAGCCGACGAGCAGCAGGCGCAGGCCGTTCTCCCTCATGATCTTTAGCGTCTCGTACGGCACGTTCGCCTTCGCGTTGCACGACCACGTCACGCCCAGCTTGCCCATGCCGCGCGCGATTTCTTCGGCGCGCGGCCTGAAATCGGTGAAGGTGTCGTCGTCGAACATGATCTCCTTGACTTCAGGCATGTTGTCGCGAATCCATTTCACTTCCTCGAGCACGTGCGCGGCCGAGCGCACCCGGTAGCGATGGCCGCCGACCGTGTGCGGCCACAGGCAGAACGTGCACCGCGAGCGGCAGCCGCGGCCGGTATAGAGCGAGACGTAGGGATGCTTCAGGTACCCGTTGAAGTAGTTTTCGATCTTCAGATCGCGCTTGTAGACCGGCGCGACGAACGGCAGTTCGTCCATGTTCTCGAGGATCGGACGCGCTTCGTTGTGTTCGATCGAACCGTCCGCCGCGCGATAGCTCAAGCCCTTGATCTGTGCGAACGGCACGCCTTCGGCGACTTCCTTGCAGGTGAAATCGAATTCTTCGCGGCCGACGAAATCGATCGCCTCGGTCGCGGTAAGCGAATTGTGCGGATCGACCGCTACCTTCGCGCCGACCATACCGATCAGGATCGACGGCTTGCGTTCCTTGAGATGCTGCGCGAAGAGCGCGTCGGTGGGAAACGAAGGTGTGCTGGTGTGGATGATGACGAGATCGTATTGCTGGGCGACGTCGAGCGTTTCGTCCACCGACGCCCCATTTGCGGTGGCATCGAAGACGCGGCTCTCGGGAATCAGCGCGGCTGGCTGGGCAAGCCATGTGGGATACCAGAACGACTTGACTTCACGTTTTGCCTGGTAGCGCGAACCTGCGCCGCCGTCGAAGCCGTCGAATGACGGAGCCTGCAAGAACAGAGTTTTCATAGGGACTCCCGCAAGCCTGTGCGGCGTTTTCAGTTTTCTGTCGAGACACTATCGGAACCGTGGTTCGTGCGAACCCGAACGGGTGGCGCAGATAGTACGGAGCAAAGCTGAAGGAAACCTGATGAATAATACTGCGTTCCGGCGATGGGCGGCATGGTTCTGCGGTTTAGTTTCGCGTCTCGCACGCCTGTCTTTTTCTTATGCTAGCTGGACAAAAATGCGCGGTGATTCACGTATTGCCCGTCTCACCGGACAACGTGTCTTGCCCAATCGAGCCAGCCCAGATTGAGGGCAGCGTTTACCACTACGCCGAGCGCCGACGCAATCGCGGCGATCATCGTCCAGAATGCCGAGCGCCGCGCGCTCAGTGCGGACGTATGCGCGGCCGTGGCCGCATCGCGCGAGGCGCTCGCCGCCGCTTGCGCGAGATGCGACGACGACTCCATCTGCGCGAGCGACTTCAGCGCGAAGCCGCGCTCTTCGTCGTGCGCGGCGGTTCTCGCTTCGAGATCCTTTTCAAACAGGTAGCGATGGCAGAACGGCGTAAGCGGATGCTCGGGGTTCTGCGTGGCGAAGTACCTTGCATACGGTGCGCCACCGTTGTCGGTTATTTCCTTGTATGCGCTGTTTTTGTCCACGATGCCCTCGCTGCATTCTCAACGTGCCGCGTTGCCGGCGGCGGTTGAACTGATCGTGCCACATTTCGCGGGTGGGCCGTTGGGCCGGCTGTCGGGGGGATGCTTCATAGCGCGCGCCGGCCGTGCGGACCACACGGCAATGAATTGCGCGTGGCTTCAATGACGTGAGCTTGATCCTCTCCTCCACATCAGGCACACGGTTCACGCCCGCCGCCATAGCGTCCGATCTGCTTTGATTGTGACTTTTTATTCGTTCAGTTTTGCGCGGGCATTCACTACATTGAGCGGTCACAACAGACTACCAATCAGGACCATTCGATGACATTCCCGCGGGGTACGCCCAATCTGCCGCCTTCCATTTTCCGGGCACCGCGTCTGTGGCAAGCGAACCGCGTGCAAGCCGGTTTCGCTTCGCTGCTGGTCGCGGCAACCACGGCACTCGCGACGTTTTTCGCGCCGAACGTCGCGCGCGCCGCACCGCCTGCCGAACTGAAGCTCGATTACGCGTACTACTCGCCGGAAAGCCTCGTGATCAAGCGTAACGGCTGGCTCGAACAGGCGCTTGCGCCGCAGCACACCGACGTCAAATGGGTGCTGAGCCTCGGCAGCAATCGCGCGCTCGAATACCTGAATAGCGGTGCGATCGACATCGGCTCGACGGCGGGTCTCGCCGCCGTGCTCGCCAAGGCGAACGGCAATCCGATCCGCTCGGTATACGTGTTCTCGCGCCCGGAATGGACTGCGCTGGTCGTGCGCAAGGACTCGCCGATCAAGACCCTCGCGGATCTGAAGGGCAAGAAGATCGCCGCGACCAAGGGCACCGACCCGTTCCTCTTCACGCTGCGTGCATTGCACACGGCGGGGCTGTCGCGCGACGACGTCGAGATCGTCAATCTCCAGCACCCGGATGGTCGCACGGCGCTCGCCAATAGCCAGGTGGACGCCTGGGCCGGCCTCGATCCGCACATGGCCGCCGCGCAGATCGACGATGGCGCGAAGCTGTTGTACCGCAACGTCGATTTCAACACGTGGGGCCTCCTCAACGCCCGCGAAGATTTCATCCGCGATCATCCTGAAACGCTCGCGCAGGTGCTGAAGGTCTATGAAAAAGCGCGCGTGTGGATCGCTGCGCATCCGGACGACACGGCGAAGATCGTCGCGGAGGAATCGAAGCTGTCGCTGCCGGTCGCGAAACTGCAATTGAGCCGCAACGATTTCAGCCACCCGCAGTTGGGCGCGCAGCAGCTCGCCGCGCTCAAGGCGGCCGCGCCGATTCTGGTGCAGGAGCAACTGGTGAAGCCGGGTACGGATCTGAATCAGGTGATCGATGCGTTGATCGATGTGAAAGCGGCGCAGCCCGTGTTCGCCGCGAATGGGCAGTGAGCGCTTGCGTGTCCGTCCTGAGTCGACCGCGCGGCGTGCTGGGTTCGCTGCCGCCCCGCACGCTCGTGGCCGTCGATGTATCGGCAGCGGTCGATGCTTCGCCATTTGTCCTGCCGCGACTGCGCGCCGTGCCGCTGGACGCATAGCCGCTCAGCCGCGTGGCGGCCATGCGTGACCGCCGCACCTTGGTTTCCCCCCCGCTGCCCCACGTTCATGCCCACCGACGAATCGCTCACGCTGCATCCTCGAACCCATCCTGCCGCCGCGGCCGGTCGCGCGGCGCCGAGCGATCCGCTCCGGCGCTGGCGCATGGCCGGCCTGATCCTGCCGATCGCGTTTCTCGCGCTGATCGAAGCACTGGTGCGCGCGGCGATCTTGCCCGCGCATCTGGTGCCGGCGCCCAGTTCGATCTTCGAGACCCTCTGGCAGCTCGGCGGCGAGCGTCTTGGCCGCCATATCGGCGCGAGCACGCTACGGGTGCTGGCGGGCTTCGGCATCGGCGCCGCATTCGCGCTGCTGGCCGGCGCCGCGATGGGACTGAGCCGCCGGCTCGACGCGCTGTTCGATCCCGCGTTCCAGGCGTTGCGCGCGATTCCCTCGCTCGCCTGGGTGCCGATTCTGCTGCTATGGATGGGCATCGACGAAGCGCCGAAAATCGCCCTCGTCGCCATCGGCGCGTTTTTCCCCGTGCAACTGAGCGTGGTGGCGGGGATTCGCGGCGTCGATAGAAAACTGCTCGAACTCGGCGAGGTCAACCGCTTGAGTCGCCGGGCGCTCTTCACGCGCATTCTGCTGCCGGCGTCGTTACCGCAGATCTTCACCGGTCTGCGCACCGGCCTGAGTCTCGCGTGGATGTTCATGGTCGCCGCCGAACTGATTGCGGCCACGCGCGGGCTCGGCTATCTGCTCAGCGAGGGACGCGAAACCGGCCGCCCCGACCTCGTGTTCGGGGCGATCCTGTTGCTCGCGCTGCTCGGCAAGCTCAGCGACAGCGTGCTCAAGGCGCTCGAAGCGCGCGTGCTGCGCTGGCGCGACACGGCGAGCGATCAGGCGGTGTCGGGAGGTGTGCGGTGAGCGCGGTAGAGGTGTCAACGGGGTGGTCATCGGGGCCGGCTGCGGGAGCGTCGCGGCTGCTCGACGTGCGGTCGGTTAGCAAGCGCTACGACGCGCGCATGGTGCTCGAGCGGGTCAGCTTTGCGCTCGGCCGCGGCGAGATCGTCAGCCTGGTCGGCCCGAGCGGATGCGGCAAGAGCACCCTGCTGCGCGTGCTGGCCGGGCTCGATCGTGACTTCGACGGCGAACTGCTGCTCGACGGCGTGGCGCAGCGCGGGCCGTCGCCGCGCGTCGGCGTGATTTTTCAGGAGCCCCGCCTGCTGCCGTGGCTGAGCGTGGCCGACAACGTCGCGTTTTCAGCCGGCCCGCGCCAGGGGCACGACCCGCGGGTCCCGCGTCTGCTCGAGGAGGTCGGCCTCGCGGGCACCGGCGCGGCGTTGCCCAAGCAGCTTTCGGGCGGCATGGCGCAGCGCGTGGCGCTCGCGCGCGGGCTGTTCCCGCAGCCGGACCTGTTGCTGCTCGACGAACCGTTCAGCGCGGTCGATGCGATGACGCGCAGGCGTCTGCAAGATCTGTTGCTGTCGTTGACGCGCGCGCACGGCACCGCCGCGCTCATTGTCACGCACGATCTGGACGAGGCGCTCTATCTGTCGGACCGGGTGCTGCTGCTCAACGCGGCGGGTCCGCATCGCGCAGGACGCCTGCTGCGCGACGTGGCCGTGACGGGACGGCATCCACGCGATCGGCGCGATGAAACGCTCGCGGCCCTGCGTGATGAGTTGCTCGAAGGAATCGGGGCTGTCGCGGACGGCGGCATATAAGGCATGCAGCGACCGGGTGCGCGGCAGCATTGCAATGCCGGAGCCGCGCATCAACATTCGGGCGCTCGGGGCTTGCCTTGCGCTCGCGTGCCAGCATCGGCCGCCACCTTCACCCATGCGGATCGCACCCACGCCTCACGAAGCAGCCGGCCGCATCTCATCGCGCGTGCGAACCGGCTGTCCCGCTTCCTTCACACCGGCTTGATATCCGCTGCCTGTTTCCCCTTGGGCCCCTGCTTGATTTCAAAGCTGACCTTCTGGTTTTCCTGCAACGATTTGAAGCCCTCGGAACGAATCTCCGAAAAATGGGCGAAAAGATCTTCGCCGCCGTCATCGGGTGTGATGAAGCCAAATCCTTTCGCGTCGTTGAACCACTTCACTGTACCGGTTGGCATGTCGATTCCTCGTGTGCATCTGGGTTGATTGGACTTTGTTCGCCGTCTTTGACCTGCCGCGCCGGAAGCCCGCGTCGCGCTGATCTGTGTTACATCAGCGCCGCCCACCATCGCGGGCCGAGCCTGCTCCTGCCGCGGCAACAGCCACAGCCATCTGACTTTACGCCTGTTTGCGCGGCGTTGCTCCTATCGTTTCTCCGGCGCCGCGACAAGCGCGTCGCAAGCGGCGTGCCGCGTGCCGCACTCGAGGCGGCGGCCGATGCGATTGCCCGCAATCAGATAAGATGATTGCTATCGGCAGTCCATCCATGGCCGCGCAGGTCGGTTGCATCGCTTCAGGATCGCGCGGCCTGTCGTTTTTCCCAACTACAGGAACCCAGCATGGCCATTTCGAGCTATACCGATACCCGACTTCTGATCAACGGCGAGTGGTGTGACGCCGCGAGCGGCAAGACCCTCGACGTCATCAACCCGGCGACGGGCGAGGCCATCGGCAAAGTGGCGCACGCCGGCATCGCCGACCTCGACCGCGCGCTCGAAGCCGCGCAACGCGGCTTCGAAGCATGGCGCAAGATTCCGGCCAACGAGCGCGCCACAACGATGCGCAAGGCCGCGGCTCTGGTGCGCGAACGCGCTTCCGACATCGGCCGCCTGATGACGCAGGAACAGGGCAAGCCGTTCGCCGAAGCGCGCGTCGAAGTGCTGGCCGCCGCCGACATCATCGAATGGTTTGCCGACGAAGGCCGTCGCGTGTATGGCCGGATCGTGCCGTCGCGCAACCTCGCCGCGCAGCAACTGGTGCTCAAGGAGCCGATCGGTCCCGTGGCGGCGTTCACGCCGTGGAACTTCCCGGTCAACCAGGTGGTGCGCAAGCTCTCCGCGGCGCTCGCCTGCGGCTGCTCGTTCCTCGTGAAGGCGCCGGAAGAGACCCCGGCATCGCCGGCGGCATTGCTGCAGGCGTTCGTCGAAGCGGGCGTGCCGGCGGGCACGGTCGGTCTCGTGTTCGGCGACCCGGCTGAGATTTCCAGCTACCTGATCCCGCATCCGGTGATCCGCAAGGTCACGTTCACGGGCTCGACGCCGGTCGGCAAGCAACTGGCCGCCCTCGCCGGCGCGCACATGAAGCGCGCGACCATGGAGCTGGGCGGTCATGCGCCGGTCATCGTCGCGGAAGACGCCGACGTGGCGCTCGCCGTCAAGGCGGCCGGCGGCGCGAAGTTCCGCAACGCGGGCCAGGTCTGCATCTCGCCGACGCGATTCCTCGTGCACAACAGCATCCGCGAAGAATTCGCCGCGGCGCTGGTCAAGCACGCCGAAAGTCTGAAGCTCGGCGACGGCCTCGCGGAAGGCACGACCCTCGGGCCGCTCGCCAATGCGCGCCGTCTCTCCGCCATGACCAAGGTGCTCGACGACGCACGCAAGACCGGCGCCAAGGTCGAAACCGGCGGTGAGCGCGTGGGCTCGGAAGGCAACTTCTTCGCGCCGACCGTGCTGACCAACGTGTCGCTCGAAGCCGACGTGTTCAACAACGAGCCGTTCGGCCCGATCGCCGCCATTCGCGGTTTCGACAAGCTCGAAGACGCGATCGCCGAAGCCAACCGTCTGCCGTTCGGCCTCGCGGGCTATGCGTACACGAAGTCGTTCAGCAACGTGCACCTGCTGTCGCAGCAAATGGAAGTCGGCATGCTGTGGATCAACCAGCCGGCCACGCCTTCGCCGGAAATGCCGTTCGGCGGTGTGAAGGATTCGGGCTACGGCTCGGAAGGCGGACCGGAAGCGATGGAAGGCTATCTGGTCACCAAGGCCGTGTCGGTGCTGGCGGCTTAACGCCACACCGCGACGGGCCGATGGCAAATCAACGCGAGTTGAAACCGCCTTTCGGCCCGCCCCGTTCCGAATCGCTGCACCGGGTCCGCGAGCTTTGGCTCGCGGACTATTTTATTGCCATGGAACCATGGACGACCACACTGCCCGACTCATGCCGCCAACACTGACCGGCGCCACCGTCGAACTCAGGCCGCTTCGGCAGGAACACGCGCCAGCGTTGCTCGACGCCGCCGCCGACGGCCAGCTCTGGAACATGAAGCTGACGGTGGTGCCGGGACCGGACACCATCGGCGGCTATATCGCGAGCGCGCTCGAGGGCTGCGCGGCCGGCACCGTGATGCCGTTCGTGATCGTGGTGCGCGTGAGCGGCGCGATCGTCGGCAGCACGCGTTTCTGGAAGATCGACCGCGCGAACCGCAAGCTCGAAATCGGCCATACGTGGTTGAGCGAATCGGTGCAGCGCTCGGCGGTCAACACCGAGGCGAAGTACCTGCTGCTGAGTCACGCGTTCGACGCAATGCAATGCGTGCGCGTGCAGTTCACGACCGATGAGCTCAATGAGCGCTCACGCGCGGCGATTCTGCGCATCGGTGCGAAACAGGAAGGGGTGGTCCGGCATGAGCGGATCATGCCGGATGGACGCAAGCGCAACTCGGTGCGCTTTAGCATCATCGATAACGAATGGCCCCAGGTCAAGACGATGCTGGAAGCGAAGCTCGCGCGCTAGTCGGCGCGCGGTCTCCTACACGGCCTCCTACACGGCCTCCGCCCCGGACACTGCTCACGGCCCGCCGCGCTCCGGTCGAACGAGCGCACGCGGGCCACTTGCCGGTTGCGTTGCAATATCACGCAACCGGGCAACCTCCCCCTTCAAACGTGCGCGTCCCGCTCATTGAGCGGCACCGCTTGCGCCGCCGCGAATTCTTCACGCAATGCATCGCGCGCATGATGCCGGCGCACCCACAGCGCAGTGAGGATCGGCACCAGAATCGCGGTCACGAGGCAAGCCGTGGCGACCATCGCGGTCGCGGCCGGCACCAGCGGCTTGAAGCTCGGGATCATGTCGCCGATGATCGCAGGATTCGCCACCGCGGCCCCCGCCGTCGACGATGCCGCCAGCCCTGCCGCCCCATTGCCGCCGGCGATCCAGCGATCGGCGAGAATCAGCGGAATGCCTGTCACGACGATCACCGCGAGACCGAGCACGATGCCCGGCAAGCCGCTTGTGACGATCACGTTCAGGTCGATGCCGTTGCCGAGCGCAAAACCGAAGAACGGAATCAGCGGATGCACGCAGCGGCCGAACAGATCACGCAGATCACTGTCGAAATTGCCCAGCGCGAAGCCGATCAGAAACGGCAGCACCGCGCCGATAAAGAGCCGCGGCTCGAAGAACGCGACGCCCGTCGCGCCCAGAATGATCATGCTGACGAGCGGCCCCGATTCGACCGACATCAGCACGAACGCGCCGGCCTCTTCCTTGGTCCCGTACTGCTGCATCACCGCGGCATAGAGACCGCCGTTGGTCATGTCCATCGAGGTCGTGATCGCAAGGATCGAGAGTCCGGCAAATAGCCCCGTCTTGATGCCGTCGAGCGGAATGAAGCGCGCCGCGATCATTGTCACGATCCACGCCACCAGCATCTTGGTCGCGAGCAGCGTGCCCGATTTGCGCAGCACGGTGCCGGTCGCCCGCAGATCGATCGTCGCCCCCATGCAGAAGAACCACACCGCCAGAATCGGCACAGTGCCGGTGATCAGGCCGTTGGTGAACGACCCGAAGTATTTGCCCGCGCCGGGCGCGAACGTGTGGACACAGGCGCCAAGCAGCAGTGGAACCAGCATCAGCCCGCCAGGAATGCGGTCGAGGGCCTTCTTGATCTTCATGCCTCCTCCATGGACTTTGCGTCCTGTTGGTCGGGCGAATCACCCGGGTAAGGTCGCCGGTCTGACGCCGGTCTGCTCCCTTTCGGCGCAATGTAACACCGCGAAAGGAACGCCGTTCCGATATTCTTTATAAATAGGCTCAGCGTTTACCCGCGTTCGGTCCGGAAGCTTTAGCAAGCTTGAAGCGTGCTCGGTCTGACGCGGCTGCTTGCGAATGAATGGACCGCGCAGCGCATCAATGTGAACGCGATCGCGCCGGGCTACATGGCGACCGCCAACACGGCGGCATTGCGCGAGGACGCGCAGCGCAGCGAGGAGATCGTCGGGCAATTCCGGCGGGCCGTTGGGGGGCGCCGGAAGATCTCGCGGGGCCGGTCGTATTTCTCGCGTCGTCCGCGTCGGACTACATGCACGGGCATACACTGGCGGTAGACGGCCGGTGGCTTGCGCGCTAGCGGGCGGACATGCGCGCGAAGCGGTACGCTCGCGCGCCTCGCCGCGTGAGCGAGCGTGACTGGTGCGGCCGATCGCGCGGGCCAGCCACGCAGAGGCGCAGCACGGGTTCGCATGGACAGGGAATGACGGCGATGGCAGCGACAGGCAAACAGCGCAAGGACGACGGCGTCGCGCAGGTACAGGACGCGCAGAGCCCCGAGTCCGGCAACGGCGGCGAACGGGGAGAATCGGCGTCGTCGATCGGCCGCATGTTCGCGATTCTCGGCGCGATCGGCGACAGCGGACAGATCGGCATCAGCGAACTGTCGCAACGGCTCGCGATGTCGAAGACCACCGTGCATCGCGTGATCCAGACGCTCAAGGCGCTCGGCTACGTGACCCAGGACGTCGAGACCGAGCGCTACCGGCTGACGATCCGTCTGTTCGAACTCGGCGCGAAGGCGCTGGAGAGCGTCGATCTCGTGCGCGAGGCCGACGTCGAGATGCGGCGCATCGGCCAGGTGACGCGCGAGGCGGTGCACCTCGGCGCATTCGACGAAGACGCAATCATCTACATCCACAAGATCGACGCCGACTACGGCTTGCGCATGCAGTCGCGCATCGGCCGGCGCAATCCGCTGCACAGCACCGCAATCGGCAAGGTGCTGCTCGCGTGGATGGACCCGGCCGAGGCGCGCGAGGTGCTTTCGCACGTCGAATTCCGCAAGTCGACGCAGAAGACCCTTACCTGCGCCGAAGCGGTGCTCAGCATCCTGCCGCACGTGCGCGAGCAAGGTTATGGCGAAGACAACGAGGAACAGGAAGAAGGCCTGCGGTGCATCGCGGTGCCCGTGTTCGATCGCTTCGGCCGCGTGATCGCCGGCCTGTCCGTTTCGTTTCCGACGATGCGCTGCGGCGCCGACACGAAGTCGCGCTATGTGGCGTTGCTCAAGCAGTCGGGTCTCGCGATCTCGACGCGGCTCGGCTATCGCGAAGCGCCGGCGCCGGAACCTGTACCCGCGGGATAAACGGCGCGCTGCGATGACGGCCCTGACGCAACATCGCCTTGGCGCCGTCATCTGCGCGAACCCTGGATGCACCTTCCGCCGATGCTACGCATCGAACCTTATCCGGAGCGGATGGCGCTCGTGCCCGGCCGTGCCTCGTACATGCAGACCCGCCACGCGCAACATGCGCGCGTGCCGCTCGCCATGCAACGTCCCGCCTCAGTCTGCAACTGAATGTATCCGCGCGGCCTGGCCGCGGCGAAACACGATGTCATCCACTTACCGGCAGTTGATGCATTGACCGCTCAACGCGCGCAGTCATGCGCAATGCGTGGGCGCGGCGTTTTTTCCATAGTCGGTTCAATGGCTTGCCGCTGTGGCGGCCAGCTTGCCATGGCCCGATGAAGCGCTTCCCCGGCGCCCTTTCCGCGCACCGCTCCTGTTAGCCGTGCGCGTTCGCATCGACACGTCCTGTTACACACAAACACAACGGAAATGCCGCCGCTCAGTAGAGTTCGCTTCACAAGCAAAACGGAGCAACGACATGAAAAGAATTCTCGCCCTGGTCATCCTGGCAGCAACGCTCGGCAGCACGCTGAGCGGTTGCATCGTGGTCCCCGAAGGCGGCTATCACGATCACGACCACCATCGCGATCACGACCGTTACTAAGCACAGCGCGCGCACGCATGTCCCCACAATCGTAGAGACCGAGAATAAAACATGAGCAATTCAAAAAACCGCTGGTTCTCGTTGGCGATCGTTGCAGGCCTCGGAATCGGTGCATCGTCGGCTGCGCTGGCTCACGTCGATGTCGGCATCAACATCGGCGTGCCGGGTGTCGCTTACGCGCCCGAGCCGGTGTATGCCCCGCCTCCGCCGGTGTATGCACCTGCGCCGCCGCCCGTGGTCGTGGTGAGCCCGGGCTGGTACGGCGAGCGGTATTACGACGGCCACCGCTACTGGGAACGGCGCGAATGGGAAGAGCGTCATCACGACCGCCGCGAGTGGCATGAGGCTCGCGGCCCGCGCGGTCACGACAACGGCTGGCATGGCCATGGCGACGACCACGGGCACAATCACTGACGCCTGGACGACGGCTGCGTCGCTGACGCAGCCGTATCGCGTGGGCATGCTCGCCACCCCTTTTGCAGGAGCGACGATTTGCTACGCAACGATCCAAGACGAGTAACGGCGCACATCGATGGCTCGCTCATCTGCGCCGAATACAGCGAACAAACCGGTCAATTGTGTTTGCGCCAGGACGGCGCGCTCTTGCGCGAGTGGTTCCCGCCGCATTCGTGGATGGCAATAGCATCGGTGGCGGGCGCACAGCATTGGGGGACTCGTCCTACCGACGACGAACTGCGTGCGCTACTGCGCAATGAGATGGCGTTGTTGCGTACACCCTGACTGAAACCCCGAAGACACGCGCGCGACGCCTCCCTCGTCGCGCGGTGGGCAATATCCGGCTTCGTTAAGTGCTTAAGCGCGAGGCGTGCTCATGATCGCCCCGCATGCACTTGCGCTCAACGCACGTTGTAGATCGGCGGCGAGTAGGAGCTGACCGTCGTGTCGGTGCCGCGGCCGGACTGCCACGTACCGTGGCTGCTTGCACCATACCCGCTGTCATCCGTTCGAGCTGCGTGATGCGGGCGCGCAGCGGGCGTCTGCGTGACCTGCGAGTCCTGAATACCGGGTTCACCGGCCGGCTGCGCGAACGACGCAAGCGGGGCGGCAAGAACGACGGCGAGAGCAACGGTTTGAATGAGCGACTTCATGACACCACCTCCGGAGATTGTCTCCACATGCGCTGCCGGCGTGACTCGCGCCGCAGCATTGAAGGCAGTGTAGGTGGCTCACCTGACGGGATAAATCCGTTAATCACGAATTCACTGTTGTGTTTCAGACCACAATGAAAGTGGCTGCCCGTCATGCCGGTCGTGAAGGCGTGCGCCGTCGCGGCGCACGCCTTCAACGCAGCGGTCATTCGAGTGCGACGGCAGGACCGGCCCCCTCCTTCGAAGACGCGTCGGCCTGCACGCGCCGCGTCATCAGATACACACCGCTCGCGGCGACCACCGACGGCACGGCCAGCAGGCTGAACACTGCGCCGAACTGCCAGCCGAGCCCCATCAGCGCGGCGCCGACCAGCGCGCCCGCCACGCCGCCGATGCGGCCGATCCCCAGCATCCACGCCACGCCCGTCGCGCGTGCCCGGGTCGGATAAAAGCTTGCGGCGAGCGCCGACATCGACGTGACGGCGCTCGTCGCCACGGTGCCGGTGAGGAAGATCAGCGTGCCGAGCCAGAGCTGATGTCCAACGCCGCGTCCGACCAGCAGCACGAGCACGCCCACCAGCACGAAAGTCAGCGCGACCACGCGATGTCCGGCAAACCGGTCCATGATCCAGCCGACACACAGATTGCCGAGTATGCCGCCAAGCGGGAAGAGCGAGGTCATCAGCGCGGCTTTTTCACCGGAAAAGCCGGTGTCCTTGAACAGCGTCGGCAGCCAGTTGGTGAGCAGGTAGTAGATCAGCAAGCCCATGAAATACGCGAGCCACAGCATGAGCGTGCCGAAGCGGTAACGTGATGACAGCACGACTGCGAGCGCCCATTGAGGACGCGCGCCGGCTTTGCTCGCGTCGCCCGCGGCGGCCTCGTGGCCTGCGCGCGCATCCACCGCGACGAAGCGGCACCCTTCGAAGCGGCTATGCGGCGCAATACGTTGCAGGATGCGCGCGATGCGCCGATCCGCCTGCCTGCGCACGGCAAGAAACTGCACCGACTCCGGCAGCAGCAGAATCAGCAGCACGGTCAGCGCGATGGGGCCGACGCCGCCTGCCACCAGTACGCTGGGCCAGCCGAAGTGCGGAATCAGCCACGCGGAAGCCACCCCGCCAATCGCCAGTCCGCACGAAAATCCGCAGAACATTCCGTTGACCGCGACCGCGCGAAGTCGCGCCGGTGCGTATTCGGACATCAGCGTGACGGCATTCGGCATCGCCGCGCCGAGACCCAGCCCGGTGAGAAAGCGCAGCAGTGTCAGCGATTCGATCGAGTTCGCGCGAGCCGCCGCGACACTCCACACGCCGAAGAAAAACACCGACAACACCAGCACCGTTTTGCGTCCGAGACGATCCGCGCATGGGCCGGCCGCGAGCGCGCCGATGCCGAGCCCGACGAGCGCCGCGCTCATCACGGGTCCGAGCGAGCTGCGCGCGATGCCCCACTGCTGCACGAGCGACGGCGCAATGAAACCGACCGCAGCCGTATCGAAGCCATCCGCGGCAACGACGAGAAAGCACAGGACGAGAATCGTCCATTGGTACGGCGAAAAGCGCTGCTCGTCGATGAAGGCCTGCACATCCACATTGCGTTCAGAGCGGATCATTTGAGGTCTCCCCGAGCGAGGGTGGCGGGTGTTTCACGATCGTACGGGCGCAGAACTTTCGCCCTGCCTGCTTGAGGTTTTTTCATTGCGATGTCTCCGTGATAGGACGAGGTGTTTTTTATTGTTCGGAATGCTACGAATAGTGCGACTGCCTGTGCTGGATTTGCGCGCGGCGTGTAGAAGCGGTCAGTCGCCGGCCGCGCCGTATGCATGCCAGCCACCATCGACGCTCAGCACCGTACCCGTGATGTAGCTCGCCGCGTCCGATGCGAGAAAGCTGATTGCCCGGGCAATTTCATCGGGCTGTGCGAGGCGGCCCATCGGCGTGCGCCGCTCGATTGCCTGCAGATTCATCTGGCCGTTGCGCCTGAGCGTCTCAACCAGCTCTGTGGCGACATAGCCTGGCGCCACGGCGTTCACGCGGACGCCCTCACGCGCCCATTCGCAGGCGAGCGAGCGCGTCATCGCGACGATGCCCGCCTTTGCCGCGCCGTATGCGTTGCGCGCCGGGATGCCGGCGAGCCCCGCAATCGAGCCGAGATTGACGATCGCGCCGCTGCGCTGCGCGAGCATGACTCGGGCCGCCTCGCGGCAGGCGAGGAAAGTGCCGCGCACGTGGATGTCGAGCAGCCGGTCGAACGCATCGACGCTCTGCTCGATCGTCGGATGCGGCTGATCGCCGTTGCCCGCGTTGTTGACCAGCACGTCGAGCCGCCCGAATCGCTCGACGCATGTGCCGATCAGCGCGCGCACGTCGGCCTCGACGGCGACATCTCCGCCGATGCCCATATGAGCCGCGCCTAGTGTCTGGGCGCGTTCGCGAGCGCGGTCCGCATCCATGTCGGCAATCACCACGCTATAGGCTTCCTGCGCGAAACGTTGCGCGGTCGCCCAACCGATGCCGTTCGCGGCGCCAGTCACGAGCGCGACGCGTCGTGTTCGATCGTTCATGTTCTGTCTCCTCCTGAATGATGTGGCGCGCCGCTAGCGAAGCATCGCCAGGCTCCTGAAATCGACACGTTTGATGATGCGGCTTTCCTGCGCGACGATCAGATGCGCCGACGCCTGCAGATACGCGGGCCATTGCGGATCGGCGTCGCGCGCGGTGCGGCGCTGGTCGTAGTCGGCGATGCTCTCGTAGCCCCACAGATGCACCACCTGATTCAGCGCGCCGATGTCACTCATATAAAAGCCGACCGGCGCGCCGAGATACTTCACCTGAATCGGCATGGCCAACTGGTCGAATACCTCGATGAATTCCGCCATGCCGCGCGGGCGGATCGTATAGATGCGGTGATCGACAAACGGTTTGCCGCTGCTCATGTGCCTGTCCTCAATACGGTTTCCGTTTCGCGGGCGCCTGCGCTGAGGCCTCGGTGGTGGCCCGCGGTCGCGCCGCTGGCACCAGCTTCAGCCACGCCTGCCAGTTGCCGCCCGGTGATGTAGCCGAACGTCATGATCGGGCCGAGCGTGATGCCCGCGCCCGGATAGTTGCCACCCATCACGCTCGCGCGATCGTTGCCGACTGCATATAAGCCGGGAATCGGCGCGCCGGCTTCGTTAAGCACTTCGCCGGTCACTTTGGTCGAAATGCCGTCGAAGGTGCCGAGGTCGCCCATCACCACCTTGAGCGCGTAATACGGGCCTTCACCGATCGGCGCGACGCATGGATTCGGCCGATGCTCCGGATCCGCGAGATAGCGGTTGAACGAGGTCGTGCCGCGCCCGAACTCGGGGTCTTCGCCGCGCACCGCATCGGCGTTGTAGCGTTGCACCGTCGCTTCCAGCGCGACGCCGTCGAGCCCCGCGTTGCGCGCGAGTTCGGCAAGCGTGCGGCCGCTCGTCAGATAGCCGTTGCGCAGCAGCGGCCCGAGCGGGACCGGCGCGGGTTTTGCGAAACCGAGCCCGTATTTGCGGATCGTCGCGTGATCGCAGATCAGCCACATCGCGGTCTCGCGCTCGTTCGCAC
>NZ_NPIH01000003.1 GCF_012275575.1 Paraburkholderia sp. SG-MS1 | reverse complement strand
CGCCGCCGAAGCCGCCGTTGCGGCGATGCGGCGCTTGCCGAACGTGATCATGCCGTTTCCCGGCGGCATCGTGCGCTCGGGCTCGAAGGTCGGTTCGCGCTACCAAGGCGCGAGCGCCTCGACCAACGATGCGTTCTGTCCGAGCCTGACCGGTTTGTCAGCGCACAGCGAACTCAGCGCGGAGGTGGGCTGTGTGCTGGAGATCGTGATCGACGGCCTCACCGATGCCGACGTCGGCGCGGCGATGACGGCCGGCATCGCCGCGGCCTCGGCGTTGGGTCGGGCGCGCGGCGTGCTGCGCATTTCGGCGGGCAACTATGGCGGCAAGCTCGGGCCCTACCACTTCCATCTGCATGAGTTGGCGGCGGGTCTCGACGGAGGCCGCGCATGAGCACGACGACTTTACGCGTGATGTCCGCACCCGGTTTTCGCGTCGACGCCGCCGCTTTGCGGCCCACGGCGCTGGCGGCACTGAGCGTGGCCGACATCGAGCGCATCGTGCTGCCCGCCGGCAACGAGTGCTGCGCGGTCGGCGACGTGTTCCAGGTGTCGCGCGATGAGACGGCCGAGGACACTGCCGCGTTGATCATCGAAGACGCCGGCCCGTGGCTCGACCGGCTCGGCGCGCAGATGGACGGCGGACGCCTCGCCGTGCACGGAGCGGCAGGCGACTACAGCGGTTTTCAAATGTCAGGCGGCGTGCTGGCGATCGACGGCGACGCCGGGCATTTCACCGGCTGCGAGATGCGCGGCGGCCGGCTGACGGTCAACGGCGACGCCGGCGACTTCATCGCCGGCGCGCTGCCGGGCGACATGGAAGGCATGAGCGGCGGCACGCTGACGATTCGCGGCAACGCGGGCGCGCGCCTCGCCGACCGGATGCGCCGCGGCCTCGTACTGGTCGGCGGCGACGCGGGCGAATTCGCAGTCTCGCGGCTGGTCGCAGGGACGGTGGGCGTGGCGGGCCGTCTGGGCCCGCATTATGCCTATGGGATGAGGCGCGGCACGCTGCTGCTTGCGCAGCGCCCCGCGCTTTTGCCGGTGACATTCACCGGCGGCGGCCACGGTTTCGACGTATTCTGGTCATTGCTCGTGCGCAGTCTCGCCAACGAAATGGCGCCGTTTTCGCAGTGGCGCGCCGAGCGCCTGCCAGCTCGCTATACCGGTGACCTGGCGGTCGACGGCAGAGGGGAAATACTGATCGCCGGCTGACTGGCGAGGCCGCGCGAGCGTTGGTCGGACTGAAACGGTGTTGGCAAGAAACAGCCAGACAAAGAAGGAGACAGGCATGAGGACAGCGCATTCGCCCGATGCGAAGCCGGCTCCCGGCATCGAGGCCGGCGCTCGCGGGCCGCGCTATGCGGGCGTACTGATCGCGCTGCACTGGCTGATCGCGCTCGGCATCCTCGGCCTGCTGGCAGTTGGCTTTTATATGGTCGGATTGCCGAAGGGTTTGCCGGTCAAAGCGACATTGATCAACCTGCACAAGTCGCTCGGACTGACTGTTTTCCTGCTGGTGCTTCTGCGCATCGTGGCGCTGGCGGCCTTCAACCGGCCGCCTCTGCCGCCGATGCGAGCGTGGCAACGCGCCGCCGCGCGCATTACGCAGGGTCTTTTATACGTCGGCATGATCGTGATGCCGCTGGCCGGCTATCTCGGCTCGTCGTTCAACCGTTTCGGGACGCGATTCTGGGGCCTCCTGCTGCCGAAGTGGGGCTGGGAGGATCCGCATCTGCGCGAGCTTTTCTTCGGCATTCATGAAGTCATGGCCTATGTGCTGATCGCTTTGATCGTGCTGCACGTGGCGGGCGCGCTCAAGCATCAATGGATCGACCGCGACAACCTGCTCGCGAGGATGCTGCCATGACGATACGCCGCAGGGAGCCCGCCGCGCGGCAAGCGTTGCCGCCGCTCGAAGCCGGTGCGCTGCGCACGCGCGACGGTCATCGCGTGTGGTTCGCGGTGGCCGGCGCGGCCGACGGCGTGCCGGTCGCGGTACTGCATGGCGGCCCCGGCAGCGGCAGTCAGCCGGGCTCGCTGCGGCTCTTCGATCTGAACCATTTTCGCGTCGTGCTGATCGATCAGCGCGGCACCGGCGCATCGACGCCGCATGGCAGCATCCGCCACAACCGCACCGATTATCTGATCGACGATCTCGAAGCGATCCGCGAGCGGCTCGGCTTCGCACGCTGGGGCGTGCTCGGTGGATCGTGGGGCGCGGCACTCGCGCTTGCGTATGCCGGGCAGCGTCCGCAGTCGGTCACGGGCGTTGTGCTGCGCGGCCTCTTCCTCACCTCCGCACGGGAAGTTCGTGGTCTGTTCGTCACGTCCCGTCGACGCGCTCCGCTCACGTGGTCGCGGTTGCAGGCGGCGGCCGGATGCGAGCGGCCCGTGGATCTGGCGGCCCGTTGCGCGGCCGCACTGCAATACGGTGCGAACGGAACGCGGCAACGCGCGCTCGCGCTCGCGTGGCGCGGCTATGAAAACGAGGTGCTGGCGAGCGCTGCCACACGCCGCGCAATGCAGCCTCGCACGCGGCACTCGCCACGGCTCGCCCGCAAGCTGGTCGGCAAATACCGGATTCAGAGCCACTATCTCGCGCATCACTGCTGGCTCGGCGAAACGCGGCTGCTGTCGCTCGCGCGTCGTGCGGCGTCGGCCGGTGTGCCGCTCGCCGCAGTGCACGGCTCGCGCGATCCGGTCTGTCCGGCGACCAACCTTCGGCGCCTCGCGCGCGCGGTTCCCGCCGCGCAGGTCGAGTGCGTCAACGCGGGTCATCTGGCGAGCGATCCCGCGCTTCACGAACGCGTCGCGCAGACGCTCGCCGCGATGTTCATTCCAACTGTTCAGGAGGGGCGCAGCCTGCGCCACGCTGCATGAAAATCAAGGTGCTCGGCTCATCGGCGGGGGGCGGTTTTCCGCAGTGGAACTGCAATTGCCGCAATTGCGACGGCGTGCGCCGCGGCACGCTGAAGGCTACGCGCCGCACGCAGTCGTCGATTGCGGTGAGCGCGAACGGCGAGGACTGGCTGCTCATCAATGCGTCACCCGATCTGCTCGCGCAAATCGCCGCGCATCCCGAGCTTCAGCCCGCTCGCCGCGCGCGCGACAGCGGCATTGCCGCCGTGCTCGTGATCGACGCGCAGATCGATCACGTCACCGGCCTGCTGATGCTGCGCGAGCGCGATACGCCGCTGCCGCTCTACGCGACCGACGCCGTCTGGCAAGACCTGCGTTCCGGCTTTCCGATCGCGCCGATCCTCTCGCACTATTGCGGCGTCGAGCATCGCCGCATTGCGCTCGACGGCGCGCCGCTCGCCGTCGACGCGTTGAAGGGCGTGCGCATCGACGCGCTGCCGCTGTCGAGCAAGGCGCCGCCCTACTCGCCGCATCGCGACGCGCCCGAGCGGGGCGACAACATCGGGCTCATGCTGACCCATCTGGAATCGGGCAAGCGCGTGTTCTACGCACCCGGACTCGGCGCGATCGAAGACCACGTGCTCGCCGCGATGCGCGAGGCGGACCTGCTGCTGGTGGACGGCACGCTATGGACAGGCGACGAAATGATCCGCCTCGGACTGTCGAAGAAGACGGCCGCCGACATGGGGCATCTGCCGCAGACCGGCGCGGGCGGCATGATCGACACGCTGGATTCGCTCGACGCGGACCCCAGGGGCAATGCGCGCAAGGTCCGCAAGGTGCTCATCCATATCAACAACACCAACCCGATTCTGGTCGAAGACGGCCCCGAGCGGCGCGTGCTCGCCGAGCACGGCATCGAGGTCGCTTACGACGGCATGACGTTCGAACTTTGAAGCGTGAATGAAGGAGCAGTGACGAGGCGCGGCTGTAATCGATAAAAACACGGAGACGGTATGAACGCGAAAGATACTCATGAGACGCCGCCGCTGCGCGACGCGAGTGCAGGTACGGGTGCGCAGCGGACCGCGGGCGCCGACGCGCCCGCGTGGAGCCGCGAGGAATTCGAGGCGCAATTGCGCGCGAAAGGCACGGCCTATCACATTCACCACCCGTTCAACGTGAAAATGAATAGCGGCGGCTGCTCGCGCGAGCAGATTCGCGGCTGGGTCGCGAACCGCTTCTACTATCAGATCAACATTCCGCTGAAGGATGCAGCCGTGCTGTCGAACTGTCCGGATCGCGAGACGCGCCGCCGCTGGGTGTTGCGCATTCTCGATCACGACGGCTATGACGGTGCGCAAGGCGGCATCGAAACCTGGGCGCGTCTCGCGGATGCAGTGGGCCTGTCGCGTGACGAACTCTGGTCGCTCGAACATGTGACGCCCGGTGTGCGCTTCGCCGTCGACGCCTACGTGAATTTCGCGCGCCGCGCGCCGTGGCAGGAATCGGTCTGCTCGTCGCTCACGGAGATGTTCGCGCCGCAGGTTCATCGCGACCGGCTCGCGAGCTGGCCGGAATGCTATCCCTGGATCGAACCCGAGGGCCTCGCGTATTTCCGCTCACGCATTTCGCTCGCGCAGCGCGACGTCGAACACGGGCTCGAAGTCACGCTCACGCATTTCACGCGGCGCGATCAGCAGGAACGGGCGCTCGAGATCCTGCAGTTCAAGCTCGACATTCTGTGGACCATGCTCGACTCGATCGAAAAGGCCTTCCCGCAATGAACGCCATGAACGATCCCGCACGCGCCGGCGGCGCCACCGAAGCCGCCCTTCCGCTGACGATCGCGAGGCCCTTCCGCCTGCAGTGGGAACCCGCGCAGAACGCGCACGTGCTGCTCTATCCCGAGGGCATGGTGAAGCTCAATCAAAGCGCCGGGGAAATCCTCAAGCGCTGCGACGGCACCCGCGACATGGACGCACTGATCGCCGAACTGGAGCAGGCGTTCAACACCACCGGGCTCGGCGCCGAGGTGCGGGCCTTCATTGCCGACGCGCATACGCGCGGCTGGCTGGAGTAGCGCGATGACCGATCTATCGCATCCGGTTGCTCAACCCGTCGTCGGCCGACAGCCCGACAACCCCGACGCGGTTCCGCCGCCGCTCTGGCTGCTCGCGGAGCTGACCTATCGCTGTCCGCTGCACTGCGCGTTCTGCTACAACCCGCTCGACTATACGGACCACAGCCGCGAACTCAGCACGGCGCAATGGATCGACGTGCTGCGCGAGGCGCGCGCGCTCGGCGCGGTGCAGCTCGGCTTTTCCGGCGGCGAGCCGCTGGTGCGCGATGACGTCGAAGTGCTGGTGGAGGAAGCGCACAGACTCGGTTTCTACACGAATCTGATCACCTCGGGTGTCGGCCTCACCGACAAACGGCTCGACGATCTGAAGGCGGCCGGGCTCGACCACATCCAGTTGTCGTTTCAGGATTCGACGCAACAGTTGAACGACTTCCTGAGCAGCACACGCACTTTCGATCTGAAGCAGCGCGTCGCCACGTCGATCAAACAGCATGGCTTTCCGATGGTGCTCAACTGCGTGCTGCATCGCTATAACCTGCCGCACGTCGACAAGATCATCGAGATGGCGCTGGCGATGGGCGCCGAATACCTGGAGCTTGCGAACACGCAGTACTACGGTTGGGCACACGCGAACGAGGCGCAGTTGATGCCGACGCGCGAGCAGCTCGAAGAGGCCGAGGCGGTGGTCGCGCGCTATCGCCGCACGCATGGCGAGCGCTGCAAGATTTTCTTCGTCGTGCCCGACTATTTCGAGAACCGCCCCAAACGCTGCATGAACGGCTGGGGCGCGGTCTTTCTCGGCGTCGCGCCGGACGGCGCAGCACTCCCCTGTCACGCGGCGCGCGGGCTGCCCGGCCTCGTGCTGCCGAACGTGAAAGAGACATCGTTGCGCGAGATCTGGTACGAGAGCGATGCGTTCAACCGGTTCCGTGGCTTGAAGTGGCTCAAGGAGCCGTGCCGCAGTTGCGAAGAAAAGGAACGCGACCTCGGTGGCTGCCGCTGCCAGGCCTATATGCTCACCGGCGACGCGGCCAACGCCGATCCCGTGTGCGACAAGTCGCCGTTTCACGAGACCGTGGTGAAAGTCGTGCAACGCGCGGCGTCGGCTTCCGCTTCTGCAGGAACGGCCGCGCCGCGCGAGCAACCGATCCTCTTCCGTAACGATGCCAATTCGCGCAAGCTCGCGAGCGCCGCCCGCGAGCCCGACGTCACCGGCGGCAGCGGAGCAAAACCATGACTGCGGGAACCATCTCCGTCCTGCTCGTCGACGACCATGCGGTCGTGCGCGAAGGCTACCGGCGTCTGCTCGAACTGAACTCCGACGTGCACGTGTGCGGCGAGGCCGCCGACGCCGCGCAGGCTTATCAGCGCTTTTGCGCATTGCAGCCCGACGTGGTCGTGATGGACGTATCGCTGCCCGGCGCGAGCGGCGTCGAGGCGATGCGGCGCATGCTCGCGCGCGAGCCGGATGCGCGCGTGTTGATCTTCAGCGTGCATGAAGAGTCGATCTTCGTGCGCCGCGCGCTCGATGCCGGCGCGCTCGGCTATGTGACGAAAGCCAGCGCGCCCGACGTGCTGGTGGAAGCGGTGCGCTCCGTCGCGCGGCGCACGGGCTATCTGAGCCCGGACATCTCGCAGGCGCTCGCGATGCGCACGGCCTTCAGCGAAGGGCCGCCCGGGCGTCAGTTGTCGGCGCGCGAGTTCGAGGTGCTGCGTCTGCTCGTGCAGGGCTATACGCTGCCGAGCATCGCCGAGAAGCTGGGGTTGAGCCAGAAGACGGTGGCCAATCATCAATCCGTGATCCGGCAGAAGTTCGGCGCCGACAATGGCGTGCAGCTTGCGCAGATGGCGAGCCGGCTCGGACTTCAGTTCACGGGTTCGGCCAGCCCGGCATGAGCGGGTATGCGCGCGCAGAACAGAAAGCCGCCTTGCGGCTCGCTCGCCACGTGAAATTCGCCGCCGAGCGCTTCGACGCGCTCGCGCATGCCGATCAGCCCGAGGCCGGCGCGCGGCTTCGTGAGGTCCGTGCCGGGGCCGTCGTCGGCCATGGTCACGACGATCTCGTCAGTCAGCGGGTCGCTCCCGTCCGTGCTGTGCGACGCTCGCGGCGCGCGCACCATGAACACCTCCACGCGTGAACTGCGGGCGAACTTCGACACGTTCGTCAGCCCCTCCTGCACGAGGCGGTAGAGCGTGATGGTCAACGCGTCGCTCAGGCCGCTGTAATCCCCTTCGACCGTCAGGGAAAACGAGGCATCGGGCAGCCGCTCGCGCCAGCCGTCGATGCAATGTTCGAGCGCGCTCGGCAAGCCGAACTCGTCCAGACCGATGGGCCGCAGGCGGCGGATCATGTCGCCGATCTGCCGGTATACGTGGCTCGCACTCTGGATCAGACCGAGCGCGACGCGATGGATCTCCGGGTCGTGGGCGCGGGGGAATGCAGGGGTTTGCGCGCGGGTTTGCCTGTTGTCCTGGCCGCTGGACAGATCGCGGATACGTGCGGCGTCGAGTGCGATCGCGTTCAGGTACTGGCCCAGTTCATCGTGCAGTTCGCGCGCCAGATGACGGCGCTCGAGCTCCTGTGCCTGCAGCGCCTGACTGGCGAGCCGCCGGTTGTCGGCGAGCAGTCGTTCGGCCTGTTCCTCCAGCGCGCGGCGGCGGCACAGTTCGCGGCGCGCATCGCGGTAGCGGCGCCACGCGAACCATGCAAGGCCGATGCTGAGGACGCACAACGTGGTTGGCAATTCGTCGAGCTGGAAGCGCTCCATGCCACGGGTGAAGCGGTAGGCCCGTTCGCTGAGATCGAACGCGGCGGCCAGGATCCCGGCGAGCGCGGTCACGGCGAGCACCCAGGCGAGATCGCGCCAGATTGTCGAGACTGGCGACGGGCTGCCGGCGGAGGATGAGTGGACCGATTCGCTTGACATGACGTCTGCATTCTACCCAGCGCGATCGTGCGCAGCGCACTTTTGCGGGCCTTTTGGGCGCGTTTGCCTGACAGATCGGGAAAAGCTCCCGCGCCGTTTGAAGCCCTCGCATGCGCGGCTTTCAATGCACACCGACAGCACGCACGGGCAGCGCGACGGGCGCGCCAGCACCCGGTCGAGGAGCAATTCGCAGGGGCGGGTGCGCCGCGAGGTTTCCGGGTGGGTCTGCGCTATGCGTGCAAAGGAGCGCGCAAATGACACCGCGCGACACCGCGCGCGAGCGGATCGCTCAGCGCGACTCGATCGAGCCGTCGCTGTGCGGATACGTGACGATGCCCCAGGCGAGCGGCAACTCGCCGATCTGCTTGATTGGCTGATAGCTCTTCGCATCGAGCACATAGACCGCATCGGAGCGTCCGCACGCGACCATCAGTTTCGAGCCGTCGGGCGTAAAGCTGAAGTGCCAGCAGCGCTGTCCGACCGGCACGTCGGCGACGTGTTCGTAAGTGTGGCCGTCGAAAACCTGCACCGTCTTGTCGCGCGAGGCCGCCACGAAAAGCCGCTGGCCGTCAGGGCCGAACGCCACGCCGTACGGTCCCAGTTTGGTGTCGACGGTCTTGAGCACTTCGAGACTGTGCGCGTCGATCACGACGAACTTGCTGAGCGACTCCAGCGTGACCACATAGTGCTTGCCGTCGGGCGACAGACGGATGCCGCGCGGGCGGCCGCCCGCCGCCAGCTTCACGGTCTTCAGCGGCGCGCCCGTGCGCACGTGATAGACCGATACGGTGTCGTCGCCTTCATTGGTGACGAGCATCGTCTGGCCGTCGCGCGAGAATTCGATGCCTTCGGTTTCATGACCGCTCGTCACCGAGCGGATCACGCGCCACGTTTTCATATCGACGATCGCGATTTCGGCGGGAATTTTGTCGTCATCGTCGTCTGCGCCGGGCTTGGCGGGCTTGCCCGGCGGCGGGCCATCATGTCTGGCCGCGGCTTGCGCCGGCGGCGGCCCGCCCGACTCGCCGGGCTCGTACGTCACATAGACATAGCCGTTGTGGACCCGCACATACTCCGGATTCTTGCCGATCTTCACGCGCCTGAGGACCTTGCCCGACGCCGTGTCGATCACCGACAGATCGCCGGTGTTCTTGTTGGCGACCATCAGACGCGAGCCGTCCGCGTTCAGGCCCAGGCCACGCGGGCCGTCCGCGCCCACCGGAAACGTTTTGGCCAGCGTCATCTGATCGAGATCGATCACGCCGACGCCGGCCTTCTCGCTCGTCACGTAGGCAAGCGGCGCGGCTGCATGCGCGGCGCTCACGGCCAGCATGCACACGACGGCCAGCGCGATGGAACGGCGAGGTGCCCGGTTGGGAATCCGTGTCTCCAGCATTGTTGTACTCCGTGGTGAGATCGCTGCGCCGCGAAAGCTCGCGTCATCCATTCAAAGTATCCCACCGCGCGATTGTTTGACAACGCGCATCGGACGGGAGAATTTCCCGAATTGACGCGCGGCGGCGGGCGCCGGTTCTAAAACCCCGGGTGCGGGAGGACAATGAACGTGGAGGTGGCCTGGGGTTCGAGCCGTGCCGAAACGCACGGATGCTGCGATTTGCGCGAACGAAGAAACCCTTGTCTGGCCGCGAGCGATGCTGCAAGTTGTCATGGCGAACCCTGCAAAACCCACGATCCCGCCGATGCGATCTCGTCGCGGGGTGATCGTGCTGGGTGCGGTGATCGGCGCGCATGTGCTGTTGCTGTATCTGGCGGCGTCGACGCGCGACAGAATGGTCGAGCGGCCGATCGAACCGGTAACGATCACCGCCATGCTGTTGAGTCCACCGGCTGAGCCTGCGAAGCCTGCCGCACCGGTTGCTGTACCGCCGGCAGCGCCGTCTGCGGCGCGCCCTGCCGTTCGAGCGAAACCGTTGCCGCAGGTGCCGCTGCAGCCGCAAGCGCGATCGCGCGCCTCACGCAGCGCAGCGGCAACGCCCGCACCTGTCGCACCTGTCGCACCTCGTGCGCCGCTCGCGCCAACCGACGACGCCGCGCCGTCCGCCACCGCCCAGCCGGCCCCCGCCGTGCCGACACCCTCACCCGCGACAGCGCCCGCAAACGGGAGCGCGCCCGCCACCGACCCTACACTCGCCGAGTCGGCCACGCCCAAAAACGTCGCGCATATCGATTGCGCGATCCCGAAGCCCGACTATCCTGACATTTCAATGCGGCGCGGCGAGAACGGCACCGCGATAGTGCGATTCGTCGTGGGGCTCACCGGCCGTATCGAGACGACGCAACTGCAAAGGAGCAGCGGCTATCCGCGGCTCGACGAGGCCGCACTCGCCGCCGTCCATGCGAGCGCCTGCCAGCCGTACAGAGAAAACGGCGCCGCGGTTCGCGCGGCGTATTCGCAATCGTTCGTCTTCGGACTGACCGAATGACCGGCTCGCTGATTGACTGCGTCGCCCGCTTACAGGCCAAAGGAAAATAGCCATGCAACATTACGGACTCGCGAATGTCTGGCAAAGCGGCGATGTCGTCACACGCTGCATTCTGAGCGTGCTGGTGATCATGTCGGTGCTGTCGTGGACGGTGATCATCGTCAAGCTGTGGCAGGTGCTGCGGCTCAGGCGCGTGACCCGGCAGAACGACGCGCGGTTCTGGAACGCGGACCGCTTCGAGGACGGCTTGAGCAGTCTCGGCTACCCCGACCTGGCGTCGTCCGGCAATCCGTTGCTCGCGCTCGCGCTCTCGGGCCACGAAGCGGCGACGCACCATCGCCAGACGCAACAGCATCTGCAGGACCGTATCGACGTCTCCGACTGGATCACGCGGCGTCTGCAAGACACGATGGACGAGACGGTCGCGCGCTTGCAGAGCGGGCTCGCGGTCCTCGCATCGATCGGCAGCACGGCGCCCTTCGTCGGGCTTTTCGGCACCGTGTGGGGCATCTATCACGCACTGATCGTGATCGGCGAAACCGGCCAGACCTCGATCGAACACGTGGCGGGCCCGGTCGGCGAATCGCTGATCATGACGGCGTTCGGGCTCTTCGTGGCGATTCCCGCCGTGCTCGGCTACAACGGCCTGAATCGCGCCAACCGCACCATCGTGGCGCGCCTGAAACGTTTCGCGCACGGCCTGCACGCGTACTTCGTAACCGGCTCGCAATTGCGCTCGAGCGTCGGCACGCAGATGCAGGTGGTGCCGCGCGACAATAACCCGCCCCGTGACGGAGACTTCAGATGGCAATGAGCCCCTTCTCCGACGATGACGAGCAAGGCCTCATGAACGAGATCAACATGACGCCGCTGGTGGACGTCATGCTGGTTCTGCTGATCATTTTTCTCGTCACCATTCCGGCGATGCAGCATGCGGTGAGGATCGATCTGCCTCACGCAAGCAGCCAGCCCGACGTGGTCAAAGCCACGCACATAGAGGTCGCGGTGGATGCGCACGGCGCGATCCTGTGGGACGGCCAGGCCGTCACCGAAGACGGCTTGCGCGCGCGGATCGCCGAGGCCGCTCACGCGACGCCGCAGCCGGAACTGCATTTGCGCGCCGACCGCAAGGTGCCCTATGAACGGGTCGCCGATGTGATGTCGGCTGTTCAGGCTGGCGGTTTGACGAAGATGGGCTTCGTCACCACGCCCAAACCCACGCCGTAGTGCGGCGCCCCAGGTACGCGTCGGCGCGTCGACAGTCAAAGCGCCGCTTATCTGACGCGAAAGAATCTCTGAGTTTGAATCGGCCCGTGGCTCCGCTATCGTGGTGCGTGTCTGAACGGCAACCACCATCACGAGGACCGGACGATGCAAGCCCTTATCTTCGACGTCGACGGCACGCTCGCCGACACCGAGACCGCTCATCTGCAGGCCTTCAATGCGGCTTTTGCGGAGGCCGGGCTCGACTGGTTCTGGGATGAGCCGCTCTACATGCGCCTTCTCAAGGTGGCGGGCGGCAAGGAGCGGCTGCTGCATTACTGGCGCACGCTCGAACGCGAGGAAGCGGATGGCGCGAAAGCGTGGGAGACCGTCGAGGCGCTCCACGCGCTCAAGACGCGCCGTTACACCGGGCACGTACGCGGCGGGCTGCCGCTGCGCCCCGGCATTGCGCGTCTGATGGACGAGGCGCAGGCGCACGGCATCCGGCTCGCCATCGCGACGACCACCACGCCCGCCAACCTCGACGCCCTGTTGCAAATCCACTTTGGCGTGGGCTGGCGCACGCGCTTCGCGGCGATCGGCGACGCCGCCACCACGCACGCGAAGAAGCCCGCGCCCGACGTCTATCATCACGTGCTCGAACAGCTCGATCTGCCCGCGACAGCGTGTCTCGCCTTCGAAGACTCCGGCAACGGCCTGCTCGCGGCCCGCGCGGCAGGTATCCCAACCATCGTCACACCGACGGGCTACACGGCACAGGACAACTTCGACGGTGCGTTGGCCGTTCTGCCGCACCTCGGTGATCCGCAGATGCCGCTCGTTCAGTCCATGCCCGGCGAACCGCATCGCTGGGTTGACCTGGCGACGCTACGGCGCTGGCATCGGAGTACGCTGCCGCACGCCGGGCCGGCTTCGTTCGCGGCGCCGGGCGCGCCGGCATTTGCGGCGGGTTCGCCATGATAGACGCCTCGCGCCCGGCCGTGCTGATCGATCTGGACGGCACGATGGTCGACACCGCGCCGGACATTGGCGCCGCCGTTGGCCGCATGCTGAAGG
>NZ_NPIH01000297.1:2278-3509 GCF_012275575.1 Paraburkholderia sp. SG-MS1 | reverse complement strand
TACAGCGTGACGACCCATGTTCCGCAGACCAGCGGTGTGGTGGAAGCGGTCGCAACCGATGCAGCGGGCAACCATGGTAAGCCGACGGACGTGAACTACACGGACGCGCAGGGTCCGGACGCGCCGGTGGTGAATGTGACGCCGAACCCTGATGGTGGCCTGACGGTGGATGGTAAGGCCGAGGCGGGTTCGACGGTGACGGTGACGTATCCGGACGGCAGCACGGCTTCGACCGTGGCGGATGCCTCGGGTAACTACAGCGTGACGACGGACGTGCCGCAGACCAGCGGCACAGTGGAAGCGGTCGCCACCGATCCGGCAGGCAATCCGAGCACGCCGACGGACGTGACCTACACGGACACGACGCCGCCGGGCGCGCCGGTGGTGAACGTGACGGCGAACGCCGATGGTGGCCTGACGGTGGGTGGTACGGCCGAGGCGGGCTCGACGGTGACGGTGACGTATCCGGACGGCAGCACGGGCTCGACCGTGGCAGATGCTTCGGGTAACTACAGTGTGACGACCCATGTTCCGCAGACCAGCGGTGTGGTGGAAGCGGTCGCCACCGATGCAGCGGGCAACCATGGCAAGCCGACGGACGTGACCTACACGGACGCGCAGGGTCCGGACGCGCCGGTGGTGAATGTGACGCCGAACGCTGATGGTGGCCTGACGGTGGATGGCACGGCCGAGGCAGGCAGCACGGTGACGGTGACGTATCCGGACGGCAGCACGGCATCGACCGTGGCGGATGCCTCGGGCAACTACAGCGTGACGACGGACGTACCGCAGACCAGCGGTACGGTGGAAGCGGTCGCAACCGACAAGGCGGGCAACCCCAGCACGCCGACGGACGTGGCCTACACGGACACGACCCCGCCGGACGCACCGGTGGTCAATGTAACGCCGAACGCCGATGGTGGCCTGACGGTGGGTGGTACGGCCGAGGCGGGTTCGACGGTGACGGTGACGTACCCGGACGGCAGCACGGCATCGACCGTGGCCGACGCTTCGGGCAACTACAGCGTGACGACGGACGTACCGCAGACGAGCGGTACGGTGGAAGCAATCGCGACCGACAAGGCGGGCAATCCGAGCAATCCGACGGACGTGGCCTACACGGACACGATTGCGCCCACGACGACGGTGGCAATCACCGGCATCTCGCAGGACACGGGCACGCCGGGCGACTTCATCACGAACGACAACGACGGGCTGACGGTATCGGCGA
>NZ_NPIH01000297.1:0-2228 GCF_012275575.1 Paraburkholderia sp. SG-MS1 | reverse complement strand
TGGGTGCGGGCGAGAAGCTGATGTACAGCCACGACGGCGGTGCGACGTGGACGGACATCACGTCGGCGGTGAGCGGCACGGGCGTGAGCTACGCGGATGCGTCGCTGACGTCGACCACGACGATCGAAATGCGCGTGGAAGACGCGGCAGGCAACGTCGGAACGGTGGCGAGCCAGCTGGTGACGATCGACACGACTGCGCCCACGACGACGGTGGCGATCACCGGGATCTCGCTGGACACGGGCACGCCGGGTGACTTCATCACGAACGACACCGACGGGCTGACCATCAGCGCGACGCTGTCGAAGGCGCTGGCGTCCGACGAACGTCTGCAGTACAGCGATGACGGTGGCAACACTTGGGTCGACATCAGCAGTTCGGTGACAGGTACGGCTGTAAGCTACTTCGACGCGGCGCTCACGCAGAGCACGACGGTGAAGATGCGCGTGGTGGACGTGGCGGGCAATGACGGGACGGCGACGCAGCAGGCGATCACGATCGACACGACTGCGCCTACGACGACGGTGGCGATCACCGGCATCTCGCTGGACACGGGCACGCCGGGCGACTTCATCACGAACGACAACGACGGGCTGACGGTATCGGCGACGCTGTCCAAGGCGCTGGTATCGGGCGAGAAGCTGATGTACAGCGACGACGGCGGCAGCACGTGGACGGACATCAGTTCGTCGGTAAGCGGTACGAACGTGAACTACTTCGATGCTGCACTGACCTCGAGCGCGACGGTCGAAATGCGCGTGGTGGACACGGCCGGCAACGCGGGTGCAGCGGCGAGCCAGGATATCACGATCCTCACGAACGGGCCGGCGACGACGGTGGCGATCACCGGCATCTCGCAGGACACGGGCACGCCGGGCGACTTCATCACGAACGACACCGACGGTCTGACGGTCAGTGCGACGCTGTCGCAGGCGCTGGCTGCGGGGCAGAAGCTGATGTACAGCCACGACGGCGGCGCAAGCTGGATCGATATCAGTACATCGGTGACGGGCACGACGGTGAATTATGTGGACACGGCGCTGACTTCAAGCGCGACGGTGGAATTCCATGTGATGGACACGGCGGGCAACGTGGGCCCGACGGCCAGCCAGGATATCACGATCATCGGCGACCGGCCGAGCACGACCGTGAATATCACGGGCATCTCGCAGGACACGGGCACGCCGGGCGACTTCATCACCAGCGACAACGACGGTCTGACGGTCAGTGCCTCGCTGTCGACGTCGCTGGCGTCGGGCGAGAAGCTGCTGTACAGCACGGACGGGAAGACGTGGACGGACATCACGTCGTCGGTGTCGGGCACGGACGTGAGCTACGCGGACGCGTCGCTCACGAGCACGAAGACGGTGTACATGAAGGTGGAGGATGTGGCCGGCGGCGATGGTCCGCAGGCAAGCCAGCTGGTGACGATCGACACGATTGCGCCGGTGACGACGGTGGCGATCACCGGGATCTCGCAGGACACGGGCACGCCGGGCGACTTCATCACCAGCGACAACGACGGTCTGGCGGTGCAGGCGACGCTGTCGCAGGCGCTGGGTGCGGGCGAGAAGCTGATGTACAGCCACGACGGCGGTGCGACGTGGACGGACATCACGGCGGCGGTGAGCGGCACGGGCGTGAACTACTTCGATGCTGCGCTGACCTCGAGCGCGACGGTGGAAATGCGTGTGGTGGACACGGCGGGCAATACGGGCGCGACGGCCAGCCAGGCGATCACGATCGACATCACGCCGCCGGCGGTCACGGTGGACATCACGGGCATCAGCCCGGACACGGGCACGGTGGGCGACTTCATCACGAGCGCGACCACGGGTCTGGCGGTGCAGGCGACGCTGTCGCAGGCGCTGGGTGCGGGCGACCATCTGATGTACAGCCGTGACAACGGCGCGACCTGGGTGGACATCACGGCGGCGGTAGCGGGTACGGTGGTGAACTACGCAGACGCGGCGCTGACCTCGAGCACGACAATCGAAATGCGCGTGGTGGATGCGGCGGGCAATGCGGGCCAGCTGGACAGCCAGGCGATCACGATCGTCGGCACGGGTCCGAGCACGGCGGTGCACATCACGGGCATCTCGCAGGACACGGGCACGCCGGGTGACTTCATCACGAACGACAACGACGGTCTGACGGTCAGTGCGACGCTGTCGACGTCGCTGGCGTCGGGCGAGAAGCTGCTGTACAGCACGGACGGGAAGACGTGG
>NZ_NPIH01000296.1 GCF_012275575.1 Paraburkholderia sp. SG-MS1 | reverse complement strand
GCGCGATCCAGCATGTCTACCAGCTCGCGCAAACGCCTGTGTTCGCTCGCGTCGCGCAGCGGATCTCCAACGCCGACGCTGTGTATATCCTCGGCATTCAATCCACGCGCGGCATCAGCAACGCGTTCTACAGCTACCTCGAATACATTCGGCCGCGCGTGTTCTACTCCGATGGCATGTCAGGTTCATACGTCGATTCGCTGAACTCGGAATTCGAGTCGCCGTACTTGATCGTCACCGACACCCGCGCTTATTCGACGGTCGCGCGCCGCTATTGCGAAGCCGCCACCCGCCGCGCCCTGCCGTTCGCGCTCGTCACCGATATTTACTGTCCGTGGGCGCGCGATTTCGACGGCGATCTGTTGCAGGTGAAAACCGATGTCGGCCAGTTCTGGGACTCGCTCGCGCCGCTCACCTGCCTGTTCAATCTGCTGATTTCGGCGATCGTAGAACGGCTCGGCGCAGGACTCGACGAACGCGTGGCCCGCAACCGGCAACTGCAAAGCGAATTCGATCAGTTCGATCTGTGAGGCGCGGGCGTTGCCCCGACCGGCAACAGCAAGAGCCGATTCGCCCTGCGTTTGCTGCGATCCCCCGCCACGTATCGCGCCAATTTTTGACCTGCTTCAAATCGGCGCGCGCGGCGAGCATAGTAAGCGTTTCAGCGGTTTGACCAGCCACGACAGGAACACGGATGAGCACGACCCACACTGCACTATCACCATCAACGGACCCACGAGGCGCCCCCTCGATCCGCGACGCCACCGAAGCCGATCTCCCCGCGATTCAGGCGATCTACGCACATCACGTTCTGACCGGCGTCGCCTCGTTCGAAGAAACCCCGCCTTCCGTCGACGACCTGCGCACGCGGCTCGCGTCCGTGCGCGCTCACGGGCTGCCGTACATGGTCGCCGAGATCGACGGCGAGGTAGCGGGCTATTGCTACGCGACACCGTACCGGCCGCGCGCCGCGTATCGCAACACCATCGAAGATTCGATCTACGTGAGCGACGCCTACCGCGGGCGCGGCCTCGGACGCGTACTGCTGCAGGCGCTGATCGAACGCTGCGAAAGCGGACCGTGGCGCCAGATGGTCGCCGTGATCGCTGATAACGGCAGTGGCGGTTCATTGTCGCTGCACACGCAGTTGGGCTTCGAACTGACCGGCACGTTGAAGGCGGTGGGCTACAAGCACGGCCGCTGGATCGACACCACGCTGATGCAACGCACGCTGGGACGCGGCGACTCGACGATGCCCGATGATGCAACGAAAGAGAGCGCCGGCGGAGCAACCAGCCGACGCGACTGAAGCACCGCGCTGTCGCGCGCAACGCAGCCGTGTTGAAATCGCCGCATGCTCAGGAAGCCGCCTCGCGTTACGGGCTCGCTCGCCGGTTCTCTCGAACCGGCGAGCGCTACGCCGCGCAACGAATACACCGTCGATGAACTCGCGCGCTTCACCGAGACCACCGTGACGCCGATGCACTGCCGCCCGCCGACATGCCCGCACTGGTCGACGCGATCTGGCGCTTGCGCCCGCTTGCCAGCGTGCTGGCAGAAAGCGAAATAAATCGCGCGCTCGGAGAAGCGTGTGGCGATTATCCGGGTGACCGCGTTGCCGCGATCATGGCAAAGAAATTCGGCCATCCGGCCGAAAGCGCGGTCACAGCGCGCACTGCGGTCAAAAAAAGCGAAATGCACACGCCGATACAGCGCTGCATTTTCGCGCGCACGTCATATTCAAATCTGCATTGCTTCGTTTGACCGGGGAGACGTCCATGCGACGATCCCCCAATGCCGCCGCAACGAGTTTCCCGCAGCGTCATCCCGGCACGCGCCGTGCATCGCGCGACGCGGGCGGAGCACGCGGGACACGAGCAGACACCAACGGCACACACTTCAATCGATTGCAATGGAGATCGCCGGATGGCACGTCACCCTCGCTTCACGCTCCACTTCGCCGCCGCGTTGTTGACGGCTTTCACGACCCTGAGCGCAAACGCGCAGACCACGGGCAACAGCAAGGAGCCGGCCAAAGTGCTGCGCATCGGCTATCAGAAATCGGGCTTGCTCGCGGTGCTCAAAGCGCAAGGCTCGCTCGACGACAAACTCAAGCCGCTCGGCTATGCCGTCAAGTGGTTCGAATTCCCAGCCGGGCCGCAACTGCTCGAAGCGCTGAACGCCAACAGCATCGACTTCGGCTATACCGGCGCGCCGCCAGCGGTGTTCGCGCAAGCGGGCGGCGTGCACTTCGTGTACGTCGGCGCTGAGCCTGCGGGGCGTCATGCCGAAGCCATTCTGGTCAGAAGCGATTCGACGCTGCGCAACGTCGCCGATCTGAAGGACAAACGCGTCGCGTTGCAGAAGGGATCGAGCTCGAACTATCTGCTGCTCGAAGCGCTGAAGCAAGCGGGTCTGCACTACGAAGACATTCACCCGGTTTATCTGGCGCCTGCGGACGCGCGCGCCGCCTTCGAAAACGGCAGCGTGGACGCATGGGTCATTTGGGACCCCTACTATGCATCGGCGCAAGAGGCGCTGAAGGCGCGCATGCTGGTCGACTATGCCGAACTCAACAGCCCACACAACTTCTATGAAGCGACGCGCGAGTTCGCGCAGCAGCATCCCGATGTGATTGGGGCGATTCTCGGGCAGTTGCGCATTGCCGGCGGGTGGGTCAACGCGCATCCGGTGGAAACCGCCGCGCTGATCGCGCCGAAGGTCGGCCTCGATCAGAAGGTGGTGCAGACGTGGGTGCGCCGCTATCCGTATGGCACCACGGCCGTCAGCGACGAGATCGTGCGCTCTCAGCAGGTGGTCGCCGACGCCTTTTACGGCGCCCGCCTGATCCCTCAGAAAATTACCGTGAAGGACAACGTCTGGCACAGCCCGGTGGTCGCGGCGGCGCTGGCCGTGCGGTGAAACGCGCGACACGCCTCGCGACCGGGCACCTGGCGTCGGGCATCTACCCGGCTTCTTGCGTCATCCGTTGCCAGGCTCTCTGGTTCGTGTGGCGCGCGAGCGGCGCCCGCCTGTGGGCGCTGTGGCTGCGCATGACCGAACGCGTGCGCCCGGCGCATGATCCAGCCCAAATGCGCACTGCGATCAACGGGCTGAATCTGTCTCGCGCCGACTTCGTCGACAAGCTGCTGCGGCCGCGCGCGCGTCATGCTCATGCGCCGGTGCAATTCATCGTGCCGGCGCGCGACCGTTATGTCTGACCGGAGCTATCGCTCGGTCTGGAGGGCTGGCTCGGCACGTACGAACGCAGCGAAATAGATGCGGCCACTGGGGCATCCTGCGTGAGCCCGCGCGCATCGCGGCATGCAACGAAGGCTTCGTCAGCCCGCATCGGGCAGAACATGAAGGCCCCGGTCGCGGCGCCGCTCAACGCGCGCGCGGCAGGCGCATGAATAGCGTCGGATAGTCGATCACGAGGCCGTCCTGGTCCACCTGCATATTCGCGGTGAAGTTGCGGAAGATACCTTCGTAGCGATACTCGCGCTTCAGACTGACGCACGAATACGCCTGCTCGACGCGCGTGACCTGCAAATCCGGCGTCGAGATATAGGCGACCGAAATCGGTTGACGCTCGCCTTCGGCTAGTTGCAACCGGCGGATCGGCAGCGTGTTGGTGAACGGCGTGGCCGCGATATCGATGTCGATGCAGCCTTCGATCCCGCTCAAGACGAGGCCATGACCGTCGCGCCAATGGCCGGCGCCGTCGCCGTACAGTTCCAGTTCGCCACCGCCGACGATCTTCAGCCACGCATGGCGCGTGCGCCATTGCGCGTCGCAGCGCACCGTGTAGTGCAGCCCGTACGCGCGCCCGTAGCGCTGGCCGACCACCACGCTCTCCACCGCGAAGCCGTCATCGTGTGCGTCGAACGTTAGATGTTCGATGCCGTCGCCCTCTTCCGAGGCCCACCTTAATTCACGCATCAGCCTGTCTCCTCGCGAAAGCGGCGCGGCCTGCGCGCCGGGCTCATATCGTAGCGTGAATGCCGGCTAGCGGGTCACCGACGATTGTTCGTCGTGCACATGTGCGGCCCCGCAAATAGCCACTATCAACGCGCGACGATGTCCGAGTGCGCATAGCTGGCCTATGCTCGCGGTTTGCACTAGCTAGGGCCGGCTCGTTTCGTTGCGGCCGAACCTGCGTGCGCGAGCGGCGCAGACCGTGCAAGCTCGCGCGGCGAAGCCTCATCGACATTCCGGCACTCCGACACTCAATCGAACCACCGTCAACCCATGCACGCCGCCGCGACCGACGCTCCCTGCGCCGCCTTGCGCACACTGTTGCGCAGTCTGGGTCAGATCGTGCTGCAACCGAATGCGTTCACCGGCGCGTGCCTGCTTGCCGCGTGGTGGGCGGCCGGGCCGCGCCTTGCGTGCGCGGCGCTGATGGGCGCGGTCGCGGCCAACGTGAGCGCCACGCTGGCCGGCTACCACGACGACGACACCCGTGCCGGACTGCACGGCTTCAACGGTGCGCTGGCAGGACTCGCCGCCTTCAGCTTCATCCGCGACGCCGCGACTGCAACCGCCGTCGCGATTCTCGCCGCGACGGCCACCGCGTGGCTCGTGGGACCGTGGTCGCGCTGGCTGCGCGCGCGTGGACTGAGCTGCCTGTCGAGCCCGTGTCTGATCGTGACATGGTGCTGGCTGCCTATGATCACGAGCGGCGCGCAGCCTGTGAGCCCGGCCTCGTTGCACCCGCCAGGCTTCGCCCAATGGAGCGGCGGTGTGCTCGCGAGCCTCGCGCAAACCAGCTTTGGGTCGGGTGCGTTAGCGGGTTCGCTGGTGTTGACCGGAATCGCCGCGGCATCGCGTCGGCATGCACTATGGGCGCTCGGCGGCGCGACGCTCGCGAGCACCGCGCATCTTCTGCTCGGCGTAACCCCGCACTCGTTCGACGCCGGCCTGCTAGGATTGAACGGCGCGCTCACCGCACTTGCGCTCGTCGATAGCGGTGTCGTGCCGATGCTCGGCGGCGTGGCCGTGTCGATCGCGCTGCAAGCCGCGACCGCCCGCTTCGGCTGGCCGGCGATGACCGCGCCCTTCGTACTCGCGACGTGGTGCGTGCAATGGCTCAGACATCGCGGCACGCGGGGCGCTGCCGCAGACGAATCGGTGGAATGCACTGAAAGCGCTCAACTGGTCACGACGCCAGTCACTCACACGAATTGACACGCGGCCGCCGCATTGCGCGCAGGCCGGCACACGCCGACGACGAGCGGCATGGCACCGACACGAGGCAACCTCAGGAGACAGTCATGTCGTTCACCCACACCCCGGCCGGCCGCGTGGCCGACTCCGGCCCACTTTCCGACGCGGAGCGTCAGACCCGCATCGACCTGGCCGCCGCGTATCGCCTCGCGGCGCTCAACGGCTGGGACGATCTGATCTACACGCATATCTCGGCGAGCGTGCCGGACGAACCCGGCCACTTCCTGATCAACCCGTTCGGTCTCGCGTTCGACGAAGTGCGCGCGTCGAACCTCGTGAAGATCGATATCGCCGGCAACATCGTGGGCGCGAGCGAATACGCCGTGAACGCAACCGGCTTCGCGCTGCACGCCGCCGTCCACGCGGCGCGCGCCGACGCGTTCTGCGTCATGCATCTGCACAACACGGCGGGAGTCGCCGTTTCCGCGCAACCGGCCGGCCTGCTGCCCGCCTCGCAACACGCGCTGCGGTTCTACGGGCAGCTCGCGTATCACGACTACGAAGGCCTCGCATTCACACCGGCCGAAGGCGAGCGTCTCGTCGCGAATCTCGCGGACAAGCCGGCCATGCTGCTGCGCAATCACGGCACACTGACAGCCGGACGTACGGTCGCCGAAGCCTACGTGCTGATGGCCACGCTGCTGAAGGCCTGCGAGATCCAACTGCAGGCGCAGACCTGCGGCACGGCGCTCGTCATCCCGAACAACACGGTCGCCGCACGCACGGCGGCGCAACTGTACGACGGCGGCGCAATAGAAGGCGCGCTCGAATGGCCTGCGCTGCTGCGCAAGCTCGACCGGCTCGATCGCAGCTATCGCGACTGAAACCGAGCCACGCTCATCTCAATCTCATTGCTCAACGGAGTCATGTCATGCCCACGTTTCACATCGAACTATTCGAAGGCCGCTCGCTGGAACAGAAACGCCAGTTTGTCGAAGCGATCACCAAAGCGACGTGCGACTCGCTCGGCGTCGAACCGAATTCGGTGGACATCATCCTCACCGACGTGAAGCGCGAAAACTGGGCAACCGGAGGACGTTTGTGGGCAGACGCCGAATAGCGGCGTGAGAGACGTTCTTGCGGCCGAACGCGCTGGCGGGACCAACGCGCGCGACGCCGGAAAGGCCTCGCACCGCCGAAAAGTTACGCGCTTTGCGCGCGTAACTGTTGTTGCTCAACAACGCATTTCTTCAACGCGTTGCCGTGGCGGCCTGCAAAACGCCGCCACGACTACCCGATCAGAACTTGTGGATGATGCCCACGCCGACGGCAATCTGGCTGCGCGACGAAGACGGCGAACCGTTCTGAGCGTCGCCGACACTTGCCGTTGCGTCGATGATCGTGCGGCCGTTGCCCGCGAGCGTCTGGCCGTTAGCACGCTGATACGCTTCCAGCGCATACAGGCCGGTACGCTTGGACAGGCTGTAGTACTGCGACAGGTTGAACTGGTTGTAGCTAGCCGTGTTCGAAATGCCGTTCGACGAAGTCGCACGGGTGTAGCTATAGCCAGCAGCCAGGTCCAGCGCCGTGATCGGCTTCCAGTGCAGCACTGCGCCGCCCGTATTCCAGATTTGCGTGTCGTGGAAGAACGAGCTCGAACCCGCAGCGTATTGAACGTTCGAGTAAGCGAACGAAACGTCCCACTGCGAATTGAACGCGTAGCCACCCGTCACTGCAATGCGCTGCTGCTTCGCTGCCGTCTGGAAGCCGTTGTTGATTGCCGAGACCGCCGGCTCTGCGCCGTTGTTCGACATCGCGGAATTCCAGTTCACAGCGGCCGGGCTGGTGGTGGCGATCCCCGCATTGTCGATGCGCTGAATACCTGCTGCGATGCCGATCGGGCCGTTCAGGTACTGTGCTGCCACGCTCCAGACCTGGCCAGCGGAGAAGCTGCCCGCGTTGCCGCCCAGCGAGTACGAACCGCTGATCGTCAGCCCGCGCATGCTCGGCGACGTGTAGACCAGTGAGTTGTTGGCGCGGTACAGCGTATCCAGCGAGTCGATATCACCCGGATGTGCGCCGTATGCACCGGTCAGCCACGTGGTCGGGCTGTACGGCGACAGCAGCGTGTAGTACGACGTGTACTGGCGACCCGCCGTCAGCGTACCGAACGTGCCATTCGTCAGACCCACCCATGCCTGGCGGTTGAACGCCAGACCCGACACGCCTTGCGCGCCGGTTGCGCTGTTAAAGCCCTGTTCCAACTGGAAAATCGCCTTCGTGCCGCCGCCCAGATCTTCCGAGCCCTTCAGGCCGAAACGGCTGCCCGCCCAGATGCCGTTGATCATCTTGACTTGCGAGGAACCACCTGCGGACGGCCTCGCCGATCCCACTGCGCTCAGCGTCGTCGAGCTGTTCTGATAGCCGATACCCGTATCGACGATACCGTACAGCGTCACGCTGCTTTGTGCATGCGCGCCGAGGGCGACCAACCCGATGGCCGAACCAACCAGTGCCTTTTTCATTTCTACTCCTGTTAAAAATTCTATTTTTTTGCGGCCTTGTGCGAGCGCCGCTGAGTGTGGGCTTATACGTTTTTTGAATCAGAACACCGGGTGTCCGTTGATCAGACTTGGCAACCACGTCGAGAACCACGGCACATACGTCACGATGTTGATCGCGCTGAAGATAGCCAGGTAATACGGCCACGCCACCTTAGTGGTTTCCCCGATCGACACATTGCCAATTGCGCACCCAATGAATTGCACCGAGCCGATCGGCGGGTGCACGAGACCCAATGCGCAGTTCAGCAGAATCATGATGCCGAACTGCACGGGGCCCACGCCGTTGTGCATCGCCATCGGCAGGAACAGCGGCGTGGTGATCAGGATGTGCGCCGCCATGTCGACGAACGTGCCGAGAAAAACCTGGATCACGTTGATGTACAGCAACATCAGCCAGGGCAGCGTCGTCGCGCCGTCGAGCATGCGTTCGATCGCGTCCGGAATTTCCAGGAAGGCCATCTGGAAGCGCAGCATGTTCGACACGCCGATCAGCAGCAGCACCACGCCGGTCGTCTTGGCCGCTTTCGACAGTGCATGACCCAGCTTGCTCAGCGTCATGGAGCGGTACACGACGACCGTCAGGATCAGCGAGTACGCCACGGCGATCGCCGCCGCTTCCGTCGCGGTGGCGATGCCGCGCGCCACGCAGAACAGAATGATCGCGATGACCATCAGACCCGGCACCGCGCCGATGAACGTACGCGCCACCGCCATCCAGCCCGGGAAGCGCTGCACGCCGGTCGAGCCGTCGGGTCGGCGCGGATAGCCGAACTTGACCGCTTGCCAGTACGCGGCGATCAGCACGAGGCCCATCACCCACAAGACCGGCAGCAGCCCGGAGAACAGCAGATCGCCGATCGACACGCCGCTCATCTTCACGCCGTTCAAGGTGCCGGTGATGCCCTGCGCCGCGAACGCGTAAATGATCATGTTGGTCGACGTAGGCATCAGCGCGCCCGCCAGCGACGAGTGCGTCGTGACGTTGACCGCATACGCCGCGCTGTAGCCTTCGCGCTTCATCAGCGGGATCACCACGCCGCCCATTGCGGACGTGTCCGCCGTCGGCGAACCCGATACGCCGCCGAACAGCGTGCACGCGACCACGTTGGCCATGCCGAGGCCGCCGCGGAAATGCCCCACCGTGGCCTGCGCGAAACGCAGAATCCGGTCCGCGATGCCACCGTGCAACATCAACTCGCCGGAGAAGATGAAGAACGGGACCGCGAGGAATGAGAACGCGTTCATGCCCGAGATCATCGACTGCATGGCGGTGGCCGCCGGCAGCCCCTCATACAGATACGTCAGGACGCACGAGAGTCCCAACGCGAACGACACAGGCACCCCTAGAAAGAGGAAGACGAGAAAACTGATGGAAAGAAGGGCGAGTTCCATGATTGTTCTATTTGTGTTTCTTTTCGAAGAGAGCCAGCAGATGCTCGAACGAGAACAGTGCGATGCAGATGCTGGCGACGACCGGAATGCAGTACCGCAGTGCTTCTGGCAAACCGAGAATCGGAATCCGGTCTTCCCTCGTGGTGATCGCCATCTCCAGACAACCGAAGAAAACCGCGACGGCAAACGCGATCAGGCAAACATGCTGAATCCCCGTTGCAACCGTCCGGCCTTTCTCCGACAACTTGTTGACCAATGAGTCGAGGCCGATATGGCCGCGTTCGCGCACCTTGAGCGCGGCGCCGAACATGGCGATCACGATCACCAGCAGTAGCGCGATGGGCTCGACGAAATCGGGTGCGTCGCTAAAGACATAGCGCATCACGACGCTATAGATCACCAGCAGACACAGCGTGGCCAGACTTGCCGAGGCCACGACAGTCAGCACGCGAAAGAGAAAATCATTTGGGCGTTTCAAGAAACTCATTGACCCCGTCCTTGCTCACGACAGATCTGTCTTTAATATTTGCAACTGTGTCCGACTGCGCCGGCTCGGGACGCCGAGCGCGGCGGAAAAGCCCGCAGAACTTCCTGCAAGCTGTTTCCGCCGCTATCGCCGCCTGTGCGGCACGCGAACCTTATTTGATTGCCTGGATCTCGTCGACGAGCTGCTTCATCTGCGGGGTCTTTTCATACTTCGCCCACACCGGCTGCATCGCCTTCACGAAAGCCGCACGATCGACCTGCGACGAAGCGACGATCGTCGCGCCACCCTTGGTGACCGTCTTGCTCGCATCGGCTTCGCGCGCGGTCCACAGCTTCTGGTAGTAAGGCACCGAGTCAGCCGCGGCCTTCTTGATGATCTGCTGTTGTTGCGGCGTCAGCGTGTCCCACACCTTCTTCGAGAACACGAGCACTTCCGGCGTCATCGAATGCTGGGTTTCGGAAAACACCGGCGCGACTTCGAAGTGCTTGGTTTCTTCGTACGACGGGATGTTGTTTTCCGCGGCATCCACCAGACCCGTCTTCAGGCCCGTGTACACCTCGGCGAACGGCATCGGCGTGGGCGTGCCGCCCATCGCGCGGATTTCGTCGACCATCAGATCGGACGGCTGCACGCGCACCTTCAGGCCCTTCATGTCGGCGGGCGAATGGATCGGCTTCTTCGTGTAGATCGAACGCGCGCCGCTCTCATAGAACGTCAGCGCGATCATGCCCTTCGCCGAGAAGGCGTCGAGGATCTTCTGGCCTTCCGGGCCGTACATCACTTTGCGGAAATGGTCGATGTCGCGGAACAGGAACGGCAGCGACGGGATCATCGATTCAGGAACGATTTCGTTGAACGCGGCACCGTTGGCGCGCGCCATGTCGAGCGCGCCGATGCGCACCTGATCGATCGTGTCGTTTTCGGAACCCAGCGCGCTGTTGCCGAAGACCTTCACGGAATCCTTGCCGCCGGTCGCCTTGTTGATTTCCTCGCCCATGTACTTGACGGCCATGTTGGTCGGGTACGTATCGCCATGCACGTCCGAAACGCGGAACGTGCGCGCTTCTGCCGACGCGGCGCTGAACGCCAGCGCCGCGGCTGCGACGATCATCGAAACACGGGAAGAGACAAACTTCTTGTTCATCGTGACATTCCTTGAAAAATAGACCATCCAATCGATTGCGGATGCGACATGGTTTGCTGCGTCTCCTGGCTCGACACTCACCGCCCCTTGCGGGTAGCGAGTGGATTGCCGTACTGGTCTGCGCAACATCCCCGGCACAGATAGCCAGCACTCCTGTCAGACAACTTGCTTCTTTTACTTCGATTACTTCGGCGCCCTCACGTGCATGTGCACATGTAGGGAAACCGCCTTGCTATCCCCTTGCCATCCCAAAATTCAAAGAAAGGAATCTGTTTGGGCTTATATGTTGTACGACGACATACGAAGTCTATAAAACGCGTTTTGACTTGTACAGACGGTATTTACCCGCAGAATTGACAGCCTCGGTATCGATGACCTACTTGGGGTCCCGACGAGCGCCCGCGCCAGCGGCAGGAGAAATGGGGAGGGAAGTACAGCGCGTCAGGACGCCCGGTTTTTGCTCAGAAATCCGCGCCGAACCGTGGTCTGTAGGCCACATTGTTGTACGACGAGTGATGAATCAGAAGGCAGTGGGATGACTGGCGCCGGGCCGAAGTGCGTGCCGGCGCCAGTTTTCGTGCGGGTCCGGCTTACAGTTCGCCCGCGAATTCGGGCTCGGGCAGCCCGGCCACACCGGGACGCACGGCGAACACATGGCCGTCGTGCTCGCTCGCGCGGGCTCCCGGATGGATCGAGGTGACGAATAGCGTGTCGAGCTTGCTGCCACCGAACGCGCACATGGCCGGCTTGGTCGGCGGCACCGGCACCTGGCGGTCGAGCCTGCCCTCCGGCGTGAAGCGCAGCAGCAGCCCCGCGTCGTTCGCGCAGATCCAGTAGCAGCCGTCCGCATCGACCGCCGCGCCGTCGGGACGGCCCGCATGGTGATGCAGATCCGCGAACACGCGCCGGTTGCGCGGCTCGCCCGACTCGATGTCGTAGTCGAACGCCCAGATCAGCCGGTGCAGAGGATGGGAGTCGGACAGATACATGGTCTTGCCGTCCGGCGACCAGCCGAGGCCGTTCTGCGTGATCAGCGAATCGACGACCGGCGCGGACAGCACCCCGTTCGCGTCGAAGCGATACAGCGCGCCGGCGGGATTCGCCGCCGCCATGTCCATCACCATCGTGCCGGACCAGAAGCGGCCCTGGCGGTCGCAACGGCCGTCGTTAAAGCGCATGTCGTCGAACGGAAATTCCGGCGCCGCGAGCTTGCGCCCCGCGACCGCCTCATTGCCCGCATCCCGTGCCGCTCCAGCCGACGCGTCAGGTAGCGTAACCGCGAAGAGCCCCGTCTCGCAGCCGGCCAGCACCGTGCCGCGACGATCGAATGCGATACAGGCGACCTTCTCCGGCAACAGCCATTCGGCGCGCCGGCCGGAATCGACCTGCAGCCGCACGATCTTCTGCGCCGGGATGTCCACCCAGTAAAGCGCCTGTTCCGCCGCGCGCCACACCGGGCTTTCGCCCACCGACGCGCGCCCTGCGGCGTCGAGCCGCTCGACGGGCGCATTCATCGTGACGCTCACCGTTTTGGCTCCATCGGACCCGCCAGCACGAACGGGCCGCCCTGGAAGCGCTGGGTCGGATCGTCGAACTGTGTGTCGGGGGCGCTAGCCGGGAACAGATGCTCGAATTGCGCCGAGCTGTCCTGCGCACGGAAGCCGAGGAACGCGGCCTTCTTGTTGTCTACCCACGAGATGCGGTTGTCCGACACACCGTAGATGATCGCGTGGCCGACGCGGTTCGTGAACAGCGAGCAGCGCACCAGTTCGATGAAGTCGCGATAGCTCAGATACGTGACGAGCATGCGCGGGTTGCGCGGCTGCTCGAACGACGAGCCGATGCGCAGACACACCGTCTCCAGACCAAAGCGGTCGAAGTAATAGCGCGACAGCGATTCGCCGAAGCACTTGGTCACGCCGTACAGGGAGTCGGGGCGCAACGGCGCGTCGGTATCGACCACCGAGGTCGTCGGATGGAAGCCCACCGCATGGTTCGAGCTCGCATAGATGATGCGCTTCACGCCCTGCTTCTGCGCCGCCGAGTACAGGTTGTACAGACCGCGGATATTGGCTTCGAGCAGGTCTTCGAACGGCGCTTCGACGGAAATGCCGCCGAGATGGACCACCGCGTCCACGCCATCGAGCAGCGCGTGCACCGCGGCTGCGTCGGCGAGGTCGACGACGGACGCTTCTTCGTGCTCCGCCACTTCGCCAAGCGGCGCGATGTCGGACACGCGCACGACGTCGGCCCACGCGGCGAGCGCGCCGCGCAATTGCTTGCCGAGGTTGCCGGCGGCGCCCGTCAGGAGCAGTCGGCGGAAAGGTTTCTGTGCCGCAAAGCGGTCAAGGTTCGAGTCGGTCATGTCTTTCTGTTGATGTGATTGCGATCGGATCAGCCCGGCGGCGCGGGCACGCCGCGCCGCCCGAAATCAGGTCACCGGCGCCGGGTTGAACAGCGTCAACGCATTGTGCAGCTTGAGCTTTTCGGCGCAGGTCTCTTTGCGCCCGCTGGCGACGTCGAGCATCAGGCGGAACAGTTCCCAACCCACCTCTTCGATGGTCGCCGCGCCGGTCGCGATCGTGCCGGCGTTGACGTCCATCAGGTCATGCCAGCGGCGCGCGAGGTCCGAACGCGTCGCGACCTTGATCACGGGCACTTCCGCGAGGCTGTACGGCGTGCCGCGGCCCGTGGTGAAGACGTGCAGGTTGATGCCCGCGGCGACCTGCAGCGTGCCGCAGATGAAGTCGCTCGCGGGTGTAGCCGCGTAGATCAGCCCTTTCTGGCGAACCTTTTCGCCGGGCGACAACACGCCGGAGATCGCCGAGTTGCCCGACTTGATGATCGAGCCCATCGCCTTTTCCACGATATTCGACAGGCCGCCCTTCTTGTTGCCGGGCGTGGTGTTGGCGCTGCGGTCCGCGCCGCCGCGCTTCAGGTAATCGTCGTACCACTGCATTTCGCGGATGATCGCCGCGGCAACTTCAGCGTTGGCCGCGCGCGCCGTCAGCTGATCGACGCCGTCGCGCACTTCGGTGACTTCGGAGAACATCACGGTCGCGCCGGCCCGCACCAGCAGGTCGGTCGCGAAACCCACGGCCGGGTTCGCCGTCAGGCCGGAGAACGCGTCGCTGCCGCCGCACTGCACGCCGATCACGAGATCGGACGCGGGGCAGGTTTCGCGGCGGCGGTTATTCAGGCGCTTCAGATGACCGTCGGCCATGCGCATGATCGACTCGATCATCGACTGGAAGCCGACGTGCGATTCGTCCTGCAACACCACCACGTCGCCATTCGCTTCAGCCTCGACATCGCCGATGTCCGCGACTTCGGCGACATTCGCAGCCGCCGCGATCGGAATCGTGCCGGGCGGCATCAGGCGCTCGGGCTGCAATTTTTCGCAGCCGAGGCTGACCATCATCACCTCGCCGCCGAAATTCGGGTTCAGCGCGATGTTGCGCACGGTGCGGATCGGCACCATCGCATCGGGCGCGTCGATCGCCACGCCGCAGCCGTAGGTGTGGCCGAGACTCACCACGTCGTCGACATTCGGGTAGTTCGGCAGCAGTTCGGCCTTGATGCGGGTGACCGCATGCTGGACCACGTCGGCCACGCATTGCACGGTGGTGGTGATCGCGAGGATGTTGCGCGAGCCGACCGAGCCGTCCGCGTTGCGGTAGCCCTCGAACGTGTAGCCCTCGAGCGCGGGCATCTCCGGCGCCCTGATCGTGGCGATCGGCAAATCTTCGAGTCCCGGCGGGCTCGGCATGCGGATCACGTGTTCGTTGATCCAGCTGCCCTTGGGCAGCGCCTTGAGCGCGTAGCCGATCACCACGTTATAGCGGATGACCTCGTCGCCCTCGGCCAGATCGGCCAGCGCGACCTTGTGCCCTTGCGGCACGCGCTCGCGCAGCGTCAGACCATCAGGGAAAACGGCGCCCTCACCCAGCCCGCCGTCGTTGACGACGATCGCGACATTGTCATTGGGGTGAACGCGAATGTAGAGCGGAGATTGTTCCATTGCATCGATCCTTATGGCGCTTTTGGCACGATCGCCTGCTACGCCGGCTATTCATACGTCATCCTACAACATCAAAGTTTGCGCGGACGTTCCGTATTTACCCTATAGCGTGCATTATGCCGTGAAAACCCCGTTGAGTTACGCGTTTTGTTGTTGTACGATGACGTATAAGAAATCTCCATTTCGACTGAACTACGACCAATCGACTCAAAACTGGCACCTGGATATTCATCATGACGACACCGCAGGAACTCAAGCAGATCGTTTCGGAAGGCCTTCTCTCCTTCCCCGTTACCGACTTTGACGCACAAGGCGAATTCCGCGCCGACACGTACGCAGAACGCCTCGAATGGCTCGCGCCGTACGGCGCGTCGGCACTGTTCGTCGCTGGCGGCACGGGCGAATTCTTCTCGCTGACGCATAACGACTACTCGAACGTGGTGCGCACTGCAACCGAAGTCTGCAAAGGCAAGGTGCCGATCCTCGCCGGCGCCGGTGGCCCGACGCGCGTCGCGATCGAATACGCGAAGGAAGCGGAGCGCCATGGCGCGAACGGCATTCTGCTGATGCCCCATTACCTGACGGAAGCTTGCCAGGAAGGCATCGCGGCGCATGCGGAAGAAGTCTGCAAGGCCGTGCCGAACATGGGCGTCATCATTTACAACCGTGCGAACTCGAAGCTCAACGCCGACATGCTCGAAGGTCTGGCGGAGCGCTGCCCCAACCTGATCGGCTTCAAGGACGGCGTGGGCGAGATCGAAAACATGGTGACGATCCGCCGCCGTCTGGGCGATCGCTTCTCGTACCTCGGCG
>NZ_NPIH01000295.1:4210-4808 GCF_012275575.1 Paraburkholderia sp. SG-MS1 | reverse complement strand
CGGCGGGTGGAGCGCGCGAGAACGCTCCTGCTTCAGGGCAAGCTCAACGCGAGTCAGATCGCGCTGGACACGGGCTTCGCGCATCAAAGCCATATGGCGCATTGGATGGGGCGCCTGCTCGGCGTCACACCGCGCGAACTGCTCTTTGCATCGCGCGACCGGACGACGTGAGGCGCGCCGCGTCGCCCGAACGTGGCAGCGGCCAGGCAGGCTGACGACACGCCCGGAGCACGGCACGCCGCGCTCAGCCGGGCGCCGCTCCCGTCAACTGGGAGTACACGTCGTGCGAAAGCTGCAGCAACTGCTGGCGATCGATCCCGCCCGACACCGCGTAGCCAAAATCGCCGTCGACCCAGTAAAACACGTTCACCGGTCCGGACTGATACAACTGGAACGCCGTGGTGTTCGAGTTCATCTTGCGATGCGAGATGCACAGCGTGACGCGCTCGCCATTCGGTCCGCGATACATGAATTGCGCGGTGGGCCCATCGGCGCCGGGCAACACGCGGCCGCCCGACAGGTTGAAGCCGCTCTTCGACAGCACCGAAATGTTTGCGCGGCAAGCGGCGCTCGCGCACGTGGTCTACATGCCGGCGAT
>NZ_NPIH01000295.1:0-4160 GCF_012275575.1 Paraburkholderia sp. SG-MS1 | reverse complement strand
ATCGCCGGCATGTAGACCACGTGCGCGAGCGCCGCTTGCCGCGCAAACATTTCGGTGCTGTCCGCGCTCACCGCACGCGTGTCCGGGCGGCCCATCGCCACTGGTCCGACGACGTCCTGCCCCATGTGCGTGCCAAAGCCGATGCCGATGCCCAGCACCAGCGCCGCCGCCATGCCGGCGAACTGCGGCCAGTTGGCGGCAATGCGCGAGCGGCGCGGCGCGCACGCTTGCAGGCGCTTCGGCAGGGGCTCGCTGAGCACGCGGTCATAGCGCTCATGGAACATGTTGTTGAGCGAAAAATAATCGCTGACGCGCGCGGCCAGCTCGGGGTTCTGTTCGAGCGCGCGCTCCACATCGGCACGGCGTTCGTCGGACAGCGTGCCGTCCACGTACGCGTGCAGGTCTTCTTCGCCGATCGGCATCTGTTGGTCGCTCATCGCACCACCTGTAATTTCGCACCGGGCTGCGCGCCCGCCATCAAGGCCCGAAGCCGCTCGCGTCCGCGCGACAGCCGCGACATCACCGTGCCGATCGGGATGTTCAGCGCGAGCGCCACGTCCGCATAGCTCATTTCCTCGAGACCGACCAGCAGCACGACTTCGCGCTGTTCCATCGGCAGACGCTGCAACGCATAGTCGAGGTCGCGCATTTCCAGCGAACGGGCCTGCTCGGACGGCACCGCGAATTCGCTCTCGGCGACGCTGTCGTCATCGACGGCCACGTGAACGGCGCGCGCCGACGCCTTGCGCGCCTGATTGGCGAACACGTTGTGCATGATCGTGAAGAGCCAGGCGCGCAGGTCGGTGCCGGGCTGGAACATGCCGGTGCGGCCGAGCGCGCGTTCGAGCGTGTCCTGCACGAGGTCGTCGGCGAGATCGCGGTTGTTGATCAGCGCTCGCGCATAGCGCCGCAAGCGCGGCACATGCTCCATCAACTCGTCACGCACATCCATTTTTGATCCCGATGGTGAGTCCGATTGCGGGTCCGATGAAGGGGCGTCGATCGGGCATAGGGCCGGTGGCTGTCGCGTGGACTGCCGGGCGCATTTCAATGGCAAACACGAGTGAGCGCATTTTATTCCCCATCAGTGCGCGAGGCCGCGGCGCGCCGCCGGGATCATCGCGCGGTCATCACGTCGGCGGCGCGCATCAGGCCGTGGGTGCGGGCGTCGCCGGCCACCACGAAGCGCTGGCCCTGCGCGGTCCAGCTCAACAGCCGGATCTCGCCGATGCGGCGCGCGGACCATTGCGGCTGCACGGGCGCGAGCAGCGCGAGCGTCGATATCAGCACCACCGGCTGGTTGTCGCCGTTCAGGTAGATGAACTCGCTGGCGCGCTGCAACGGGCCAAGCGACAGCACGCGTTGGCCAACCAGCCGCAGGCCGATCGCGCCGAGTTCGGGCGCGGCCGGATCTGCGCGGGTCGGCGACGCCGCGGAAAACGGCGTCGCCGCCGTTTCGGCGAGGGCCATCACCGCGGCGTTGTTGAGCGCCTGGGCGGATACCTGGGTCGCAGCCAGCCAGCCGCTGGCGGCCGCCAGCGTCAGCGCGAGCGCCACCAATGCGTCGACCAGTTTGCGCCGGGCTCCTGCAGGCTTTGCTCGCCCGAACGCGCGGCGCAATGCGTCGGCAGGGCGCGCGACGGGCTCGTCGGGGGTGGCGAAGGTCTGCTGGATCTGCTCGTTCAGCCGGCCGTAAAACGCCACCCGGCGCGCTTCCGCCGGGTCCTTGCCGAGATAGTCACGCAGGCAGGCCGCGCGCTCGGGCGTCAGGGTGCCGTCGGCGTAGGCCTGAATGTCGGCTTCGGAAAGCGGCGAGTCGGGAGGGGCGTCGGCGGAGGTCATGATGTCGGTCGTGGTCGGCGTGCTGCTATCGAGGGCGAACACGGGCAGGCGAGGATTTATTCCGTGCAACCATGCCGTGTGTCATTTTTCGATGCTGCGAAGCGCGCGCTGCACGAACCATCGGATGTCCTTTGCGCTTTTCCGTTGCCGCCGGATCGCGAGTCAACGTGCGTGCAAACCCCGCTGCGCAGGCTTTTATTCCGCTTTCCAGATATGTTTTTTTGCGCCGTCGACACAGGAATAAAAGCCGCCACGCCGTAGTTCTCCCTGATGCGAACCCGCACAACACTCATTGGAGTCCATCATGAAGAAGCTCGCATTTGCCGCCTTGTCCGTCGTCGTTCTCGCTGCTTCGTCGAGCGCTTTTGCGCAAGGCAAGACACGCGCCGAGGTGTATCAGGAATTGATCGAGGCGCAGCAGAACGGCCTCGACTACATCACTGATGCGTCGTACCCGGACGTCAACCCGATCTTTGCGCAACAGGTTCAGCAGCGCAAGGAAGCGCTCGCCGCCAAAGCGGCGGCGGCCAGCAGCGTGGCGAGCGGTGGTGGCGCGTCGGCAGGCAGCGTCAATTGACGTATCGGCAGCCGGCGCGCGGCTGGAACGGGCGCGCCGGCTGCGAGCGGAATAGATCGCCGCTGCGCGTGTTAGCCGGTAGGTGCATCTATCTGGCAAGGAGTTTTCGTGACACCACCTCCCGTTCCCCCATCCGGGCCTCGCTGCGTGCCATGCCGGCTCGCTGCGATCGGCGCGCTCGTGCTGGCGCTGGCCGGCGGCTTCGCCTACACGGCCGGCTGGCTGACACCGACACGTTTGAGCGCATCGCGCTTCATCAATACGTTCGAAATAGTGGCCGGCCGGCCGCATCCGGGCTACCGGCGCAATCATGCGAAGGGCCTGTGCGTCGAAGGGTATTTCGACAGCAACGGCAACGGCGCCGCGCTGTCGCGCGCAGCCGTGTTTGCAGCGGGGCGCACGCCGGTCACGGGACGCTTCGCGGTGCCAGGCGGCAACCCGTCCGCGCCGGACATCAGTTCGCCCGTGCGCAGCCTCGCGTTGGAGTTCCGGTTGGCGAATGGCGAGCAGTGGCGCACCGGCATGAATTCGACGCCCGTTTTCGCGGTGCACACGCCCGCGCAGTTCTATGAGCAACTGCTCGCCGCGCGGCCCGTCCCGGCGACCGGTAAACCGGACCCGGCGAAACTCAAGGCGTTCTACGCGACCCATCCCGAGACTGTGCCGTTTCAGAACTGGGTGAAGGCGCATCTGCCTTCGTCGAGTCTCGCGAATGCCGCGTACTATGGCATCAACGCATTCCGCTTCACGGACGGTTCCAACACGACGCGCGCCGTGCGCTGGGCGATGATGCCCGAGACGCCGTACGCGCCGGTCACCGATGCGCAAAAGGCCGCGCAGAATTTCCTCCAGGCCGATCTCGATGAACGTCTTGAGAATGGGCCGCTGCGCTGGCATCTGATCCTGACGGTCGCGCAACCGGGCGACCCCACCGGCGACGCCACGCTGCAATGGCCCGACGATCGTCGGCAGGTCGAGGCGGGCACGCTCGTGCTCGAGCGCGCCAGCTCGCAGGAAGACGGCGCGTGCCGCGACATCAACTTCGATCCGACGATCCTGCCGGCGGGTATCGCGCCATCGGACGATCCGTTGCTCGCCGCGCGTTCGGCGGCGTATGCGCTGTCGTACCAGCGGCGCACGCGCGAAGAGACGCTGCACCCCGCCGTTCATCAAACACAGACCCACGGAGATCGCTCATGAGCCCGACGCCGACCCATTTCAGTCCGCTCGCACGGCTGCTGCATTGGACGATGGCGCCGTTGATCGTCGCGATGCTGTTCATCGGCGTGGGGATGGTGGGGAGCGTTTCGCGCGCCCACAATACGCTGATCGCCATCCACAAGCCGCTCGGCATTGCGTTGCTGCTGCTGGTGGTGCTGCGCGTGGGCGTGCGTCTCACTCACGGCAGCCCGCCGCTGCCCGCCGACATGGCGACGCCGCAGCGCATCGCGGCCAAGGCCTCCCATCTCGTGCTGTATGTGCTGATGGCGGCGATGCCGTTGATCGGCTGGGCGATGCTGTCCGCGGCGGGATATCCGGTCACGCTATACGGACCGCTGCATTTGCCGCCGATCGCGCCGCAAAACGTCGAGTTGTTCGCGGTGCTGCGTGCGTTGCACACGTGGCTGGCGTACGCGCTGTTTGCGACTGTGTTGCTGCATCTGGCCGCTGCGCTGTTTCATGGGTTGATCCGGCGGGATGGGGTGTTTTCGAGTATGGCGCGCGGTGGGCGGTAGGGGTT
>NZ_NPIH01000294.1:19306-45451 GCF_012275575.1 Paraburkholderia sp. SG-MS1 | reverse complement strand
ACGAACGCAAACGACAGCACGAATTCGATGGCCAGCGCCGAGTGCAGTTGATAGTCGGCGGGAGAATGGGCGCCGAAGCCATTCGCGGCAAATTCGCTTGCACCCGGATCGAAGCCAGGGCGGCCGCTCGCTACGTACGCGAGGAACGCCGCCGCGGAGATCGCCCCAGCAATCTGCGCGGCAATGTAGGGCAGCAGATCACGCACCGGAAAGCGCTGGGCGACCGTGAAGCCGACAGTGACGGCGGGATTGAAATGCGCCCCTGAAATGCCACCGAACGCATAGCCAGCCGTGGCGAATGCAAGGCCGAATGCCAGCGACACGTCCAGGCCAGCATGGCCCTGCAGGATCATGCTGGTATCGAGCACGGTGCTGCCGCATCCAGCGAACACCAGCCACGCCGTTCCCACACCCTCCACCCACAACCGCTTACCCAGCGTGACCATGCGCCCCTCCCATTTTTCTCTGTACGAGGCAGACGCACCGCGTGATTGCACCAGCCCTCTGCTCTTAACTGTCTAAGGCCTGTTACGTCCAGGACAACGAAATACGAGTCGCCGTCAGGTAGGCAAGCAATAACGCCTCAGTCAATTCAGAATTATTGAGTTTGGGGATCGTTATACGAATCAGAAAATTCTTAAATCCACTGCCCTTTAGTCATCAATGCTATTCAAAAGTCAAGCAATGTCAGATCACGCCGATTTGCCTTGCGTATTCGACTAAATCGTCTTCCGTTTCCAATCCGAGCTTGCGCATCGCGCTGCGTTTTTGCGTGCTGATGGTCTTGCCGCTGCGCAGCAGACGTTCGGCGATTTCATGAACCGCGAGGCCCTGCGCATAGAGCTGGAAGACTTCCCATTCCCGCGCGCTCAGCACATTGACGTAAGGGTGCGGCGCCCGCTCCGCGGCGTTCAGCGCGACACGCACCCGCTCCGACAGATGAACTCGGCCGGAAACCACGACAGCGATGGCATCGACCAGCGTTTGCGCAGCGTCGCGCTTGTCGATTATTCCGCTGACGCCGATGCTTTGCAGTCCGGACAGCAGGTGACCGTTGCCGATCATCGTCAGCGCGACGACATGCGGATGCGGCCGGCGCCGCAACAGCCGGCGCAGAAACGGTACCGCGTTGCTGCTTCCGTCGATCCCCGGCATGGCGATGTCGGAGACGACGACGTCGCACGCACAGGCATCGAGCAGGATAGCCAGACCATGGGTGTCGGCCGCCTCGCCGATCACTTCCATATTGGGCCTCGCCTGCAGCAGATATTTGACGCCGACGCGAATGCATTCATGATCGTCGGCCACGATGACGCGGATCTTGTGTGTCATTTTGTTGTTGTCTTTGTCGACTGACACCGCCCGCACGCACTGTGCTTCCCCGGACTGTGTCAACCCTTATGCTGTTCGCCATGCGACGGCATGGCGCGTCACTGGAATGCCAGTGGCTTCAGTCGCATCTTCGTGATCTTTCAGCGGCTTTGACCACGCCACTCGGAAATGACGCCGTGCTCGGCGGCGAAGCGAAACAGTTCCGCGTCGCTACGCAATGAAAGCTTGCGCATCGCCGTGCATTTCTGTGCGCTGATCGTCTTGACGCTGCGCCCCAGGCGCGCGGCGATTTCACTGACAGCGAATCCCGACGCGTACTGCATGAACACCTCGAGTTCACGACGCGATAACGCGCTGCGAACGAGGTCGAGCCGCTGGGCCACCGTTGCGTCGGCAATCAGCGTGCGCACCGCGGGTCCGACATAACACTCGCGCGCGAGCGCCGTGACGACCGCCACGTGGATTAGATCGATCCGGTCGCGCTTGCTCACGAGTCCGTCGACCCCGAGCGCGATCACGCTCTGCAGCGCGGCCGCCTCGGTTTCCATGGTGAGGACGATGAGCGCGACATTGGGATAACGCGTTTTGAACTGCTTGACGACGTCCAGCCCACTACCGTCGATATTGCCCGGCATGTAGAGGTCCATCAGCACCAGGTCGCATGGGCCGCGATCGACCTGCATGAAAAGTTCGGTGGCGTCGGCCGCGCGTCCGACAATTTGCATGTTCGGATAGGTGCGCACCAGATTTTCGATTGCCAGCAGAACCAGTGGATGGTCGTCCGCTATGATGGCTCGAACCGGTGCGCTCGCCTCAGCGGTGTCGTTCATCGTCAGCTGCTCCTCGGTATTTTGTATTTGTGCCGCTCTCTACGACGCAACCGGCTCTATCGCGATAATTGAATATTTCTGCGCCGATAAACATAAGAGCGTTCCGAAATAACCTTAGTCAATCGCAACGGACGATGCTTAAATATGCGAAACAATTTCAAGAATGCCGCATGCGTACAGGCGCGAAAAAAGGCCGGGGTTGTGCGTGACGCCGAGCTTCGTCATCGCTGCGCGCTTTTGCCGGCTAACCGTACGGCGATGACAGCCGAGCGCCTGCGCTATCTCGGCGATAGACTGCCCGCTGACAAGCCGCTTGACGACCTCCGTCTGTCGCCATGACAGACGGACTGTCTGCAGCGACGAGCGCGCGTCGTTCTGCGGGCACGCGAGTGCGTCCGCGATCGAACGGCCGAGGTAGCGCGCACCGTTTGCGCTCGCTTCGATCGCTTGCCAGAGCGCGTCCATCGACTCGGCTTTATCAAGCGCGCTCACCGCGTCGTCCGCCACGACCGCGCGCAGAATCGAAGGGGCCGTCGTCGTCGTGACCACGACGACGCGCAACTGCGGCCAGTCGCGGCGAATACGCCGCATCAGGGCGAAATCGTCTTCGGGAGCGCTGTCGGTGTCCGGCATGGAGAGGTCGGTCACGAGCACATCACAGGGGACGCGCTGCAGCAGTTCAATCAGCGCGCGTGGCGTGTGCGCCTCGCCGACGATCGTGACGCCGGCCTGGGTTGCCAGCATCGCCCGGTAGCCGAGCAGCACGAACGGATGATCGTCTGCCAGAATGATTCGCAGATGCACTGAAATTTTGCTCGTTCGTTGTAGGAATGGTTGGCTCGCGCGCCAGACACTCTGAGCGCACAGCGCGTTTTGACTGAGCGCATGACGACGAAGCCATGCGCTAAGGCGCTCATAAAATCATCACTAAAATTGCGCAAAAATCAGAGCATTCCGAATCATGCAAAAATAAATGGTCTATTTCTATCTTTATCAAATAAATCAAAATTAATTATCCGGGCTGAGTCATTCCGGCATTGGCATATCGCTTTTGCTGTGCCTTTTCTGTTAGGGGTAACGGTTCGACTACCGGATTGCATCGCAACCCCTCGCCGCCGCCTTGCCCCCCGGCATGGCGCGCGGGAAAATGGGCAACGCGAGCAGCGCGCACGCACTCGCCGCCGCCCACACGATCGGCCACGAACCCACGGACAATAGCGGCGGAATTGCGAGCGGCGTCAGAAAGAGCGTGAGAAACACGCAGGTGTTGCCGATCGCCAGCGCCGTGCCCGCGCGGTTCGTCCCGGCCAGCGTGGCGAGTTCCGTGAAGGCGACGCCGTGCCATGCCGACGCGCTGATGCCGCCCAGCACGACCATCAGCGCGAACAGCGTAGTGGTCGCCGTGTGATGCGGGCCGGCGAGCTCCGTCGCCAGCGAGAGCGACGCGAACAGCATCGCGCTCAGCAAGCTGCAGGCGCGCATGTATGCCCGGCGATTGCCGCGCCGGTCGGTCCAACTGCCGCTCCAGACCCGTGCGATTGCTGCGCCGGCTTGCACCGTGGCCATCGTCACGCTGATCGCCAGCACGCTCGCATGGCCGTAGTCGTGCAGAAACACGGTGCCGAACGTGACGACGGCGAGCTGCGGCACGCACAGCGCGCCGGCGCCTAGCGCGACCCGCCAGATGGCGACGTCGCGTAACGGCGAGACCTTCGCAGGGGCACCGGCCGCCGCACGCTTGCCGTGCCTCGCAGTGCCGAGCGCGGACGTCGCGCCGTGCGCCCCCGAAGCGAGCGCCGCACCTGCGCCATGCGCGTGCCGAGCCGGCCGGCCCGGCCGAAGCGACCGGGGAGCGGGCTCGCGCTCCGCTGCATCGGCGTGCGCAGGCGGCTCGTGCAGCCAGCGCCATGCGAACAGCGCCGTGACCGCACACGCCAGAGCCAGCACGGTATAAGCGCTCGCAAAACCGAATCGCGACGCGAGCGCCGGCAGCATCAACGCGCCGATCCCGCCGCCCGCGGGCACGGCGGTCTGGCGGATGCTCATCGCCAGCCCGCGCTCGCCCTCGCGAAACCACGCCATCACCGCGCGGCCGCTCGATCCATTGACGCTGCCGCCCAGCAGGCCGACCAACAGCAGCCCGAGCGCGAGCATCGTCACGCTGGGCACATGGGCGCCGCTCGGCGCGACGAACAACGCGAGCCCGGCGAGCGCGGCGGCGGTCGACAGCAGCCCCAGCAGCAGCACACGGCGGTCGCCCCAACGGTCGGTCAACAGGCCCCACGGCAACTCGCTGATCGCAATGCCGAGACCGAGCATGCCCAGCACTAGTCCCAGTCCGTCATTGCCGAGGTGATAGCCTGAGCGCAGAAACACCGCGGTCGTCGGAATACCCGAAAATGCGGCGGAAAAGCTCGCGTTCGCGGCGAATCCGACGCCCAGCACCTTCCACCGGTGGCTCGCGCCACGCTCGTGCGCCCCGCCTGCAACCGCAATCGACCTGTTTCCCATGACACCTCTCCGCAATGATCTTCGGAGGTATCCTACGGTTGAGCTTTCCATCGGAAAAGCCGGAAATTCAAATGTCTTTCATCGGATATACCGAATCATGAGCCAACGCGGATTCGACCTCACGCAGTTGCGCACCTTCGTGGCCGTCGCGGAATCGGGCAGCGTTTCGGCGGGCGCGGAGCGTGTTTTCCTGTCGCAATCGTCGGTGAGCGAGCAGTTGAAGAAACTCGAGGAGCGCGCCGGCCAGCCGCTGTTCCTGCGCAGCAAGCAGGGGGTGTGCGCCACGCCCGCCGGCAGCCGCCTGCTCGATCATGCGCGACGCATCATCGCGATGAGCGAAGCGGCGTTCGAAGACCTGCAAGGCCGCTCGCTCGACGGCGAACTGCGCATCGCGATCACGGACTACTACCGGCCGCACGAGATCGCGCGCATTCTCAAAACGTTCTCCGAACAGCATCCACGGCTGAAGCTGCACGTCACCGTGTTGCCGAGCGCCGTGATCGACAGCAAGGCCGATGACGACGCGATGTTCGACATCGGTCTCTCGCTACGGCTCGTGACCGGCCACCCGCGCGCCGCCGGCCGGCGCAGCGGCGCGCCGGGCACCGTGGTGCGGCGCGAGAAGCTGCTCTGGGTGAGCGCCGCCGATGCCCAACAGCGGCCGGCCGCGCCGTATCAACTGGTGCTGCTGCCGTCGAGTTGCCAGTTGCAGCGTTTCGTCGTGAAGCTGCTCGACGAGCACAAGGTGCCCTATCTGATCTCGCATTCCGCGTCGGGCGTGGCGGGCTTGCAACTGGCATTGAAGGCCGGGCTCGGCATTTCCTGCCTCAACGAATCGTCGATCGGCGGCGGTCTCGTGGCCTGTCCCAGCAGCGTCGGATTGCCTGCGTTGCCGGCCGTGGAGTTTCATCTGCTGCCCGGGCGACTCGGCGAAAGCGAACTGGTCAGCAATGCACGCACGGCCTTGATGCACCTGTTCGCTTGATGCGGATGGTGCAACCTCAAACGATCCTGTTCGCGTGACAGCATCGATACGGATGCTTGCGCGCAATTCCATTTGAAAGCGTTTTAGCCGACGCCTATGAAGGTTTGATGTAGATCAATTCGAAGTCTTTTCGGCTATTGACGCGTGGGATAAATTCCTGCACCCTGCTACACGCTGCCCGACGTTCCAAACGTCCTTTCTCGCAGCCCGGAAACCGCAGTTCAGCCGCGCATTCAGCGCAGATCACCGTTTTCGCCAGACACTTGCATCGCCGTACAGCATCAACGCTTCGTCGTCCGGAATAAGTCCGTTTCGATTCGCCGTAATGCAGTCGTTATAAGAAAAAAAAGCAAAACAACTGGCAGACCCGCGATGCGTCGTGCGTCGGATTCGCGCATGAATCCACGAACGAACGCGTGACAAATAAATCGAGAAGCAGAACGCTCCCAACGAGGCCTGGCGTGCATCGTAGAACTATCGGATCTTCGGTTCTGTTCGTGCTTCATGTCGTGTGGAGTGGCGCGGCGCTCGCGGCCACCGCTGCGGCCACCGATACGTCGAGCGCGATGCCGTCCGCGATGGCCGAGCGCATGCGCGCCTGCACCTCGTGTCACGGCGTGCAGGGCCAGGGCCGCAACAACGACTACTTTCCGCGCATCGCCGGCAAACCGGCCGACTATCTGTTCAATCAGTTGAGCGCGTTTCGCGACGGCGGCCGCACTTATCCCCCGATGGGCTATCTGCTCGCCTTCCTGCCCGACGACTATCTGCGCCAGATCAGCCAGTACTTCGCCGATCTGCAACCGCCCTTTCCCGACGCCGATCACACCAACGTCTCGGCCAAGGTGCTCGCGGCCGGGGAGCAACTGGTCATGCACGGTGACCCGGCACGCGGCATACCGGCGTGCATCGCCTGCCACGGCGCGCGCATGACCGGCACCCAGCCGGGCATTCCGGGCCTGCTTGGCTTGCATGCGAGCTACATCGCCGGGCAGATGGGCACGTGGCGCTCGGGCTCGCGTCGGGCACTCGCGCCGGACTGCATGCATTCGATCGCGGTCAAGCTGAGCGATCGCGACATCACCGCGGTATCGAGCTGGCTGTCCCGCCAACCGCGTCCGGCCGATCCGCGGCCCGCACCGGCGTCCGCTGAGCGGCTGCCCCTAGCATGCGGGAGCCAACCACAATGAAGCCGATACTTTGTTTGCGGGGTTGCGGGCGGGTGCGGGGCGCGGTTTTTAGCGGCCTAACCGCTGCCCTCGTCGCGACTGGCTGCGCCTTGCTCTTTCATGCCGGGCATGCGCCACTGATCTCCGAAGCCCGCGCCGCGGATCCTGCGCCGGCCACACCGACGGCCTCGCCATCGACCGCAGCGACGCACGGCGGCGCCCCCGATACACGCCCCGAGATCGTCCAACGCGGCGAATATCTGGCGCGCGCCGGCGACTGCATCGCCTGTCACACCGCGCCGCGCGGCAAGCTGTTCGCTGGCGGCCTCGCGATGGAAACGCCGTTCGGCACGCTGTTTTCGCCGAACATCACGCCCGACGCGCAGTACGGCATCGGCACGTGGAGCGAGGAAGCGTTCTTCAATATGATGCGCACCGGCCGCAAACCGGACGGCACGCTGATTTACCCCGCCATGCCGATCGCCCAGTACACGAAGGTCACGCGCGAAGACTCGGACGCGATCTTCGCGTTCCTGCGCACCGTCGAGCCGGTGCGTGAGCCCAACCGCAAGCACACGCTGCGCTTCCCGTTCAACAAACGCGAACTGCTATACGGCTGGCGCACGTTGTATTTCCACGAGGGCGAGTTCAAGCCCGACCCGACAAAATCGGTTGAATGGAATCGCGGCGCGTATCTGGTCGAAGGGCTCGGACACTGCTCGATGTGCCACACCAGGATCAACATGCTCGGCGGTTCGTCGCAGCGCGAGCAATTCGCCGGCGGCCTGATTCCGGTGCAGAACTGGTACGCGCCGTCGCTGACATCGGACAAGGACGGCGGCCTCGGCGACTGGAGCATCCAGGACATCGTCGACCTGTTGCAGAGCGGCATCTCCGCGCGTGGCGCCGTGTACGGCCCGATGGCGGAAGTCACCTATCACAGCCTGCAGCATCTGTCGGATGAAGACGTCCGCGCGATGGCCGTGTATCTGAAGTCGCTGCCGGACAATCGCGGCCGCAAGACCGGCCCGTCCCCGCAAGCCGATCCCAGGACGTTCGCGCTCGGCAAACAGATCTACGCCGACAAGTGCGCGCTGTGCCACGGCGCCAACGGCGAAGGCCAGTTGCCGCACTATCCGCCGCTCGCGGGCAACCAGTCGATCGAAATGGATTCGGCGGTCAATCCGATCCGGATCGTGCTCAACGGGGGGTTTCCGCCCGGCACCAGGCGCAATCCGCAGCCGTATGGCATGCCGCCGTTCGGCCAGGAACTGAACGACGTCGAAGCGGCGGCCGTCGTCACCTATATCCGCACGGCGTGGGGCAATCACGGCCAGCCGGTGACGGCCCGCGAGGTCAACGAATTGCGTAAGGCGCCGCTGCATTGACGCGCCGCACCGGAGAACCATCGAGATGGAAGCGAACGACACCCACAGCGCGGCCCCGCCCACCGATGACGAAGTGGAGCGCGTCGTCGCGGCCGGTCCGCATGGCGCAGTTGCGCTTGCCGGCGTCGCGACGCTGATCGTCATGGCGATCTGGTTCGGCTTCTACTTTTTCGCGTTTCTGCCGCGCGGCATCATTCACTGACCATGTCGACCGATTCCAATCCTCAACCGGAGAGCGGCCACGCGGTCGCGTTGCGCGCCGAGCGACGCTGGGCGGTTTTCGTGGTCGGGCTGATCGTGCTGATGCTGGCCGTGATCGTCTTCTCCGGCCTGCATTGGGCGATGATGCCGCCGTCGCGCGTCGAAACGATCGACCCGGCGCGTTTGCAACTGTCCGGCGAATTCGTCGAAGACAATCTCGGCAGCGCGGTGCAGCCGGATGGCTCGGTGATTGTGCGCTTCATCGCGCAGCAGTACTCGTTCACGCCGCAATGCCTGCTGGTGCCCGCCGACACGCCGATCACGATCCGCACCACGAGCGCCGACGTCGTGCACGGGCTGCTCGTCACCAACACCAACATCAACACGATGGTCGTGCCCGGCTACGTCGCCACGCTGAACACCCAGTTCGACCACCCCGCCGATCACACCATGCCGTGCCACGAATTCTGCGGCTTCGGCCATCAGACCATGTGGGCGCATGTGAAAGTGATCGATAAAGCCGCCTTCTTCGAGCAGGCCAGACAATCACGGAGGTTGAGCTGTGTTGCACGCTAAGCGACTCGTTCTCGCGCATTTCTGGCTCGCCTTCATCACGTTTCTGATCGCGCTGCTGCTCGGCGCCTGGCAGATGCTGGTGCGCAGCCCGCTCGTGCCGTGGATCGGCGACCCCGAGTTGTACTATCGATCGGTGACCGCGCACGGCTCGGTGATGGCCTACGTGATGCCCACGCTGGTGTCGATGGGCTTCGGCTATGCGATCGTCGAACTCGCGCTCGCGCAGACACTTGCCGGCATCAGGTGGGCGTGGGCCGCGTTCATCATGCTGGCGGTCGGCGCGGTCATGGCGATGGTGCCGGTCGCGCTCGGCACGGCCTCGGTGCTCTACACCTTCTATCCACCGATGATCGGCAGCCCGTTCTATTACCTCGGCGTGGTGCTGGTGGTGGTCGGCTCGTGGATCTGGGTCGCGCTGATGCACGTGAACCTGCGCATCTGGAAGCGCGTCAATCCCGGCAAGGCCGTGCCGCTCGCGATGTTCGCCAACGTGGCGGGCGCCTATCTGTGGGCGTGGACCGCCGTCGGCGCGGCGGCCGAGATCCTGTTCCAGATCCTGCCCGTCGCCTTCGGCCTGACGCGAACCATCGATGCGGGCCTCTCGCGCATCCTGTTCTCGTGGACGCTGCATGCGATCGTCTACTTCTGGCTGATCCCGGCCTATATCGCGTACTACACGCTGGTGCCGCGCGCGATCGGCGGGCGCCTGTACAGCGATGCGATGGCGCGCGTGTCGTTCATCCTGTTCCTCGTATTCGCGATGCCGATCGGCATCCACCATCTGTTCGCCGATCCGCAGGTCGGCTCCGGCTTCAAGTTCCTCCACGCGGTGTTCACCGGCATGGTGTCGGTGCCGACGCTGCTGACCGTGTTCACGATTTGTGCGTCGGTGGAAATCGCCGGCAGGCTGCGCGGCGGCAAGGGTGCGTTCGGCTGGCTCACCGCGTTGCCGTGGCGCAATCCGATGATGCTGGTGATCGCGTTCTCGTTCGTCATGCTGGGGTTCGGCGGCGCGGGCGGGCTGATCAACATGAGCTATCAGCTGAACTCGACGGTCCACAACACGCAGTGGGTGACCGGCCATTTCCACCTGATTTTCGGCGGCGCGATCGTCATCATGTACTTCGCGATCGCGTATGAACTGTGGCCGCAATTGACCCACCGCGCGCTCGTCTCGGTAAAGCTCGTGCGCACGCAATTGTGGCTGTGGTTCATCGGCATGATGATGGTGACGCTGCCGTGGCATTACGTGGGCCTGCTCGGCGCGCCGCGCCGCATGGCTTATTACGATTACACGATGTCGGGCATGCAGGACCAGGCATTCTGGGTCGGCATGTCGGCAGTGGGCGGCCTCGTACTCGTCGCCTCGGGCGTGCTGTTCGTCTACATCCTCGCGAAGTCTCAATTCGGGCCAGCAGTGCAACCGCAGGCGTTCCGTTTCGCGAGCGCGGTGCATCCGGTCGAGCGCGTGCCGGCCGCGCTCAATAGCTTTGGCTTGTGGGTCGCGCTGATGATCGGCCTTACGGTCGTGAATTACAGCGTACCGATCGTACAGTTGCTCAGACTGCCGCAGACGTCGGTGCCGGCGGTCGTCATCGGAGCGCAGCGATGAGTGAGGAACGCGTCTTCAGCTTGCGTAACGCGTGGTTCACCTGGAGCGTGGGCGGCACGATCGCGATTGCGATCGTAGGAATACTGATCGGTTTCATCTGGCTGCCGTCGGCGAGCAGTGCCTTCGGCGATCGCGGCTTATGGGCGACGATCTGCGGCGCGGCCGGTGCGCCGTCGAGCTGGTATAGCGGTGCGAGCGCAGGCAATCCGGTGCCGAGCGAGGTGGTCGTGTTGCCGCCGTGGCATCCGACGCGCTCTGCAGAGGATTCGATCGGCCGCGGCGCGACGATCGCGACGCAGCACTGCTCGATGTGCCACGGTGTGCTCGGCACGCCGCAGGTCACGGCACCGGGGCTGGCCGGACAGTACGGCGATGCGGTTTATAAGGAATTGCGCGACTACCAGAGCGGGCGGCGGCAAAACGCGGTGATGCAGGCGATCATTGCGGGGCGCAGCGACCAGGATCTGCAGGATCTCGCGGCTTACTACACGTCGCTCACGAGAGGCTCCGGCGCCGAGACGCGACGTGTCGGCGAAGAGCTGGATGCGAACGCGGTGAAGCTGGCGATGCAAGGCGATCCACAGCGCAACATCGCGCCTTGCGCGGCCTGTCATGGCGAGCTCGATCGCAAAGGTGCGGCGCCATGGCTGGGCGGGCAGTCGTCGGCTTATCTCGCCGGACAGATGCGCGCGTTCGCTTCCGGCGCGCGGCACAACGACATCAACGAGCAGATGCGCAATGTGGCGCGGCAGTTGACCTCGGCGGAGATCGATAGCCTCGCCAGGTATTATGCTGCCATGCAATGACGCTGCGCGCCGCCGTGCGCAATGGGCCTCAACCGAACGGCCTCGATGAACGAGCGCCGACGAACAGGATTCGACGTCAGGCCGCCACGAACCCCGCGTCATCCCGCTTCGAGGCAGCGGCAGAAGCGTCCCGGCGTCGCACGCCCGCGGCGCCGAGCGCAGCGGAGCCGCTCTCCGTGTGGAACACCGCCACCGCCGATGACAGCCGCCGCGCCTGATCTTCCAGCGAACTGGCCGCCGCCGCAGCTTGCTCGACCAGCGCGGCGTTCTGCTGCGTCACCTCATCCATCTGCGCGACCGCGAGATTGACCTGATCGATGCCGGTGCTCTGCTCGATCGCTGCCGCCGCGATCTCACCCATGATCGAACTGACGCGCGCAATCGCGTCGACGATCTCGGCCATCGTCGAGCCCGAGCGTTCGACCAGTTGCGAGCCCGCCTGCACCCGCGCCGTCGATTCGTCGATCAAGCCCTTGATCTCCTTGGCCGCCGCCGCGCTACGCTGTGCGAGCGAGCGCACCTCGCTCGCCACCACCGCGAAGCCGCGTCCCTGCTCGCCCGCGCGCGCCGCTTCGACCGCGGCGTTCAGCGCGAGAATGTTGGTCTGAAACGCAATCCCTTCGATCACGCCGACGATATCGGCAATCCGCCGCGAGTCGTCGACGATGCCGTGCATCGTGCCCACCACCTGCTCGGTAAGGTCGCCGCCCTGCGCAGCCAGGCTCGATGCGCCCTGCGCGAGCGAACTCGCCTGCTTCGCGTTGTCCGCCGTCTGTTTGACCGTCGACGTGAGTTCTTCGATGCTCGCCGCCGTTTCTTCCAGCGATGCGGCCTGCTCTTCTGTGCGCTGCGACAGATCGGCATTGCCGGCCGCAATCTCGCTCACGCCGGTGTCGATGGATTCGGTGCCTTGACGTACCGCATTGACCGTCCCGATCAGCGACTCCTGCATCTTGCGCAGCGCCGCCGCGAGACGGCCCATTTCGTTGTCGCTGGTGACATCGATCCGGCTCGTCAGGTCGCCGTTGGCGATCCGCTGGAATTGCGCGATAGTCGCGTCGACCGGATTGACGATCGCGCGCACCAGCACCATGCGCCCAATCAACGACCCGAGCAGCGACACCGCCATGCCGATCGCCACCGCGATACAGATCGCGTAGAACAGGTCCTGCGCCTCCTGGTAGCGTTGCGCGCCGTGGTCGAGCTGCAACTGTTCGAGCGCGAGCATCGCCTTCTCGTACGTGCTGTAAAGCGACGGCAGCTTATGCGCCTGCAATTGATTGAATGCGTTTCTGTCGCCCGACTTGAGCGCGGCGAGCGCCGGATCGACGCCCTCGCGCAGGAAGCTGTCGCGCTTGGCCTGCATGTCCTTGATCAGACGCTGCTCATCGTCGTCCGTGCTCGCGCGGCTCACATAGTGGGCAAGCCGCTCGTTGGAAACTTTCTGGTACTGATCGAAACGCTTGAGCACGGCATTCGCGCCATCCTGATCGTTCAGCTCGATCAGCGATGCGTACGTCGCGAGCGCCAGCCGCAGGCGCAGCAGTTGGCCGGAGCTGCCTTCGAGGTCCGCGACGGCGGGGGTGTCGACGGTGTACATCTGTTGCAGCGACGCGTTGCTCGAGCGCAGCGACAGCAGGCCCGCGGCGGCGCCGAGCAGCAACACGACGCCAAAGAACACGATCATCAGGCTAAGGCAGGTGCGAATCGACAGATTTCTCAACATCGGGCTTGTCTCCAATGGGCCGCGTGGCCGGTGCCTCGATGGCTCCGGCCACGCGTGCTGCGCCCAAACCCTTCCGGCCAGGTCCGCAACTTTTGTCTAGAATTTAAGCAACCACCACACTGAGGGACTACGGCGGCACAGCAGAAAACTTTATGGTCGATGACGCATATGGTTGCGACACATCAAGTGACGGGCGCGAGCGCAGGGCCATTCCCGCCGCGTATTCCGGTGCGGGACTACCCGGGTATCCGGCGCCCGGCAGTTGATGGAAAGTGACGACGCACCAGTCTTCGGAGTATTTCTATGGCGGAAGTCGGATCGGCTCTACTGGTTTTTGCGCTGCTGCTCATGGCGACCGGCCTGGGCGTGTGGGTACGACCGCTTCTGCCCGAAGAGCACAAGGCGCACGAGACCGTTCAGCTCGTCCAGTTGGTGATCGGCATGCTGGTGACGTTTGCCGCCCTGGTGCTCGGCCTGATGACGGCCTCCGCGAAGTCCAGCTTTGACACCGCGTCGAACGATCTGCGCAGCTACGCGGCCGATCTGATCGAATTCGACGCGACCTTGCGCGACTTCGGCAACGATACCGACGAAGCCCGTCGCCTATTGCGCCAGTACACTTCGGCGGCGATCGCGTCGACCTGGCCTCAGGAGACGGCGCCGAGCGGCGACTACCCCAGGAACCTCGGTCCGCAGGATTCGAAGCGGCTGGAAAACGTGCGGCTCGGCGATATGCTGACCGACGTGGGCCGGCAGTTACGGCAATTGCGAACGCGGGATTCGCTGGAGGCACGTGCGCTCGACGACGCGTTGACGCAATACCGGCGCGTCGTGGACGCGCGGTGGAAGCTCATCGAAGAAGCGCATAGCTCGATATCGCAGCCGTTCTTCAAGACGCTCACGTTCTGGTTGTGTGTAATTTTTCTGAGCTTCGGTTTGATTGCGCCGCGTAATGCACTGGCGCTCGTCACCATTTCGCTGGGGGCGGTGTCGATTGCTTCGGCAATCTATGTGATCGTCGATCTGGATACGCCGTTTTCGGGGCCGATTGTGATTTCCAGCCAGCCGTTGAGAGATGCGCTGACGCATTTGAAGCGGTGAGAGCAAGAAGCAATAAAAGCGGCCCCGGACATTCTCGCCAAACCGTTCGAACGGCACAAAAAAGGGCGTCTCGAACGGACGCCCTGAAACCAGCTTGTTCGTTAGCCATCAAGGAGTTGAAGACAGAACTTTGCTTCCTCCTGTGGGCACTCTCATCAAAACGGAATATCGTCATCCATCTCATCAAAGCCACCGCCTGCTGGCGTGCCCGGACGGCTGGAACCACCGCCACCACCGCCGCTGCCGCCACGCGAAGCACCGCCGCCCGACGACATTGCGCGGCCACCACCGCCACCGCCGCTACGCTCCGACGGCTCGCCGCGGCTATAACCGCCTTCGTCGCCACCGCCGCCGCCCATCGAGCCGCCGCGACCGCCCAGCATTTGCATCTGCTCGGCGACGATCTCGGTCGAGTAGCGATCGGTGCCGTCCTGCGCTTGCCACTTGCGCGTGCGGATGCGCCCTTCCAGATAGACCGACGAACCTTTCTTCAGATATTCCGAAACGATTTCCGCGAGGCGGCCGAAGAACGACACGCGGTGCCACTCGGTGGCTTCCTTCATCTCGCCGGACGCCTTGTCCTTGTACCGATCCGTCGTCGCAAGGCGGATGTTCGCCACTGCATCGCCGCTCGGAAGATAACGGACTTCCGGATCGGCTCCGAGATTGCCGACGAGAATGACCTTATTCACGGATGCCATGAGTTTCTCCTGTTGATTCCGTTGCGGGCGGCGCGGCACTGAGCGGTTCGCGTCTCATGCCCCGCGGGCCGAGATCGGAACAGCGCCTCTGCCCGCCGCCGGGTGAGTTCTGGATGAATTCGGGATGTGCTCCCGGGTGCGCCGCGACAGCCCGGCGCGTGTTGCGTACTACGCCTTGCGCGGTGGCTGTTTCATCTTTGCGGCGATTATAAGCCAGCAAAACACGAGCCCCGAGCAAGTGAGGAACACCGTGCTTTGGCCGTCCACTTTCAATAGCCAGCCGCCGACCATCCCACCCAGTGCAAGACCGATCGACTGCGTCGTGTTGTACACGCCGGCAGCCGCGCCTTTGCGAGTGCCCGGCGCCAGTTTCGACACCAGCGAAGGCTGCGACGCTTCGAGAATATTGAAGCCGAGAAAGTACACGAAAAGGATCGCCGCCACACTCAGAATCGTATGCGGAGCGACGCCCAATAACAACTGTCCGATCAGGATAAGACCGATCGCGGACAGCAGCACGACCTTCATCTTGCCGCGCTTCTCGGCGGCGATGATCGCCGGCACCATCATCACGAAAGACAGGCCCATCACCGGCAAATATACCTTCCAGTGCGATGCGACCGGCAAGCCCCCGGCTTCGAGAATGCGCGGCACGACGAGGAAGAGCGCGGTTTGCGTCGCGTGCAGCACGAGCACGCCGAAGTTCAGGCGCAGCAGCTCGACGTTGTGCAGCACTTCGGCGAATGGCGCGCGCACGTGCACCGGTCTCGGCGCGTCGGGCACGACCCACAGCACCACGCCGATCGCGAGAATGGAGAAGATGCCGACCAGCGTGAACAGGCCACTCATGCCGACCCACTGGAACACGATCGGCGCGCCGACGATCGCCACCGCGAACGACACGCCGATGCTGCCGCCAACCATCGCCATCGCCTTGGTGCGATGCTCTTCGGACGTGAGATCGGCGATGAACGCGATGACCGCGGACGACACCGCGCCCATCCCCTGAATCACACGGCCGACGATGATCCACGTCATGTCGTGCGCACCCGCCGCGACGAAGCTGCCGAGCGCGAAGATCAGCAGGCCGGTGGCGATGACCGGCTTGCGCCCGACCTTGTCGGAGATCCAGCCGTAGAAAATGTAAAGCATCGACTGGGTCACGCCATACGCGCCGAGCGCGATGCCCACCAGCAGCACGTTGTCGCCGCCCGGAATGGTCTTCGCGTAGATCGAGAACACCGGCATGATCATGAAGAGACCGAGCATGCGCAGCGCGAAGATGGCGGCGAGCGACACGGTCGCGCGCAGTTCAGGCGCGCTCATGCGTGTGGAAGTGGCGGACGGATTGGACATCGGGAGCGTTCTTTGAATGAGCTGGACGGCACACTGCGGGCGACCGGCGGCGAGCGACCGGAACCGGCTGCGAGACAGGCCGGTTGAGACCGTCACGAGCTGGCAGCTTGCCACGGCGTAGGCGCAATACCCGCAGGCGCGGCGTTCGAGCCGGCGGCCTTGCAGCATGCCCCCCAGCCTCGCTGTGCCTTGTACTCGCGGAAAACGGCCCCAGCTAAACCCCTTCCCCGCGGCGCTAAACCGCAGCCTTACAGCTTGCCTCGCGCGTGATTCGCGCTGTCAGGAAGCCGTAACGACGGCCTTGAAAAGTCGTTATAGTAGCAGGTTTAGCCTCTTCCTCTTTCCGCCAGTTCATGGAATAAATCCGTGGAACAAATCCGTATTCGTGGGGCTCGCACCCACAACCTGAAGAACGTCAATCTAGATTTACCCCGTCACAAGCTCGTCGTCATTACGGGCCTTTCCGGCTCGGGCAAATCGTCGCTGGCGTTCGACACGCTGTATGCGGAAGGACAGCGGCGCTACGTCGAAAGCCTCTCCGCCTATGCGCGCCAGTTCCTTCAGTTGATGGAAAAGCCGGACGTCGATCTCATCGAAGGCCTGTCGCCGGCCATCTCGATCGAACAGAAAGCGACCTCGCACAATCCGCGCTCCACGGTCGGCACCGTCACCGAAATTCACGACTATCTGCGGCTGCTGTTCGCGCGGGTCGGCACGCCTTATTGCCCCGATCACGAGATTCCGCTCGAAGCGCAAAGCGTGTCGCAAATGGTCGACGCAGCGCTCGCGCTGCCCGAAGAGACCAGGCTGATGATCCTCGCTCCTGTGGTGGCGGACCGTAAAGGCGAGCACGTCGAACTGTTCGAGGAAATGCAGGCGCAAGGCTTCATCCGTTTTCGCGTGCGCTCGGGCGGCGGCACCGCCAACGAAGGCGTCGCGAAGATCTACGAAGTCGACTCCCTGCCGAAACTGAAAAAGAACGACAAGCACACGATCGACGTCGTCGTCGATCGTCTGAAAGTGCGTCCGGACATGAAGCAGCGCCTCGCCGAATCGTTCGAAACGGCGCTGCGTCTCGCCGACGGCCGCGCGATCGCGCTCGAAATGGATACGGACAAGGAGCATCTATTCAGCTCTAAGTTCGCCTGCCCGATCTGCTCGTATTCGTTGCAGGAATTGGAGCCGCGGCTGTTTTCGTTCAACAACCCGATGGGCGCGTGCCCGGACTGCGACGGCCTCGGCCAGATCACCTTCTTCGATCCGAAGCGGGTGGTCGCGCATCCGTCGCTGTCGCTCGCGGCGGGCGCGGTGAAAGGCTGGGACCGGCGCAACCAGTTCTACTTCCAGATGCTGCAAAGTCTCGCGGCGTTCTACGAATTCGACATTGACACGGCCGTCGAAGACCTGCCGGAGAAAGTCCGCAAGATCCTGCTGTTCGGGTCGGGCAAGCAGGAGATTCCGTTCTCGTACATCAACGAGCGCGGCCGCACGTCGGTGCGCGAGCATGTATTCGAAGGGATCATCCCGAATCTGGAGCGGCGCTACCGCGAGACTGATTCGGTCGCGGTGCGCGAAGAACTCGCCAAGTATCAGAACAATCAGCCGTGCCCGGCCTGCGCCGGCACGCGGCTGCGCCGCGAAGCGCGCTTCGTGCGGATCGGCGCGGACGGGGACGCGCGCGGCATCTTCGAAATCAGTGGCTGGCCGTTGCGCGATGCGCTCGGCTATTTCCAGACGCTCCGGCTGGAAGGCTCGAAGCGCGAGATCGCCGACAAAGTCGTGAAGGAAATCGTCGCGCGCCTGATGTTCCTGAACAATGTCGGGCTCGATTACCTGTCGCTGGAACGCAGCGCGGAAACGCTGTCGGGCGGCGAGGCGCAACGGATTCGCCTCGCGTCGCAGATCGGTTCCGGGCTGACCGGGGTAATGTACGTGCTCGACGAACCGTCGATCGGCCTGCATCAGCGCGACAACGACCGGCTGATCGCCACCCTCAAGCATCTGCGCGATCTCGGCAACTCGGTGATCGTCGTCGAACACGACGAGGACATGATCCGCATGGCCGACTACGTGGTCGACATGGGCCCCGGCGCGGGCGAGCACGGTGGCATGGTGATCGCCGAGGGCACGCCCAAACAGGTGCAGGCGAACGCGGCGTCGATGACCGGCCAGTACATGTCCGGCGCGCGCAACATCGAATTCCCCGATGAGCGCAAGGCTCCCGACGAGCGGCGTCTGCGCATCGTCGAGGCGTACGGCAACAATCTGCAGCACGTGTCGCTGGATCTGCCGGTTGGGCTGCTCACGTGCGTGACCGGCGTGTCCGGTTCGGGCAAGTCGACGCTGATCAACGACACGCTGTATCACTCGGTCGCGCATCACCTGTACGGCTCGGCCACGGAGCCGGCGCCGTACGAGTCGATCGAAGGCCTCGAGCATTTCGACAAGGTCATCAACGTCGACCAGTCGCCGATCGGCCGCACGCCGCGCTCGAACCCGGCCACCTACACGGGCCTGTTCACGCCGATCCGCGAGCTGTTCGCCGGCGTGCCGGCCGCCAAGGAACGCGGCTACGATCCGGGCCGCTTCTCGTTCAACGTGAAAGGCGGGCGTTGCGAATCCTGTCAGGGCGACGGCGTGCTCAAGGTGGAAATGCACTTCCTGCCGGACGTGTACGTACCGTGCGACGTCTGCCACGGCAAGCGCTACAACCGCGAAACGCTGGACGTGCAGTACAAAGGCAAAAACATCAGCGAAGTGCTCGACATGACGGTGGAGAACGCCTACGAGTTCTTCAAGCCGGTTCCGGTCGTCGCGCGCAAGCTGAAAACCTTGCTGGACGTCGGTCTGGGTTATATCCGGCTGGGCCAGTCGGCCACTACACTGTCGGGTGGCGAGGCGCAGCGCGTCAAACTATCTTTGGAACTGAGCAAGCGTGACACGGGTCGCACGCTATACATCCTTGACGAGCCGACCACCGGTCTGCACTTTCACGACATCGCGCTGCTGCTGGAAGTGATCCACCGGTTACGCGACCAGGGTAATACCGTCGTGATCATCGAGCATAATCTCGATGTAATTAAAACCGCCGACTGGGTCATCGACCTCGGTCCGGAAGGCGGGGCGGGCGGCGGGCAGATCATCGCTCAAGGCACGCCGGAGCAGGTCGCGAAGTCGAAGGCAAGTTTTACCGGCAAGTATCTGGCGCCGCTGCTCAAGCGGGCGGCCAGCAAAAAGTAACGCTGCACAACAAGGGTGGGAGACGGGATAAGCCATGGCCAAGCGGAATCAGGCGCGCGACGACGGGGAAGTGCAGGACCTACGCCCACGCCCGGTCAGGCTGACTAGCGACATGAGCCTGCCGAAGCTGTCGGCGGTCGAAATCGGCAGTTACGTTGTGATGCTGGCCGGCATGTGGGCGGTCATCGAACTGAAGCTGCTCGGCGCATTGCTCGCCGGGCTGCTGGTGTTTCAGCTCGTGCATACGATCGCGCCGCGCATCGAGCGCCACATGTCGAGCATGCGGGCGCGCTGGCTCGCGGTGGTGATCCTGTCGGTGGTGATCGTGGGGGCGCTGACTGGGCTCACGCTAGGCATCATCGAGCATTTCGAGAACGACGTGCCGAGCGTGCAGAACCTGCTCGATCAGGCCATGCAACTGATTCACCAGGCGCGCGGCCGGATTCCGCAATTCATCGCCAATTCGCTGCCGGTCGACACCGAGCAGATGAAGGCCAAGGCCGAAGAGCTGATGCACACGCACGCGAACATGCTGCAGCAAAGCGGCACGACCGCGGCGCGTGGCTTCACGCACATCCTGATCGGCATGATCATCGGCGCGATCATCGCCGTGGGCGCGCAGAAGCATATGCACCGGCTGCCGCTGTCCACGGCCTTCGTCACGCGCGTGAGCCGTTTCGCCGATGCGTTTCGCCGCATCGTGTTCGCCCAGGTGAAGATTTCCGCGCTCAACGCGGTCTTCACCGCCATCTTCCTGCTGGTGGTGCTACCGATCTTCCACGACCAGTTGCCACTGTCGAAAACGCTGGTGCTGGTGACGTTCATCGTCGGCTTGCTGCCGGTGATCGGCAATCTGATCTCGAACACGATCATCGTCGCGGTGGCGCTGTCGGTGAGTTTCCCGGCGGCGGTCATGTCGCTCGTGTTCCTGATCCTGATCCACAAGCTGGAGTATTTCCTGAATGCGCGCATCGTCGGCGGACAGATCGAGGCGCGCGCGTGGGAACTACTGATCGCGATGCTCGTGATGGAAGCCGCGTTCGGCATCCCGGGCGTGATCGCGGCGCCGATCTTCTATGCGTACATCAAGCGGGAATTGATCTACCTGCGGCTCGTGTGAATGCCCGGACGAATCACGGGCGCCCGGTCGGGCAAGCAAAAACGGCACTTCGGTGCCGTTTTTTTTGGTCTTTTCCCTTTGATCCCATCAAACGCCCACGCTCGCCGCTGCACGAGAAACTTGCGGTAGTTTGCGCAAGCCCCTAAGATGCGAACAATTCCCATTTACAGATCGATTTCGCCGTGACACCCGTTCAGCCTTTCCTCCCCGCTCTGCCAGCTCGCGCATGAGACGCCAGCTCGTCCGTCTGCACCGCTGGTTCGGCGTCGCCACCGCGCTGTTTCTGTTCGTCGCCGGCCTGACCGGCGCGATCATCGCGTGGGACCATGAACTCGATGCAGCGCTGAATCCGTCGTTCTTCGAAGCCCACACGGATGCTCCGGCGCTGTCGGGTCTGGAACTGGCCCGCCGCGTAGAAGCCGCCGACCCGCGGCTTCAGGTGACCTATTTGCCGCTGATCGCCGAACCCGGCCACACGCTGCAGATGATGGTGCTGCCGCGCACCAACCCGGCCACGAAACAGCCCTACCCGCTCGATTTCAACCAGGTCGCCGTCGATCCCGCCACCGGCGAGATCCAGGGGCGCCGCGAGTGGGGCGCCGTATCGCTCGCGCCCATCAATCTGATCCCGTTCATCTACAAGCTGCACTACACGCTGCACTTGCCGTTCGCCGGCGGTATCGATACCGGCACGTGGCTGATGGGGATCGTTGGCATCGTGTGGCTGTTCGACAGCGTGATTGCCCTCGTGCTGTCGTTCCCGAGCGTCAAGGCGTGGCGCAAGTCGTTCGCGTTTCGTCTGAAGCGCGGCGGCTATGCGCTCACCTTCGACCTGCACCGCTCTGGCGGCGTCTGGATCTGGGGCCTGCTGATGGTCATCGCGCTGACGTCGATCTCGATGAATCTGTCGGGGCCGGTGGTGCGCCCAGTCGTCTCGATGCTCTCGACGCTCACGCCGGACCCGATCAACAACCCTGAAATCCTGCGTGCCCCGCAACCCGGCGATCAGGTATTGAGCCGTGAACAGATCGTCAAATTCGCCGAGCAGGCCGGCAAGTCGATGCACCTCGCCGCGCCGCCGGGCGGCATCTATTACGCGGAATTCCTGCACGCATATGGCGTGGGCTTCTACGCGCCCGGCAACGATCACGGCGACATCGGCCTTGGCAACCCGTGGATGTATTGGGACGCGGCCACCGGCAAGCTGCTCGGCAAAACGATTCCGGGCAAGGGCAGCGCGGGCGACATCTTCATGCAGGTGCAATTCCCGCTGCACTCGGGGCGCATCCTCGGACTCGGCGGACGGATTCTGATCAGCGCAATGGGCATCGCGGTCGCCGTACTGAGCGCGACGGGCCTGCTGATCTGGCTGAAGAAGCTGAATGCGCGCCGCCGTTCGGCGCAGAACGCTGGTCTCGCGCGCGAGGCGGGCGGGTCGGCGGCGCGGTCATAGGAGGAAGGTTGCGCCGGGCGGATCGCGCGGCGCATTTGTGGCGTGGCGGCGGCACGAAGGCTCTCGTCGCCGCCCGCTCCGGGAGTCATGGGCGCCTTGAACGCCCCAACCGCTTTTACCGGAACACCACCGTCTTACTGCCGTTCAACACGACGCGATGCTCGACGTGCCATTTCACCGCACGCGCAAGCGTCACGCATTCGACGTCCCGGCCAATCGCCGTCAATTGTTCCGGCGTCATGCTGTGGTCGACGCGCTCCACTTCCTGCTCGATGATCGGACCTTCGTCGAGATCCGTCGTCACGTAATGCGCGGTCGCGCCGATCAGCTTCACGCCGCGGTCGAACGCCTGGTAATACGGCTTCGCGCCCTTGAAGCTAGGCAGGAACGAGTGGTGAATGTTGATCGCACGGCCGGCCAGCGCCTCGCACAGCTTCGGCGACAGAATCTGCATGTAGCGCGCGAGCACCACCAGATCCGCCTGATGCTCGTCGATCACTTCGAGCACGCGCGCTTCCTGTGCGGCTTTCGCATCGGGCGTGCCGCCCAGCAACGGGAAGTGATGAAACGGAATGTCGTAGCTCGCGGCGAGTTGATAAAACTCCTTGTGATTCGAGATGATCGCTGGAATCTCGATGTTCAACTGGCCGGTACGGTAGCGGAACAGCAGATCGTTCAGGCAGTGACCAATCTTCGACACCATGATCACCACGCGCGGCTTCACCGACGCGTCATGCAGCTCCCAGCGCATGCCGAACTGTTCGGCAAGTTCCGTGAACGACGTGCGCAACGCCTCCAGTCCGGGGTCGCCACCCACCTGCTGAAAATGCACGCGCATGAAGAACTCGCCGGTGCCGCTGTCGCCGAACTGCGCGGAGTCGAGAATGTTGCTGCCACGCTCGAACAGAAAGCCCGACACTGCGTGGACGATGCCGGGCCGGTCGGCGCACGACAGTTTGAGGATAAAGCTGTGATCGGTCGACATGACCTGGGTGACTCCCTTCTTCAATGCGTGGTTTGTTCAGTCTGTACGGCTCGATGCTGCGTGCTTCGGGATGTTCGTCGTCGCGGGCGCTGCGGCTGTCAGAGCCGATGCCTACGCAAGCGCCGGTGGCGCGAACAACGCTTCGATGCCAGCGCACGCATCTTCATCGAGCCAGCGGCGGCGCAGCAGGCAATCCAGCGTGGCGAGACTCGCGTCCACCGTCATCGCGCCCTCCTCGATCCAGCGCGCCACTTCGTCGATGCGTGCGAGCCGGTGCTCGCCCACTTCGCCGTCCTGATTGCGCGGCGCGAAATCGGCCGGCAGCGCCAGATCGTAGATGAAAATCTGTTCGGCCTGCGTGCCTTCCGGTAGCGATTGCAGCACATGCGCGGTGCGCCCGGCGACGGCGCGCGCGGCGATTTCCTCGGGGATGCCGGCTTCTTCCCAGCATTCCTTGATGATCGTCGCCTCGATGCCGAAGCCCCAACCGATCCCGCCCGCGACGACATTGTCGAGCATGCCGGGGTCGGTCGCCTTGGTGTCGCTGCGGCGCGCGATCCACAATTGCGGTGCGCCCTTCTGAGCGCCATGCGCGTATTCTACGACGCCGTTCAGATGCACCGCGTAGGTCATCGTGCCGAAGAAGCGCGACGCCGCGCGTTCGATGTAAGCGAGCGGCGGTGCGTCGAACGCATTGCGGATCGCGTAGGTCTCGTTGCGCCAGCCGGGAATGCGGCCTTCCGCGGCCAGCGCGCCGATCACGGAACCGAGCGCCGCGCTGCGCCGTTCGACGGTATCGAACGCGGCCGCGAGGGCCACGCGAACGTGGCGGCTATTGCTATCGATGTCGAACACGTCGGGCCAGCGGGTGAGCAGGGGCACGTCGCTCGCCCGGATCCAGCCGACCTGTTCGGCGCCGATCCAGAACGGCAGATGCGCAGCCGCATCGAAGCGGCGCGCGGCAGTGATGCAAGGCAATGTCATCCAGAACTCCAAACTGAACGGTGTGCAAGACGCGGCCGGTGAGGGGCGAACGCGCGGTGGGTCACACGGCCGCGTCAGTCACGCAGCGCCACCCGAATCCCGATGGCGATGAACGTCGCCCCGGCGAGGCGATCGAGCCACACGCCCACTCGCGGCCGACGCTTGAGCCAGCCGCCGATGATGCCCGCGCACACGCCGAACAGCGAAAACACCACGACCGTCTGCAACATGAACAGCACGCCGAGTTCGAGCATCTGCACTGTGACGCTTTGCGCGCCGTGCGGCTGCACGAACTGCGGCAGAAACACGACGAAGAACAGCGTCACTTTCGGGTTCAGCAGATTGCCGAGCACGCTCTGGCGAAACACCGTCAGCAACGGCTGCGGCGCGCGCTGATGCGCGGTCGCGAGGCCCTGGCTGCGCAGCGCCTTGACGCCGATCCAGATCAGATAGGCGGCGCCGGCCAGCTTGATCGCTTCGAACGCAAGCGGCGACGAGCGCAGCAACGCGGCTACGCCAAGCGCGGCCAGTGTCGTGTGAAACGTGATGCCGGCCGCGAAGCCGAGCGCGGCGACGAGACCCGCCGCGCGGCCCTGCGAGATGCCGCGCGCGAGCACCTGCAGGTTGTCGGGACCGGGCGCGACGGTAATCGCAATCGACGTGGCGAGAAACAGCAGGAAGTTGGGCATCGTCGTTACCTTCTTGTTGTGCGGCGAACAGCAGCGGCTACGCGCGCGCTCAATGACCTTCGAAGCTCGTCGCGGTGTAGAGCGCGAGGCCGGCGTCGCGCAGCAGCTTGGAGCCGCCGAGTTCGGGCAGATCGACAATCGCCGCGCCTTCCACGACGACCGCGCCGAGCCGCTCGAGCAGAATCCTGCCGGCCATCATCGTGCCGCCGGTGGCGATCAGATCGTCGATGAGCACGACCCGGTCACCGGGCTTGCACGCATCTTCGTGAATCTCGACGGTCGCGGTGCCGTATTCGAGTTCGTACGACTGCCAGAGCCGCTTATACGGCAGCTTGCCCGCCTTGCGGATCGGAATGAAACCGATATTCAACTCGTACGCGAGAATCGGTCCGAAAATGAAGCCGCGCGCATCGAGCCCGGCGACATAGTCGAGTTGCGCGTCGAAATAGCGCTGCACGAACAGGTCGATCAGCACGCGCAGCGACTTCGGCTCCTGCAGGAGCGGCGTGATGTCGCGAAACTGCACGCCCGGCTGCGGCCAGTCGGGCACCGTGCGAATGTGGCTTCTGATGTAATCGGCCGCATCGAGCGGCGCGCCGACAAGCGCGTTGGACATGATGTCTCCGGATGGACCTCGGCAGGTCCGATGAAAAACTGAATCTGCACGGCATAAGGGCTGGCGGCTCGCTGCTTGTGCCTCGCGGCGCTCGGCGCGCATGCGCCGCGAACGCCGGCCTACGCCGCAGCCACGCCCGCTCGACGGTGCTTCGAGAGCCGTTCCTCGGCTTGCGCCAATTGCTCGGGCAGACCGCGCAATACCACGATGTCGCTCGCGCGCAGCTTGGTGGATGGGTCCGGCTCGACGCCGCGAATGCCGTGCCGGCGTATCGCCGTCACTTCCACGCCCAGATCCAGCAGGCCCAGTTCCGCGAGCGTGCGACCCACCGCGTCCGCGTTGGCGTCGACCGGCACCGATTGTAGCCGCACCTGTTCGTGGCCGTCGTCGTCATCGATGTCGTCGGCGCCGTGAAAATAGCCGCGCAGCAGCGCATAGCGTTCGTCGCGCATCTCCTCGACCCGCCGCACTACGCGCCTCATCGGCACGCCCATCACCACCAGCGTGTGCGAGGCCAGCATCAGACTGCCCTCGACGATTTCCGGAATCACTTCGGTCGCGCCGGCGGCCAGCAGCTTTTCGAGGTCGGCGTCGTCGACGGTGCGCACGATCACCGGCAGCGTCGGTTCTTCCTCGTGAATGTTGTGCAGCACCCGCAATGCCGACGGCGTGTTCGCGTAAGTGATCGCGACCGCGGCCGCGCGGTGCAGACCGGCGGCGAGCAACGACTCGCGCCGCCCGGCGTCGCCGAACACGACCGACTC
>NZ_NPIH01000294.1:0-19256 GCF_012275575.1 Paraburkholderia sp. SG-MS1 | reverse complement strand
GATCTCGACCCCGATCGCGTCGCGGCGGCCGCGGCCGCCGCGACGCGATCGGGGTCGAGATCCAGTGCGACGTACGAGAGGCCTTCGTGCTCCAGCATGCGCGCGAGGTTCTGCCCGGCGCGGCCGTAACCGCAGATGATCACGTGGCCGCTCTGCTTCAGGCTTTGCGTCGCGATGCGCGTCATCTGCAGCGACTGCATCATCCATTCGGTCGAGGACAGCCGCAGCACGATACGGTCGGCGTTCTGGATCAGGAAGGGCGCGGCCAGCATCGACAGCAGCATCGCCGCGAGAATCGCCTGCAGCAGCGTGGCGTCGACCAGGTGCCGGTCGAGAATCAGGTTCAGCAGCACGAAGCCGAACTCGCCGGCTTGCGCGAGGCCGATACCGGTGCGCATCGCGACGCCCGGCGTCGCGCCGAACAGCCGCGCGAGGGCCGTGATCATCACCGCCTTCAGCAGGAGCGGGCCGATCAGGAAGCCGAGCACGATCAGCGGATGTTCCCAGATCACGGTCGGATTCAACAGCATGCCGGTGGTGATGAAGAACAGGCCGAGCAGCACGTCGCGAAACGGCTTGATGTCCTCTTCCACCTGATGCCGGTACGGCGTTTCGGCGATCAGCATGCCGGCGATGAACGCGCCGAGCGCGAGCGACAGCCCGAACTTGTCGGTGATGAACGCGGCGCCGAGCGTCACCAGCAGCACATTGAGAATGAACAGTTCCTGCGAGCGGCGCCGCGCGACCACGTTGAACCAGCGCGTCATGAAGCGTTGCCCGACGATCAGCAGCAGAGCCAGCGCCACGACGATCTTGATCGCCGCGACGCCGAGCGAGGCGATCAGTTCTTCCGACTTGCCACCGAGCGCCGTGATGATGATGAGAAGCGGCACCACTGCCAGATCCTGGAACAGCAGCACGCCGAAGATATTGCGCCCGTGCTCCGTTTCGATTTCGAGCCGCTCCGCCAGCATCTTGCTGACGATCGCCGTCGATGACATCGCGAGCGCGCCGCCGAGCGCTACGCTCGCCTGCCACGTGATATGCACCCAGCGCTCCAGCACGAAGCCGAGCGCCACCGCCACCGCGATCGTGCCGAGCACCTGCAACAGGCCGAGGCCGAACACGAGCCGATGCATCGCGCGCAGCTTGGCGAGCGAAAACTCCAGCCCGATCGAGAACATCAAAAACACGACGCCGAATTCAGCGAGGTTCTGCGCGCCGGCCGAATCGGGAATCAGACCAAACGCGTTCGGCCCGACGACGATGCCGACCGTCAGATAGCCGAGCATCGGCGGAAGATTCAGAAAGCGAAACACCACCACCCCAGCCACCGATGCCAGCAGCAGGAACAACGTCATCTCGAGCGGGGAGATCATCGGCAAAAACGCATGGGTGAAGCGTCCTCGTTCGTCAGCGGTACCGTGCACGCAAAACGCCGTGCGGCGAGGTTGAGGGGCCGGCAAAAAGGCCGAAAAAGGGCCGTTGAAGGCAGCGGCTTGGCACAGCAGGCCCGGCGCGGCGAACAGGCGCCTTTGCTATACTCCGCGAATGATAGCGAAAATCAATGGCGACCGGGCACTGACGCTCGCTCGCGACGTGCTCGACATCGAAGCGGACGCCGTGCGTGCCCTTCGCGACCAACTCGACGACGGTTTCGTAGGGGCGATCGATTTCATCCTGGGTTGCCGTGGGCGCGTGGTCGTTTCCGGCATCGGCAAATCCGGGCATGTGGCCCGCAAGCTCGCCGCCACGCTGGCCAGCACCGGTACCCCGGCGTTCTTCGTGCACCCTGCCGAAGCCAGCCATGGCGACCTCGGCATGGTCACTTCGGACGACGTGTTCCTCGCGCTGTCCAATTCCGGCGAAACCGAAGAACTCGTGGCGATCCTGCCGCTCATCAAGCGGATCGGCGCGAAGCTGATTGCGATGACGGGACGCCCGTCGTCGAGTCTCGCACAACTGGCCGACGTACACCTGAATTCCGCCGTCGCCAAAGAAGCCTGCCCGATGAATCTCGCACCGACCGCCAGCACCACCGCCGCGCTTGCGCTCGGCGACGCGCTCGCGGTCGCGGTGCTCGATGCGCGCGGCTTCGGTCGCGACGACTTCGCGCGTTCGCACCCGGGTGGCGCGCTCGGCCGGCGCCTGCTTACCTATGTGCGCGACGTGATGCGCACCGGCGACCAGTTGCCACAGGTCACCCCCGACGCCACCGTGCGCGACGCGCTGTTCCAGTTGACCGCCAAACGCATGGGCATGACCGCGATCGTCGATGAACAAGGCCGCGTGGCGGGCATCTTCACCGACGGCGACCTGCGCCGCGTGCTCGAACGCGACGGCGATTTCCGCCAGTTGTCGATCGCCTCGGTCATGACAGCCGGCCCGCGCACCATCGGCCCAGATCGACTCGCGGTCGAAGCCGTGGAACTGATGGAGCGCCACCGCATCAATCAGATGCTGGTCGTCGACGAAGCAGGCAAGCTGATCGGCGCACTCAACATGCACGACCTGTTCTCGAAGAAGGTGATCTGATGGCAATCGCGCCCCCTACCGCTACCGAACGCGCAAGCCGCGTGAAGCTGATGATTTTCGACGTCGACGGCGTGCTGACCGACGGCGGTCTGCTGTTCACGGCGGAAGGCGACACGATGAAGGGCTTCAACTCGATGGACGGCCACGGCATGAAGCTGCTGCGCCAAGCGGGCATCGAGACGGCGATCATCACCGGGCGCAAGTCGGGCATCGTCGCGGCGCGGGCGAAGGAAATGAACATCGCGCACGTTTATCAGGGCGTGCAGGACAAACCTGAGGCGTTTGCGGACCTTTTGCAGCAGACCGGCCTCACGGCGGAAGAATGCGGCTACATGGGCGACGACTGGGTCGACCTCGCCGTGATGCTGAAGGTCGGCTTCGCGGCGGCGCCCGCCAACTCGCATCCCGAAGTGATCGCACGTGCCCATTGGGTCAGCGAGGCGCGCGGCGGTCACGGCGCGGCGCGAGAAGTCTGCGACACCTTGCTGCGCGCACAGCACAAGTACGAAGCCCTGCTCGCTGCTGCCTGCAGCGGCGAACAGCGAGGCCTCGTCGGATGAATCAGTTTCGCTGGACTTCGCTGATTCCGCTGGTCGCGATGGCCGCACTGGCCGGTATCACATGGTGGCTGTTACAAGCTACCCAGCCGCGGCAGAACGAAGGCGCGCCCCGTCCGAAGGGACACACGCCGGACTATTTCGCGGACAACTTTTCGGTTTCCGAACTCGATCAGTCCGGCGCGACGCAATACCGCCTGACCGCCCAGTCGCTGATCCACTACGAAGACGACGAGCTGAGCGACCTGATCAAGCCGGCCATGCGCGCGTTCCAACCTGGCAAGCCGATCGTCACCGCCACTGGCGACACTGGCAAGGTGAACGCGGACGCGTCGATCGTCGATCTGTATGGCAACGCGCGCATTTTGCGGGCGCCCGGCAACGGCGATCCGCAGATGCAGGCAGATTCGGAGCATTTTAGGGTGCTGGTCAACGACGATGTGATCGAGACCGAAAAGCCGGTTAAACTTCAGCGCGGCATGTCGGTGATGACTGCCAGCGGCATGAACTACAACAACGTCACCCGGGTGATGCAGCTGTTCGGCAATGTGAGAGGCGCCATTACCTCGTCCGACGCCGGCGGCAGCTCGCCCAAATAACCCGGGTAATCCATTCCAGGCGTGACTGCATGAACGAATCGTTCCCCCGTTTTTTTACCGGCCGCTCGCGCACCCTGTCCGCGTGCCGCGCCGGACTCGCTGCGCTCGCCGTCGCGTTGCCGCTCGCCGGCTTCGCGCCGCTCGCGCATGCGGACCGAGCCGACAAGGACAAGCCGCTGAACATCGAAGCGGACAACATGACTTACGACGACCTCAAGCAGGTCAACATCTTCACCGGCCACGTGGTCGCCACCAAGGGGACGATCGTGATCAAGGCCGATCGTGTCGAAGTGACGCAAGATCCGCAGGGCTATCAGTACGCCACCGGCACGTCGAGCGGCGGCAATCTGTCGTATTTCCGCCAGAAGCGTGAAGGTCTCGACGAATACATCGAAGGCACGGCGATCCGCATCGACTACGACGGCAAGCAGGATCTGACCACGCTCACCACGAACGCCACGGTCCGCCGCCTGCAGGGTCTGTCAACGGTGATCGATCAGGTGCGCGGCAGCGTCATCACGTATGACGGCCAGAACGACTTCTATACCGCGAAGGCAGGCAAGGACGTCGCCGGCCCGGGCAACCCGACCGGCCGCGTGCGCGCGATGCTGTCGCCGCGCAACAATGGCGCGGCGGCGCCGGCCGGCGCGTCGGCCACGCTCGCGCCGTCCACTACGATCCAGGGAGCGCCGAATCAGTGAGCACCACCGCGTCTCTCCCCAATCGCAAGCCGGCCGGCACCAGCAGTTCGCTGGTCGTGCGTAATCTGAAGAAGCGCTACGGATCGCGCACTGTCGTCAAAGACGTGTCGCTCGACGTGAAAAGCGGTGAAGTGGTCGGTCTGCTCGGCCCCAACGGCGCCGGCAAGACGACCTCGTTCTATATGATCGTCGGCCTCGTGCCGCTCGATGCAGGCGAAATCGACCTGGACGGCAAGTCGATCAGCCTGCTGCCGATCCACAAGCGCGCGTCGCTCGGCCTGTCTTATCTGCCGCAGGAAGCGTCGGTATTCCGCAAGCTCACCGTCGAGCAGAATATTCGCGCGGTGCTGGAACTGCAGCACGAAGACAACGGCAAGCGGCTCAGTAAAGACACCATCACCGCTCGCACCGAAGCCCTGCTCGACGAGCTGCAAATTGCTCACTTGCGCGAGAACCCGGCGCTGTCCTTGTCGGGCGGCGAACGTCGCCGGGTCGAGATTGCCCGGGCGCTGGCCACCAATCCGAGCTTCATTCTGCTCGACGAGCCGTTCGCGGGCGTCGACCCGATCGCGGTGCTGGAAATCCAGAAAATCGTCAAGTTTCTGAAGCAGCGCAATATCGGCGTACTGATCACTGACCACAACGTGCGCGAGACGCTCGGCATCTGCGATCACGCGTACATCATCAGCGACGGCAGCGTGCTGGCCGCCGGCGCGCCGAGCGAAATCATCGAGAACGAAAGCGTGCGGCGCGTTTATCTGGGCGAGCACTTCCGCATGTAAGCGCGCAAGGGATCACCGGCGGTGCGAGCGCGCATTCGCCGGCCCTTTTGCGGCAACCGCACATCAGCATTCCTGACCTGGGCCGTCCCGCGCCCGGCCCCGTCGAAACGGGCGCACGCGTAATTGCGCATGTCGCAAGGTATCGCGGTCGTGGCAAACTCTCTACAATGAATCTCAACTTGCCATGAAAGCTAGCCTCCAACTCCGCCTATCGCAGCATCTTGCGCTGACGCCACAACTGCAGCAGTCCATCCGGCTGCTTCAGCTGTCCACGCTCGAACTGCAACAGGAAGTCGCAATGGCGATCTCGCAAAATCCGCTCCTCGAAAACGAGGATGACTGGATCGCGAGCCCGTTGCGGGTGGCGGCTGACGGTTCGCTGATTACCCAGGCACCCAACTCGTCCCCGCCGCCCGAGCAAATGGGTGGCAACGGGTCATCTTCGTCCGCCAGCAGTAACGAGCGGGCCGAAAACGGCGAGCCTCAGGGCGTCGACGAATACAACGGCCTCTCGGGCGACGGCAACGGCGACGCGTCGCAATGGAATCTCGACGATTACGGCCGCTCCGGCAACGCGTCGGACGACGACGACCTGCCGCCGCTGCAAATCCACGAATCGAGCACCTCGCTGCGCGACCACCTGATGGCGCAATTGCGCGTTACCCAGGCGGGTCAACGCGACCGGGCGCTGATTACGTTCCTGATCGAATCGCTCGACGACGACGGCTACCTCGCCGCCACGCTCGAAGAAGTGCTGGCCGACCTGCCCGAAGAACTCGAAGTCGATGTCGACGAAATGAACGCCGCGCTCGCGCTGCTGCATAGCTTCGACCCGGCCGGGGTCGGCGCGCGTTCCGCGTCCGAATGTCTGAAGCTGCAACTGCTGCGCCTCGATCCGTCGCCTACGCGAACGCTGGCGCTCGACATCGTCAGCCACTACCTCGAACTGCTCGCCGCGCGCGATTTCACGCGGCTGCGCAAACACCTGAAGGCGAACGACGACGACCTGCGCGATGCGCATGTGCTGATCCGTTCGCTCGAACCGTTTCCCGGCGCCGCCTACGGCAAGGCCGAAGCGGACTATGTGGTGCCGGACATCATGGTGCGCAAAACGGCCCAGGGCTGGCAGGCCGAACTGAATCCGGAAGTGGTGCCGAAGCTGCGTATCAACCACCTGTACGCGAATATTCTGCGCAATAACCGCGGCGATCCAGGCAGCGGATCGTTGCGCCAGCAACTGCAGGAAGCGCGCTGGCTGATCAAGAATATCCAGCAACGTTTCGAGACGATCCTGCGCGTCGCGCAGGCCATTGTGGAGCGCCAGAAGAGCTTTTTCGTGCACGGCGAAATTGCCATGCGCCCCTTGGTTTTGCGAGAAATTGCTGATACGCTGGGCCTACACGAGTCGACTGTCTCGCGTGTGACAACCGGTAAATACATGCTGACCCCATTCGGGACGCTGGAATTCAAGTATTTTTTCGGCTCACACGTTTCAACCGACACGGGCGGCGCGGCCTCTTCCACGGCCATTCGCGCGCTCATCAAACAACTGATAGGAGCGGAAAACCCGAAATCGCCTCTCTCAGACAGTCGCATAGCCGAACTGCTGGCGGAACAGGGCTTCGTGGTCGCACGGCGTACCGTTGCGAAGTACCGCGAAGCGCTCAAGATCCCGGCAGTCAACCTGCGCAAGTCTCTGTAGCCCGTCGCCTTCCGTGGCGGGCATTTACCGGCCGCTCCGCAGTTGGCGGACAGGCCGGCCGATGCGACCTGCCAGATGTCAGTCACCGGGGGGCGACTCAGGCAAGCCGACCGATCGACCGGACCTTTGTCATCGTGCGGAACAAGCGGCCACTAGCTTGGAGAAGCACTATGAATCTGCAGATCAGTGGACACCACCTCGAAGTAACGCCTGCGTTGCGCGAATACGTGATCACCAAACTGGATAGGGTGCTAAGACATTTCGATCAGGTAATCGACGGCAGTGTGGTCCTCTCGGTCGACAACCACAAGGAAAAGGACAAGCGTCAAAAGGTTGAAATCAACCTGCATCTGAAGGGCAAAGATATCTTTGTCGAGAGCTGCGACAGCGACCTTTACGCTGCGATCGATCTGATGATCGACAAGCTCGACCGGCAAGTGATACGCCACAAGGATCGTCTGCAAGGTCATCAGCACGAAGCGATCAAGTATCAACCGGCGCCGCAACTGGATGTGCCGCCGCAATAAGGAAAATTAGAGGGCTTTCCTCATTTTTCTCACCCTGGCAAAACCGCCCCAAATCGGGCGGTTTTTCGTTTGTGGGCGCGTTTTTCGCAGGTCGGCGCAGCTTGTGGACCAAATCGTTAAAAACCCATCGCGCATCGATGGCGCGCCGCACCATCCGTAGCTACCCTGTTCTATAATGTTCCGGTTACCATCGGGGTCCAGCTAGCTCACACGGAAATCGGCCGGCCAGCGTCTCGCACTTCCGATTCCAATGCAGGTCTTCGCGAGCATCGAACGAATGGAACGCCACTCAAACGCCCCAGCGAGGAGAACCCAGGCCACGTTTTCGCCTGTCAACATGAATCGTTTAGCCAAATTTCTTCCCCTCGAGAACGTCGTCGTCGGACTATCGGTCACCAGCAAGAAACGCGTGTTCGAGCAAGCGGGCCTGATCTTCGAGAACCAGAACGGCATCGCCCGAAGCACGGTCACTGACAATCTGTTTGCGCGCGAGCGCCTCGGATCAACGGGGCTGGGTGAAGGCGTCGCGATTCCGCATGGCCGGATCAAGGGCTTGAAGCAGCCGCTCGCCGCGTTCGTCCGGCTTGCCGAAGCCATCCCCTTCGAGTCGCCCGACGGTCAGCCCGTCTCGCTGCTGATCTTCCTGCTCGTGCCCGAACAGGCCACCCAGCAGCACCTCGAAATCCTGTCGGAAATCGCGCAATTACTGTCCGACCGCGAGGCCCGCGAGCGCCTGCACACGGAAGAAGACCGCGAATCGTTGCATCGCCTGCTCACTCAGTGGCAACCTTGATGCAGCGGCGGTTATCCCCCGCATGCGAGTACCGGCTGGCAACGCGCGCGGCCCGCGTTAGCGCGTCCGCCTCTTAGCCCGGCAAGCGGCCCACACTGGAGTCACTGACTCATGGATACGTCCAGCATCAACGCCCAAAGCATTTTCGACGACAACGCCGCCATGCTGAAGCTCAGCTGGCTGACGGGGCATGAAGGCTGGGAACGCGGCTTTTCTTCGGAATCCGTCGCGAATGCCACGTCAAGCGCCGACCTCGTCGGCCACCTGAACCTGATCCACCCTAACCGGATCCAGGTGCTCGGCGACGCCGAAATCGACTACTACAAGCGCCAGACCGATGAAGACCGCTCGCGCCACATGGCCGAGCTGATCGCGTTGGAGCCGCCGTTCCTCGTGGTCGCGGGCGGCGTCGCCGCGCCGCCGGAGCTGGTGCTGCGCTGCACGCGCTCATCCACGCCGCTGTTCACCACGCCGATGTCCGCCGCCGCGGTGATCGACAGCCTGCGCCTGTACATGTCGCGCATTCTCGCGCCGCGCGCCACCTTGCACGGCGTGTTTCTCGACATCCTCGGCATGGGCGTGCTGCTGACCGGCGACTCGGGCCTCGGCAAAAGCGAACTCGGGCTGGAGCTGATCAGCCGCGGCCATGGCCTCGTTGCCGACGACGCCGTCGACTTCGTGCGCCTCGGTCCGGACTTCGTCGAAGGGCGCTGCCCGCCACTCCTGCAAAACCTGCTCGAAGTGCGCGGCCTCGGCCTGCTCGACATCAAGACGATCTTCGGTGAAACGGCGGTGCGCCGGAAAATGAAGCTGAAACTGATCGTGCAACTGGTGCGCCGTCCCGACGGCGAATTCCAGCGGCTGCCCCTGGAAAGTCAAACCGTCGACGTGCTTGGCCTGCCAATCAGCAAGGTCACGATTCAGGTGGCCGCGGGCCGCAACCTCGCGGTGCTGGTCGAAGCGGCGGTGCGCAACACGATCCTTCAACTGCGCGGCATCGATACACTGCGCGACTTCATGGATCGCCAGCGTCTCGCGATGCAGGAACCCGACAGCCAGTTTCCCGGCAAACTGATCTGAGTCGGCATCGCGCCATGACGCGCCCGCAGCCGTAGGCAGCTACGCGCATGGGGACCAGATGCTATGATGAAATGTACGGTTCCGACGACTCCATGCGCATAATTCTGATCACTGGTATATCCGGCTCCGGCAAGTCAGTTGCCTTGAACGCGCTTGAAGATGCAGGCTACTACTGCGTCGACAATCTGCCGCCGCGCTTTCTGCCGCAACTCGCTACCTATCTGGCCGAAGACGGGCAAGACCACCTCGCGGTCGCCATCGACGCGCGCTCGAGCGCGTCGCTCGACGAAATGCCTGCGATGATCCGCGATCTGTCGCGCGCTCACGACGTGCGCGTGCTCTTCCTGAGCGCGAGCACGCAGTCGCTGATCCAGCGCTTCTCCGAAACGCGCCGCCGCCATCCGTTGTCGGGTTCCACCGCGCACGACGCGGACGTCGGCCTGCTCACCTCACTCGCGGAAGCGATCGAACGCGAGCGCGAGCTCGTCGCGGGCCTTGCCGAATTCGGCCACCAGATCGACACCAGTAATCTGCGCGCCAACGTGTTGCGCGCATGGGTCAAACGTTTCATCGAGCAGAAGGAAGCGGGACTCGTGCTGATGTTCGAGTCGTTCGGCTTCAAACGCGGCGTGCCGCTCGACGCCGATTTCGTTTTTGACGTACGCACGCTGCCAAACCCGTATTACGATCATGAGTTGAGACCCCTCACTGGCCTCGACAAACCGGTGATGGATTTTCTCGGTGCGCTGCCGGTCGTGCATGAAATGATCGACGACATCGAGAAATTTCTCTCCAAGTGGCTGCCGCATTTCCGCGACGACAATCGCAGTTATCTCACCGTCGCGATTGGTTGCACGGGTGGCCAGCACCGCTCGGTGTTCATTGCGGAGACGCTCGCCGCGCGTCTCGCAAAGTCGGCGAATGTGATTGTGCGGCACCGCGATGCGCCGGTCGACGTCGGCGAATCATCGAAGCTAGTGGCTTAACCGGCCGCATCGCGCGGCCTCAACTCGAAGCGTTGCGCCATGTCTTCTACTTCTACTGTGCTTGCCGATGTGCCGCTGTTTCCGCTGCATACGGTGCTGTTTCCCGACGGCCTGCTGCCGCTGAAGATCTTCGAAGCGCGCTACCTCGATATGGCGCGCGAATGCCTGCGTGAAAAGACGCCGTTCGGCGTGTGCATGCTGAAAAGCGGCGCGGAAGTGGCGCGCGAGGAAGAGCCTTCGGTGCCCGAAGCAATCGGCTGTCTCGCTGAAATCGAAGAATGCGACGTGGAAGCCTTCGGCATGCTGCTGATTCGCGCGCGCGGCACGCGGCGGTTTCGCCTGCTGTCGCATCGTGTGGAAACCAGCGGCCTGCTGGTCGGCATGGCGGAACCGATCGGCGATGACCTGCCGCTCGAAGGCAATGAATTGCTGGCCAAATTCGGTGCGTGCGCCGAGGTGCTCGAACGGATCATCGCGACGATTCGCGAGCGCGACCCGGGCAGCCTGCCGTTCGCGGAACCGTTCCGACTCGAAGACCCGTCGTGGGTGTCGAACCGTCTCGCCGAAGTGCTGCCGATCGCGTTGCGAGCACGTCAGAAACTGATGGAACTGCAGGACGCCGGCGCGCGGATCGACGTGGTTCATCACTACATGCAGCAGCATCAACTGCTTTAACGTGGCGCCGCGCCGCCCGCAAATCAGACCGATCGTTAGATCAACGAACCCTGCAAACTGTCCAGCAGTTTGCGCACCGGCGCCGGTACCCCGACCGAATCGAGATCGCTGAGCGCGACCCACGCGGTGTCCGCATCGCCCAGCGCGGCCAATGCGCCGACACCGCGATCGAGTTCCGCGAGCCGCGGCTCGATATCCAGCTTGAAATGCGTGAACACATGCGTGAGCGGCGCGAGCGGCGAGACCAGGCCGTCGCTGCCGCAGGCTCGTGCGCGCTCGGCGAGTGCGGCTTCGTCGGCAGCTTCGGGCAGGCTCCACAAACCGCCCCAGATGCCCGACGGCGGACGCTTCTCCAGCATCACCGCGTTGCCGTCACGCAGCACCAGCATCCAGGTGCGGCGCGTCGGCACGACTTTCTTCGGGCGCGATGTCGGCAACTCGCGCTGACGCCCCGTGACGTTGGCCACGCAGTCAGCCGCGAACGGACAACGCAGGCAATCGGGCTTGCCGCGCACGCAGAGTGTCGCGCCGAGATCCATGAGACCTTGCGTGTACGAACTCACTTCGTCGTCCGATGCATTCGCCGGCAGCAGCGACTCGGCCAGCGTCCACATCGCATTCTCGACCTTCTTCTCGCCCGGAAAACCTTCGACGCCGAATACGCGCGCGAGCACGCGCTTCACGTTGCCGTCGAGGATCGTCGCGCGCGCGCCGAAGGCAAAAGACGCGATCGCCGCCGCGGTCGAACGGCCGATGCCCGGCAACTCCGCGAGTTGCTCGACCGACGCCGGAAACGCCCCGCCATGCTGCTCGACCACCACCTGCGCGCAGCGATGCAGATTGCGCGCGCGCGTGTAGTAGCCGAGGCCGGCCCATAACGCCATCACGTCGTCCGAAGGTGCGGCTGCAAGCGCGGCGACATCCGGAAACCGCGCGAGAAATCTGGCGTAGTACGGAATCACTGTCGATACCTGGGTCTGCTGCAACATGATCTCGGACAGCCAGATCCGATAAGGATCGCGCGTGTTCTGCCACGGCAGATCGTGACGCCCGTGCCGGCGCTGCCACCCGATCAGGCGCGCGGAGAAATCAGGCATGGCTGGAAACGAAGGCATTCCGAGCGTGCCGGTATCGGACATGCCGGACGAAGCTGAACGCGCGGCGGCGCGCGGAGTTAAACGAGAAGGCATGGAGGATTAGCGCTGACAGGTGGGACAGAAATACGTAGAACGCTGCCCCTGCACGATCTGTTTGATCGGCGTTCCACACACGCGGCATGGCAGGCCCGCCCGATCATAGACGAAATAATCGAGCTGGAAATAACCACTTTCGCCGTCGCTGCCGACGAAATCGCGCAGCGTGCTGCCGCCCTTCTCGATCGCCGCGGCCAGCGTCACGCGCACGGCGTCCGCGAGCAGATCGTAGCGCACCAGCGAGACCCGGCCCGCAGCGGTGGTCGGACGGATACCGGCGCGAAACAGGCTCTCCGACGCGTAGATATTGCCCACGCCCACCACGATTTCACCCGCCAGCAGCGCCTGCTTCACCGACACCTTGCGCCCGCGCGTGAGCCGATGCATCAACGCGCCGGAGAACGCCGGCGAGAACGGTTCGACGCCGAGCCCCGCGAGCAGCGGATGCTCAAGAATGTCGCCGGCCTCGCGCGGGTGCCACAGCACCGCACCGAAGCGCCGCGGATCGCGATAGCGCAGAATGAATTCGTCGAAAATCCAGTCGATGTGGTCGTGTTTCGCCGCCTCCGGCGGATGCGGCACATGCCGCAGCACCCGCAGCGTCCCAGTCATGCCAAGATGCACAATGAACCAGCCCGCGTCGATTTCGAACAGCAGATACTTGCCGCGCCGCTCAACTTTGCGCACTACACGGCCGCGCAAGGTTTTCGCAAGGTCGGCCGGGATAGGCCAGCGTAGCGCGGGCGTACGCACGTCGACGCGTTCAACCTTGCGCCCGGACACATACGGTTCGATTCCCCGTCGGGTAACCTCGACTTCTGGCAACTCTGGCATTTCTAACTGGTCTGCAACTTGCGTGAGTGGTTGTGCCCGTATTGTAGCGAGCGCGTTACAATCGTCCGAAACATTGAACGGATTTCCATGAACTTGTCCTTCGTGAAGCTGTTTTCGAAGCGCCCGGCTCGCGCATCCCGCGTGCCGCACGCCGTGTCCGCCAGCCGGATGCTCGGCGCCGCCGCGCTTGCCGTCTGGGCGCTCGCTGCCGTGCCCGCGCACGCGCAGGACCCATCGGCGGATCCGGACGACAACTCCGTCACTTTGGCGGACCCGCTCGGCCCGGCATCGGCGGAAGACCAGAAATCGTTGCCAGCGGTGCCGCTGTCGAGCCAGATCGTATTTCAGGTGCTCGCGGCCGAGGTCGCGCTGCAGCGCGACCAGCCGGCGCCCGCCTATCAGACCTATCTCTCCCTCGCGCGCGACACGCACGACCCGCGCATGGCGCAGCGCGCCACGGAGATCGCGCTGGCCGCGCAAAGCCCGTCGGACGCGTTGGCCGCCGCGCAATTGTGGCAGCAGTATGCGCCGAATTCGGAGCGCGCCGCGCAACTCGACGCGTCGCTGCTCGTGCTGTCGGGCAAACCTGACGAGGCAGCGCCAATTCTCGCTGGCGAACTTACGAAGGTGCCCGCGGACAATCGCGGCAGCGCGATTCTCGCGTTGCAACTGCTGCTGTCGCGCGGCCCGAACCGGATCGGCGGCCTGCACGTGCTGCAGGATTTGCTGAAGAACGACATGAACCGCCCGGAAGCGCAACTGGCGATCGCGCGCCAGCAGCTCCTGTCGGACGACGCGCCGGGCGCGCGCAAGTCGCTCGAACAGGCGCTGACGCTCAAGCCGGACTACCTGCCGGCGGCGCTGCTGCTGTCGCAGATGGGCCCGGAAGAGCGCGCGGAAGGCATCGCGTCGCTTGAAAAATACGTGCAGCAGAATCCGAAATCGCATGACGCGCGTCTCGCGCTGGCGCAGTTGTATCTCGCGAGCGACCGTCTCGACGACGCGCAGAAGCAGTTCGAGATCATGCACAAGGCCAACCCAAACGACCTCACGCCGCTGATGGCGCTCGGGCTGATCAAGATCCAGCAGAAGAACTTCAACGAGGCGCAGACGTATCTGACCCAGTACGCGCAACTGGCCGAAAAAACGCCGGGTGCCGATGCGGGGCAAGCGTACATCTACCTGGCGCAATTGGCGCTCGAACAGAAGAACGAAGCGGCGGCGAGCGACTGGCTCAACAAGATCTCGCCGTCGAGCCAGCAATATATGGCCGCGCAGATCACGCGCGCGCAACTGCTGGCGAAGCAGGGTAAGACCGACGACGCGCGCAAGCTGCTGGCCAATCTGCAGGTGTCCGATCCACGCGACCTCGCGTTGATCTCCCGCACCGACGCGGCGATCCTGTTCGACGCGAAGCGCTATGCGGAAGCGGAATCGCGCCTGCAACAAGCCACGGCGGCCTTCCCCAACGACCCCGATCTCGCCTACGACTACGCGATGGCCGCCGAAAAAACCGGCCATTACGACGTGATGGAAGCGCAGTTGCGCAAGCTCATGCAGACGCAGCCCGACAATCCGCAGGCGTACAACGCCCTCGGCTATTCGCTGGCCGATCGCAACCAGCGCCTACCGGAAGCGGACAAACTGGTCGAGAAAGCATCGGCGCTTGCGCCGAACGACGCGTTCATCATGGATAGCGTCGGCTGGGTCAAATTCCGGATGGGCGATACGTCGGATGCAATCAAGTTGCTGCGCAAAGCCTACGACCTCCAGCCGAACGCCGAAATCGGCGCGCACCTCGGCGAAGTGCTGTGGAAAAGCGGCCAGCAGGATCAGGCTCGCGCCGCCTTCCGCGAGGCGCGCAAGCTCGAACCGGACAACGAAACGCTTGTCAAAACGCTCCAACGTCTTCAGGTAAACGATCTTTGATGCGTCTTTCCCGTTTGATTTCCTTTCCCCGGACGCCTCGCGGCGCGGCGCTCGGATTCGCTGCGGCAGCGGTTGTCGCGTTGGCAGGGTGTGCGTCGGTAAAACCGCAGGGGCCGTCCACGTCAAATGCCGCCACTTCGGTCACCGCGCAGACGAGCCGCGCTTACCAAGGCCGATTCGCGATCCAGTACAACGATCAGAACGGCCAGCAGCGCAACGCTTACGGCAACTTCTCCTGGCAGGAAACGGGCGACACCGTAACGCTGCAATTGCGCAACCCGCTTGGCCAGACGCTGGCGATCGTGACGTCGTCGCCATCCGCGGCCACGCTCGAATTGCCGAACCGCCAACCCTTGACCGCCGACAACGTGTCCACGCTGATGCAGGATGCGCTCGGTTTCGCGCTGCCTGTCGAGGGTCTGCGGTATTGGCTGCAACCGTCGCCCGCGCCTACTTCGCGCGCCAAAACAGAGAAAGACCCGGAGCAGCCGTCGCGTCTGAAGCAGATCACGCAGGACGGCTGGACCATTGATTACCTTGCGTATGCCGACGCGCCCGCCACCGGCGTGAAGCGCCTCAACCTGAGCCGTTCCGAGCCGCCGCTTGACATCAAGCTCGTGCTGGATCAGTAAATCCGCGCCTGGTCGCAACCTTGCCGCTTCTTCGGCGCCGCTTGGCGCATGTAGCCTCGACTCATGATTGAAACGACCGATTCGCTGCGTGATTGCCTCGCGCCAGCCAAACTCAACCTCTTCCTGCACATCACCGGCCGCCGGCCGGATGGTTATCACACACTGCAAACGGTTTTCCAGTTGCTCGACTGGGGCGACACGCTGCACTTCAAACGACGCGACGACGGGCGTATCACGCGCAGCACCGAGATCGCGGACGTGCCGCCTGAGCATGACCTGACCGTGCGCGCGGCGACTTCGCTCAAGGCGCATACGGGCTCATCGGAAGGTGTCGACATCCAGATTGAGAAGCGCCTGCCGATGGGCGCGGGCCTCGGCGGTGGTAGCTCCGACGCGGCGACGACGCTGCTCGCGTTGAACCGTCTGTGGAAGCTCGACTTGCCGCGTCTGGAATTGCAGGCATTGGCATTGAATCTGGGCGCCGACGTGCCGTTTTTTGTTTTTGGAAAAAATGCGTTCGCAGAGGGTGTCGGTGAAGCTTTAGACGTTGTACAATTGCCGCCGCGCCACTTCCTAGTGGTGACACCGAGGGTGCAAGTTCCGACTGCAGCGATTTTTTCCGAAAAAACGTTGACAAGAGACTCAAAGCCACTCATAATTACGGACTTTCCTGCAGAACTTAGCTGCAACACTGAATGGCCGGAAAGTTTTGGCCGTAATGACATGCAGCAGGTTGTCGTAGGAAAGTACGCGGAAGTAGCGCAAGTGCTGCGATGGTTTGAAAACGTCGCGCCAGCGCGGATGTCTGGATCAGGTGCAAGTGTCTTTGCAGCGTTCCGTAGTAGAGCTGAGGCAGAAGCGGTGCAAGCCAAACTGCCAGCCGAATGGAATAGCGCAGTGGCCGCCGGTCTGGATCAACATCCACTCTTTGCTTTCGCGTCATAAGTTTTGCATCGTCGAACGAAACTCCACGTTCGGCGGAGCTCAGAGTTAGTGTAGGGGAGTCGCCAAGCTGGTTAAGGCACCGGATTTTGATTCCGGCATGCAAAGGTTCGAATCCTTTCTCCCCTGCCAAATATTTCTCGCATTTCCCCTCGCCCCCCAGCCCGAAGCAGGTGCATGATGAGCAGCCATGACGGCCTGATGGTTTTTACTGGCAACGCGAATCCCGCGCTTGCACAGGAAGTCGTCAAAATCCTCGGTATTCCCCTCGGCAAGGCAATGGTCAGCCGTTTCTCGGACGGTGAAATCCAGGTCGAGATTCAGGAAAACGTGCGTGGTAAGGACGTCTTCGTCCTGCAGTCCACGTGCGCGCCGGCGAATGACAACCTGATGGAACTGATGATCATGGTCGATGCGCTCAAGCGCGCATCCGCTGGCCGGATCACCGCAGCCATCCCCTACTTCGGTTATGCCCGTCAAGATCGTCGCCCGCGTTCCGCGCGCGTCGCCATTTCGGCGAAGATCGTGGCGAACATGCTGGAAATCGCGGGCGTTGAGCGGATCATCACGATGGATCTGCACGCTGACCAGATTCAGGGCTTCTTCGACATCCCCGTCGACAACATCTACGCTACGCCCGTGCTGCTCGGCGATCTGCGCAAGCAGAACTACGAGAACCTGCTAGTCGTTTCGCCGGATGTTGGCGGCGTAGTGCGCGCCCGTGCACTGGCGAAGCAGCTCAATTGCGATCTCGCGATCATCGACAAGCGTCGTCCCAAGGCGAACGTCGCCGAAGTGATGAACATCATCGGTGAAGTCGAGGGCCGCACCTGCGTGATCATGGACGACATGGTCGACACCGCAGGCACGCTCTGCAAAGCAGCACAGGTCTTGAAGGAACGCGGTGCAAAGCAGGTGTTCGCTTACGCTACCCATCCAGTTCTGTCGGGAGGAGCAGGCGAGCGTATCGCGGCTTCCGCACTCGACGAACTCGTTGTCACGGACACGATCCCGCTCGGTGAAGAAGCCCGCTCGTGCGCAAAGATCCGTTCGTTGACCAGCGCCGGCCTGCTTGCCGAAACGTTCTCGCGTATTCGGCGCGGCGATTCGGTCATGTCGCTGTTCGCTGAAAGTTAAGTATTTGCGAAGGCGCAGCGTATCGCTTCAGGCGGCACGCTGCGCTTTTGCACAATCGGCACGAGCGAACGAAGGTTCGTGCCGCAGCTCTGGGGCCTCAGCCATATTGGCTTGGAGGCCCCGTTTTTTACTGCCTGGTCGCGGGCAGTGCATTGGAGATTCAACATGAAAGTAGTCGCTTTCGAGCGTTCTTTGCAAGGTACGGGTGCGAGCCGCCGCCTGCGTAACTCGGGCAAGACCCCGGGCATCGTATATGGCGCTGGTGCTGAAACGCAATTGGTCGAACTGGACCACAACGCGCTGTGGCACGCGCTGAAAAAAGAAGTTTTCCACTCGTCGATCCTCGACCTGGAAGTGGCTGGCAAGTCGCAACAGGTTTTGCTGCGCGACGTGCAATACCATCCGTTCCGTCAGCTCGTGCTGCACGTGGATTTCCAACGTGTCGACGCGTCGAAGAAGCTGCACACCAAGGTGCCGCTGCACTTCATGAATCAGGAATCGAACCCTGCAGTGAAGCTGTCGAGCGCGGTGATCTCGCACGTCCTCAATGAACTGGAAGTCGAGTGCCTGCCGTCGGCACTGCCGGAATTCATCGAAGTCGACCTGGCGAAGATCGAAGCGGGTCAATCGGTTCACGCTAAGGACATCGCGCTGCCGGCAGGCGTGTCGCTGGTCGCTCACGTCGACGCAGAAAACCCGGTGGTCGCGGCTGCGACGATCCCGGCTGGCGCAATCGCTGAAGGCGACGCCGCTGCTGCTGAAGGCGAAACGCCGGCTGCTTAAGGACCTTTCGGGTTCTAGCCAAGCAATCCTCTCGATCCGTTTTCAATGAAACGGTCGATGTGACCCGCCGAGGTTCGCCCCGGCGGGTTTTTTTTCGGTTTTTTCGGCCCGGTAAAGTTCGGCTCCCTGGCCAGATGGACCTACGCAATCATGATCAAGCTGATCGTCGGGCTCGGCAATCCGGGCGCCGAATACACCGCGACGCGCCATAACGCTGGCTTCTGGCTGGTCGATCAACTGGCGCGCGAAGCAGGCACGACGCTGCGCGACGAGCGGCGCTTCCACGGTTTCTACGCGAAGGCGCGGCTGCACGGCGAGGAAGTGCATCTGCTGGAACCCCAGACGTATATGAACCGCTCCGGCCAGTCGGTCGTGGCGGTCGCGCAGTTCTTCAAGATTCTTCCCGACGAAATTCTGGTCGCGCACGACGAACTCGACATGCCGCCTGGCAGCGTCAAGCTGAAGCTCGGCGGCGGCAGCGGCGGCCATAATGGGTTGAAGGACATCACGGCGCATCTGTCGTCGCAACAATACTGGCGGCTGCGGATCGGTATCGGTCATCCGCGCGATCTGATTCCCGAAAGCGCGCGCGCCGGCGCCAAGCCAGATGTCGCCAACTACGTGTTGAAGCCGCCGCGGCGGGAAGAGCAGGAGGCGATCGACGCATCGGTCGAGCGGGCGCTTGCCGTGATACCGAAAATTATCGCAGGCGAGCCGGAGCGCGCGATGATGCAGTTGCATCGCAATCCTTGAGCTAGCCCGCTGCCGATGTATTGCAGTAGGGTTGTCGCTCGCTAGTGCAACTAGCTTGCATGGGACCAGAGTAAGCGCTAAAGCCCTAACTCTGGTCGACCGCCTTGCATGGGACC
>NZ_NPIH01000293.1 GCF_012275575.1 Paraburkholderia sp. SG-MS1 | reverse complement strand
CGTTGGCCGGGCCGGTTCGATGAACGGACTCTGCTCCTCCTGATCGTCCCGCGCGAAAGTTTCAGCGGTCTCGGCAGGCATCGGGCGCGGCATCTTGCGACGCACCTTGGCGCTCTGCCACGCGTTGTACACGACCACGCCCCCGACCACCACGGCACCCGCGCCGATCAAACCGAGTGTCAACTCGTCCATGCATGCTCCATCAGCAATTCTTTTATCCGCGCGGTCATGCGCCCGCTCCAGGTGTCGCGCGGCCTGCCATGCAAGCCGCTGCGCTGAACGCGGACGCCCGCGAAGGCTTTAACTCAAACGATATTCTGGGCGAAACCGGCCGCCGTTTCCATGTCGACCGCGACGATGCGCGACACGCCCTGCTCCTGCATGGTCACACCGATCAACTGTTGCGCCATTTCCATCGCGATCTTGTTGTGCGAGATGAACAGAAACTGGGTTTTGTCCGACATCGCCCGCACGAGGTTCGCGAAACGTTCCGTGTTGGCGTCGTCGAGCGGCGCGTCCACTTCGTCGAGCAGACAGAACGGCGCCGGATTCAGCTGGAACATCGCGAACACCAGCGCGGTGGCGGTCAACGCTTTCTCGCCGCCCGACAGCAGGTGAATGGTCGAATTCTTCTTGCCCGGAGGCTGCGCCATCACCTGCACGCCGGCGTCGAGAATCTCGTCGCCGGTCATGATCAGCTTCGCCTGACCGCCGCCGAACAGACGCGGGAACAGTTCGCCGAAATGACGGTTCACTTCGTCGAAGGTGCCTTGCAACAGCGTGCGCGTTTCGGCGTCGATCTTGCGGATCGCGTCTTCGAGCGTTTCGATCGCGCTCGTCAGGTCGGCCGATTGCGAGTCGAGGAACGTCTTGCGCTCGGTGGCCGCCTTCAGCTCATCGAGCGCGGCCATGTTGACCGGGCCGAGCGCGACGATTGCGTTGTTGACACGCGTGACTTCGCCTTGCAGATACGACGGCTTCATGTCCGGCGTGAGCTTGGCCTGCAGTTCGGCCTCGTCGACGCCCGCCGCCGCAAGTTGCTCGATGAACTGCTCGCCGTTCAGACGCGCAGCCTGCTCCTTCAACTGCAATTCGTTGATGCGCTCGCGCAGTGGTTGCAGCGCGCGCTCGGTGGCGAGGCGGGTTTCGTCGGCGGCGCGCAGCCTGGCGGTCAGATCGTCCAGTNCCAGGCGCGCGGCATGCAGCGCCTCTTCCTTGACCGAACGGATGTCGAGCGCGTCCTGCAGGCCGGTGTGCGCGGTCTGCTCGTTGATCGTCTCCAGCTCGGCGCGCGCGTCTTCCAGCGACGCCGCGACACGCTCGCTCTGCTCGTGCGCGACCTGGATGCTGCGCTTCAGTTCGTCGATACGGTTCGCCATGTTGCGCGCGGCGAAGCGCGCATCGGTGGCGCCCCGGTCCAGGTCGCGCGCCTGGCCGCGCGCGGTGGTCAGTTCTTCGTCGAGTGCCTCGAAGGCCAGCTGGTGATCTTCGAAACGCGCCTGCAGTTCGGCCAGTTCGCCGTCGTGCCGCTCGAAGTTCGCCTCCGATTCCGCACGCATCGCGCGCTGCTCCTCGATCTGCGCGGTGATCTCTTCGAGCTCCTCGCGAATCTGCGTGCTGCGCTGCGTGTAGCGCTCGTGCGCCTGGGTGAGCTTGAGCACATCCATCTGCAGCGCGTGCACGCGCTGTGTCGCGCGCTCGGCCTGCTGACGCACGTCGGTCAGTGCCTGCGCGGCTTGCGTGTGCGCGGCTTCGGCGCGGATCGCGGCGGCTTTCGCCTCGTCGGCGAGCAAGGCCTGCGCGCGCACCTGGCGCGCGAGGTTTTCGATTTCCTGCTGACGGGCCAGCATGCCGGCCTGTTCCGAATCGGCTGCATACAGCTGCACGCCGACGCGCGTCACGACGTGCCCCGCCTTTACAACGAACGAGCCGCCTTCCGGCAATTGCGAGCGCATGCCGAGCGCCTGCTGCAGGTCGTCGGCCACGAACGCGAGCCCGAGCCAGTCGGTCAGCACCGCGCGGATGCCCGCGTCGTCGATGCGCACGAGCGACAGCAGCGGCCGCAAAGCGGGCGGCGTGGCGACCGGCTGACCGGCGACGGGCGGTGCGTAGAACGCGAGCTTTGCGGGCGGTGCGTCGGTGGCGAACGCTTTGACCCAGTCGAGGTTCGACACTTCGAGTGCGGCTAGCCGCTCGCGCAACACCGCTTCGAGCGCGGCTTCCCAACCGGCTTCGACGTGCAGCTTCTTCCACAGACGCGGCAGGCCGCCCAGTTCGTGCTTGTCGAGCCACGGCTGGATCTTGCCTTCGGTCTGGACGTTTTCCTGCAACTGCTTGAGCGCGGCGAGGCGTGCGTCGAGCTGATGGATCTGCGCGCTTTCGGCCTGCACGCGCTCCTGCGCGGTGCGGCGTTCGGCGTCCAGACGCGGCAGCGTTTCCTGCGCGTCGGTCAGACGCGCCTGTGCGTCGTGCAGGATCTCTTCGTGCTCGGCGAGCTGCATGCGCAGGTCTTCGAGCTGCGCTTCGTCGGGCGCGTCGAGGCCGCCCGCTTCGAGCTTCAGGCGCTCGTGACGCTGCTGCAGCTGCTGCAACTGCTGATCAGCATTGCGCTGATGCGCGGCTTCGAGCTTCAACGCCTGTTCGGTCTGCGCGATCCCGCCGCGCTCCGCGTTCAGCTCGGTCTGCGCGTCGCGCCAACGCGCTTCGAGTGCGGGCATCGCGTCGTGCTTCGCGGCGGCTTCGTCTTCGGCGAGCGCGGCTTTTTCTTCGGCGACGGCCAGTTGCTCTTCGGCGTCTTCGAGGTCGCCCTGCGCCTTTTCGGCTTGCGACTGCCACTGCTCGCGCTGCGCGCTCAGCGCGGCGATCTGCGCCTGCACGCGGTTGCGCGATTCGACGATGAACTTGATCTCGGCTTCAAGGCGGCTGACCTCCGAGTTCGCCTCGTACAGCGCGCCTTGCGCGCCCTGCATTGCATCGCTCGCGGAATAATGCGCGACTCGCAGCGTTTCGAGTTGCGCTTCGACTTCCCGCAGCTTCGCGGTTTGCGCTTCGAGGTCGATCTGCGCCTGTTCGATCGCGCGTTGCTGGCGCTCCTGCTCGCTGCCGGCTTCGTTCTTGCGCAACAGCCACAACAGACGCTGCTTCTCTTCGCCGTCCGTCTGCAGTTCCTTGTAGCGCGTGGCGACCACCGCCTGGCCTTCGAGCTTCTCGAGGTTGGTCCCCAGCTCGCGGACGATGTCCTCGACCCGCGTCAGATTCTCGCGCGTGTCGTGCAGACGGTTCTCGGTCTCGCGGCGGCGTTCCTTGTACTTCGACACGCCGGCGGCTTCTTCGAGGAACACCCGCAGCTCTTCCGGCTTCGCCTCGATCAGGCGCGCGATCATGCCCTGCCCGATGATCGCGTACGCGCGCGGCCCGAGGCCGGTGCCGAGGAAGATGTCCTGAATGTCGCGGCGGCGCGCGGGCAGATTGTTGATGTAGTAGCTCGAGGTGCCGTCGCGCGTGAGCACGCGCTTCACGGCGATCTCGGCATATTGGCCCCACTGACCGGCGGCGCGGCCGTCGGCGTTGTCGAACACGAGTTCGACGCTGGCGCGGCTGCCGGGCTTGCGCGCGGTCGAGCCATTGAAGATCACGTCCTGCATCGACTCGCCGCGCAGCTCGGAGGCGCGCGATTCGCCGAGCACCCAGCGCACGGCATCGATGATGTTGGACTTGCCGCACCCGTTCGGCCCCACCACGCCAACCAGCTGGCCCGGAACCTGGAAATGCGTGGGATCGACGAATGACTTGAAGCCAGCGAGTTTGATCGAGGTCAGACGCACGGCGATTTCGCTGTTTGAAAAGGGAAAATGATAAGTGGCTCGTGAAGGCCGCGTGAGCCGTTCGCCGTGACGGCGAAGCGGCCCGCGATCCTTCGCGACACGGGCGCCGGCGGCACGCGGTCAGACATGCGCCGGCCAATGAGGGGCAATCATACCATCGCGCGTGGGCGATTCTTACCGCCCTTATGGTCGTCGCGACCGGCATCGCGCGCGTCGTCGAGGCTCGCGTCGGCGGTGGCCGGATCGGGCGGCACGGCCTTGCTCCGATGCACCCAACTCGACAGCGCCGAGGCCAGCACGATGCACACGCCGCCGGCCCATTCGCGCGGGCCCGGCGTCTCGCCGGCGAACAGCCACGCGGACAGCGCGGTGACCACGATCTCGAACAGCATGATGATCGACGCGCGATTGGCCGGCACGCGCGCAAGTCCGTACTGCACCAGCATGTTGTTCGAAGCCAGCAGCAGACCTAGGCCGAGCACGAGCCACGCGGCAGTGCCCAGATGCGCACCGGTGGGCGGCGCGGGCATCGCTTCGAACAGCGACGCGCAAGCGCTGAAGAGCGCCGCGCCGCCGAAGACGGTCGCGGTGCGCATTTCCGGCTTCATGTCCGGCAGCACGCGGCTCGTCTTGAGGATCAGCACGTTGCTCATCGCAAAGCCCATGCCGCCCGCGAGGCCCGCCCATTCGGCGAGATTGCCGGGCAACGGAATACCCAGTTGCGGTGACCACAGCATGGTCATCGCCCCGGCCAGCGACAGCGCCGCGAGGGCCGCGCCTGCCCATGTCAGCCGCTCGTACAGGATGAAATGTGCGAAGAGCGCCGTCCACGCCGGGGTGAGATAGAACAGCAGCAGCACGCGCATCACCTGGCCATGAATCGAGCCCCACACGAAGCCGAGATTGGTGACGCCCGCGGCCAGCGCGAGCGCCGGCAGCAGCCAGTGCCAGCGCACCGTCTTGAGCGCGCGATGGCGCACCAGCAGCACGAACAGGCAGCCGGCGCCGCTCGTCAGCGCGCTGGCCGCGGTACCGGTGACGCCGAGCGCCGCGAGCATGCGCAGCGGATACCAGATCATCCCCCATACCGATGCGCCCAGCATGATCGCGAGCGTCGGCCAGCCGTTGCGAAGCCAGTGGGTCATCGCGCGGGGCTCCTCGTCTTGCCGTCAACGAGTGCGGCGGGTGTCCGCCCGCGTCGTGCGGCTGTCTCCTGAACTGCTGCTGCGTACATTGCTGCTCCTGCTTCTTTTCGTGCGCGAACCGTGTGCGGCTCGCGTCGTTCCCGCTGCAACGCATACGCTGCGCCGCCTGGCGGGTTGTGCCGCTGCTTGCCGGCGCGACGTGTTTCGTCTGCAGCGTGGTTCCGTTGCGCGACACGGTGCAAGGCGCCCGCGATTGCCGCCGCGCCGCCATACCGGGCCTGTCGACTGCTTACCGGCCGCGCACCGCCTGCCTACTCACTTGTCCATTCATCCGTCTCGCGTTGTCCGCCACGTCATGCGCGCCACGCTATAATCATCCGTTTGCCGCCGCTGCCGGCCCGTGCGCCCGGCGCTTCAGCGGGCTGCGCCACCGGTGCGCGTGCGGCGCTTCTTCCAGCATCATCTGCGCCCCTCTTCGATCAGGCTCGATCCGCCCAGTGAACCCGCTACTCGACTCCCTTCAGTCCTACCCGTTCGAAAAGCTGCGCGTGCTTTTCAAGGACGTTACGCCGCCCGCCGGCCTTGCGCACATCAGCTTCGGCATCGGCGAGCCGAAACATCCGACGCCCGCGCTGATCCGCGACGCCGTGGTGGCCTCGCTCGGCGGCCTCGCCGCGTATCCGGCCACGCTCGGAACGCCCGCGCTGCGCGAATCGATCGCGCACTGGATCACACAGCGCTACACCCTGCCGCCGCTCGACCCGACCACCCAGGTGCTGCCGGTGTCGGGCTCACGCGAGGCGCTGTTCGCTCTCGCACAGACGGTGCTGGACCCACGGCGCAATGCCGGCGGCGAGCCTGCGATCGTACTCTGTCCGAACCCGTTCTACCAAATCTACGAAGGCGCGGCGCTGCTCGGCGGCGCGCAGCCGTACTTCGTCAATAGCGATCCGGCGCGCAACTTCGCGTGCGACTACTTGGCGGTGCCGGCCGACATCTGGGCCCGCACGCAACTGCTGTACGTCTGCTCGCCCGGCAACCCGACGGGCGCGGTACTCACGCTCGACGACTGGCGCGAGCTGTTCGCGCTGTCGGATCGCTATGGTTTCGTGATCGCGTCGGACGAATGCTATTCGGAAATCTATTTCGACGAAGCGCATCCGCCGCTCGGCGGCCTGGAAGCCGCGCACCAGCTCGGCCGCGGCTTCGAGCGCCTCGTCATACTGTCGAGCCTGTCCAAGCGTTCGAACGTGCCGGGCATGCGCTCGGGCTTTGTCGCCGGCGACGCGGCGATCCTCAAGGCCTTCCTGCTGTACCGCACGTACCACGGCGCGGCGCTCTCGACGGTATTCCAGAGCGCCAGCATCGCCGCCTGGAACGACGAAACGCACGTGCGCGAGAACCGCGCGAAGTACGTGCGGAAGTTCTCCACCGTCACGCCGATGCTCGCCGACGTGCTCGACGTGCGCCTGCCGGACGCCGCGTTCTACCTGTGGGCGGACGTCTCGCGCACCGGTCTGTCGGACACCGAGTTCGCCCAGCGCCTGTACGCCGACTATAATGTGACGGTTCTGCCGGGCTCGTTCCTCGCGCGTACCGCGCACGGCGTGAACCCCGGCCGCGATTTCGTGCGCCTCGCGCTCGTCGCCGACGTCGACGAATGCACCGAAGGCGCGCAGCGGATCGTCGATTTTTGTCGCGCGCTCGCCGGTTGAGTTTCGCGAGATCGTTCAACACTCACAGGCAGCTCCTGGCGCATCGCATCCCCTCTTCAGACTTCAACTCTTCAGAAAAGCACGCATATGTCGCAACAACTTCAGCAGATCATTGACACCGCCTGGGAAAACCGCGCCGACCTCTCGCCGAAGGCCGCTCCGGCCGACGTGCGCGAAGCCGTCGCCCACGCGATCGAGCAACTGGACAAGGGCGCGCTGCGCGTCGCCGAAAAGAAGGACGGCGACTGGGTCGTCAACCAATGGCTGAAGAAGGCCGTGCTGCTGTCGTTCCGCCTCGAAGACAACGCGCCGATGCCGGCCGGCGGCTACAGCCAGTTCTACGACAAGGTGCCGTCGAAGTTCGCCAACTACACCGCTGAAGACTTCGCCGCCGGCGGCTTCCGCGTGGTACCGCCCGCGATCGCGCGCCGCGGCTCGTTCATCGCGAAGAACGTCGTGCTGATGCCGTCGTACACCAACATCGGCGCATACGTCGACGAAGGCACGATGGTCGACACGTGGGCTACCGTCGGCTCGTGCGCGCAGATCGGCAAGAACGTGCACCTGTCGGGCGGCGTCGGCATCGGCGGCGTGCTGGAGCCGCTGCAGGCAAACCCGGTCATCATCGAAGACAACTGCTTCATCGGCGCACGCTCAGAAGTCGTGGAAGGCGTGATCGTCGAAGAGAACTCGGTGATCTCGATGGGCGTGTACCTCGGCCAGAGCACCAAGATTTACGACCGCGAAACCGGCGAAGTCACGTACGGCCGCATTCCGGCGGGCTCGGTGGTGGTGGCGGGCAACCTGCCGTCGAAGGACGGCTCGCACAGCCTGTACTGCGCGGTGATCGTCAAGAAGGTCGACGCCAAGACCCGCGCGAAGGTCGGCCTGAACGAGCTGCTGCGAGGCGATTGATGGCGCGCGGCACGAAAACCGTCGTCTACGGCATCCCGAACTGCGACACCGTGAAAAAGGCCCGCGTGTGGCTGGAAGAACACGGCGTCGAGTTCGAGTTTCACGACTTCAAGAAAGCCGGCGTGACCGAGCCGCTCGTGCAGGACTGGCTGAAGGACGTGAAGCTCGACGCGTTGCTGAACCGTCGCGGCACGACGTGGCGCGGTCTGTCCGACGACATGAAGGCGGCCGCGGACACGCAGCCAGGCGCGATCGCGTTGATGATTCACAAGCCGTCGGTGATCAAGCGGCCGGTGCTGGTGGTCAACGGGCGCGTCAAGTCGCTCGGTTTTTCCGCCGACGAGTACGCGGCGCTGTTCGCGTAATCCGACGCGTGTGACTGAACGCACGCGCAGAACGAGTCAGCAGGAACAAGCAGTCAGCGCGGCGCACGCCGCGTGCATCAAACGCTGTTGCCGGCTGCGGTGATCAACCGCCAGCCGGCATTTTTTCATTTCAAAGTGGCTTGTACTGAATCCATGTCCGGCACCCTCGCCCTTACCGAACAACTGATCGCGCGCGCGTCCGTCACGCCCGACGACCAGCATTGCCAGCGCCTCCTGATCGAACGCCTGTCCGCGCTCGGCTTCGAGCACGAGACGATCGAATCGAACGGCGTGACCAACCTGTGGGCCGTCAAACGCGGCGTCGACGGCACGCAGGGCAAACTGCTCGCGTTCGCCGGACACACTGACGTCGTGCCGAGTGGTCCTCTCGAGCAGTGGCACTCGGCGCCGTTCGAGCCGACCCGGCGCGACGGCAAGCTGTACGGCCGCGGCGCGGCGGATATGAAGGCGTCGATCGCGGGCTTCGTGGTGGCGAGCGAGGAATTCGTGGCGGCGCACCCCGCGCACCGCGGCTCGATCGCGTTCCTGATCACGAGCGACGAAGAAGGCCCGGCCACCGACGGCACCGTCAAGGTCGTCGAAGCGCTGCAGGCGCGCGGCGAGCGCATGGACTACTGCATCGTCGGCGAACCGACGTCGAGCGCGCAGTTCGGCGACATGGTGAAGAACGGCCGGCGCGGTTCGATGTCGGGCAAGCTGATCGTCAAGGGCGTGCAAGGCCACATCGCGTATCCGCATCTGGCGAAGAATCCGGTGCATCTGCTTGCGCCTGCGCTCGCCGAGCTGGTGGCCGAACGCTGGGACGACGGCAACGAATACTTCCCGCCCACCACGTGGCAGGTGTCGAACATCCACAGCGGCACCGGCGCGAGCAATGTGATCCCGGGCCACGCGGACGTGATGTTCAACTTCCGCTTCTCGACCGCCAGCACGGTCGAAGGTTTGCAGGCCCGCGTGCATGCGATCCTCGACAAACACGGCCTCGCATACGATTTGCAGTGGAACGTGAGCGGTCTGCCGTTCCTGACGCCGCGCGGCGAGTTGTCGAACGCGCTCGCGAAGGCGATCAGGGACGAGACCGGCGTGGCCACCGAACTGTCGACTACCGGCGGCACGTCGGACGGCCGCTTCATCGCGCGCATCTGCGAGCAGGTGATCGAATTCGGCCCGCTGAACGCCAGCATCCACAAGATCGACGAACATATCGAAGTCGCACACATCGAGCCGCTGAAGAACGTGTATCGCCGCGTGCTCGAACAACTGATCGCCTGACCAAGGACTATTCGCGATGACGCTCCCGTTTTCCACTGTCCGCGACCTGCTGCGTTTCGCGGTGTCGCGCTTCAACCAGGCCGAGCTGTCGTTCGGCCACGGTTCGGCCAACGCGTACGACGAAGCCGCCTACCTGATCCTGCATACGTTGCATCTGCCGCTCGATCTGCTCGATCCGTTCCTCGACGCACGCCTGAGTGCGGCCGAGATCGACGCCGTGCTGAACGTCATCGAGCGCCGCGCGGCCGACCGCGTGCCGGCCGCCTATATCACGCAGGAAGCGTGGATGCACGGCTTTCGCTTTCACGTCGATGAGCGCGTGATCGTGCCGCGTTCGTTCATCGGCGAACTGCTGCAGGACGGCCTGCAGCCGTACGTGGAAGATCCCGAACAGGTAAGCGCCGTGCTGGAGCTATGCACCGGCTCCGGTTGCCTTGCGATTCTCGCGGCGCATGCGTTCCCGAATGCGGATATCGACGCCGTGGACCTGTCGGCGCCGGCGCTCGAAGTCGCGACGCGCAACGTGACGGACTACAAGCTCCACGACCGCATCGCGCTGTTCGAAGGCGATCTGTATGCGCCGCTCGCCGAGCGCCGCTACGACGTGATCATCAGCAATCCGCCGTACGTGAACGCGGCGTCGATGCAGGAACTGCCCGCCGAATACAGGCACGAGCCGGACATGGCGCTCGCGGGCGGTGCGGACGGCATGGACATCGTGCGCCGGATCATCGCCGGGGCGCGCAACTGGCTGACCGAAGACGGCGTGCTGGTGGTCGAAATCGGCAACGAGCGCGCGCACGTCGAAGCGGCGTTCGGCGGTCTGGATCTCGTCTGGCTGTCGACCAGCGCCGGCGACGACAACGTGTTTCTGATTCAGGCGGCGGATCTGCCCGTCTGAGGTTCCGTCGGCAAGTGGTGCAGGTGCGGTAGCGCCGCGCCGCTTCGCCTACTCTTCGCGAGCTTATGCAATTCGACCTGCTTCACGTCGGCCCGCTGGTCGCTCTCGCCCACATCCTCGGCGTCATCGCGGCATGTCACGCGATTCTCAACACCCGCACATCGCAAGGTGCTATTGCGTGGGCCGTGTCGCTGGTTGCGATGCCTTATCTGACGCTGGTCCCGTATCTCTTCCTCGGGCGCAGCAAGTTCGCCGGCTATGCGGACGCGCGCCGCGTGGAGAACGAACTGCTGCGCACGCGTGCGCATCCACCCGAATGGGACGCGCAGGCTTCGTCGGCGGGATTACCCACGCAGCAGCTCGGCGGCAGGTTCGCGCATTCGCTCACGCGTCTCGGCGGCATGCCGTTCTTGCCGGGCAATTCCGTGCGCACGCTAGTGAATGGCGCCGCAACGTTCGAGGCCATTTTTGAAGCAATCGGGAACGCACGCCACTACGTGATCGTGCAGTTCTTCATCGTGCGCGACGACGCACTCGGCGAGATGCTCAAAGACGCGCTCATCGCCAAGGCCAGCCAGGGCGTGCGCGTCTACTTCCTGTACGACAGCATCGGCAGCTTCGATCTGCCGCACCGCTATGTCGCGGCGCTGCGCGCGGGCGGCGTCGAGATGCATCCGTTCGCGACCCACCGCCGTTTCGTCAACCGCCTGCAACTGAACTTTCGCAACCACCGCAAGATCGTGTCGGTGGATGGTGAGCGTGCGTTTGTCGGCGGCCATAACGTGGGCGTCGAATATCTTGGCGGCAGGGCGCCGCTGTCGCCGTGGCGCGATACGCATATCGAGGTGCGCGGCCCGGCGGTCGCGAGCATCCAGTTCGTCTTCACCGAGGACTGGCACTGGGCCACGCAACAGTTGCCCGAGTTCGATATGCCTGCGGCGACACCCGGCGCCCCTGCCGGGCACGAGGGCATGCACTGCCTCGTCGTGCCGAGCGGTCCGGCCGACAAGCAGGAAACCTGTTCGCTCTTCTTCGTCGAAGCGATCAATGCGGCGCGCGAGCGCGTCTGGATCACCACGCCCTACCTCGTGCCGGACGAAGCCGTATTTTCGGCGCTGCGGCTCGCGGTGCTGCGCGGCGTCGACGTGCGCATCCTGATTCCGTGCCGGCGCGACCACCTGGTGGTGTTCGCCGCCTCGAAGCTGTATGCGTACGACTCGCTGCGCGCGGGCATCCGCATCTTTCGCTACCAGCCGGGCTTCCTGCATCAGAAGGTCGTCCTGATCGACAGCGTGGCTGCCGCGATCGGCAGTGCCAATCTCGACAACCGCTCTTTCCGGCTGAACTTCGAAATCATGGTGCTGACCGTGGACCACGGCTTCGCGCAGGAAGTCGAAACGATGCTGCTGAACGATTTCGCCGAATCGCTCGAAATCGATCGCAACGAATACCGGCACGCGAGCGCGCTGCGGCGCGTGCTAATGCACGTGGCGCGGCTTTTTTCACCGATTCTTTAGGGGTGCCGGAGGCGCGCGCCGCCTTCCCGGCGCCTCACAACAGCTTTTCGATATCGTCTGTCATCGCCTCGGGCTTGGTGAGCGGCGCATAGCGCTTCACAACATTGCCGTCCCGGCCGATCAGAAACTTGGTGAAGTTCCACTTGATTCCTTCAAGCCCCAGCAAACCAGGCGCCTCGCCCGTCAGATAGCGGAACAGCGGATGCGCATTCGCGCCGTTCACGTCGATCTTGTCGAACATCGGGAAGGTCACGCCGTAGTTCTTTTCGCAGAAACTGCCGATCTGCGCGGCGTCTCCCGGCTCCTGCTTGCCGAACTGGTTGCACGGGAACCCGAGCACCGCGAGCCCGCGCGCGGCGTAGGCGTCATACAGCTTTTGCAAGCCCGCGTATTGCGGCGTGAATCCGCATTCGCTCGCCGTATTGACGATCAGCAACACCTTGCCTTGATACTGCGTGAGGCTCACTTCCTCGCCGCCGAGCGTGCGTGCCGAAAAGGAATAAATCGATGTCATGTGCTCTCCCCGTGAAAGCCGTCAGTCTATGCCAAAAGCCGCGCCACAACAGTCGTCCAAATGGCCGATCCCGACTGAGCGCCCGGTGTCACGCCGGGCAGTCTAAAATAGCGGTTTTCTTCAGCCGGCCTCTTCGTGATCCGCTTTAATCAGTTCAGCCTCGCGCGCGGCACCAAGCCGCTCTTCGACAACACCACGTTCACCCTCAACCCCGGCGAAAAGGCCGGCCTCGTGGGAGCGAACGGCGCGGGCAAGTCGACGCTGTTTGCCGTGCTGCTCGGCGAACTGCATGCGGACGGCGGCGATTTTTCCATTCCGCCCACCTGGCGCATTGCCCACGTCGCGCAGGAAACGCCGGCCGCGGACAAGACCGCGCTCGACTACACGCTCGACGGCGACGCTGCGCTGCGTGCGATCGAGGCGCGCATTGCCGCCGCCTCCGCCGCGCACGACGGCGCAGCCGAAGGCGAAGCGCACGCCGCGTTCGCGGACGCCGACGGCTACACCGCGCCCGCGCGCGCCGAAGCGTTGCTGCTCGGTCTCGGCTTCACGCTCGACCAGACGCGCGAGCCGGTCAGCAGTTTCTCAGGCGGCTGGCGCATGCGACTGAATCTGGCCCAGGCGCTGATGTGCCGCTCCGATCTCCTGCTGCTTGACGAACCGACCAACCACCTGGACCTCGACGCGATCGTCTGGCTCGAAGACTGGCTGCATCGCTATACCGGCACGCTGATCGTGATCTCGCACGACCGCGAATTTCTCGACTCGGTCTGTAACGTCACGCTGCACCTCGAACAACAGCAGATCAAACGCTACGGCGGCAACTACTCGCAATTCGAAGTGCTGCGCGCGCAGCAGATCGCGCTGCAACAGAGCGCGTATGAAAAGCAGCAGCGCACGGTCGCCCATCTGCAGAGCTACATCAACCGCTTCAAGGCGCAGGCCACCAAGGCGCGCCAGGCGCAGAGCCGCGTGAAAGCGCTAGAAAAGATGGAACTGATCGCGCCGGCGCATGCAACGTCGCCGTTCACGTTCGAGTTCCGCGCGCCCGACTCCGCGCCGAATCCGATGATGGTGATGGAAGACGTGCGCTGCGGCTATCACGGCGAAGAAGGGGTCGAGATTCCGATCGTCGACCACGTGATGCTGTCGATCCAGAACGGTCAGCGCATCGGCCTGCTCGGCGCGAACGGCCAGGGCAAGTCGACGCTGATCAAGACGCTCGCCGGCACGCTCGAAGCGCTCGGCGGCCACGTGCGCGAAGGCAAGGGGCTGCGCATCGGCTACTTCGCGCAGCATCAGCTCGAGACGCTGCGCGCGGACGACACGCCGCTGCAGCACCTCGCCCGCCTCGCGCCGGACACGCGCGAGCAGGAACTGCGCGATTTCCTCGGCAGCTTCAATTTTTCCGGAGAGATGGCGACCTCGAAGGTCGCGCCTTTCTCGGGCGGCGAAAAGGCGCGCCTCGCGCTCGCGCTGATCATCTGGCAGAAGCCCAACCTGCTGTTGCTCGACGAGCCGACCAACCACCTCGATCTCGAAACGCGTCACGCGTTGACCATGGCGCTCGCGCAATTCGAAGGCACGCTGATTCTGGTGTCGCACGACCGCCACCTGCTGCGTGCCACTACCGATCAGTTCATGCTGGTCGCGAAACACCGTCTGACCGAATTCGACGGCGATCTCGACGACTACCGGGACTGGCTGCTGCAACACGCGGCCGAGCAGCGCGCGGCGCTCAAGGCGGGCACGACGGCCAATGGCGCGAACGGCGGCGCGGACAGCGGCGCCGATAACAGCGTGAATCGCAAGGAGCAGCGCCGCCTTGAAGCGGAAACGCGGCAGAAGCTCGCGCATCTGAAGAAGCCGCTGCAAAGCCGCATTACGAAGATCGAAAAGGAAATGGACGCGCTCAACACGGAGAAGGCGGCGCTGGATGCGTTCGTCGTCGACCCGGCCAGCTACGAGCCCGAGCAGAAGAACAAACTGACGGAGGCGATCCGCCGTCAGGCAGATGTGAACGCGCGCCTCGAAGCGCTCGAAGCCGAATGGCTCGAGACTCACGAGGAACTCGAACAAATCGGCTAGCGGCACGCAGTTTCCGGTCCGCGCCGGCACCGACGAGAGGTTGGCTTTGTCTTCCGCGACTGCATCATCCATGTCATCGGCTACAGCGGTAGCGCCCGCGCTGCAGGGGCTGCGCGTTCTCGACCTGACGCGTCTGCTGCCGGGACCGGTGGCCGCGCTACGGCTCGCCGAGCTCGGCGCCGACGTGCTGAAAATCGAAGCTCCCGGCGCGGGCGACCCGACCCGCACGATGATGCAATCGTCGAGCGACCGCGTGGCCGGCCGGCCCGGCGCGTTCTACCGGATGGTCAATCGCGGCAAGCGCGAAACGCGCCTCGACCTCAAATCCGAAGCGGGACGCAACGTGTTGCGTGCGCTCGCGGCAGAAGCGGACGTGCTGATCGAGAGCTTCCGGCCCGGTGTGATGGAGCGCCTCGGCATCGGCTACGCCACGTTGCGCGCGGCCAATCCGCGGCTCGTCTACTGCGCGATCAGCGGCTACGGCGCGAGCGGGCCGTTCGTCGATCGCGCGGGCCATGATTTGAACTACATCGGCTATGCGGGCGTGCTCGATCAACTGGCAAGCCGCGACGGCACGCCGATCCTGCCGAATTTCCAGATCGCCGACCTGCTCGGTGGCGCCTTGAGCGCGGTGACGCAGATTCTCGCCGCCCTATGGCATGTGTCGCGCGGCGGCGAGGGCCGCTTCCTCGACGTCTCGATGACGCATGTCACGCATGCGCACAACATCGTCGCGCAAGTCGCGCTCGCCAACGAAGGCGCTGCACCGGCCCCCGGTGCCGGTCTGCTGAACGGCGGCGTGCCATGCTACAACCTGTACCGCACACTCGATCAGCGCTGGCTCGCGGTCGGCGCGCTCGAACTGAAATTCTGGGAAACGCTGTGCATGGCGCTCGACCGGCCGGAGTGGGCGACGCGCCACTGGAGCCTTGGCCAGGCGATCGGCGGCCCGGACGCGAGCGCGCTTACGCAGGAGTTGGCCGACATGATCGGCACGCGTGCACTGGCGGATTGGGTGCTGCTGCTGGAGCCGCTCGACTGTTGTGTGTCGCCGGTATTGACGGCGGCCGAAGCGGCGCGCCATCCGCTGTTCGATCCACAGACGTACGCGGCGCAGACCGAAAACGATGCGGATGATGCAGATACCACCGATGGCCTGAACGGGTGAGCTCCGCCTACCTACGGCTTCGCTGCGCTGCTTTCAGCTGATGCGGCTCTGACAGCGAAGGGCTTACTGCGAGGAACATTAGCTGCCCGGACCCTACCCTCAACGCCGCACGGCCGTCTGCCGCGGCAAGGTCTGGCGTGGCGTCTTTTCATCGTCGTACAGCACGTGCTTGCGGCCTTCCACGTGACGGTTGATCGTAGCGCGCACCTCGGCGGCCGTGGCGTCCTCGGCTACCACGCGCCGCGATATCTGTCCCGCCGTGTCGATCCACTCGACGATCCGGCACGCGTCGCCCCATGGCTGGCGAATCGGTGCGGACACGCGGCAGCCGCGCACCTGTATCGGCCGCTCGGCGACGGTTTCAATTGACTGTTTCAAGGCGCGATCCTTTTTCGAGCATCAGAAGGGATGGTTGCCCTCGCAGCTTAGAAAAAAGAAATGCCATTCAGGTTACAGACAACGTGGGGATATTTACGGCGCATTACGGCGCGCTTGCCGCCCGCGTGCGCCGCAGCCCCGTCTATTCGAGCGTGCGGACCCGGTCGATCGCCTGTTCGATCCGCTCGACCGCAACGACCTGTAAGCCTTCGATCGGCTGTTTCGGCGCGTTGGCCTTCGGAATGACCGCGACCGAGAAGCCCAGTTTGGCCGCCTCCTTAAGCCGCTCCTGACCGCGCGGTGACGGCCGGATCTCGCCGGCGAGGCCGACTTCGCCGAACACGACGAGCCCCTTGGGCAGCGGCTTGTTACGCATCGACGAATGGATGGCGAGCAGCACGGCCAGATCGGCGGCGGGTTCGGTGATCCTCACGCCGCCCACCGCGTTCAGGAACACGTCCTGATCGAAACACGCGATCCCCGCATGCCGATGCAGCACGGCCAGCAGCATCGCGAGCCGGTTCTGTTCGAGGCCGACCGCGAGCCGGCGCGGATTCGGCGCATTGGCCGCGTCCACTAGCGCCTGCACTTCGACCAGCAGCGGCCGCGTGCCCTCCTGGGTCACCAGCACGCAGGAGCCCGGCACCGACTGCTCGTGCTGCGACAGAAACAGCGCCGACGGATTCGCCACGCCGCGCAGGCCGCGCTCGGTCATCGCGAACACGCCCAGCTCGTTGACCGCGCCGAAGCGGTTCTTGATCGCGCGCACGAGGCGGTACGACGAATGCGTGTCGCCCTCGAAGTACAACACCGTATCGACGATATGCTCCAGCACGCGCGGGCCTGCCAGCGCGCCTTCCTTGGTCACGTGGCCGACCATGATGATCGTGGTGCCCGACTGCTTGGCGATGCGCGTCAATTGCGCGGCGCACTCGCGCACCTGCGCGACCGAGCCCGGCGCGGAGGTCAGCGCGTCGGAATAGACCGTCTGGATCGAGTCGATCACCGCGACGTCGGGCCGCTGGTCGGCGATCGTCGCCTGGATTTTTTCGAGCTGGATTTCGGCGAGCAATTGCAACTCGCTCGCCTTCGAGCCGGGCTCCAGCAACGAGAGCCGCTGCGCGCGCAACGCAATCTGCGCGGCCGACTCTTCACCGCTGATGTAGAGCGCGCGTTTGTCGGCGGCGATTTCGGCGAGCGATTGCAACAGCAGCGTCGATTTACCGATGCCCGGATCACCGCCGATCAGCACCACGCCGCCCGGCACCAGACCGCCGCCGAGCACGCGGTCGAACTCGCTCACGCCGGTTGAGAAGCGCGGCACGTCGGACGCTTCGATGTCGGCCAGACGCCGCACCGGAGCACTCTTCGCGAGCGACTGGAAACGGTGCGTGGACGGCGCTTGCGCGACCGATTCGACCAGCGTGTTCCACGCATTGCATGACGGGCACTGCCCGGCCCATTTCGGCGATTGCCCGCCGCATTCACTGCAGATGTACAACGTCTTCGGTTTAGCCACGCGTGATTGCCTGTGTTGCTGTTCTTGGGATTGATCGGGTTGATGCGGCGGGTCCGGTTAATGGCCGGTTAATGGCCGGTTCCGCGCGGGGACGCCAGGCGCAACGGCGAACCCGACGATATGCAGCGGCATGCCGAGCGACGCAAAATGCGGGCAACTCGCAGTGCCGTCAGCGGTGCTCCCGACAGCGCAAATTCCGATGCAGGCCGGCGACGCAAGCGAAGCGCGGCGCCATCAGGGAAAACTCCTCAAGGCGCAAACTGGCGCAGCCACCCGCGATTGCCTCGCGCCGCGCATTACCTGACTCGCTACGCTGTGCGCGACTGCGCCGCTCACTCCGCCTCGCACTCCGCCTCGCACTTTGCCTGGCACTTTGCCCGCTGCTGCCCGCGCCTTACTCCGCCCGCACCGGCACACGCGGCGCCACCGCGCACATCAGCTCGTAGCCAATCGTGCCGCACGCCTGCGCGACGTCGTCGATAGGCAGCGCGTTGCCCCACAATTCGACGCGCGAGCCGACGTTGGCCGTTGGCACCGGCGTGAGATCGACCGTGAGCATGTCCATCGACACGCGTCCGACGACCCGAGTGCGCACGCCGTCGACGATCACCGGCGTGCCTTCCGGCGCGACCCGCGGATAGCCGTCCGCATAGCCGCACGCGACCACGCCGATACGCATCGCGCCGCGCGCCTTGAACGCCGAGCCGTAGCCGACTGTGCTGCCTTCATTGAGCATCTGCACGGCGATCAGTTCCGAGGCAAGCGTCATGGCCGGCTGCAGCCCGGTGCCTTCGATCGCGGCTGTCACGCCCGACGGCGACGCGCCATACAGGATGATGCCCGGGCGCACCCAGTCGAAATGCGCGCCCGGATGCCACAGCGTGGCCGCCGAATTGGCAAGGCTGCGCGCGCCCGCGATGCCTTGCGCGCCGCGCTCGAACGCTTCCATCTGATACGCGATGCCGCGCTCGCCGTCGGCATCCGAGAAATGGGTCATCAGCGTGATCTGGCCGACGCCCTGGCAGGCGCGCGCCCGCTCCCACGCGGCGCGGAATTTCTCCACCGTGTAGCCGAGCCGGTTCATGCCGGTGTTCATCTTCAACTGGATGTTGACGGGCTTGGACAGGCGCGCCATTTCGAGCATGCGCAACTGTTCGTCCGAATGCAGCGCGGTCGTCAGGCTATAGCGGTCGATCACGTCGATGTCGGTCGGACGGAAGAAGCCTTCGAGCAGAAGAATCGGCCCAGCCCAGCCCAATTCACGCAACTTCACGGCTTCTTCGAGGTCCAGCAATCCGAAGCCGTCGGTTGCGCGCAAGCCGGGAAACACTCGCGCAAGGCCATGTCCATATGCGTTCGCCTTGACCACGGCCCATATTTTGGACTTTGGGGCGTAGCGTCGCGCGACGGCAAGATTATTGGCAAGTGCGGCGGTATGAATCGTGGCTGAGAGGGGGCGCGGCATGGGATATTTTCGTAAAGACGCTTGCGAATCAGCGGCTTACTGGGCGTTTTCAACGCTCGGCAGTCCGCTGGGCGGTGCGATCAAGGATTCTGCTAGTCCGAATCCAGCTATTTTCGTGATATAAAGCCGTGCGCACAACCCATTTCGAACGGCATAAGCCCGGACGTATTGCAAACGGCCGGGGCGGACAGACCGCAGCGAGGACAGCATCGCATCAGATGAAAAAAGGTTTTTACACCATCATGGCCGCGCAGTTTTTTTCGTCGCTGGCCGACAATGCGCTTCTGATCGCTGCTATCGCACTGCTGAAAGATCTTCACGCCCCGAACTGGATGACGCCGCTGCTCAAGCTGTTTTTTGTGCTGTCGTACGTCGTTCTCGCCGCGTTCGTGGGCGCCTTCGCCGACTCCCGTCCGAAGGGACGCGTGATGTTCGTCACCAACACCATCAAGGTGGTCGGCTGCATCACGATGCTGGTCGGCGCGCATCCGCTGATTGCGTACGGCATCGTCGGCTTCGGCGCAGCGGCGTACTCGCCCGCCAAATACGGCATTCTCACCGAACTGCTGCCGCCTGACCGGCTGGTCGCCGCGAACGGCTGGATCGAAGGCACTACGGTCGGCTCGATCATTCTCGGCACCGTGCTCGGCGGCGCGCTGATCAGCCCGCACATCGCCGCGCCGATCCTGCGGCAGCACATCCCCACCGTCAACACACCCGCCGAAGCGGCCATGCTGGTGATCATGGGCCTCTACGTCATCGCGGCGCTGTTCAATCTGCGCATTCCCGATACAGGCGCGCGTTATCCGAAACAGGAACGCGGCCCGATCAAACTCATCACCGATTTCGCCGATTGCTTCCTCGTGCTGTGGCGCGACAAGCTCGGCCAGATTTCGCTCGCGGTCACGACGCTGTTCTGGGGCGCCGGCGCGACGCTGCAATTCATCGTGCTGAAGTGGGCCGAAGTGTCGCTGAACATGTCGCTCTCCGAGGCGGCGATCCTGCAGGCGGTGGTGGCCGTCGGCGTGGCGGGCGGCGCGATCTTCGCGGCCTCGCGCGTGCCGTTGAAGAAGTCGCTGTCGGTGCTGCCCGTCGGCATCATGATGGGGATCGCCGTGATGCTGATGGCGTTCTACACGCGCGACCTGTTCCCCGCGCATTGGGGCTTCCAGATCGGCCGCATGCATATGCCGGGCTACCTGATCTTCGCGTATATCTTCCTGATGGTGGTCGGCGGCCTGTCGGGCTTTTTCGTCGTGCCGATGAATGCGCTACTGCAGCATCGCGGCCACGTGCTGCTGTCGGCGGGTCACTCGATCGCCGTGCAGAACTTCAATGAAAATCTCTCGGTGCTCATCATGCTGTGCCTGTACGCGGTGCTGGTCTGGCTCGACGTGCCGGTCACCGCGGTGATCGTGCTGTTCGGCACCTTCGTGTGCCTGATGATGTGGCTCGTGATGCGGCGCCACCAGGCGAACCAGCGCGCATTCGACTCGGTCGCGCTGATCGGCGAAGCCAAGCACTGAGCTTGCCGCGGGCCGCTGCTCACGCAGCATGCCCGCGCCTTCCTTCTTCCTCGCTTGACCATGACGCAAACGATTCCCAATGTGCTGACGATCGCCGGTTCCGACTCGGGCGGCGGTGCCGGCATTCAGGCCGATCTGAAGGCTTTCTCGGCGCTCGGCGCCTATGGCGCGAGCGTGATCACCGCGCTCACCGCGCAGAATACGCGCGGCGTCACTGCGATTCACGCGCCGGACCCGGTCTTCATTACCGCGCAACTCGATGCGGTGTTCGACGACATCCGCATCGACGCGGTGAAGATCGGCATGCTGGCGAACGCACCGATCGCCCGCGCGGTCGCCGATGCGCTGCGTCGTCACAAGCCGAAGCACGTCGTGCTCGACACGGTGATGATCTCGAAGAGCAATCATGCACTGCTGCTGCCGGATGCGGTCGCTGCGGTGCGCGACGAACTGCTGCCGCTCGCGGATCTGCTGACGCCCAACCTGCCCGAAGCCGCCGCGCTGCTCGGCGTGCAGCCGGCCACCGACGAAACCGGCATGGTCGAACAAGGCGAAGCGCTGCGCGCGCTCGGCGCACGCGCGGTGCTGATGAAGGGCGGCCATCTGCGCGCGGCGGACAGTCCCGACTGGCTGGTGCAGGACAGTGGCACATTGCGCCTCGGCGGCCCGCGCGTGCCGGTGAAAAATACGCACGGGACGGGTTGCACGCTGTCGTCGGCCATTGCGGCGCTGGTTCCGCAACGCGGCGATCTGGCGAGCGCGGTGGCCGATGCGAAGGTTTATTTGACGGGTGCGCTGCAGGCGAGTGATCGGCTCGATGTCGGCAGGGGCGTCGGGCCGGTGCATCATTTTTATCGGTGGTGGTGAGCGGCTCGGAATAGGTGGCGTTGTTGAGTGTCTGCCGTGTTTCGCTGCTGCGCTGGGCCGTTTTTTGCTCCGGGGCGGCACATACGTTGTGGCACGCTGAAGCCGCGCGAGTGTTCGATCAGCTGGCCGTGATACGCGGTGAGATGATGACGCGGCTCACATGACGACGAGCGGGTATGTTGCACCGCCTGCTGCTCCGCATGCGCCGCGCGTCGTTGGCACTTGCTCCAGCCACTCGTGCGGCACGGTGAACCCCACAGAAGCGCTCCGACCAATCGTCACCGGCGAGCGGTGAGATCGCGACGCGCGCCCCGTTATGCCGGGAGCGACTGCGTCGTACCGCCCGCCATTCCACTACTTCCGCGCGTAGTTCCATGCCTGCTCCGGCCACGCGTCGGGCATAATGAAACCGCGCGAGTGCTCGACCAGATAGCCTGCACGATCCTCGACGAGAGCGGCGACCATCGCTGGTCCATGCTGAGGTGAAATCTGCGCGGCAAGCGTTTGCGCATCGACCCAAGGCGACCGCGCGGGCTCGCTCCCAGTCTGCTCGCTCTCCAGCGCAATGCGCCTCGGCGCAAGCCATTCCAGCCTCGGCAACTGCCGACACTTTTGCGCCTGCGCCGCCGCGAACGCCGGCCAATCGCTGCGCGTGACCCACCAGCCGCGACCATGCGACGGATCGAGTTCGGCGGGCTCCGGCGGCCTCTCGCCATGCCGGTAAAACAGCCAGCCTTTCACGAACATCTCGGGCGACCACGGCCCCGCGTGACCGACCGACGCAAACTCTTCGCGCGCACTCAACGGCAGTTGATGGTTCAGCAGATGCGCGAGTTTGAGATCGAAGCGGTCTTTCAGATTCGGCCCGACATAATCAGCGAGGCGCGCGTCCGTTTGCGCGGCTCCCGGCCCTTGCCCACGCCCGTCGCCCGCATGCAGATAACACTTCACCGCCAGCTCCCAATGCAACCGCGCGCCCTGCCGCGACTCCACGAGAAAATCGCATTCGCCTAGCGTGACGCCCGCGCGCCGCAACGGCACGCCGGCCGCGACCAGCCGCGCCGCCGGGCCGTTTTGCAGGAACCAGCCGAGCAGCCGTTCGGCGTATCGGCCAAGACGCGTGATGCGCGTCGCGGCGAGGTCGCGATGCAGCGGCTGCGGCGCGGCGTCGAGCGCACACAGCCAGTCGACGCTGGCCTGAAGTTCCTGCGGGGTATGGAAAGGATTCGCGAGCGCGCCCATTGGCGCTTGTGCGCGCAACAGGTCGGCGCTCAGCAGCAGCCACGCGAGATCGCGCACGGCCGGGTCGCGCAAGGTGCGGAGCAACGTTTCGAGGAGCGTAGCGCGGTTGCCTGGCGCGGCGGCCACATGCGCCGCCGGTCCCTCGACGGCCCTCACTTCGCCGCGTTCGACGGCGCGCCGCCCGCCTCGCGCCACGTATCGCGCGCGAGACACAGGTCGGCCCAGGCCTTCGCCTTGTCGGGCAGCCGGCGCAGCAGATACGCCGGGTGATAGGTGACGATCACCGGGACGCCTTCGTACTCATGCACGCGACCACGCAGCGACGAAATGCTCGCATCGGTCTTGAGCAGACTCTGCGCGGCGAAGCGACCCATCGCGACGATCAGCTTCGGCTTGACCAGCCCCACCTGGCGTTGCAGATACGGCTCGCACCGCAACACTTCGTCCGGTTCGGGGTTGCGGTTGCCGGGCGGCCGGCATTTGATCACGTTGGCGATATAGACGTTGGTCTCGCGCGCGAGCGCCAGCGAATGCAGCATGTTGTCGAGCAGCTTGCCGGCCTGACCGACGAACGGCTCGCCGAGACGGTCTTCGTTCTCGCCGGGCGCTTCGCCGATCAGCATCCAGTCCGCGGCGCGATCGCCGACGCCGAAAACGGTGTTCGTGCGCTTCTCGCACAGGCGGCACAGCCGGCATTCGGCGACGCGCTCGCTGAGCGCGTCCCAGTCGAGCGTGTGAACGGACGGCAGTTCGGGCGCTTCGCGGCGGGCCTGCGACGGAGCGTGCGCTGGCAGGTCGTCGAACCATGCGAAATCGTCGTCGGGCGGGGCATCGAATGGCGGCAGCGCCGGGGAGCGCGCCTGCCCGACGGGTTGGCGCGACGGCGCGTGCTGAGCCTGCTGGGCGAACTCGCCCGCTGTATGCGGCTGTTGCCGCGCCGCGCCGGGCGTTGCTTGCCGGTCCTGCGCGGCATCGTGAGCGGGCTGCATCCGACGCTCACCGCCCTCGCTCTGTTGCGTGGCTCGCGACGGCTCGCTCGCCCGCGCCGAAGCGGCGCGATCATCGAACCGCTCGGGGGCTCGCGCCGACGGGGCCACCTGCTCGTCGTGAGCCGGCGCATGGTGCTCGCCCGACATCTGCGCACGCCCGGTCTGCGGCATCTCGCCCGTACCGATAGCTGGCCGCTGCGTATCCTGCGCGAGCGGCACCGATTCTGCCCCCACCGCCCCACGCACATCGTCGCGATGCCCAGCGTGCCCAGTCAGCGCCTGCGCATCCTGCCCCGCGCCTTCGACCTGCGGCTTGACCGCCATCCCGCGACGCACCCACAGCGTCGTCAGGCCGAACTCTTCCAGTACCGATTCATGCAGCGCCATCTGGGCCCTCCGTGGCAAACGAGAAACGCATCACGATGGCGTCCTCCCGGCTGCGATGCCGCGCCGGATAATAGTTTTTGCGCCGGCCGATCGACGCGAAGCCGAAGCGTTCGTACAGCCGGATCGCCCGATGATTCGACGGCCGGACTTCGAGCAGCAGGCCATCGAGTTTTTCGGCATGTGTGATGCGCACCGCCTCGCGCAGCAGCGCGAGGCCGGCGCCGGCACCTTGCGCGCTGGGCGTGACGCACAGGTTGAGCAGATGCATTTCATCGACGACCGGCATCAGCACGCAATAGCCGATCAGCGTGCCGGTCACGTGCCGCAAGCAGACGCCGAAATAGCCGTTGCGCAGCGAGTCGCCGAAATTGCCCCGGCTCCAGGGAAACTCATACGCGATCTTTTCGATAGCGGCGACCTCGTCCAGATCGCCCTCGGTCATCGGCGACATGTAGCGGTCCGCGAGCAACACGCCGCTCATTGCCGGCCCTCGCCGTGAGAAGCGCCGTCTGTTGGCGCGGGCTGGGCTGCGCCGTCGTGGACGTCCTGCGGGCTCTGTGCGAGTGCCGCGTCCCGTTCTGCCCTGGCGGCCTTTTCAGCCTTCCCGGCTTTCTCTGCAATACGCTCCGCCGTGGTCTGCGCAACCTTGTCGCGCACGTATTCCGGCGCGGCCTGGTCGGCGGGCACGGTGCGGCCGGCGCGCAGTGCGCGCAGCGCCGCGTGTGCGAGCGGCAGCGCATGCGGCAGTGCTTCGCCGTCGACCGTACGCGCCGCGGCCACTGCAGGCAGCCGCGCGCCGAACGCCGCGGCGGCGTTGCCGGCAAGCGTGAAAGGCGTGTCGGGCAGCACCAGGCGCTCTGGCGCGTCGAGGGAGGCCGCCTGAACGGTGCGCCATTCCTGCTGCGCCTCGTCCCACGCGTAGTCGGCCCAGTAGATTTCGTCCATGCGGGCATCGAGCGCGGCGAGCACGCGCGTCGCCGCCGGATCGCGCAGGCGCGCGCTCTCCGCGCAGCCCAGCAACGTGCTGACCGGCACGACAGGCAGGTTCAGGCCAAACGCGAGGCCTTGAGCGACGCCGGTCGCGGTACGCAGGCCCGTGAACGATCCGGGGCCGGCGCCGAACGCGATGGCGTCGCAATCCGCGAGCGTGAGGCCCGCTTCGTCGAACAGCTCGCTGATGGCGGGCAGCAGCCGCGTGCTGGAGACCGCGCCGGTCTGCTCGTGGCGAACCCAGAGCCGGGGCGCGGCGCCAGTCTGTGCGGCGTCGACGGGTACGGACAGCAGCGCGACCGAACAGAATTCGGTCGAGGTATCGAGGGCAAGGAGCACAGTTTGAGTCATGGACCGTATTGTAATCGGCGCCGCGCGCGTCAATGGGGTTTGGCGTTGCGTCCTGGTGGCGCGCTGTTTGGAATAAGCCCTCGCCCACGCGAGCGCATGCAGTTGTTATGATCGTCGGCCGATCCTCATCTGATCCCGCCCGGCGGGCAACACCACCATGACAGACATCGACGCGCAATTCGCCAAAGCCCACGAAGAAGTGCAGCAGTTGCCGGAGCGTCCGGGCAATCTCACACTGCTGCGCCTCTACGCGCTCTACAAGCAGGCCACCCGCGGCGACGTTCAGGGCGACAAGCCTGGCTTTACCGACATCGTCGGTAAATACAAGTACGACGCGTGGGCCGCGCTCAGGGGCACCGCGCAGGACGTTGCGAAGCAGCAATACGTCGAGCTCGTCGAATCACTGAAGAGCGGCGCCGCGGCCTGAGCGCGCCGAAGCGGCGACCGGCGCCGGCTCGCGGCTTTATTTCGAGCGCCGGTCACCGAGTGCGCCAGACTGCCGAGCTGCCCAGCCGTCAAAACGCCGGCCGCGCCGGTCGGATTCGCAAACTTTTCGGCTCGGACATGTCCTAACAGTGGCGCAGTGCAACAAAACCCTATACAATACGGCCTGCGCTTCACTGCTTTGCCCGCTTCATGTAGCGGCCTTTGCGGCGCAGCGCCTCGTAGCGTTTAGCTCCAATCCAGTTTAGAACCTGTCCCCTCCTGCCTAGCCCTCTTCGGGCGATCATGTCCCAGGCTGGCGGCACGCCGTGTTGGCATGTCGCATGCCGATACAGCTTCTAACGAAAAGCTCGCCTTCATTGTCGCGAGCTGCCCCCGTTTTTCGATTTGCTCGCTGCTTCTTTGCTCGCTGAATCCGACGACTTGGGTATGCCGATTGGCGCCGACGTTTTAATTCCCTGTGTACCAAGGATTCTCATGACTTCGAGCAACACCTCCAGCCCGTTGAACGCCATCGCCGATCAGGCACTCGGTCTCGCCGACGCTCCCGCCCTAGCCGCAGCCGTTGCTGCCGCTCCGGAAGCCGTCGCCGCTGAAGCCCCAGTCCCGACCGGCCCGACGTTCGCGTCGCTTGGTCTCTCCGCGGATGTCGTCTCCGCGCTGACCGCCGCTGGTTACCAAAACCCGACGCCGGTTCAGCAACGCGCCATCCCGGCCGGCATTGCCGGTCGCGATCTGCTGGTCTCGAGCCCGACCGGTTCGGGCAAGACCGCCGCGTTCATGCTGCCCGCCATCGAGCGTTTCTCGCAACTCCAAAAGGCGCAAGCCAGCCAGCCGCGTGAGCCGCGTCCGGCTGATGGCGCCCGCAACACGCGCCGTCCGCAACCGGTTGCGCGTCCGACCATGCTGGTTCTGACGCCGACCCGCGAACTCGCGATGCAGGTCACGACCGCCGCCGCCACGTACGGCAAGCACCTCAAGCGCCTGCGCACCGTCAGCATTCTGGGCGGCGTCGCTTACGGTCAACAGCTGATGCTGCTGGCGAAGAACCCGGAAATCCTGGTTGCGACGCCGGGCCGTCTGATCGACCACCTCGAACGCGGCCGTATCGACCTGTCGCAACTGCAGATCCTCGTGCTCGACGAAGCCGACCGCATGCTCGACATGGGCTTCATCGAAGACATCGAAACGATCGTCGCCGCTACGCCGGCTACTCGTCAGACCATGCTGTTCTCGGCCACGCTCGACGGCAAGATCGGCTCGCTGACGGGCCGCCTGCTGAAGGATCCGGAGCGTATCGAGATCGTTCAGCGTCTGGAACAGCGCACCAACATCGCGCAAACCGTCCACTACGTCGATGACCGCGATCACAAGGATCGTCTGCTCGACCATCTGCTGCGCGACGAAGGCCTCGACCAGGCTATCGTGTTCACGGCAACCAAGATGGACGCCGACCAGCTGGCAGGGCGTCTTGCCGACGCCGGTTTCGAATCGGCCGCCTTGCACGGCGATCTGCCGCAGGGCGCGCGTAACCGCACCATCAAGGCACTGCGCGAGCGTCGCGTGCGTGTGTTGGTGGCAACGGACGTCGCCGCTCGCGGTATCGACATCCCGGGCATCACACACGTGTTCAACTACGACCTGCCGAAGTTCGCTGAAGATTACGTGCACCGTATCGGCCGTACCGGCCGTGCGGGCCGCTCGGGTATCGCGGTGAGCCTCGTGCATCACGCGGAACAAGGCGCGCTGAAGCGCATCGAGCGCTTCGTGCGCACCCCGCTGCCGGTCAACGTCGTCGAAGGCTTCGAGCCGCGTAAGTCGGCACCGACGGGCAACGGCCGTCCTGGTTTTGGCGGCCGAGGCCGTCCGGGCGGCGGTAACGGTGGTGGCCGTCGTTTCGGTAGCGGTTCGGGCAAGCCGGCCGGCAACGGCGGCGGTTCGCGCAGCGGTAGCGGCGGCGGCTGGGCCGGCAAGTCGGCTGGCGGCGGTTCGCGTGAAGGCGGCTTCGGTGGCGGTTCGCGTGAAGGCTACGGCGGTTCGCGCGACGGCGGCTACGGCGCACGCCGCAGCGACGGCCCGCGCACGGCGCGTCGCGGCAGCTAAGCTACCCGGCGGCAATAGCCGGATAGCGAGTAAAAGACTCCGGACGGCTTCGCGCCGCCCGCTTAGTTGGAAGAAACCGGTGCTCAGGCACCGGTTTTTTTTCGTCCCAAGCTTAACGCCCGCACATTTCACGATGTGGTAAATTTTTTTGCGTCGTAAAAAATCATGCTGCAAGGCACAAGAGACGCCGTTGCGACAGGGGAAAAGTCGTTTCTCCATGTAAAACGTTGCCTGTAACTCATTGAATATAAACAGTAATAAATATCATAAAAACACCTTTGGCCGACTATTGCGGGATCCTTCGTTTGCCTAGACTCTTATATAAGACTTCACGAAACGAAACGCCTGATGGCCGCCGCTTCGACGAAGACAGAGTTACCCATCCATTACAGGCAACCCAAGGAGAACACGATGACGATGACCCGCGAAGAACAAGCGAAGCAACTCCAGCAGCAATGGGATACCGATCCCCGTTGGAAAGGCGTCAAGCGCACCTACTCGGCGCAGGACGTGATCCGTCTGCGCGGTTCGGTGCAGGTGGAACATACACTCGCCAGACGCGGCGCGCAAAAGCTCTGGGAAAGCGTCAACAACGAGCCGTTCGTCAACTCGCTCGGCGCGCTGACGGGCAACCAGGCGATGCAACAGGTCAAGGCGGGTCTGAAGGCGATCTATCTGTCCGGCTGGCAGGTGGCAGGCGATGCGAACGTCGCCGGCGAAATGTATCCGGACCAATCGCTGTATCCGGCCAACTCGGTGCCACTCGTCGTCAAGCGCATCAACAACACGCTCACGCGCGCTGACCAGATTCAGTGGTCGGAAGGCAAGAATCCGGGCGATGAAGGTTATATCGACTACTTCGCACCGATCGTCGCCGACGCGGAAGCCGGTTTCGGCGGCGTGCTGAATGCGTTCGAACTGATGAAGGCGATGATCGAAGCGGGCGCCGCGGGCGTGCACTTCGAAGACCAGCTCGCATCGGTGAAGAAGTGCGGCCACATGGGCGGCAAGGTGCTTGTGCCGACCCGCGAAAACGTGGCCAAGCTCACCGCCGCGCGTCTGGCCGCCGACGTCTGCGGCGCGCCCACCGTGCTGCTCGCCCGCACGGACGCGGAAGCCGCCGACCTCGTCACCTCGGACATCGACGACAACGATAAGCCATTCCTGACCGGCGAGCGCACGGTCGAAGGTTTTTACCGCACGAAGCCGGGCCTCGAGCAGGCGATCTCGCGCGGTCTCGCCTACGCGCCGTACGCGGACATGATCTGGTGCGAAACCGGCAAGCCGGACCTCGAATTCGCAAAGAAATTCGCGGATGCGATCCACAAGGAATTCCCGGATCAACTGCTGTCGTACAACTGCTCGCCGTCGTTCAACTGGAAGAAGAATCTGGACGACGCGACCATCGCCAAATTCCAGCGCGAACTCGGCGCGATGGGCTACAAGTTCCAGTTCATCACGTTGGCCGGCTTCCACGCGCTGAACTACTCGATGTTCAACCTCGCGCACGGCTATGCCCGCAACCAGATGACGGCCTTCGTCGAAATGCAGCAGGCCGAGTTCGCCGCAGCCGAAAAGGGCTTCACCGCGGTGAAGCATCAGCGCGAAGTCGGCACCGGCTACTTCGACGCCGTAACGCAAACGGTCGAACGTGAAGCGTCGACGACCGCGCTGCACGGCTCGACGGAAGACGAGCAGTTTTTCGACAAGAAGGTCGCCTGACAGGCTACGTAACAGGCCGCGTCGCCGCCGACCAGGTCGGCCTCGTGGCCTGATCGCAAAAAAGCGCCAGCGCAAAGACGACCAGGCGGTTCGGCTAGAGAGCCGCCGTCACAGGGAGGAGTCGCACCGCCGGAGGTATCGACGCTCAGCCCCGGGGGCCGGCATCTCGGAGAAAACTGAAAATTCGCAGCAGCGGAGAAAGCGCCGGTACAACGCAGCGTGCCGGCGAGCAGTGGCGCGCCGGCTTCACTGCCGGCGCGTTTTTTGAGGCCACCACGCGCCGCCCAACTGCCACTCAGCGGTACACGATCACCGGAATCTTCGTATGCGTCAGCACCCGCTGTGTTTCACTGCCGATCAGCAGACTGCCCAAGCCACGTCGCCCGTGCGACGCCATGAAAATTACGTCGCAAGCACCTTGCTGCGCCGCTTCGATGATGCCGAGGTAAGGCGCCGGATGAACGCTGGTCCTGCTCTCGACGGCCACGCCGGCACGCCGCGCGGCCATCTCCACTTCCCGCAGATGCACACGCGCTTCGCGCTCGCTGCGCTGCAGGAATTCGGCGGGCGGCTCGACCACCACGTCGGAAAACGGCGAGTACGGATATTGCGGCAGGCACGCGTAAGCGGTGATGCGTGCGCCGACGGCCTGCGCGAGGTCGATCGCGCCGTCTATCGCTTTGTGTGACAGCTCTGAACCATCGGTCGGAACCAGGATGTGCCTGAACATGATGCCCTCCGTCGCCGGCTGCGCGCAGCGCGGCGTGAGCGTCCAACGAGGCCCGGCTTGTAAGCCGCTTCAATCGATTGTAGGTCGCGCAAATGAGGGCATGGATTCACCAGGGTCTGCCCGCATGCCGCGACCATGTTGCTCGTGACGCGGCGCATCAGCCCCAGTAGCCGGGATGGCCATACGTATGCTTGAGAAAGTCCAGAAACAGCCGCACCCGCAGCGGCAGATGGCGGCGCTGCGCAAACACCGCGTGGATGCCGATCGGCGGCGCGGCGAATTCGTCGAGCACGCTCACGAGCCGCCCCGCCGCGATGTCGCTGCCAACTTCCCACCACGAGCGCCACGCGAGCCCGTGGCCCGCGAGACACCACTCGTGCAGCACCGCGCCGTCCGAGCATTCCATCGTGCCAGATACCTTGATCGACACCACCTTGTCGCCCTGCTGGAACATCCAGCCGCGCTGCTGGTTGGCGCTCGCACCGAGCGCGAGACAGTTGTGCCGCGCGAGATCGGCCAACGTGTGCGGCGCCCCGCGCCGGCTCAGGTAGCCCGGCGACGCCACGCACACGCGCCGGTTTTCGCCGAGCTTCAAAGACACCAGCGACGAATCCGGCAATTCGCCGAGCCGCACGGCGCAATCGAAACCCTCATTGACCAGATCGACGAGCCGGTCGGACAGATCGAGCGTGATCGACACGTCCGGATGGGCGACGGTGAACGCCGGCACCAGCGGCGCGACGTGCCGCCGCCCGAAACCGGCCGGTGCCGACAGCCGCAGATGGCCGCTCGCTTTCACGCCCCCTTCCGACACGCTCGCTTCGGCGTTCTGCATGTCGTGAATGATGCGCTGACAGTCCTCGAGGAACGCGGAGCCTTCGAAAGTCAGCGTGATCTTGCGCGTGGTGCGCACCAGCAGCTTGACGCCGAGCCGCTCTTCGAGCGCATCGACGCGGCGGCCGATGATCGCGGGCGCGACGCCTTCAGCCAGGGCGGCGGCCGACAGACTGCCCTTGGCCGCGACGGTGACAAAAGTCTCGATCTGCTTGAAACGGTCCATAGCGATGCGCGCCGCGAAGCCCCCAAAAGAGATTCTACGGACTACGGGTGGAAGTGAGGTGCGTGTCAGATTAGGTGGATGAAAGTAAAAGATCAAGTGATGTTTAGCCTCTTTTTTAGCGTTCAGTGTCACTAATACAATCCGTCCTAACCTCTGACAGGAGTGCACGGCAATGTCGGCCACAACGACACCTTCCCCAAAAGCAGTGATTGTCGACGCGTATGGCACGCTTTTCGACGTGCATTCCGTGATCGCTGCTGCCGAACAGATGTTCCCCGGTCACGGCGACGCGCTCTCGCAGCTGTGGCGTCAGAAGCAGATCGAATACACGCAATTGCGCACGCTGGCCGCTCCCGCCGACAAACCGGGCGCGCACTACCGGCCGTTTTGGGACGTCACGCTCGATGCTCTGCGCTTCGCCGCGAAAAAGCTTCAGCTCACGTTGGGCCGCGCGGCCGAGAAGCGGTTGATGGACGAATACGCGTGCCTTTCCGCGTTTCCCGATGCGGTGCCGGCGCTGCGCGCGTTGCGGGACGCGGCCGCTCGCGAGGCAACTGCGTCAACGCCGTCGACGCCCACCGCCGACGAGCCCGTTTCACGCCTCGGTCTTGCCATTCTCTCGAACGGCAATCCGCAGATGCTCGACATCGCGCTCAAAAGCGCCGGCATGAACGGGCTGTTCGACCACGTGCTTTCCGTCGACGCCGTGCGCGCCTACAAACCCTCGCCCGCCGCGTATGCGCTCGGCACGCGAGCCTTCGACGCGCTGCCGGGCGACATCGTCTTCGTGTCGTCGAACGGCTGGGACGTGGCGGGCGCGACGTGGTTCGGCTTCACCACGTTCTGGCTCAACCGGCAAAACGCCCCCGTCGAAGAACTGGGTGTCGCGCCGCATGGCACGGGCGGCGGCATGAACGACCTGCTTGCTTTTCTGCAGGCCCTCGCAGCGCCTCGCCGCTCAGTCAGTTCCCCGAACCATTCCGGCAGCCACCGCAGACGCCACAGCCCTGGCACATAACGGCGGCTACACGGACTATCTCAACGCTTTTTCAACATCCACGATTTGCACAATCTGACCGACCAAGGAGAACACATGGCGAATTCGCTCTCATCACTGTCGCTGCCGCAGGGCATGGAAATCTCGGCTGAAATCAAGCCGGGCTTTGACGCGATCCTCACGCGCGAAGCGCTCGAACTCGTCGCCGCGCTGCATCGCACGTTCGAGCCGCGCCGCCAGCAATTGCTCCAGGCGCGCGTGGAACGCACGAAACGGCTCGACGCCGGCGAGCGTCCCGACTTCCTCGCCGAGACGAAATCCGTACGCGAAGGTGACTGGACAATCGCGCCGCTGCCGCAGGATCTGCAATGCCGCCGCGTGGAGATCACCGGTCCGGTCGAGCGCAAGATGATCATCAACGCGCTGAACTCGGGCGCGGATTCGTACATGACCGACTTCGAGGATTCGAATGCGCCGAGCTGGGACAACCAGATCACGGGGCACATCAATCTGAAGGACGCTGTGCGCCGCACGATTTCGCTTGAGCAGAACGGCAAGTCGTATCGGCTGAACGATAAGGTCGCCACGCTGATCGTGCGTCCGCGCGGCTGGCATCTCGACGAGAAACACGTGAAGGTGGACGGCAAGCGCGTGTCGGGCGGCGTCTTCGATTTCGCGCTCTTCATGGTGCACAACGCGAAGGAACTTGTCGCGCGCGGCTCGGGCCCGTACTTCTATCTGCCGAAGATGGAGAGCCATCTGGAAGCGCGTTTGTGGAACGACATCTTCGTCGCCGCGCAGGAAGCGGTCGGCGTGCCGCGCGGCACGATTCGCGCGACGGTGCTGATCGAGACGATCGTCGCCGCGTTCGAAATGGACGAGATCCTGTACGAGCTGCGCGAGCATAGCTCGGGGCTGAACGCAGGCCGCTGGGACTACATCTTCTCGGCGATCAAGAAGTTCAAGGCCGATCGCGATTTCTGCCTCGCCGACCGCTCGCAGATCACGATGACTTCGCCGTTCATGCGCGCGTATGCGTTGTTGCTGCTGAAGACCTGCCATCGCCGCAACGCGCCGGCGATCGGTGGCATGAGCGCGCTGATCCCGATCAGGAACGACCCGGCGGCCAACGACAAGGCAATGGCCGGCGTACGCTCCGACAAGGCGCGCGATGCCGGCGACGGCTACGACGGCGGCTGGGTCGCGCATCCGGGCCTCGTGCCGATCGCGATGGAAGAGTTCGTCAAGGTGCTCGGCGACAAGCCGAATCAGATCGGCAAGCAACGCATCGATGTGCTCGTGACGGCCACGGACCTGACGGACTTCCGTCCTGAAACGCCGATCACCGAAGGCGGTCTGCGCAACAACATCAATGTCGGCATTCACTACCTGGGCTCGTGGCTCGCGGGCAATGGTTGCGTGCCGATTCACAACCTGATGGAAGACGCCGCCACCGCGGAAATCTCGCGCTCGCAGGTATGGCAATGGATCCGCTCGCCGAAGGGCAAGCTCGACGACGGCCGCAAGGTGACGGTCGCACTCGTGCGCGAATTGGCGGTGCAGGAACTCGACAAGGTCAAGCAGGCCGTGGGCGGCGATACGAAGCCGTACGAACGTGCCGCGCAGATCTTCGAAGAGATGTCGACGTCGGAGCAGTTCACCGACTTCCTGACGCTGCCGTTGTACGAGGAGCTTTGAGGTTGCTGACGCGCGTCATGCTGTCCGGGCGTGAGGCGCCATGCAGCGAATAAGCACCGCATGATGCTGTCGCTGCTGTAGCGAGCTTGTCGTCATCGCCCATGTGCGGCGTGAAGACAGCTCGATGCGCAAGACTGACCGACCGCGCGGCCCGCCAGGCGCAAGCCTGCCGGGCCGTTTTTTGCACGCGTCACGCTTTCGACGATTCGATGATTCGGCGTGCACGTGCGACGCCCTCAGCCAGTCAGCGGGAGTTGCGGTATTCCACCCAATCACCGGATTTGATTTCGGGCAGGCCCTTCACCGCATTCGGCGTGACCGGATAAAAACGGCAATTCACCACATCGCCGTCCACCTTCACCATCACTTCGCGCGCGAGAAAGCGATCTTCGACGCCGGGGTAGACAGCTTCGATTTCGTCGAGCACCGCGACCAGCGCATCGTCGATTTCGTAGACGTCGCCGATCACGTCGACGCCCGCTTCGTCGACGACAAGGCCCGGATACAGGCCGAAGTCGAACAGATGGCCGCGCACCGAGGCCGTGCCAAGCAGATTCGGCGCGTCGATCTCGTTGCGCGCCGCGGCCTCGCTGATGTCGTTCACTTCACCGGCACGCAGCGTGCCGTATACAAAGACGGTTTGCATCGTCGTTCGCTCTCCTTGAATGAGGGTGTGGCTTCCGGTCAGGGCACGGTTGCGCCGGCGTTCCAGTTCAGTTCAGTTCAGCGCCGCGCTGGCGACGAGCACGCCGTCGATATCCGCGTAAATCCATTCGCCGGGTCGCACCAGCGCGCCGGGCAACTGCACCGCCACGTCGCGCTCGCCGGCACCGCGCTTCTGGGCGCGGCGCGGGCAGGTCGCAAGCGCAGCCACGCCGACGTTGACCTCATTGAGTTCCAGCGTATCGCGCACGCAGCCGTTCAGCACGATGCCGGCCCAGCCGTTCTGTTCCGCGATTTGCGCGAGATTGCCGCCGACCAGCGCACAACGCAGGCTGCCGCCACCGTCGACCACCAGCACGCGGCTTGCGCCCTTCTCTTCGAGCGTGGTGCGCACGAGCGCGTTGTCTTCGAATACCTTCAGCGTTACCGCTTCGCCGCTGAAGCACTCTGTGCGGCTGAAGAGGTGAAAGACCGGTTCGAGCACGCGCAGCGTGCCGCGTGCCAACTGGTCTTCGTGCGCGTCGCACAAGTCCGCGGTAGCAAAGCTCATCGGGATCTCCTCCAGGGCGGGGCAGTCGGGCCATTATGCAACGGCTAGCTGCGGCAAACACCTACAATGATGAGGCCCGCCCGGTTGTGCTCGCGCAACCGATGCGCGGAGCTTGCGCATCCCACATCGCCACGTACCGCACCGACTTCCGGCACTCCGTTCTCTGGACCGATCTTCACCATGACTTCGTCCGCCGACACCGAATTGTCGAACTTCGTCCGCTTCGCCGACATTCCGCCCGAGTTCCAGCCGACCGAGACGCACCCAATCCGCGTGCGCTCGCGGCAAATGCCGTCCGGCTGGCGCATCGCGCGTCATACCCATGCGTGGGCGCAGGTGGCGTATGCGTCGCGCGGCGTGCTGCGCGTCGCGACGACTGGCACGACGTGGATGGTGCCGCCCTCACGCGCGATCTGGGTGCCGCCGCATGTGACGCACGAGGTAGTGGCCGTCGAAGATGCGTTCCTGCGCACGCTCTACATCACCGAAAGCACGGTGCCGGCAGGGCTCGATGCGCCGCGCGTCGTCGAAGTCTCGGATCTGCTGCGCGAAGTAATCGCCGCGCTCGATACGCCCGGCATTTCGGCCGCACGCGAACGGTTGCTCGGCGCGCTCGCGCTGGACGAACTGACGCGCTCGGAGCCGCTGCCGCTGTCCGTGCCGATGCCCAATGAAAAACGTCTGCGTGCGCTGTGCGAGGCCGTGATCGCGGATCCGACGCACGGCGAGTCGCTCGAACAATGGGCGTCCAGCGTGGGCGCGAGTACGCGCACGATCGCGCGGCTGTTTCGGCAAGAATTGGGGGTGAGTTTTTCGCAATGGCGTCAGCAGGCGATCCTCGCGCGCGCGATTCCGCTACTGAGCCAGGGACGACCGCTCTCGCATGTCGCACAGGAACTCGGCTATCAAAGCCAAAGCGCGTTCTCCGCGATGTTCCGGCGCGCGTTCGGTAAGAGTCCGCGCGCATTCATCGAGCGCGGCGCGGAGCATCGGGTGGAAAACGACGAACACGGCGACACGGAGACGGACGACGAATCGGCGCACGATCACCCGGACGTGCCGGGCGGCGCCGCGCGTTGAGCGCCGATCTCAGACCCGCCGCGCGAGATGCCGGATCGCACCGAGCTGCGCCAGACGCGGACCCGCGAGCTTGTAGCCCTTGCGCTGATACAGCCGCGCCGCGGGATTGTCCACGAACACGCGCAACTGCAATTCGCGCAGCCCACGCTCGCGCGCCCATTGATGCGAGATATCGAGCAGATACGTACCGGCGCCTTGCCGTCGATGGCCCTCGGCAATCTGGACGTCGCGGATATGGAGAGAATCGCCCTCCTGCGTGATGCGCAACACGCCGATCGCTCGGCCGTCCACTTCGAGAATAAAATTCTCCGACTCCCGCCAGCTGCCGAGAAACAGATCGGGTCGCCAGACCAGATGGTGCCGGCGATAATAGCCGCCCATGTTGTTGCGAGTCAGCGCCTCGGCGAACTCGAAATCGTCCATACCGGCATTGCGCAGATGAAACGGTGACGGAGCTTCGGTGGGATCGAACATGGCGGAACGACGAAGATGAGTCGGTCAACGGTAAAACAGGCCGCGCATGCTGGCAATGGCTGTTTGTCCCGAGCATACCAGGCCGGCTGGTCGGCGGAAATAAAAAAAGCCCACTTCTTTCGAAGTGGGCTTTCTCCAATCTGGCGGAGCGGACGGGACTCGAACCCGCGACCCCCGGCGTGACAGGCCGGTATTCTAACCAACTGAACTACCGCTCCAGATTTTGCACCTACTGCACCGCTCAAACTTCCAACCGAACGACGCCGATGTTTTGGCGTCCCCTAGGGGATTCGAACCCCTGTACTCACCGTGAAAGGGTGATGTCCTAGGCC
>NZ_NPIH01000292.1 GCF_012275575.1 Paraburkholderia sp. SG-MS1 | reverse complement strand
CCCGCCTCGGCAACGACGCGTTCGGTGAGATCGCGCGCGCAACGTGGGCGAGAGAAGGCATCGCGGCGCGCGCCTCGGTGATCGACGGCGTGTCCACGGGTGCGGCGCATATTTTCGTGGACGATACCACCGGCATGAACGCGATCATCGTCGCGTCGGGCGCGGCCGGCACGATGAACGCCGCCGATGTCGACGCGATCGAAGCGGACATCGCCGCCGCGAGCGTGTTCGTCACGCAGCTCGAACAGCCGCTCGCCGCCGCGCGCCGCGGGCTCGAAGTGGCGCGCCGACACGGCGTGATCACCGTGTTCAATCCGGCGCCCGCGATGTCGCTCGACGACGACATCTTCCCGCTGTGCGACTACATTACCCCGAACGAAACCGAAGCTACTGCGCTCACCGGCGTGCCGATCTCGAACGCCGACGACGCGCGCCGGGCCGCCGACGTGCTGCTCGCCAAAGGTGTCGGCACGGCGATCGTGACGCTCGGCGAGGCCGGCGCGCTGCTGCACTCGGCGACCCGATCGGTCCTCGTGCCGGCCTACCATTGCGGCCGCGTGGTGGAAACCGCGGGTGCCGGCGACGGCTTCACAGGCGGCTTCGCAGCCGCGCTCGCGCGCGGCGACGACGCGATCGCCGCCATGCGTTTCGGTTGCGCGCTTGCGGGCATCTCGGTGACGCGCCCGGGTACGGCGCCTTCCATGCCGACGCTCGACGAAGTCAAGCGCGTATTGAATCAGCCGGCGGACCTGTCCCGGTCATCCTGACCGTTTGCGAAGATTCAAGGAGATCGTCGTCACCATGAAGTCCTTGTTCACCGCTGGAAAACTGTTCGGCGACCGGCAGTTGAATTTTCTGTTGATCGTCAACGTGCTCGTCGTGCTGGTCGCGACCTGGCTCTCGCGCGGGCAGTTCGTCGATATCGACAACCTGCAGTCGATGGGCGGCCAGTTGCCCGAACTCGGCCTGCTCGCACTCGGCATCATGCTGTCGATGGTGTCGGGTAACGGCGGCATCGACCTGTCGGGCGTCGGACTCGCGAACCTCTCAGGCATGGTCGCCGCGCTGGTCGTGCCGCGTTTTCTCAACGGCGACGACTCGCCCGCGCTCTACACGGCGCTGTTCTGCGTGATCGTCGTGACGATGGGGCTGCTCGGCGGGCTGCTGAACGGGATGGTTATCGCGTGGCTGCGGCTCACGCCGATTCTCTGCACGCTCGGCACGCAGCTGCTGTTCACGGGCTTTGCTGTGGTGCTCAGCAACGGCGCCTCGGTGCATGTCGACTATGTCGATCCGTTGTCGAATATCGGCAACGGCACCGTGTTTCAGGTGCCCATCGCCTTCTGCATCTTTATCGCGGCGCTCATCGTACTGGGCTGGCTGCTCAAACGCAGTCCGTTCGGCTTACGTCTCTATCTGATGGGCACGAATCCCAAAGCCGCGTTCTATGCGGGCATTCCGCGCGCGCGGATGCTGATCATCACATACACGATGTGCGGCGTGCTCGCCTCGCTGGCCGGGTTGATCAGCGTGACGCATACGTCCAGCGCGAAATGGGACTACGGCAACTCCTATCTGCTGATCGCGATCCTGATTGCAGTGATGGGCGGGGTGAATCCCGCGGGCGGTCATGGCCGCATCATCTGCGTGTTTTTCGCCGCGACGGTGCTGCAGTTTCTGTCGAGCCTGTTCAATCTGATGGGCGTGTCGCAGTTTTTCGGCGATTGCGCGTGGGGGTTTCTGTTGTTGCTGTCGCTCGCGTTTGCGGGCGGCGAGCGGGTGAGGGCGATCTTCGGCTTCGGCGGCGGCTCGGGCGCGGCCCCGAAACGTTAGCGCGCTATCCCGACGCGAAGCATCCCCGAGGTTTCAGTACGCGACGGACAACGAGCCCTGATTGTCCGTGAGGGTGGAGTGGGGCGACATCGAACGATAAAGGAGACATCGCATGAAATTGACTCGACTGGGCGCCGCGCTCGCGGCAGGCGCGCTGACGGCAGGCGTGATCGCCGCGGCGCAGGCTGCCACCAACGAGACGATCGTCACGGTCGTCAAGGTGACCGGCATCAACTGGTTCAACCGGATGGACGACGGCGTCAAGCAATTCGCGAAGGACAACCCCGGCGTGACCGCCTATCAGACCGGTCCCGGCCGTGCGGATGCGGCGCAGCAGTTGAAGATCATCGAAGACCTGATCGCCAAGAAGGTCACGGCGATCGCCGTCGTGCCCTACGACCCGCCGACGCTCGAACCGGCGCTGAAGAAAGCGATGGATCGCGGTATCAAGGTGGTCACGCACGAGGCGGACAACGCGAAGAACACCATGGTCGACATCGAAGCCTTCGACAACACCGCCTATGGCGCCGGCCTGAACGAACGCCTCGCCTCGTGCATGCACGACGACGGCAAGTGGGCCGTGCTGGTCGGTTCGCTCGGCAGCCGCTCGCAGGTGCAATGGGCGGACGGCGGCATCGGCAACGCCAAGGCCAAATATCCGAAGATGAACCTGGTCGAGCCGAAACTCGAAACCAATAACGACGGCGAGCGTGCCTATGAAGTCGCGAAGGAAGTGCTGCGCAAGCATCCGGACCTGAAGGGCTTCCAGGGTTCGTCCTCGCTCGACGTGATCGGCATCGGCCGGGCGGTCGAAGAAGCCGGCATGCAAGGCAAGATCTGCGTGTACGGCACGGGCCTGCCGACGGAAGCAGGCAAATTCCTCGAAAGCGGCGCCGTCAATGGCATCGCGTTCTGGGACCCGAAGCTCGCCGGTATCGCGATGAACAAGGTCGCGCAAATGCTCATCGACGGAAAAACGGTCGAGAACGGCGCCGATCTCGGCATTCCAGGCTACACGAAGGTGACGGTCGCGAAGGGTCCGGGCAAGGGCATCATCGTGCGCGGGCAAGGCTGGGTGAACGTCGACAAGTCGAATTACAAACAGTATCCGTTCTGATGTGCCAGGGCCACGGCGTCCCCCTGATCGCTTGGGGGACTTCCTTCGACGCGTGTCCACCCGGACACGCTTAACTCACACTCGTCATCATGAACCAGGACGTATCGTCACCGCAGCCGCAATCCGACGCGTCGCAGCCGTTTCTGCAAGTCGTGGGCGTGCATAAGCGCTTCATCGGCGTGCATGCGTTGCGCGGGGTGAGCCTGTCGTTCGAGCGCGGGCAGATTTACCATCTTCTCGGCGAAAACGGCTGCGGCAAGAGCACGCTCATCAAGATCATTTCCGGCGCGCAACCGCCCGACGAAGGCGAACTGATCATCGAAGGCGTGCGCCACGCGCACCTCTGCGCACTCGAATCGCTCGCGGCGGGAATCGAGACCGTCTATCAGGACCTCTCGCTGCTGCCCAACATGAACGTGGCTGAGAACGTCGCGCTCACCTCGGAGCTGGCGACACACGCGGGCCGGCTCGCCCGCACGTTCGACCGACGCGAGCTGGCGCGCACGGCCGCGCGCGCGCTCGGAGCGGTCGGCCTACCCGACGATGCCGGGTTTCAGGCGACGCTCATCGAGCAACTGCCGCTCGCCACGCGGCAGCTCGTGGCGATTGCCCGCGCGATCGCGAGCGAGGCGAAGTTCGTCATCATGGACGAGCCCACCACGTCGCTCACGCAAAAGGAAGTCGACAACCTGATCGCCGTCCTCGCCAATCTGCGCGCGCAGGGAGTCACCGTGCTGTTCGTGAGCCACAAGCTCGACGAGTGCTACGCGATCGGCGGCGAAGTGATCGTGCTGCGCGACGGCCAGAAAATGGCGCAAGGGCCGATCGCGCAATTCACCAAAGCGCAGATCAGCGAACTGATGACGGGACGCCATTTGTCGAACGAGCGCTATCGTGAAGATGCGATTGGGCAGGCCGTCGTGCTCGAAGTGCAGGGTTACACGCGCGCCGGCCAGTTCAGCGATGTGTCGTTTGCGCTGCACGGCGGCGAAATTCTCGGCGTCACGGGTCTGCTCGATTCGGGGCGCAACGAACTCGCGCGCGCCCTCGCGGGTGTGGCGCCCGCGCAGTCGGGGCAGGTGAGCCTGGACGGGAAAAGCATCCGCTTGCGTACACCGTCGGACGCGAAAAATCATCGCATCGGCTATGTGCCGGAAGACCGCCTGAACGAGGGGCTTTTCCTCGACAAGCCGATCCGCGACAACGTGATCACCGCGATGATCTCCAGTTTGCGCGACCGCTTCGGCCAGATCGACCGCACGCGCGCGCAAGCACTCGCGCAACAGACGGTGAAAGATCTCCAGATTGCGACACCGGATATCGACAAGCCCGTGCAGTCGCTCTCGGGCGGCAACCAGCAGCGCGTGCTGATCGGCCGCTGGCTTGCAATCGATCCGCGCGTGTTGATCCTGCATGGGCCGACGGTCGGCGTCGACGTCGGGTCGAAGGACATCATTTACCGCATCATGCAGCGCCTCTCGCAACGCGGCATCGGCATCATCCTCATCAGCGACGACCTGCCTGAACTGCTGCAGAACTGCGATCGCATTCTGATGATGAAGAAGGGCCGCGTGGCGAGCGAATATCAGGCCGACACGCTGAGCGAAGCCGATCTCTATCACGCGTTGCTTTCAGAAGCCGCATAAAGGACGTTCCTATCCATGAACTCGCGCATCGATTCGCGCATGAAGCAGACCATGACCACGCCGATCCTTGTCGAAGTCGCACCCGAGGTCAAGCCGCCCAGCTTGCGGGCGAAGCTCGCGCGCAATCCGGAATGGTTTACCGTCGCGTTGATCGCGGTGACGTGCCTGATTGTCGGCGCGATCAACCCGCGCTTTTTCCAGTTCGCGACGCTATTCGATCTGCTGCATTCGGCCACCACCATGTCGCTGTTCGCGCTCGGCACGCTCGTCGTGCTCGCGTCCGGCGGCATCGACGTCTCGTTCACCGCGATTGCCGCCCTGACGATGTACGGCATCACCAAGGCGGTGTTCGCGTGGTGGCCCGACGCGCCGTTTGCGCTGATCCTCATCACCGGCGCACTAGGGGGCATGGTGCTCGGCATCGTCAACGGGTTGCTGGTGCATCGGCTGAAGGCGCCTTCGCTGATCGTCACGATCGGCACGCAGTATCTGTTTCGCGGGCTGCTGCTGACCTTTATCGGCACATCGTTCTTCATGAACATTCCGCACAGCATGGATCGCTTCGGCCGCATTCCGCTGTTTTTTTATCACACGAGCGATGGTTTGCGCGCGGTGCTGCCCGTGTCGGTGCTCGCGCTGCTGGCGGCCGCGATAGTCACATGGTGGCTGCTGAACCGGACGATGATGGGGCGGGGCGTCTATGCGATGGGCGGCAGTCTCGCGATCGCCGGGCGGCTCGGCTACAACCTGCGCGCCATCCATCTGTTCGTGTTCGGCTATACGGGGATGCTCGCGGGCATCGCGGGCATTCTGCATGTGTCGAACAACCGGCTGGCGAATCCGTTCGACCTGGTGGGCTCGGAGCTCGATGTGATCGCCGCGGTCATCCTGGGCGGGGCGCGTATTACGGGCGGGACCGGGACGGTGGCGGGCACGTTGCTCGGTGTGGTGCTCGTCACGCTGATCAACAGCGTGCTGATTCTGGTTGGCGTGCCGAGCACCTGGCAGAAGGTGATTATCGGCGCATTCATTCTGATCGCGGGCACGCTCTTCGCGTTGCAGCGCAAGGGTTGAATGCCGCTGTCCGCGGGCTTGCTGCGTGACGTGCTTTATCGCACGTCATCGCGCTTCACTATTGCTCCCGCATGCGCAGCGAGCGCGCTCATTTGCGCTTGCGCAGCGTCTGGCCTTTTTCGGTGATGATGGAGTCGAAGTCGTCGACTTGCGAAAAGCGCACGGCTTTGACGACGCCAAACTTGCTCTGGTCCACCACCAGATGACTTTCCACCGCGCTGGCCATGGCCGCCTGCTTGAGTGCGACTTCATGGAAATTCCAGCACGTGACACCACGCGCGGTGTCCACGCCGCCTGCGGAAATGAAGGCCTTGTTGATCCCCATGCGACGTAGCATCTCCAGACTTTCTTCGCCCGCGAACGAATCCGACGAGGGCACGTAGACACCGCCCAGCAGGATCATCCGTACGTTGGGCTTGCGCCGCAAAATTTCCGCGACGTTCAGCGAATAGCACACTACCGTGACATGACGCTCGAGCGGAATCAGTCGTGCAAGCGTGGTCAGTGTCGTGCCGCAATCGATAAAGATCGTTTCGTGATCGACGACGAGTCCCGCCGCAATCGCGGAGGCTTCAGCCTTGGGTTGCGCGAAGTGATCTTTCTCTTCTTCGAGGGAGTAGCCGGCGTTGTTCGGTACGTCCGTCGCGCTGAGGATATAGCCGCCGAGATACGTGAACTGGTCCGGACTCGCTGCGATGTCGCGCCGGACAGTCATCTCCGACACGCCCAGCAGGCTCGCGGCATCGCGCAAGCGCATCACGTTTTGCCTGGCCAGCGCATCGGCGAGGGCGCGGAGGCGATCGGGTTTCAGCATGGAGGTCCTGTCGCGCGGTGTGAGGGGCGTTATGTTTTGTTCGATTTGATGAAAGGATTATAACAAGGAGGCGGGGGCGTAGGCGAGTGGCTTGAGGGTGGGTAACTGATTTTTGCTGCGGTCGCGCCAAACCTCTGACTTGTGTCCGACGCAGGTCAGACCAACCGTCACGCCGCGGTCGATCTGTACCAGTTTGGCCGGCCGAGTCTGGCAGACCGCCGGTGGCCTCATCGAGGCAGTTCTTGAGATCACCGAAGCGCACGATGTGGAGGGTGCGGTGCGCCGCGACCTACCAAACGTCTACTTCTTCATTATCATCAACTGGTCGAAATTGACGGCGCATTCAGTTTCTGGAGGCGCGCCGTTCCTGGACATATGGAAATTGTCGTCTCGCAGATCAAACTGCCAGTTCATTAAGGAAGGAGGTAAGGTAAGTGGGCGTTGCTCGCACATGTCGTGAACCGAGGCCACGGCGCTTCTATAGTGAATCTGCTTCAACATGATGTAGCCTGCGACACTTCCCGCGGCCAGCAGCGAGTTCAGCAGCCCTAGGGCAATTATTGCGTAAAAGATTCGACGGCTTGGGGAGAAGCCGGCGGCAGCCAGAAGCGGGACCGCGTAAAGCATGGGAACGTACCGTGCCCACCAGGATTGAGGATGCAGCAGAACGATCGCCAGCGTCGTCAGCAAATAGATCTTCACGATGTTCCCGTCCTTCTTCCTTCCGAACATAGCGATCACGCCCAGTACCAGCATCGCTCCAAAGAACGGACCAAATCCGGAGAAGCGTGTATCTGCCGTATGGAGCGCGACGAACGCGTCGCGCAAATGTTCCTTCGACAGGTCGAATGTCGGCTCCGCTGTCGTGCAATACGTACAGTTACTGGGCAGGGAGAAATAGGACAGAACGAGTCTGTGCAACGGATTCAAGCTTAGAAAATGCGGGGACGCCTGACGGCTCAAGATATCTAACTTCTCCTTGCCAAGAATTGGATAGAAGACATGCTTGCCGGCGAGGACATTCTGCATGTAAGGCGAGTAGCCGACGATCAGAACAGCAACGACCGACCAGACAGCAAGCTGCCCGAACACCTTTCGATGATTTCGCAGAAAGCCATGCCTGGTTTGCACGACAAGTGCCGCAGCGAAAATCACTAGTATCGAAATGCCGGCGAACACTGGTCCAGTCATCTTCGAACCGATGAGAAGTACAAGTGCAGCGCCTAACTGGACAGCGGAGTACGGTCTTTTCCAGACCGCGAAGAGAAGATTGACTGAGAAGATGGTCCAGCAGTAATAATGCGCCGCATCGACATATAGCGTTGTTATCTGCCCTAACGCGACCGGATTGTAGACGCATACGACCGCCGCGGCGAGCGCGGTTCTGCCGGAGCGCCCAGCGCTTCGGAATACCTGCATTAAGCAAACCACTGCGGGAACGCTGAGCAACAAGGTGAAGGACTTGCCGCTGTTAAAGCGAGTAGTCAGGACGTGGGCGGTGTATGCGAAGAATTCAAATGCCTTCGGGTAATGCTCCGCCCAGAACATGCCGCCGATTTCGTGTGCTCCGGTTACCCCGGTGATCTGTTGGTCCAGCGCAAGGGCCACAGCACTGTGGTAATTCAAGCCGTCGTAACTGAATTCACGCAGGAATCCATAGGACACTAACACGACGGCTATAAATGCTATCGCCAGAATTGCCGTGCGCCATTCGGCCCGGGATAAGTATCCATAGAACCCGATTGCCAGCACAATGACAAGCGCGAGCAGAACCCGCAAGAACGGGGCATGGAGGCCGGCGTTGTATAGCACTGCAGCGTAGAGCGACGAAGCAAACACGAATACGACGACGTGATCGGAAAATTGGGTCCAACGAATCCGTTCAAAGGCATTTCTGATCGATGTCAACATGAATGGCCTTGTCTGCTGGTGAAGGGGACGTCGTACTCTCGCCAATTGAGGTGTCCTGTGGACCTCCTGTGCAACGAGTGCCCCCCGGGTTCGAGGTCGCTACTGCAAGATGCACTTCTACTGCTCTGTGATCGGCTCCGGCGGCCAGGACCCTGGGCAATCAGCAGACTTCGAATTGACCCGTGCGGCAGAGGGGGCTTTCGACAACATGGCGTGCGAATCATCGGGAAATCGCACGCTCTGCCACAAGCGCGTTCAGTTGAGCCGGGCCTGCAATCCGCAGCTGAAGCGGCGAGTCAATATCGAATACGCGGCCCCGGTCGAGCACAATTGTTCCCACGTATTGTGTCGTAGCGGTCAAAAAATCTGGAACTATGGTAGCGCGCTTTTGTGTCCGACGGGACGCGAAGACACAAGAGGACTAACTCCTGTCGCCAGGAGAGCGGTTCTGCATCGTACGGCCATGAGTTAGCATCGTCGCGCATTTTTTTAGGCGAAATCGGTCACGACCTCCGCTCCCTGCGCCACCGGACATCCGGAGGTCTTCGCCGTGAAGAATTCGTGTGTTAGGTTGAAGATGACGCGTCGCACCGCACGACCTCGACGTCGTGCGTCCGGGCTGCTTGCAGCTTAGCGACCGAGGGCGCGCCTGCACATGGCGTGAAGTTACGTCGGCAACTCCTCGAGGCTACTGATGGCTGGTGCAACTGTCCCTCTTTGCGTCGATCTCGACGGCACACTGACGCATAGCGACGTTTTGATCGAATCGTTCCTCATATTGATCAAACAGAATCCGCTCTACATCTTCCATTGCATAATTTGGCTACTGCGTGGCAAGGCGCACTTGAAGGCCGAGATCGCCGCTCGCGTGGCGATCGATGTGTCATTGCTTCCGTACAACACGCGCCTGGTTGATTTTCTAAGGCAGGAACGGTCTCGCGGCCGCGATCTCTATCTATGCACCGCCGGTGATCACCGGTACGCCGAGCAGGTTGCTTCGCACTTCGGCTTTTTTAAAGGCGTGATGGCGAGCGATGCGTCGCGCAACCTTTCCGGCTCGCACAAGGCGGAGACCTTGTCCACCACATTTGGCATACAAGGTTTCGACTACTGCGGCAATGCGCGCGCCGATATACCCGTGTGGACGCTGGCCCGACAAGCGATTGTCGTGGGAAGCAAGAGCATCGAGGCGGCGGCAAGGAAGGTGAATCAGACGACTGTTTTCTTCGAAGAATCACGGCCGTTCATAAGACTCGCGCTCAAGGAAATGCGCGTTTATCAATGGGTAAAGAATCTGTTGATCTTTTTGCCACTACTTGCTTCCCATCGTTTTACTCAAGTCGATACGCTGGTCGACATGGGAATCGCATTCCTTTCGTTCAGCTTTTGCGCGTCGTCAGTCTACCTGTTGAACGATATGCTCGATCTCGATGCGGACAGGCGGCATAGCCGAAAACGCGATCGTCCGTTTGCGTCAGGTAAGCTGCCTCTTCTAGCGGGCATCATATTGATGCTGGTGCTGCTCTCTGCGTCGGCCAGCCTTGCAATCCTGTTAACGCCCGCGTTCCAGCTCGTGCTGACCGGCTACGTAGTGATAACACTGGCCTACTCCTTTCGTTTGAAGCGGATAGTGTTGATCGACGTATTCGTGCTCGCGGCGCTCTATACGGCCCGTATCGTTGCGGGCGGTGCGGCCGGCAACATTGTACTGTCCGACTGGTTGATCATGTTTTCGCTAATGATTTTTCTCAGTCTGGCGATGGTGAAGCGCTATACGGAACTGGACAAAATCCAGCGAGACGGCAAGACATCGGCAGCAGGCCGAGGCTATCTGGCGGACGACATGAGCATCGTGCGCTCGTTCGGGACGGCGGCGGGCTACGTTGCGGTGCTCGTGCTTGCGCTCTACATGAATTCGAGTGATGTAACCGTGCTGTATCGCCATCCTCACAGGCTTTGGGTTCTATTTTGCCTGCTCCTATATTGGATCAGCCGCGTCTGGATGATCGCCTTCCGGGGAAAGATGAATGACGACCCGATCGTCTTCGCAATCAAAAACCGGGGGAGCCTGGTGATCATCATGTTGTGCGTCTTGACTGTGATCGCGGCAACGTGAAAGCCCACGTGACGTGGGCGTAGATCATACCGTTGCGTTTGAAAAACGACTTTCCACAAAAAGAGGAATGCACCTGGTCGCGTATTGGACCATGTCGCAATTGATCATGACGTCGACTTCCGACAAAGAAGCGGTGAATTGAGAGTCCGCAAGACTCCGCTCAGTCCAACCGATGCGGCTTCGCCAAGGGCGCTCACTTCGAATGCAGCCCGCTTCCAATGACCTGACGCACTCGTTCTGAGAAGCCCCGATGCGGCACTCCCCGGTACTCACCTAACACAATTCCGTTTCCGTCGTGGGATATAGCGATCAGATTGCACCCTACGATAATGACTGGGAAGCCTTTTGTTTCCGCGCCAAAAAAATTTCAAAGGGCATGAGGCGGCTAACGTGTTGACCATATGTGCGATGGAGGGCATCGGATACGCACGCTCACTAGTACCGTGGACAACACGAAAGTGCATTTCGGGTGTTCGATGAATGAGACAAACGGAATGGCCGTTCAGCACGAAGTGTTGTTGTTCTGGGCCGAAACGGGCACGAACAATATCTGTCGGCTCGTGCGCGACAACCCCAAAGGTATTTCATCTCAGATGACCTGCGCAACGATAACAAAAAAGGGTCGCGTCCCAACAAATTAAGCAGGGAAATCCCCTAATCAACCGAAGAAAGCAAGGATGTTCGCCACACGCAAAAATGGCGGGGAGGATCGTGCTTTATGGCTGAAAACCGCTAAATTTCCTTTAAGCGCTTGCGCAAAATGGGTATTATTTACGCCGTTGGCGCCTCAAGCACGCATTTTTTGCCCACGGCCTCGAAATACGTTTCTTCGGTGAAACGTTTGCGTGCGGTGTCCACAGGTGGCGTTGAGCCATGGCTGGGTTCAGCGAGTAGCAAGCCTGAACGGTCCGACTCATAGACGTGGGCGCCAAATGATGCTGGATTCGCAGTGCCCGTATCGACACCGCAACGCATCCTTGCAGAAGTTACCGAATTAAACGGCTGCTCGGAAATGCGGTGAAACGTTTGCTGTGCTGCGGCGCGTGGATTCCAGCGATTACCCGGTCAATTTATTTGTCGGTGGTAAATGAATAATGGCGCACAAGCGAGTGCTCCCTTAGTCGCGGATGTATGGCTGTCAAAAAGAGTATCCGTGTTACCACACGATTATTTCAATGTATCTGACAGCACTGCGGTATGTAGGCGAGGCAAAAAATATTTGCTCGACTATCAGCATTACTAATTAGCCCGCGGCCGGATCGGCGCGCGTATCTACTTACTCGAAGCGCCATAAATAGATTCTGGGGTTTCTTTATCGAGAATTTTCTCGACAGTGGAATTATTTGCCATGCTAAAACGACGTCAATTCATCAGCGGCCTTGCGGCTATCGGTGGAAGCTACCTGTTGAGTGCGTGCGGCGGTGGTGGCGGGGACGATAGCGGCAACAGCACTGGATCGGCCGCTACCGACGCCAAAGCACACGCCGCCGCTTCCGCAAGCGGTACCACCATCCCCTCGGCAAGTTCGATCACCGACAGCGCTGGCGCTGTCTGGACTCTATCGGGCGGCATGGTGTATAGAAACGGCGCGAAAGCCGGGAATACCTCCAACGTAACACTCATCATTTATTACGGGACCACCATCTATTCCAAAGGTAGCGGCGGCCAGTTCTATTCGTGGAACGGGTCGGGATGGACGGCATGCCTCGACCCACGTATGGGAGGCACGTCGGCGGAGGGTACGACGCTGCCCGCTTCGCCCTACATCATCGACAGACTGAACACGGTCTGGACACTCGTGAATGGCGTGGTTTATCGCAACGGCGCGACTGTGGGCAACACGTATAACGTGTCCTTGGTCCTCTGGTACGGCGGCAAAATCTGGCTTTGCGGCACGGGCGGCCAGTTCTACGTGAACGTGGACGTGCGCAGCGTGGCAGCGCAATGGCTGCCCGCATCCGACCCGCGCATCGCAGCAGCACCTGCTGCGGGCATGTTCTACGGTGTCAACGGACATTACGACTACACCTACACGCCAACCCAGCTCGTGTCGCTCCTGAAGGGCATGGGCTGCACGACGTATCGCGTGGGTTGCACGAGAGATCAGAATCAGATCAACGCTGTGGTCAAGATCGCGCAGGCTTTCCAGAGTGCTGGCATGAAGCTGCTCGTGCTGATTAATCAGGGCGTGACGGATGCCAGCGGCCAGCTCTACGCGAACGAAGTCGCGGCGTATCAAGACAACATGGCAGGTGCGAAGAAGATTGCCGCAGCATTGGCGCCGTATGGCGTGACGATGTACGAATGCGGCAACGAACTAACGCGCCAGAACGCCACTGTCATAGATTTCTCGTACGCAGGCGCGTTGGCCGTGGACTTCAACAACACCAACTGGCCGATCATGCGCGGTGCGATGCGCGGCATGATGGACGGCGTCAAGTCGGTTCAGCCATCGGCCAAATGCGGTATCAACTTCTGCGTGGCGGACATTGGCGCGGCGGACGCGCTGTGGGAAGGGATGCAACCCGACGGCACTAGCGGCCATCAGCCGTTGCGCTGGGACATTACCACGTGGCACAACTACGCGGCCTATGGCGATATCTTCGCCATTGGTAGCGACGGTAAGGGTCCGACGTTCGACCTGCCAACGTATTGCAAGGCCCGCTATGGCGTGCCGTTCATGATCACTGAATGGAACACGGGTCCTTCGGAGACCGAGACCTTCCGTGCGAGCTATATCACGTCGCAACTGAGCGAGTTCTATGCCGCGCGCAAAACGCATAACATCCAGTCTGTGATGTATTACGTGCTCGACAGTGGAGACAACACCTACGGCATCATGAACAACGGCTCGCCGATCAGTCAGCCTTACAGTGCGTTCACTGCTTTCACGTCCGCCCACCCGGACAATTAAACGTCAGGCAATTGGCGCTTCAATGCTGCTAGTACGAGCGGCAAAACGAACTTGAGCTCTTCGGTTAGCGAAAAGCTCAAGTTCGCATCTCTACGCTCCCCCAAGCCCCCTAAACCGCGTTCTTGCGTAACGACGCGCGTCACCCATTTTCTCTGCGCTCCCGGTGCGCCTGCCGCCACGGGCCGGCATCGTGGCACGGTTGTTCATCCGCGGGTCAAGCGTTCAGACTGACCCTTCGTTCATACCCTTATTGACTCGGCCGCGCGGGACCCTCGGCGGGACACACCTCGCCGGGGCAACGTTTCCGATGATGAGTTGTCGCCTCGCCTTATTTCAGGAGGTGGAACGTATCGCGTCGCAATATGGGTATCGAGTCAACAGCGCTGGGCGAATTGGCTGTATTCAACGTTTTGCGACTGTATCGCCCCACTTTGCGCCGCAGATGCCTCGTTCACCGAACCGACGCCTAACATTTATTTTTCTAAATGGACCACTACGAATGGTATGTGACGAGGCATGCCCGAACACCGTCGGTGCAACGACGGATATCAAGGCGAAGGCGTGTGACACGCAGAGTTTGCAGGGCAACGCGAACGCCCAGGCATCTCTATCTGGAGCTACAGATGGATATCGATTCCCAAACCATGCCGTCTACCCAGCCGGTCTTTTCGCAAAGAATTTTGGCGAAGCGTGTTAGTGCCAGGAAGTTCAGCTACATAGTCGACCGGCTGTCGTTTCATAGACTTAACGGGCTCGCGGAGAAGCATCTGCGCGCAAGAGGCCACAAGATGGCCGTATTCGCGAATGAGCATATCGGCGGATTTATCCATGTTTTCGGAGTCTACGAGCAGGAGGAACTTGACGTTCTGTTCAGCTTCCTCGAACCTTTGCATGATGTTTTCCGTGCGGGCATCGGGTTGGACATCGGTGCCAATATCGGCAATCATAGTCTCTACTTCTCGAGAATATTCGATGAGGTGCATTGCTTCGAGCCGGACCCCTCGACTTTTTATTTACTCCAGTTCAATGTCAGTTTCCGGAAGAAGATCGAAGCATTCAACATTGGTCTTGGGGACGAGAAAGGCACATTCAAGTTGTCAGAGGTGCCCGATAACATGGGCGAGTCGGTCATCGTCACGGGCCAGTTCGAGGCCGATTCCAACGTGAATTGCATCGATGTGCAGGTCGACAGGCTTGATAATCTCGACTACCACGACAAGAAGCTTTGCTTCATCAAAATGGATGTCGAGGGTTTCGAGCCCAAGGTTCTGCGGGGCAGCTTACGCACTATAACAACCCACTGGCCACTGATCGTATTGGAGCAGCATGAAAGTGATTTCGAAGAAGGAAGTTCGGAATCGATTTCAATGTTGAGAGATCTCGGATACAAATTTTGTTGGCACCAAAGTGGGACTGTCTCACGCAACACATTTGTCCGCCGCATTTTCAACTTCATGGAAATGTTCTCCGGACGTACGCACAAAGTGGTGACCTCCGAATCCGTTCCACCGGGAAACTATTCGATGCTTATCGCGGTGCCTCCACGCTTCCAGAGTCTTCTTCACGTGTGACGAAGCTTTAATCTGGCGCACGGCGTACGCTACCGATTGAGCCACGCCTCGGCTTTCGATCGGTTGCTGTTCGCAGCGATCGACGAACTGGGGTACGGTAGGCCATGGTACGCCGTGCGCAGTCGGCACGCTGCACTTCGGTGTCGTAACGCTGCTGATGGCACGCGCCCGCGTCATGAACTCGTTGCTTCGTCGGCTAGACGACCACGTAGATTTTTCCGCGTTGTTTCGTTCACCTGCAAGGGTTGTTTGCGTTCGCTTCGAAAAACAACGTATCGGCCGCCGGCAAAATGGATCGTGTCTTCGCCGCCCGGCATGAACGATCCCCAGCCCGCCAGAAAACGCATCACCCACACATCACCGACGCCGGCAGCGACCGCGATGTAAGCGTGCTGCCGCGCCGCGCACCTGTTAAACCCGTCGTCGACGAGGAGGGTACGGTCCGGCTTGCCACCGCGCCTCGTGCCGAGCGCGGTCTTCTGTCACGGCGGTCTGGCGCACCGCGAGGAGCACGAACCGATTTGAGCTAATTGTTCGTGCATTCATGTTGCTTTTCGACAGCGCTTGATTCTTCCACAATAGCCCTACGCGATGCGACGGCGGCAAACAGGTTCACGCGATGTAGCCCACAGCCGCGCCTCGCGATCATATGTTTTCATCTGGAGAATCTGCCATGAAAATCGTCGTTATCGGTGGCGCCGGCCTGATCGGCTCGCGTGTGGTCGCACAGCTGGGCGCGGCGGGCCATGAGGTGCTCGCTGCTTCACCGCGTACCGGTGTGAATGCTGTAACGGGCGAGGGCCTGAGCAGCGCGCTCATGGACACGGACGTCGTCGTGGATGTGGCGAACGCGCCGTCATGGGAGCCGCAGGCGGTGCTCGACTTCTTCCGCACCTCGGCGCGCAACCTCGGCATGGCCGAAGTGTCAGCGGGGGTGCGCCATCACGTCGCGCTATCAATCGTCGGCTGCGACCGCACACCGGAGAACGCGTATTTTGCTGCCAAGGTTGCGCAGGAAGAGGGGATCAAAGCGGCGGACGTGCCGTACACGATCGTGCGCGCGACTCAGTTCATGGAGTTCATCGGCGAAATCGCGGATTTCAGCACGGGCGGCGGCACGGTGCGCATCGGCAACGGCCTGTTTCAGCCGATCGCCGCGGACGACGTCGCGTCGATTCTCACGCAGACCGCGCTTGCTGCGCCCCTGAACGGCACGGTCGACATCGCCGGCCCAGACCGCGCGCCTTTCGCGGAGATCATCACGCGTTACCTGAGATCGATAGGCGACGCGCGCCCGGTGGTGACGGATCGCGAGGCGCGGTACTACGGCGGCCGTGTTGAGGAGCAGTCGCTCGTGCCGCTTGGCGACGCCCGGATCGGCCGCCTCAATCTCGACCAATGGCTCGAACAGGTTAACAGGCGTTGAGTGACGAGGCAGGACAATGCCTGACCGTATCGAGCAGCCGATCCAGAGCCTGTCGTGGGTGGCGAATTACCGCGCTGCCTCTTACAGATGCGAGAACTCGCGTTGCTGGCGTGACACGGAATCGTCCGGTGATGATCCATGCACATTCAAATTGGATTACTAACCAACGGTCAATGAGAACGACCGCGGATCGCGCCGCTATGGTGGCTGATTTCGACATGCTGATCATGGTTAGTGGCGCGGGACTACGGATTTGAGCAATGCTATTACCCCGTCACTTCCATGATCCGCGCGCGGTGGCGGCCCTGCTCATTGACGTATTGACGTATTGATGTATTGGCGACCGCCGACGCTCGGCATGCAAGCTCGGCTTCGGCAGCGCGCCTGAGACTGCAAACACGCAACCAGGGTAAAGCCGTCACCCGGCCGGCCCGCCAGATGAAGTTCGCTGCCGGGTAAATCGACGCGGTGACGTATGTCGTCCAGTCCCGTCGCATATCGCGGCGACTGAAGGTCGGTATCGGGACCATCATCGTTGATTGGACGAATCATTTTCACGGGTCCATGGCCGCAGCGCGACTGCACCGGCAGATACCGATGCTGTTCTACCAATCGCATCATGCGTCGCTCCCGCACCAAAGGTTCAGGAAGGCTTCCTGAAAGTTTCGGGAGTTTTTCCCGCGCTTACGCGCGTGCTTTCGTGCGACGCTTTCAGCATGGAGTGGCCGCCAGCGCGCCCAATCAGTTTCCGTCGCAACCTTTGCTCCAGGCCGCGCAACAACTCGCCAATAAGAACCGGCAACGACAGAGGGGAGACGGCAACGATGTCAATCAAGCTACACAAACCGCTGTGCCTGCAGGACCTAAAACCCCGGGTCGCATTGCGACTCTCCGTAGCCGGCGTGCTGGCGGCATTGGCGGCAGGCGCATCGGCTCAAACCGAATCTGTTCCTGTCACGCAAACAGAGAGCTCGCCGGAAAGCACTGCCGAAAAGCCGTCGCAGCAACCGACGCAGAACGGGCCACCGTCGCAGCAGGCAATCCAGCTTCCCGATATCGTCGTGGTGGGTACGACACCGCTCGTTGGCGTCGGCACGCCGCTGCAGCTGGTGCCGGCCAACGTGCAGACGATTCGGGGACGAGATCTCGTCGAGCAGAATTCGCATACGCTCGCTGATTACTTCGCGAACAATCTACAGAGCTTCGATCTCAACGATGCACAGGGCAACCCGTGGCAAGTCGATGTCAACTATCGGGGGTTTACCGCTTCGCCGGTACTCGGCACGCCACAAGGGCTATCCGTCTTTCTGGACGGCGTGCGGATCAATGAGCCGTTCGGCGACGTCGTGAACTGGGACCTGATTCCGCAGGCGGCCATCGACACGATCCAGGTGATTCCAGGCTCCAATCCGACCTTCGGCCTGAATACCCTCGGTGGCGCGGTGGCAGTAACGACCAAAAACGGCAAATCGAACCCCGGCGGCGAAGCGGAAGTCCAGCTCGGCTCGTGGGGCCGCAAGCTCGCGCAGATCCAGCAGGGCGGCGTAATTGGCAATACCAATCTCGACTACTACTTCACCGCCAACGCCACCAATGACGACGGCTGGGCCGACCACAACTCGGGCCGTTTGCGCCAGGTGTTCGGCAAGCTGCGCTACATGGACTCGTCAACGACGATCTCCGTGTCGGCTGGCGGCGCAGACAACACGCTGAACGGCAGCCAGACGATTCCGCGATCGTTTCTAAACAACTGGACGCAGGCGTACACGTTTCCGGACACGAATGAAAACCAGCTCGGCTACGTGACCATCAACGGCTCGCACTATTTCACGCCGGACATCCAGTTGAGCGGCAACGCGTATTATCGGCACTACAGGAATGTCAATACGAGCAGCAACGTCAACGACGATTTTGACGACGATGAACCACCGGCCACCAATGCGCAGTCGGATATCGTCACCGACAGTTACGGCGCGAGTTTGCAGCTGACGTTACTGCAGAAACTGTTCGGCAAGAAAAACGAGTTCATCATCGGCGCCGCTGCGGATCTCTCCAATACGCGCTTCACGCAATCGGCGCAGGACGCGTTTTTCACCGACACGCGTGCGACCGTCGGCGACGGGCCGTTCGTGCAGCAGACCGACGCGAAGACACGCAACGAAAACTACGGTATCTATTTCAGCGATACGTTCTCGTTCAACGACCAATGGTCCATGCTGGTGGCGGGGCGCTATAACTGGGCTCGCGCGACGATCGCGGACGAAAGCGGTATTCAGCCGCTGCTCGACGGCAGGCACACGTTCTCACGTTTCAATCCGGCGGTCGGCATCAACTGGAACCCGACTCCATACTTCACCGCGTACGTCACCTATAACGAGGGCATGAGGACGCCGACATCGATCGAGCTTGCCTGCGCGGATCCGGCCGCACCGTGTTCGCTGCCGAACGACTTCATTGCCGACCCGTCGCTGAAGCCGGTCATATCAAAGACGTTCGAGATCGGAGCGCGCGGCCGTCTCGGCAGCAACTCGTCGTGGAGCGCCGCTGCGTTCAGCACGACACTGGATGACGACATCCAGTTCATCAGCAGCGAGGGCGCAGCAAGTACACTCGGCTACTTCCAGAACGTGGGCAAGACGCGGCGGCAGGGCTTCGAAATAGCGGGACGTACAAAGTGGGGGCCGCTTGGTGTGAGCGCCAGCTACAGCTACGTGAATGCGACTTACCGTTCGACGTGGACCGAGAGCAGCGGCAGCAATTCAAGCGCCGACGGAGACGGCAACATCACCGTGCATTCCGGCGACCGCATCCCCGGCATTCCACAGAACATGGTTAAGCTCCGGCTCGACTATGCCGCCATGGCGCGCTGGAACATCGGCGCGAACCTGACTTACCGCAGCAACATCTTCGCGCGCGGCGACGAGAACAACCAGGATGTGAACGGCACGGTAGCCGGCTATTTCCTGATCGACCTCGACACGACGTTCAACGTGACGAAGCGTTTTCAGGTGTTCGGTTCGATCCAGAACCTGCTGAACAAACGCTATGCGTCTTTCGCGATTCTGGGGCAGAACTTCTTCAATGGGCCGAACCATACCTTCGATCCGGGCGGAATCAGCAACGAGCAGTTTCTTGGTCTCGGTGCACCGCGCGGCTTCTGGGTGGGACTGCGGTACGCGTGGGATTGACCGGAAAATTGGCAAGCGGCTGAACCAGGTCACACCATATGAGGCTACGCGCGATGAATGTGTCGTAGACGCCGAGGAGCGCGACGTTTCGAACGTGATCACGTCCGCATCGGGCGCGGCGATCGACGGCAGAATGTCGTTGAGTTCGGACGCCGAGCGGGCAGTGCGTGCGCCCTAAGCCGGAAGCGCGCAACGTTGTAGCGGTGCCGCCATGTCGGTCAGCGCTGGAATGACTTCTTCCCACTGACGCGTCTTCAGACCACAGTCCGGGTTCGACCACAGGCGCTGTGCCGGGTTCCGCTCAGCGTCCTTCTTCATCAGTAGCACGATGTGCTCCTGCGACGGAATGTTCGGCGAGCGAGCACGTGCCCTTCAAGCACGACTCTAGTGCGAACTTCAGTTCGCGCTTCGCGCCGATACGGGGGAAGCTTAGATTGTGTGTCGTCGCCATCATGTCTCGGTGAATGGCCGCTCGTCCTGCGACCAGGCCAACCTACGCTCCCGTGCTCCAGTTGCTATGCTAGTCATCGCCGATCAGCAGGGGAGTGAGCGTGGCCAACCCGGATGTTCCCGATAGCGACCTGAAGCCCGCGCACATCGTCGCTGCACAAGCGAGCCCGTGCGATGAGCTCATCATCCGCATGCAGCCCACCGCGGCAGACCACCCGTGCCGGCGCAAGCGTCTTGCGCTCACTGCGACTATCCTCGGCTCGAGCATGGCGTTTATCGACGGCTCCGTCGTCAATGTCGCGCTGCCCGCCATTCAGAGCGAACTCCGCGCGAACGTCGCGGCGATGCAGTGGATCGTCAACGCCTATCTGCTCTTTCTCGGGTCCCTCGTGCTGGTGGGCGGATCGATGGGCGACAAGCTCGGCCGCCGCACGGTGTTCATCGCGGGCATCGGGGTCTTCACGCTGGCGTCGGCCGCTTGCGGGCTCGCGCCGGGCGCGGGCGCACTGATCGCAGCGCGCGCGATGCAGGGCATCGGCGCTGCGCTCTTCGTACCTAGCAGTCTCGCCATCATCGGCGCCGTATTCGATGGAGAAGAGCGCGGACGGGCAATCGGCACGTGGGCGGGCATCGGCGCGATCACATCGGCGGCGGGGCCGGTGGCGGGCGGCTTGCTCGTCGACGCGTTGTCGTGGCGCGCAATCTTCTTTCTCAATCTGCCGCTTGCAGCGGCGACGATCGCGCTCGCGATGGCGTCGGTGCCGAACAGCCACAAGCCCGATGCGCCTCAACACCTGGACTGGCCCGGCGCGCTGAGTGCGGCAACGGGGCTCGCCGCACTCACTTATGGCCTGACCCAGGCGTCGGCGCGCGGGTTCGCGCATCCGCTGGTGCTGTGCGCGATCGGCGCTGGCGTGCTTGTGCTGGCCGCATTCGTGATGGTCGAAGCGAACAGCCGTGACCCCATGATGCCGCTCGACGTGTTCCGCTCACGCGATTTCAGCGGCGCCAACCTCGTCACGCTGATGCTCTACTTCGGTCTAGGCGGCGTACTGTTTTTCCTTCCGTTCACGCTGATCCGCGCACACGGCTACACCGCAACCGAAGCGGGTGCGGCGCTGCTGCCGGTGCCGGTCATCATCGGCTTGTTGTCGCGCTTCACCGGCGGCCTGACGGGCCGCTTTGGTTCGCGGGCCCTGTTGAGCGCCGGCCCGGCCGTCGCCGGAATCGGGTTCGCGATGCTGGCGCTGCCGTGGGTACGCGGCAGCTATTGGGTTGGATTCCTCCCTGCGCTGGCCGTACTCGGCCTCGGCATGACCATCACCGTCGCGCCACTCACGACGACCGTCATGGGCTCGGTGCCGGCGGACCGTGCAGGCGTCGCCTCCGGCATCAACAATGCGGTTGCACGCGTAGCGGGTCTGCTGGCGGTTGCGGTTCTCGGTATCGTGTTCGTGTGGTCGCACCACGCGGCGCTGTCGGCGCGGCTTGACGAACTGCACGTTCCTCGCGATGCACGCCAGACCGGGCAGTTGCTCGAGCCGGACACCCACGCCGGGGCGCGGCCAGCCATGCACCAGACGCCCGTGGCGTTGGCGCAGGCCGACGCGATCGCAGACGCGCTGCGTGCTGTCGCGCTGGTGTCCGCAGCGTGCGCGTTCGCAGGAGCGGGCCTCGCCCTCGCGACCATCCAGTCACGTAAGTGATGGGCGTGGCGTCGGCGTACGCGGCGCCGCTGAGCAGGAGGACCCGGGCGATAAGTGGAAGAGGGGCTACCGATGCGGCCGGCTGTTGCACCGCGGGTGCGAGACAGCCTCAGCGTTGGTCCCAAGGTAGCGAGCTGGCGAAACGTTTCACCGAGCAGTCATTTTTGCCAGGTGTCGACAGGCACCTGCAGATGGGGTTCACGAAAGTCCGCGCAATTGTGACATCGTGAGTCAGCCGACGCTTGAAAGACGCATCGCAAAAAGTAGCGTAATCGACAGTGTTTTGCGGATGCCAAACGATATCGGACCAAAGGCAGGCGCATTCGGAATCGCGCAGTGCTAATGACGGACCATCGCGCGATACCCGATGACTGTGGGGCCTCCCTGGTCGGGCACGACGCGTTCAGGCGCGATGGTGGATACTTGCGAGGCATCAGGTCAACGCTTTCTGCCAGGATATTGCCCATGAAGACACTGTCTCTACTGACTCTTTGCGCCGCGTTGTTCTCGTTCGGCGGTGCAGCACACGCGCAGGTCGACCAATCGGAGCCGCAGCTTCTCATCAGGACCGCAACGCAGCAGATACTCGACGAGGTGCGCACCCGAGCGATTGCGCCAGACGATATTCCCCGCATCATGGATATCGTCAACCGGGACATCATTCCCTACACCGATTTTCGCCGCACCACGTCGTTGACGATGGGCCGTTACTGGCGCACAGCTACGCCCGCGCAGCAGCAGCAACTGATCGAACAGTTCAAGATGCTCCTGATCCACACCTATTCGGGTGCTATCGGTCAGCTCCGTCCGGACCAACGGATCGACTACCCGCCGATACATTTCGCTCCAACCGATACGGACGTGGTGGTGCGTACGCTTGCAATCAGGAACGGCGAACCAGCAGAGATCGACTACCGGCTATACAGCACGCCGCAGGGATGGCGGCTGTATGACCTCAATGTGCTCGGCGTCTGGCTAATCCAGACATATCGGCAGCAGTTCAGCGACAAGATCCGGGAAAGCGGCGTTGACGGTCTGATCCAGTTTCTCGCTGAGCGCAACCAGCAGCTCGCTTCGGGCAAGCAGTAAGGGACCGCCGGCACGATGGTGTCAGTCGCCGAGCGGCGCTCGCGTGGGCTTCTTCATCATTGGCCTGTTAATTGGCACGCGCGCACAGCCGACATGCGGAATCATCGAGCAGTTGGCGTAGCATGGTGGAGGGCGGCTGGACTGGCAGCACATGGAGCCGATCCTGGTCCAGTGGGAAATGTTCGCCGCCCCCGTCTGTCGGCGGCGGCTCGCATGGAATCGCTGACGTCCCTTCCTCTGTCTGGCGGCGCTGAATGACAGGGCTGATATCGGGAAGCGTGCACCGCCCGTGCCAGCAGCTCCCACAACCCGCGCATATTGCAGCGCTTCTGGCATAGACCGTCCAGCACGCAAAAGGGAGGCCGCATGGAGCGAGAGTTGAAGCTACGAATTCGTGCCGAAGATCTTGAGAAGTTGCGTCACGCGCCTCTGCTCGCGCAATCGGAACGCGCAGCAGGCACTCCCACATTGCTGACGAGCACGTATTTCGACACCCCCGAACTTGCTATCCATTGGTGCGGAGCGTCCCTTCGCGTGCGTTGCATCGGCGACGAGCGACTCCAGACGTTGAAGCTCGAAGGATCGGCACGGGCGGGCCTGTTCGACAGGGACGAATTCGAGCTGCCGGTCGATAGCGATACGCCCGATCTGAAGCTGCTGCAAGATCAGATACCCGCTGATACCGACTGCGGCAGATTGATTGGTGACCAATCGACTGCCGCCCGGCTGAAGCCCGTATTCGTCACGCGGATCAATCGATCCGTTATTCCACTGCGTTTGCCGTCTGGAGACGAACTCGAAGTGGCGCTCGATGAAGGGACTGTCGACGCGGACGCGGGCTCGGTGCAGATCGCGGCTGTGGAGTTGGAGTTGAAACAAGGGCACGCAGAAAGCCTGTACGGCGTGGCGCTCGAACTCCTCGAAACCGTGCCCCTGCGCATCGACCATCTCAGCAAGGCCGATCTCGGCTACGAACTGCTCGTAGCGGCCCATAGCGACGCGATAAAGGCACAGCCGGTGCATCTCGGAAGGCGCGATTCGCTCGAGGATGCGTTCTGCAGTATCGCGCGCAACTGTCTGGATCAGATCCATGCGAACGAACGGGGCGTAGTGTCTGGCCACGATCCGTCCTGTGTACATCAGATGCGCGTGGGGCTTCGTCGCCTGCGCTCGGCCCTTGATCTGTTTGCGAAGGTGATTCCCGCCTATCCCGGTCTTGACGAAGAGCTGCGCTGGATTGCATCGGAACTCGGTGCTGCCCGCGATTGGGAAGTGCTCGCGGGATCGACGCTCCAACAGGCGGCGACAGGCAGGAACGCGGACGAGATCATCCCTGTCCAGCAGGCGTGCGAGCAGATCGCTGTGAGCAACCGGCAGCGCGCGGCGCCGCGGTCGAGTCGGTTCGCTATACCCAGCTCGTACTGCAGGTCGCGATGTGGCTGAATCGAAAGGGATGGCGAGACGGGATGTCCGACAAACAACGCGAGGTCATTGCGACACCCGCCGTGCAGTTTGCAGCGGATGTCCTGCGTCGTCGGCACAGGAAGCTGATCAAACGCGGCAAGCGGCTTGCCGATCTGGACGATCACCGTCGCCACCGTGCCCGCATTGCGGCGAAGAAAGTCCGTTATGCCACTGAGTTCTTCGCGTCGCTGTGCGCGAGGCGCGCAGTCAGGCATTATGTCGAGGCGTTGACCGCACTCCAGGATGATCTGGGCTGGCGCAACGATGTCGTTGTGGCCGACCAGCTTCTAACCTCGCTGCCGAGGACATCGCCCGACGCTGCTACTGGCGCAGCGTTCGCGCGCGGTTATCTCGCTTCACGCGCTGCCGCCGAACACGAGCCATTGAAGAAGCGGTGGAAGCGTTTCAGACGTCTCTCGCCACCGCGTTAAGCAAGCCTTGGTTCAGGAAAGTCTACTTTCTGAATTTGGCCCGCACCGGTGTCATCGTCGGCGCGATCCGGCGGCCGTTACTACGTTCCCGAAAAACCCCGGCGTGGAAGGCGGCCGCGGGCACGACGACGAAGACTCCGATGTGCCGCGCGCGGCTGCCGTTGCATTCGCGAACGCGGCACACACGAATCGGCGGCGACACAATCCACCGCCCCGGCAATCGACGGTTTGAAGGTAGAGCGGCACTTCGCAATGCCAGTAATAATCTCCTCGCGCGACACGTACGGCACGTTGTACAGGATCACCATGTTCGCAACGAGGTGGGGTACCTGATGATTTTTGCGCTGCTCATGCCGCGAATGTGTCGCCCAGGAGCATTCCCCGCGAACGCGACCCCGTCAGCGCTGATGTAACCGGTCCCCTGCCGCATGTTATCGGGCCGCTACTTTACCCGATCACCACACGACTGGCTGTCCGGGGAAATAACATGCTGTCACGGGTCAACCTGACAGGAGTGCCGAGATGGGAATTTCCCCGCTTTCGTCTGGCTTTAATTATCTAACTCATCCCCACGATGAGCCACCGCCCGCCACGGCCACACCGTCAAGTCCTGCCGGATTGCAACCCCAGCTTGCGGGCCTTCGCCCCCGCAGGCAGGCGGATCCGCGGAACAGCCCACTGCAGGCCGCAACTGGACAACGGCCGTCTATGGAACCCGGCAGCAGTGAGGCAGACAGGCGCCCGCCCATAGCCCCCAGGGCTGCAGCAGATCGCGACCAGCAGGACAGGAACGGGGCGGAATCCGGACATCGTCAAAGCAGAGCCACCATCGATGTTCAGCCAGATAACCCTGAAGATCAGGGAAACGAACAGATTTATACTTGGGATAGCCAGCATGAGAATCTATATCTCTTCCACTCCAGGAAAGACGCGGATCAGTTTGTCTGGCAGGACTATCGGAAACAGCATCCTGATGCCCCGGAACAGAGTCACATCGATAACGAATGGGATGTGTTCAGGCGAGGGTTTTCTGATACAGCCCAAAATCCGGTCGGTCAAATCATCTCCCAGATAGCCAGATTTGCAGGTTCTTCACCAGAGACGCAGAAGAGACTGTATGAGGCGGGCAACAATATTCCGGGGTTTCTCGGCGCGGAACTGTCGGCAGCAGCAGGCGCTTCCCCGGAAACACAGGATTTTTTCAGGAAACTGGGAGAAGTGGTGGAACACCTGATTCCTGTCTGGGGAGAGGCAAGAACCCTGAGTGGGATGCTTGGCAAGGCAGCCAACGGCGAAGAACTGTCACTTGACGATCATCAAAACGTTCAAGGGCTTTTCAAGGAGCTGCTGTCA
>NZ_NPIH01000291.1 GCF_012275575.1 Paraburkholderia sp. SG-MS1 | reverse complement strand
ACCGCCCGCCACGGCCACACCGTCAAGTCCTGCCGGATTGCAACCCCAGCTTGCGGGCCTTCGCCCCCGCAGGCAGGCGGATCCGCGGAACAGCCCACTGCAGGCCGCAACTGGACAACGGCCGTCTATGGAACCCGGCAGCAGTGAGGCAGACAGGCGCCCGCCCATAGCCCCCAGGGCTGCAGCAGATCGCGACCAGCAGGACAGGAACGGGGCGGAATCCGGACATCGTCAAAGCAGAGCCACCATCGATGTTCAGCCAGATAACCCTGAAGATCAGGGAAACGAACAGATTTATACTTGGGATAGCCAGCATGAGAATCTATATCTCTTCCACTCCAGGAAAGACGCGGATCAGTTTGTCTGGCAGGACTATCGGAAACAGCATCCTGATGCCCCGGAACAGAGTCACATCGATAACGAATGGGATGTGTTCAGGCGAGGGTTTTCTGATACAGCCCAAAATCCGGTCGGTCAAATCATCTCCCAGATAGCCAGATTTGCAGGTTCTTCACCAGAGACGCAGAAGAGACTGTATGAGGCGGGCAACAATATTCCGGGGTTTCTCGGCGCGGAACTGTCGGCAGCAGCAGGCGCTTCCCCGGAAACACAGGATTTTTTCAGGAAACTGGGAGAAGTGGTGGAACACCTGATTCCTGTCTGGGGAGAGGCAAGAACCCTGAGTGGGATGCTTGGCAAGGCAGCCAACGGCGAAGAACTGTCACTTGACGATCATCAAAACGTTCAAGGGCTTTTCAAGGAGCTGCTGTCAGGAACAAATATTCAGACACAGGCGCACCCGAAAGGACAAAACTTGCCCCCTGGCACAAATCTACAGCCCGAAGAAAAAATTAGTGTTCCCGCCGCGGAAAAAGAACCCTCTCGCGGCAGCCCGATAGTCCGTGCCAATGTGAAAGAAACTGCCGACAAAGGGGGGACTAAAATCCCCGCAAAAAATGAAACCCGACTGAGCCGTGAAGATGCAAAAAGCAGACAGAATGAACTTCAGCAACTGGTAAAGGAAAAATACTCACCACCGTATCCGGCCATACCGGCTGTCCAGACCGTAGAACAATTTATAGAACTTAAAACAAGAATAGAGAACGGGTCAGGGCTCAAAGGGGGAGGTAATGAAAACACGGAAGGCGGGCCTTCTGCTTACACCGGGACGGCGACTTCCCACTCCGGAATGATTGCGAACAGAACTCCGGTGCCAGAAATTGAGATAAAAATTCCCATGGACGATGTGCTCAAGAACACCGCTGCTGGAAAATTTTCTGTGATCAATAAAAATGGATACGCAATACCGGTTTCATATGATCCGGATGCAGGAGCCTGGCGTGAGTTGAACAGCAATGGGTTAGTAAGGGATAGATACGTTTGGCGAACAGGCCGGAATCAATGGGAATCAGGAACTGAGAAAGAATTTTTTGCGGCAAAAAGCAAATTACCTGCCCCGACGAAGTTCGAAACTATCAGGCTAGGCGGCGTTCCGGAAATTCCCACCGAGGCTACGGCTATCCCAAAAGAGATCCACTATATCTGGGCCGGAGATAAAATTCCCGAAAATCTAATCGAAAATATTCTCGAAAACTCGAGGAAAAGCCTTGGATACAAATCTATAATCCATGTCGATGTGAATAGTCCTGAGGTTTTGCATGAAATTAATGATAGGCTGGCTCACAAGATCGATGGACTCGAAGTACGCGATCTTAACGAGGACCGGGACCATTTTTTCAGTGATTTCAAAAACAGTCCATCCGGAGAGATGTATCAATATTTTCGTTCAGGACAAAGTAAAAATCTGTCCGCTGCCGCGGACGGATTGCGGTATTCCTTAATAAATAAATACGGTGGAATTTATCTCGATACAGATGACATCATCACTCAAGGCGTTGGACAGATCCAGTTGAAGGCAATGCCGGATGACATATTGCTAAATGTTCACGTAACCCATAAAGCAACAGATTTTTCAGGCTACAACACCAGCAATTTCGCGAGTCAACCGGGCAATAATGTATTAAAAGAAATCATCAAAGAAATGAATGTTCGATATGCGAAAAACAAATCAATTCTAAATGATCGTCCTTTTCTTGAAAAAAATACCGACACAGATTCCAAAAATAAATTTGCCGAGTATCAAAAGAAAATTTTTGAAATAACTGGCCCATCGTTATTCAATGATATTCTGAAAAAAGAAAGGCCTGATTACTACGATCTGAGTGCGAGAGCAGAGATTGATCAAAATTCTGGCGTGGTTCTATCAAAAAAATATCTTGGTGAAATAGATAAGGCGATAGATTATTACCTGCCGTTCCACAGTAAATTCAAGGTAAAGATTGGCGCAGAACAGTCTATGAAGCATACCCGTTAGGGCGGCGTCGCATTTTCGATTGAGGACATTTCAACCTGGCTAAAAGCGGACATTACAACTTACCCGCTACAGCGTTATGCCGAGGCCATTCTTGAAATGTCGTAGTGCAGCAAAGTAGAAATGTCGTGGTTTATGCCTTTGTTATCTCTTTCAGGAGGTTTTGAGTAGAGGGTCCTGGAGGCTGGCCATGGTTCTGCCAATCGCGGTGTTCAGATCCTCCACGGTAGTCTTGCGCTGCTTCCTTGTGCCAGCCTTGCGCTCCTTTAACCTTGGCGCCTGCCGCTGATTGGTTCGTGATGCTGAACCCGACGCACGGCGGTTATCGCGATCCGCCTGGATCAGCTGCGCGATCTGCAGCACGTGACCCAGCCGCTTGTGATCGATGAATCTCCGAGAGCCGGTCATAGGCGTGCAGGGAAGGGCGGCGCCATCCGCGCGGATCTCGATACGCCCCGTGCGGATACTCATACACATTCGATGTAGCGACCCACCAGCCTGCGGTTCGTTTCCGTATCGTGGAGCAGGTAGATCACCCGGTCATACTGCAGCGTCAGCGAGCGCGTGACACGACGCGGTTCTCCATTTTTGCAATGCGCATGCTATTGACACAACGATGGGCGATCTTGCGTTGCTTACTCATTCACGGGCTGGGACGCGTTCATTTCAATTCGCTCCTTTGCCGTGGACATCACGACCCGTCCACTTGGGCTTGAATCTCCCGCCGTTTAGCGGGACTCGTCCATCACATCGGAACTCAACCATTTACCGTCACTGAACTGGTTCTATTTTAATTCCTGAAGGATTATAAGTAGGCCCATAATCCACCAGGAGTTCCTCCCCTTGGTTGATATTCCTTATAGCCACATAAAACCATAGACTATTCCCAATTCTAATGGCAGCAATATTATTCTCCTTTCCTAGTAAGTCAGCGTGTCCTGGTAGTCTGGCTGTATTCATCAAAGCAAGCCTGTTCCCACTTTCCCTCGCATCGACTTGCTGTCCAAGTTGCTTACCCTCCCATGCATAACTCACCGTTCTGCCATGGCCTATCTTTCTTGATGCCTCATTCAAATCTTTAACACTACCATAAAAAGTTCCGGCATACGAACCTAATACTTCAAATTGCCTGATAGGCCGTTTGGAAAAAAGAGAAAAGCCTCTGGATGGCCCATCGTCAGGCACACGGACTTCGATTATCCTATCGAATTCTTCTGAGCGATTTATTGGTCCGGATGATGATTCTTTATCAAGCCACGCCATTGCGTCTTCACTTATCTTGTTTTTGGCAAAAGAAGTATTTTTTCGTGGCATATCTTTAAAAACATCCTCAAGATAGTTCCATTCGATCTTATCAGCATCCCAGTTAATATTTTTACCTTCAGATTGCTCCAGCATACTGACGGTCGGTTGTCCGGGTTTCCGCAATGTTGGCAAATTGTCGTTATAGGGCAGGCTCACTTCGTGAGTGACATCAGACGGCGCTTCAATCTTGACAACAACGTCATCATCGTCAGGACTCCGAGGCCTGGACGGCCCAGCCACAGGCTCCGCTGCAGACTGCTCCAGGCGATTATCCCAGGATGGGCGTGCCGCAGAGGCACCAGGCGCAGCATTACTCACAGGATGTGCCAACTGGGGCATGCCTGGATCTGGCGTGGTTTCGACAGAATTCCCGGGGATATCGGCTTGTTTAACAGGTGTAGATTTTCCTTCACCGGCCTGTGCTACCAGGTTTCTTCCATTAATTTTAAGATCACCATTCACAGCAACGTAAGTTCTAAATATATTATCATTAAGATTACGATTCCTGGTGAAATCAAGATACTTTTCCGTATTGCCCGGAGTCGTGGCAATTTTTTGCCAGTCGGTGACATCCTTGACAGCGATGGTTTTATAATTTTTCGCGGGAATCAGTCTTTCTCCAGCATCTTTAATATTACCTTTCGTGTCGACACGACGTATAAATTGGTTATAATCAATATTGCGTGCCATGGCAAAATTAGACAGCGTTACTTTATTGCCCCGAGTCCTGGCAATTTTCTGCCAGTCGGTGATGTCATCGGGAGTGATGGGTTTAAATTGATGCCCTCCGGCTCTCAACAGTTTGTTTTCCCCATCAGCTGTAAGCTCGCCCTTCGTGGTAACGTACTGCTGAAATGCAGACTGATCAAGCCCGCGGCTCATGGCAAACGCAGCAAGCGTTTCTTTATTGCCTGGAGTTTTGGCAATTTTTTGCCAGTCGGTGATATCGCCGGGAGTGGTGAGTTTAAACTGATGCCCTCCGGCTCTCATCAACTTGGTTTTCCCATCAGCTGTAATCTCGCCCTTCGTGGTAGCGTACTGCTGCAGCATTGACTGATCAAGGCCGCGGCTCATGGCAAACGCAGCGAGCGTTTCTTTATTGCCCGGAGTCTTGGCAATTTTTTGCCAGTCGGTGATGTCATCGGGAGTGATGGGTTTAAATTGATGCCCCCAGGCTCTCAGCAGCCTGGTTTTCCCAGCAGCTGTAAGCTCACCCTTCGTGGTAACGTTCTGCTGCAATGCTGACGAATTAAGCCCGCGGCGCATCGCAAACTTAGCAAGCGTTTCTTTATTGCCCGGGGTCTTGGCAGTTTTTTGCCAGTCGGTGATGTCGTCGGGAGTGATGAGTTTAAACTGATGCCTTTCAGTCGCTTGACCTGATTTATTTAGGTCCTGCCCGAGCGTTGGGAGAGTCTCGCTTCCACCTCTTCCTGAAAACCTTGGTGCTGGCAAAGAGTCTGATGCTCCCGAAGATCCGGGTGCCCGCGGGCGCAATTGCTGTGATGTTCCTGCAGGATTGTGTTGCTGAGCCTGCTTGTGTGGGTCCGATGTATCAATACGTGACTTTTTGGGCGGAGGCTGCTGTTCGTCTGCCCCGCCGAGTCCGGGAATCCTTTTCCACTGTCCATTACCGGTAGAATGAACGGTCATCACAGATTTTCCGGTTTCTGGGTCAACGATATTGACGCGATTATCGGCCAACTTGAAATCACTTCTGATCTCGTACACTCCGCTGACATTCGTACTATCGGTATAACGGATGTACCAGTGATCTGTTCCCTGATTGTCCTTGGTCTGGTAAATGCCTTTTTCATTAGGCGTTTTACCGTGGATTAACTGATCTCCAGCCGGCACAGCATGGAAACTGATATGGCCTGCTTCTGAAGGCGGCGGAAGTCCAGGCAGTTTGCTGGTACTGGCTTCATGCGGCACGGACTCGTTTTTTTCACTACTGCCTCCTTCTGCAATATCTTTGGGTTCGTGCCCTGCTGGGGATCCTTTAACCTTACCATGGGCCTCTGGGTTGCTGGGGGGGATCTCTTTGACTGTGGCAGGACCATGAACGTATTCAGACGGAAATCTGGTGCCATGAGGCAGGTCATGCCCGTTCAAGCCTGCCTGTGTCTGAATATTTGTTCTTGACAGCAGCTCCTTGAAAAGCCCTTGAACGTTTTGATGATCGTCAAGTGACAGTTCTTCGCCGTTGGCTGCCTTGCCAAGCATCCCACTCAGGGTTCTTGCCTCTCCCCAGACAGGAATCAGGTGTTCCACCACTTCTCCCAGTTTCCTGAAAAAATCCTGTGTTTCCGGGGAAGCGCCTGCTGCTGCCGACAGTTCCGCGCCGAGAAACCCCGGAATATTGTTGCCCGCCTCATACAGTCTCTTCTGCGTCTCTGGTGAAGAACCTGCAAATCTGGCTATCTGGGAGATGATTTGACCGACCGGATTTTGGGCTGTATCAGAAAACCCTCGCCTGAACACATCCCATTCGTTATCGATGTGACTCTGTTCCGGGGCATCAGGATGCTGTTTCCGATAGTCCTGCCAGACAAACTGATCCGCGTCTTTCCTGGAGTGGAAGAGATATAGATTCTCATGCTGGCTATCCCAAGTATAAATCTGTTCGTTTCCCTGATCTTCAGGGTTATCTGGCTGAACATCGATGGTGGCTCTGCTTTGACGATGTCCGGATTCCGCCCCGTTCCTGTCCTGCTGGTCGCGATCTGCTGCAGCCCTGGGGGCTATGGGCGGGCGCCTGTCTGCCTCACTGCTGCCGGGTTCCATAGACGGCCGTTGTCCAGTTGCGGCCTGCAGTGGGCTGTTCCGCGGATCCGCCTGCCTGCGGGGGCGAAGGCCCGCAAGCTGGGGTTGCAATCCGGCAGGACTTGACGGTGTGGCCGTGGCGGGCGGT
>NZ_NPIH01000290.1 GCF_012275575.1 Paraburkholderia sp. SG-MS1 | reverse complement strand
AGGCTCCCCAGCAGCAACAGGAACCCCACCCCGAAAAGGTGGGGTTTCTGCGTTTACGGCGCTGGACTGACCGGGGCGCGGGCTCTGGGTCAAAGGCGCAGATGGAGTGCGGTCGCAGGCCACCCGGTCGCGCCCCGCAACGCGCAACGCATGCCGCATCAGCGCACCTGGCGCTCACCCATCTCATCCCCGCGGCGAACCGAACGCCAGCCCGTTCGCGGCCTGTGCGCCTTCCTGAATTCCGTAGTCAGAGAACTTCACCGCCTTGCTTCAACTTCGCTTGCATCGCACGCATCAGCGCAAACCTGGCGGATGATCAGCCATCTATTGTTGCCCAGTCCGCTAGTCAGGGCCTTCAAGTGAACTTCCCACAGATGGGAATCTGACGCCACAATATGACATTCTTGTGACCGTTAAACTTCAATAGCCTGAACGTAAGGCCCTGATACGCAAACAAAAAATTAACGGGTTAACCTTCTTTCGATTGGCCGCGATATGCTCAGGCATTTCGTTCCAATCCAGTCTGCGCATACCGAAGATTGGAATCACGGCATATCCGCCGGAATTTCATCTTCACCCGCCATATGGCCGGATGCCGATTCGGCACGGGAAGCAAACGCTGAACGACATATGAAATCTGACCTGCTATTGCAAACCTACGGTGCCGATTCGTCCGGCATGGTATGCGGCTTCCTTTTTTCCTCGACCCATGCCGGGCGGCCGATCGATGCGGACCAGGTCCTCGAATGGCTTCGTGAGCGAGACGAGCGCGGTGAGGCGAAAGAGGCCGGCGAGTTTCTCTGGCTTCATTTCAATCTGGCGCACAGCGCGAGCGAGCGCTGGATGAGAGCGCAACTCGACTTGCCGGAGGCCTTCTTCGAGGCGCTGCAGGAGGGTTCACACTCGACGCGTATCGAACACGCAGATGGCGCGCTACGCGCAGTCGTCAACGACGTCATGTTCAACCTCGAGTTCATTCCTTCTGAGATCGCGACGTTATGGATCTACGCGAATCAACGAATCATCGTTACCGCGCGCCTCAAGCCGCTGCGTTCGGTCGACCGTTTGCGCGCGTCGGTCAGGGAAGGGGAAATCTTCAGGTCACCTGCGGAATTGCTGGTTCATCTGATGCGCGACCAGGCTGACTTGCTGGTGCAGATTGTCCGGCGAACCAGCGCGGACGTCGACCGGATCGAGGACCGCTTCCTTTCGCAACGGCCGACACAGAACCGGCTCGACCTCGGCGCGATGCGTCGTATGCTGACACGGTTGCAACGCATGCTCGCACCGGAGCCTGGCGCGATCTTCCGTTTGCTCGCACGGCCGCCGCGCTGGCTTCAGCAAGAAGACGTGCAGGATCTGCGTGAATCGACGGAAGAGTTCTCCGTTGTTCTGTCCGATGTGGCCGGACTGATCGAGCGGGTCAGGCTGCTGCAGGAAGAAATCATCTCCCGGCTCGAAGAGCAGAACAACCGCACGCTGTTCACGCTGACGCTGGTGACTGTTCTGGCGATGCCAATCAATATCGTCGCGGGCTTCTTCGGCATGAACGTGGGGGGCATCCCGTTTGCGGAAAATCGCCACGGCTTCTGGGTGATGGTGTTCCTGGTCGCAGCCTTCACAGGACTGGCCGGGTGGTGGGCGTTTCGCCGGCGCAAGGAGCGATAGGAAGGGGTGGGTTCCCGCGCCCATGAAAGCGTGCGCGCGGCGCTTCCATCAACCGTCTCCGGCAGAAGAGCACGTAATAAGGGCACCTGCAGCGTCCTGCGGGCAGACCTTTCGTGCAAGTACGAGCGCCACGTGCATCATCGTCGTGAATGGACGCACAGGTGCCCGCAAGCACCGCGTGTTGCGTGCGAGTGGCCACGCAACACCTCGGCATGAACCCCATCGTGAGAAGCGGCAGACAAGAAAAGCTGCGAATGGAGGCCGAACACGGAGGTTCACGCCCGCGGTCAAACTCAATTTCTCTACCGCCTCTCAACGATTCAAGAGCAGCCGACAAGCAGCCTTATTCAAGCGCCGAAGTCGGCCCAAAAAACTCATAACGACTTTGCGACTCCGGCACACCAATTGCCTTGAGATGCTTCTTCACTGCCTTCATGAACGCGATCGGTCCGAGGAAATAGACGTCGACATCACGCGTCTGCGGCAACCATTTCGCAAGGCGTGTCTCGTCGAGATAGCCGATACCATGCGCGTCGGCATCGCCCGCTCGATGTTGCTCATAGCAATAGAAGCGCTTTAACTGCGGATAGCGCGCAGCCAATGCGTCGATCGCATCACGGAACGCATGGACTCCGCCATGGCGCGCTGAATGGATAAAGTGCACCGGACGATCAGTATTCAGCGCGGCTTGCAGCATCGCCAGCGTAGGCGTGATGCCCACGCCGCCGCTGATCAGCACCAATGGCTTGTCGGTATGTTCGAGCCTGAAATCGCCGGCCGGCGCGAACAGTTCTATTGCGTCGTTCTCGCTGACGCGCGTATGCAGGTAGTTCGACACCTTTCCGTTTGGTTCGCGCTTCACGCTGATGCGGTATTCCCGTCCGTTCGCCATGGCCGAAAGCGAATAATTGCGGCGCACTTCTTCGCCGTCGATGACCAACCGCGCGCCAATGTACTGCCCGGGATGAAACGCGAGCAACTCGCCGCCATCGTCAGGACGCAAATAGAACGACGTGATCTCATCGCTCTCACGCACTTTGCGCGCGACCCGGAACAGACGCGTGCCGCGCCATCCGCCGGGCGCCGCTTCCCGCTCGGCATAGACTTGTTCTTCGAGCCCGCTCAGCAGGTCGGCAAGTTGCTGGTAGGCAGCGGCCCATGCCGCAATGACCGCATCGGTTGCGATTTCCGCGCCGAGCACTTCGCGGATGGCTCGCAGCAGGCATTGCCCGACGATCGGATAGTGCTCTGGCAGGATATTCAGCGAGACGTGCTTGTTGATGATCTGCGCGACCAAGCCACTGAGCTGGTCGAGTTGATCGATATGACGTGCGTACATCAGCACGCCATTGGCCAACGCGCGCGGCTGCGCGCCGCTTGCCTGATTGGCCTGATTGAACATCGGGCGCACTTGCGGATAGTCGCGCAACATCAGGTTGTAGAAGTGCGTGGTCAGCGCCTCGCCTCCGCTTTCGAGCAGAGGAACAGTTGCTTTGACAATGGCGCGGTGTTCGGCGGAAAGCATAGGAAATCCTTGGGTGATGGGTTTTTCGGCTGATCTGCAACGGAGTCTTACTATCCACGATTCGTGCCAGGTATAAACTGTAGTTAAATCAACGATTTGGATATGAGAATGGTCGATTCGACCCTAGTCAAAAAGACTGCTGACGGAGTCAATCTGACTGCAGAGGCACTGCTCGACGCGCTAACGCCGCTGATCCTCGATCTATCGCGCGATCTGTCCGATCGCGAACGGTATCGCCGCCTGCTCAGCAGTCTGCGCACGCTGTTTCCGGGCGACGCCGCCGCGCTATTGCGTCTGGAAGGCGAAACGCTCGTGCCGCTGGCAATCGATGGCCTGAGCAGCGATACGCTCGGACGGCGCTTTCGGGTCGGCGATCATCCGCGCTTCGAACGGTTGCTGTCGCGGCCCGAGCCGACGCGCTTCGCGGCCGATTCCGATTTGCCTGACCCCTACGACGGCCTCGTGCAAGGCGTGCCCGGGAAGCTCGAAGTGCACGACTGCCTCGGCTGTCCGCTGTTCATTCGCGGTCGCCCTTGGGGCCTGCTTACGCTCGATGCCTTAGACCCCGCCCGCTTCGACGCAATCGACATGGCCTCGCTGCGGGCGTTTCTCGGCCTTGCCGCCGCGACGGTGAGTGTCGTGGAGCGGATCGACACGCTGGCCCGCAGCGGAGAAGAGGCGCGCCTTCGCGCTGAGGCTTACCGGCAGGCGAGCAGCCAGAGCCGGCGCGAGTTGATCGGCAGCAGCGATGCTCATCACCACATGATCAAGGAAATCGAGGTGGTCGCCGCCAGCGACCTGACCGTGCTGATCACGGGCGAAACCGGCGTCGGCAAGGAACTCGTAGCAAATGCGATCCACGCGTTGTCGCCGCGGGCGAACAAGCCACTGGTGAGTCTGAACTGCGCGGCGTTGCCGGACACGCTGGTCGAGAGCGAACTGTTCGGGCATGTGCGCGGCGCGTTCTCGGGCGCGTCGTCGGATCGGCGTGGCAAATTCGAACTCGCGGACGGCGGCACGATCTTTCTCGACGAGGTGGGCGAGCTGCCGCTCGCCGTGCAGGCCAAACTCTTACGCGTACTTCAGAACGGCCAGCTACAGAGAATTGGTTCGGATAACGAACATAAAGTGGACGTGCGGTTGATCACCGCGACGAATCGCGACCTCGCCGAAGAAGTGCGGGCGGGGCGGTTTCGGGCGGACTTTTATCATCGTCTGAGTGTCTACCCGTTGCGCGTGCCGCCCTTGCGCGAGCGAGGCCGCGACGTGCTGCTGCTGGCAGGCTTTTTTCTCGAAGAGAATCGCTCGCGGCTTGGCTTGCTGAGTCTGCGGCTGGCGGCGGACGCGCAGGCCGCGTTGTTGCGCTATCCGTGGCCGGGCAATGTGCGGGAACTCGAGCATCTGATCGGGCGCAGTGCGTTGAAGGCGCTGGCCGCCAATCGTGAGCATCGTCGGATTCTTACGCTGAGCGCCGTGGACTTCGCGCTGTCCGATACGCCACCGCACCGGGAAAAAAGCCCGGCACCCGCAGAGGTGACGCAGGAGAGCGGAGCGAAGGATTTTCGCAGCGCGGTGACGGAGTTCGAGCGTTCCATCGTGCTCGACGCGCTCGCACGCAACGAGCAGAATTGGGCGGCGGTCGCGCGTGAACTCGGGCTCGACAGGGCGAATCTGAATCGTCTGGCGAGGCGGCTTGGGCTTAAGTGAAGCACACGCTGAAACGACTCATTAGTCGATGACGCGAGCGCATCGACGTGCGCGCTTTTGCATTCCGTTCATGAAAGTCGGTCTCGTCCCGGATTGCCGTGCGTTCTACACGCTGCCGCGCGTTATCGGGCTGGCGCGCGCGAAAGAGTTCGTGTTCACGGCGCGCGAGATCCAGGCAGAAAAAGCGCAAGATACCATCGCCGCCTATCGCGCACGCGGCGCGAGCGTCGGGTCTGGGTCATCCGCAGCATAAGCCGATCGATCCGCGAACGCCGCGTCTGTTCCAACTCGCCGCGTAGAACGGCATGTCCGGCAAATGCGTGAGTCTGATGCAACCGATCGGCGTCGAGGCTGAGCGCGTCGCAAGTCGCTACCGATCACCGCACCTCGTGCGATCCGCCTCGTCGGTCATATCATGGAAGAAGGCGAGAAGCCGGTGGCGATCGAAATCTGGCAACGCATCGAAGACGAAGCGTCGGCGCATCTGCGCGAAGGCTGACCGTCAAAGGCCGGCGGGTAAACCCGGCGGCCAAGTTCGCCGCACGCCTTGAGCAAAACCGCCTTAAGCAAAGCCAAAGGCCCGATTCGGAAATGCAAACTTCGCGGAACGCAGCGCGTCGTTCATAGTAGGGCCCTATTATGAATGACGCGTATCCGGAGACTTCGCCCATGTCCGCGGCCTCAGAGAAACTCGACGACTGGCTCAACAAGGAGGCGGTGACCGAAGACGACATCACCGCCTTTCCGCTGACGGCGCTGGCCGCCACGCTCGATCGCGAAGAAAACGGCGCTACGGTGCCGCCGTTGTGGCACTGGCTGTACTTTCTGCCGGCCGCGCCGATGTCCGAAGTCGGCGCCGACGGTCATCCGAAGCGCGGCGGCTTCCTGCCGCCGGTGCCCCTGCCGCGCCGCATGTGGGCCGGCGGCCGGCTGACGTTTCATGCCCCGCTCAAAGTGGGCGAGCGCGCCACGCGCATCTCCACCATCGCCAATATCGAGGACAAGACCGGCCGTTCGGGCCGCCTCGTGTTCGTCACGGTGCAGCACACGATCGAAGCGGGCGGCGAACTGAAGATCGAGGAAGAGCACGACATCGTCTATCGCGACGCGCCGCAGGAAGGTGCGCGGCCGCAGCAACCGCAACTCGCTCCGCAAGGCGAAACGTGGCACCGCACGATCGACACCGACGCGGTGCTGCTGTTCCGCTATTCGGCGCTGACCTTCAATGGCCATCGCATTCACTACGACTACCCCTACGTCACGCAGATCGAAGGCTATCCGGGCCTCGTCGTTCACGGTCCGTTGATCGCGACGCTGCTGGTCGATCTCGTGCGCCGCGAACAGCCGGAGGCCACGCTGCAAAGCTTCGCGTTCAGGGCGCTGCGCCCCACGTTCGCCGGCCAGCCTTTCACCGTGTGCGGCCAACCCTCCGCCGACGGCAAAACGATCGAACTATGGGCCAAAGACCACGAAGGCTATCTGACCATGCGTGCAACGGCCACGTTGGCTTGAATACGGCCTGAACTCCACGAGATTCGACTATGCAAATGACGCAACAGGATTCGTTTCAGGACATTCGCGAAGCAGTGCGCGATCTGTGCCAGCAGTTTTCCGGCGAGTACTTCCGCAAGATCGACGAAGCACGCGGTTATCCGGAAGAGTTTGTCGACGCGCTCACCAAGGCCGGCTGGCTGGCCGCGCTGATTCCCCAGGAGTTTGGCGGTTCGGGGCTGGGGCTCACGGAAGCGTCGGTCATCATGGAAGAGATCAATCGCGCCGGCGGCAACTCGGGCGCGTGCCATGGCCAGATGTACAACATGGGCACGCTGCTGCGTCACGGCTCGCAAGAGCAGAAGCACAAGTATCTGCCGAAAATCGCATGCGGCGACTTGCGTTTGCAATCGATGGGGGTGACCGAGCCGAGCACCGGCACCGATACCACGAAGATCAAGACCACCGCCGAGCGGCGCGGCGACCGTTATGTGATCAACGGGCAGAAGGTGTGGATCTCGCGCGTGCAGCACTCCGACCTGATGATTCTGCTCGCGCGTACCACGCCGCTGTCCGATGTGAAGAAGAAGTCGGAAGGCATGTCGATCTTTATCGTCGATCTGCGCGAAGCGATCGGTCACGGCCTGACCGTGCAGCCGATCCTGAACATGGTCAATCACGAGACCAACGAACTGTTTTTCGATAACCTCGAAATTCCCGCGGAGAATCTGATCGGCGAGGAAGGGCAGGGCTTCAAATACATCCTCGACGGCTTGAACGCGGAGCGCACACTGATCGCCGCGGAATGCATCGGCGACGGTTACTGGTTCGTCGACAAGGTTACTGAGTACGCGAAAGAGCGCGTCGTGTTCGGCCGTCCGATCGGCCAGAACCAGGGCGTGCAATTCCCGATCGCGCGCTCGTTCATCAACGTCGAAGCGGCGAGTCTGATGCGCTTCGAAGCGGCGCGTCGTTTCGATGCGCATCAACCGTGCGGCGCGCAGGCGAACATGGCGAAGCTGCTCGCGGCCGACGCGTCGTGGGAAGCCGCCAACGCCTGCCTGCAATTTCACGGGGGTTTCGGCTTCGCGTGCGAATACGACGTGGAGCGTAAGTTCCGCGAAACGCGTCTGTACCAGGTCGCGCCGATTTCGACCAATCTGATTCTCTCTTACGTGGCCGAGCATATTCTCGGGCTGCCGCGTTCGTTCTGACATTCAGGCAGAAGGCAGACATAGACATGAGACCACTCGACGGTATCAAGGTCGTCACGCTCGAACATGCAATCGCTGCGCCGTTCTGCACGCGTCAACTCGCCGATCTCGGCGCACGGGTCATCAAGATCGAACGCCCCGGCGTCGGCGATTTCGCACGCGGCTACGACGAGCGCGTGCATGGACTGTCGTCGCATTTCGTCTGGACCAATCGCTCGAAAGAGAGTCTCGCGCTTGACCTGAAGCAGCCCGAAGCAGGGAAGATTCTCGGCGCGCTGGTCGCCGATGCCGATGTGCTGGTGCAGAACCTCGCGCCGGGCGCGGCGCAGCGGCTAGGTCTCGGCTACGAGGCGTTGAGCGCGAAGTCCCCGAAGCTGATCGTCTGCGACATATCTGGTTATGGTGCTGACGGTCCCTATCGCGACAAGAAGGCGTACGACCTGCTGATCCAGAGTGAATCCGGCTTTCTGTCGATCACCGGCTCACCTGGTGCGCCCGCCAAGGCAGGCTGCTCGATTGCGGACATCGCCGCCGGCATGTACGCGTATTCGAACATCCTCAGCGCATTGCTGTTGCGCGGCCGCACGGGGCGCGGCTGCCGCATCGACGTGTCGATGCTGGAAAGCATGGTCGAGTGGATGGGTTATCCGCTCTACTACGCGATCGACGGTCAGTCGCCGCCCGCACTGTCGGGCGCGGCGCACGCAACGATCTATCCGTACGGACCGTTCCCCGCCGGCGACGGCAAGACCGTGATGCTCGGTCTGCAAAACGAGCGCGAATGGAAGCTGTTTTGCGAGCGCGTGCTCGAACAACCGGAACTCGCCACCGACGAGCGCTTCGCGTCGAACTCCAAACGCACGTCCGCGCGCGAAGCATTGCGCGAGGTGATCGTCGCGGCGTTTGCGAAGCTGAGCGCCGCGCAGGTGATCGAGCGGCTCGATCAGGCCGGCATCGCCAATGCGCAGATGAACACGCTCGGCGACGTGTGGGCGCATCCGCAATTGAAGGCGCGCGAGCGTTGGCAGGAAGTCGGTACGGCGGCGGGCGCAGTACCTGCGCTGTTGCCGCCGGGTCTGCCTACCGACTTCGCACCGCGCATGGACCCGGTGCCCGCACTCGGTGAGCATACCGAAGCGATCCTGCGGGAACTCGGCTACGACAGCGCGCGCATCGATGCGCTGCGCGCGGCCGGTACGATCTGAAGCGTCTTTTCGCGCCGGCGTGTGGACGACGCCATGCCGGCAATCCGAACGAACCCCGAACGAACCGACTCCCGCACGCTCATGAACGATCATCCCAGTCTCACGCTTGCCACCTTCGCCGCGCAGCTCGACTTCGACAACATTCCGCACGCGGTGGTCGAGCGCACCGTCAACCTGTACGTCGACTGGCTCGGCTCGGCCCTGGCCGGTAAAGGGGCACGGCCTGTCGAAACCATTGCACGCTTCGCTCGCGAGGCAGCCGGCGCGACGCAGCACGGCCCGTGCGAAGTGTTGATCGACCGCAGCCGCACCACGCCGTATTTCGCGGCGATGATCAACGGCGCGGCATCGCACTTCGCCGAACAGGACGACGTGCACAACGGCTCGGTGTTTCATCCAGCGACGGTGGTGTTTCCGGTGGCGCTCGCGTTGGCTCAAGCCACGCATGCATCGGGGCGCGCTTTCATCGCGGCGGCGGTCGCCGGTTATGAAGTCGGTATCCGCATCGGTGAATTTATGGGCCGCTCGCACTACAAGGTATTTCACACCACAGGTACGGTCGGCACGATCGCGGCGGCAGCCACCGCCGGACGGCTGCTCGGTTTGTCGCCGACGCAGATGCTCGACGCGTTCGGTTCGGCCGGTACGCAAGCGAGCGGGCTGTGGGAGTTCCTGCGCGACGCCGCCGACTCGAAGCAATTGCACACGGCGATGGCCGCCGCCAACGGACTGATGGCCGCGCAACTCGCCGCCGACGGCTTCAAGGGCGCGACGCACATTCTCGAAGGGGCGAAGGGCATGGCGGCGGGCATGTCGAGCGACGCCGATCCGGCGCGCCTTGTCGACCGCCTGGGCAGCCGCTGGGCGACCGAGGAGACCTCGTTCAAGTATCACGCGGCGTGCCGTCATACGCATCCCGCCGCGGACGCACTGCTCGCCGTCGTGCAGGCACACCGTCTCGCACCACGCGATATAGCGAAGGTGGTTGCGCACGTGCATCAGGGCGCGATCGACGTGCTCGGCGCGGTCGTCACGCCGCGCACCGTGCATCAGGCGAAGTTCAACATGGGCACGGTGCTCGGGCTCGTGGCGCATCACGGTTATGCGGGCGTCACCGAATTCGAACAGGGCTTCGACGCGGATACGATCGCCGTGTTCCGCGACAACGTCACGATGGCCTTCGATGCCGAGGTCGATGCGGCCTACCCCGCGCGCTGGATCGGCAAGGTCACCGTGACGACCACCGATGGCCGCGTCCTCAACGGCCGCGTCGACGAACCGAAGGGCGATCCGGGCAACACGCTGTCGCGCGATGAAATCGCGAGCAAGCTGCATCGGCTGGCGGCATTCGCGGGCGCGGCCACCGAAGGCGAAGCGGCGCGTTTGCTCGGCAACGCGTGGCATATCGCGGAGCAGACGCGAGTCGGCTCGGTGTTCGAAGCGACATCGCACGCGACGGTGTCCGCATGAGCGCCGCACTGCCCCGTTCGTATCTGTTCGTGCCGGGCAACCGGCCCGAGCGCTTCGAGAAAGCGCACGCGGCCGGCGCGGACGCGGTGATCCTCGATCTCGAAGACGCCGTGCAGCCCGATGAAAAATTCATGGCGCGCGCGGCCGTGCTGGCCGCTGTATCGGACGGTGCATCACGGCCGGCGTGGGTGCGTGTCAACGGTTCGGATACCGTGTGGTTCGACGACGACGTTGCCACGCTCGCAATCCGGCCCGGCGTCGCGGGCATCGTGCTACCCAAAGCCGAGACGCGCGAGCAGATCGAGGCGGTGCTCGCGCACGCGCATCCGGGGTTGAGCGTGTTGCCGATTGTCGAGACCGCCCGAGGCTTCGCGAATCTCCCGGCGTTGTGCGCCGCGCCGCGCGTGCAGCGCATCGTGTTCGGCACGCTCGATTTCCAGATCGACCTCGGCATCGACGGCGATGCCGAGGAGTTGCATCCGTTCCGCTCGCAGATCGTGCTGGCCTCGCGGGTCGCAGGGATCGGCGCGCCGGTGGACGGGGTGTCGACGACCATCACCGACGCCGATGTTATCGAAGCCGACGCGCGGCGCGGCCGGCGCTTCGGTTTCGGCGGCAAGCTGTGCATTCATCCGAAGCAGATCGACGCGGTGCATCGCGCGTATGCGTGGAGCGAGGCCGAGCAGGCGTGGGCGCGGCGCGTGTTGGCGGCGGTGGAGACCAGCAACGGCGCGGCGGTAGCGGTGGACGGCAAGATGGTCGACATGCCCGTGATTCTGAAGGCTCGCAGGATCGCGGCGGATCGATAAGCCGTGTTCACGCGATTGGGCGGCAGGCTGTGTGTGCGAAACGGCGCGGTGCATGGATATGCGCCGCGCCGTTTCGCTTTGCTGCGGGCGGTGCTGTCCCCGTCGGATGCCGCCCCGCACCGGGCCGGAACCGTCTCACACCCTTAACCGCAACAAAACATCGGCTTCCAATAATGCCAATTCCCTCTCCACGCCGGCTGTCGCACTCTTAGCGCTACACGCACGGCGACATCAAGCCGTGCCATCCAGGACCCCGCGTCAGAGCCGTCGCATGCAAAAAGGCGGCCACGCGGAACTGTTTTGCGCAAGCGACCCAACCGCGTGCGGCCTCTCAGGAGACAAAGTTTGGCAACCGTCACAGTCAATTCCGGCGCACGGCTCGACCGCCTGCCCATCACCCGTTTCCACTGGAACATTCTTGGCCTGATCGGCGCGGGCGCTTTCCTCGACGCATTCGATATCTATCTGGCTAACGGCGCGCTCGCGGCGATGGTCAAGAGCGGCTTCACCGATTTGCGGCTCGGCTCATTTTTCATCTCCGCGACCTTCATGGGCATGATGATCGGCGCGGGTCTGTCCGGCTATCTCGGCGACCGCTTCGGCAGACGCTATTCGTATCAGGCGAACCTTGCGATCTTCGGCGTCGCGTCGCTTGCCGCGTGCTTTGCGCCGAACATTTACTGGCTGATCGTGCTGCGCTTCATCATGGGTGTGGGGCTGGGCGCCGAACTCGTGGTGGCGGCGGGCACGCTGTGCGAATTCGTACCACCCGCCACACGCGGACGCTGGACCGCGCTGCTCGCGCTGATCATCAACTCCGGTTTGCTCGGCGCGACCGCGATCGGCTACTGGGTGATTCCGCATCTCGGCTGGCGCTACATGTTCGCGATTGCGGGACTCGGTGCGCTGATCGTGTGGTTTCTGCGGCATCGGATGCCGGAGTCGCCGCGCTGGCTCGAAACGGTGGGGCGGCTCGACGAAGCCGAGGCCACGGTGTCGGCGATCGAGCGGCAAGTCGAGGCGCGCGTCGGCAAGTTGCCGCCGGTCGCACGCGTGGTCAGTCACGAGGTGCCGGCCGCGCCGTTCTCGGCGCTGTTCGCGCGCGGGATGATCGGCCGCACGCTGGTGGCGGCGCTGACCTGCATGGCGATCAACATGTCGCTGTATGGGTTCGTCGCGTGGCTGCCGACGTTCTTTGTGAAGGAAGGATTGACGATCGTGCAGTCGCTCGGCTTCGTGCTGCTGATGTCATTCGGTGCGCCGGCCGGTGCGGTGGTCGGTTATCTCGTGACCGACCGGCTTGGGCGTCGCAATGGCATCGTGCTGTTCTCGCTCGTGACGATTCTGCTCGGCTTCGTGTACGTGCAGATGCGCGCGCCGGCAGCGATCTCGGTCGTGGGCTTCGCGTTGGTGACGGCGATCTATACGGTCTGCACGCTTGGACTGTTCGGCTATATCCCGGAGCTATTCCCGACCGCGCATCGGTTGCGCGGAACCGGTGTCGCGGGCACGTGCGGACGCGCGGCCTCGATGTCCACGCCGTATGTCGCGCTGCTGCTCTATACGCGATTCGGCGTGACGGGTGTGCTGACGATGGTCGGCGGTGTGCTGCTTCTGCTCAGCGTCGCGATTCTGGCGCTGCGCATCGAGACCAGTCAGCAGACGCTGGAGGATATTTCGCCCGATGCCGACTTGACGCCGCGCGGGCAGTTGATGGAGAAGTCCGCGTAGCGGTGCGAGGGGAATGCGCGAAGGCCTGAAGACGGCATGGCGACTCGGGCCGTCAATTGCAACCGTGTTCTGCCGGACGAAATACGCCGACAGGATCGACTGGACGCAAGCGCCGCGCGATGCGATGCCTCGCTATCGCGCACGCTTGCCCGTTATGCCGAATGCTGCCCTGTTGTCGTGCGCGAGCGGCAAGTCCATATGGTCAGCAAACGCCCGGGGTTGTCGCGCCGTTCTCGCATTCGGCGAGCAATGACAGCAGTTTATCCAGCGCAAACGGCTTGCGAAGAAAGCCCTTCATGGGCAACGAGGGCGCTTCGCCGCTACCGCTCGTCAGAATGACGGGGACCGACGCGAGTCCACTCGTGGCCTGCATCGATTCGATCAGCTCGGCGCCATCCATGTTGGGCATGCGCCAGTCGCACACGACGGCGCTCACGCGCGTGCGTTGCAATCGTTCGAATGCTTCGACACCGTCCGCCGCCGTGGCCACTGTGTAGCCGCGGCCGACCAGTACGGCACGTAACGCGGACAATGCTTCGGGTTGATCATCCACGAGTAAAACGCGACTCATGATGCTTATGCCTGAAAAAATCGGGTTTAGGTGCGGTCGCCGAGAGCGCGTGGCGCTCTCGACGACCGGGAGTGCGAACCGGACGGTCGTGCTCGCCTCGGCCGGTGAGCCGCTTGAGTAAGCAAGAGGTGTGCCTGACGGTCGTGACGTGAGTACCTTAGACCGGGGTTGGCGTTGCGAGGGCGTGCCGTTGCGAGTTGTTCGAGCCCGACATGGGGGCTGCGTCACGCAATGCGCGCGGGCGTGGTGGAGAGTGCAACGGACCGATGCCGCGAACTGGGCACGACGCATGGCTACGCGAGGTAAGCGATTCAACCGTTACCGGTAATCGCGGGCATCCAGCACATGGGCTTTTGAAGTGGGAACGGCGTAAGCCAAAACGTTCTATCAACCAGGCGCGCCATCCAACACGCCGCGCCTGTTGCCTGCATCAGGCGACTTCACCCCCCAGTTCCGGCACGAGCGTGAACAGATCGCCCACCAGACCATAATCGGCGACGCTGAAAATCGGCGCTTCCGGGTCCTTGTTGATCGCGACGATCACCTTCGAGTCCTTCATGCCGGCCAGATGCTGGATCGCACCCGAGATGCCGACGGCCACGTACAGTTGCGGCGCGACGATCTTGCCGGTCTGGCCGACCTGATAGTCGTTCGGCACGAAGCCCGCATCGACTGCCGCGCGCGAGGCGCCCAGCGCCGCGTTCAGCTTGTCGGCCAGCGGCTCGAGCACCTTCGTGTAGTTCTCGCCATTGCCCAGACCCCGGCCACCCGAGACGATGATCTTCGCCGACGTCAGTTCCGGACGGTCCAGCTTCGTCACTTCACGGCTCACGAACTGCGAAACGCCTGCGTCTGCAGCGGCTTCGATCTTCTCCACCGTTGCGCTGCCGCCAACGGCCGCCACCGCGTCGAAACCGGTCGAGCGCACCGTGATGACCTTGATCGGATCGGCCGATTGCACCGTTGCGATGGCGTTGCCCGCATAGATCGGGCGCTCGAACGTGTCGGCGCTCTCCACGGCCGTGATGTCGCTGATCTGCGCGACGTCGAGTTTTGCGGCGATACGCGGCGTGATGTTCTTGCCGTAGGCGGTCGCCGGCGCGAGGATGTGCGTGTAGTTCTTCGCCGC